>NZ_JAUEQW010000002.1:0-521432 GCF_056498045.1 Trinickia sp. Z7
CTTATCGGCCAGATCCGAAGACCCAACCTCGCGTTCGCCATCAAGCGCCCACACTTATCGACTGTAAATTTTTAAAGATCGCGTCGCTCAACCAACCAGCACCGAAAGAAGCCTTTCTAGCACCGCCTGTCTTGCGTTGCTGCGTCAGCAGCAGAGAAACGAGATTATGCAGAGTCTTTCACATCACGTCAACTGTTTTTTAGCGCTCACGCTATCGAACCGCCACCGCACCTGCCCCCTGCAACCCCGGCGCAAACCCACTCGCCACAAGGCCCCGCTTCCCTTCGCTCAGTCGCATCGACTGCGCGAAAGGGCGTGATTCTAGGCGCGTTCCGAACGCGCCGCAAGCGAAATTTCGCAGCGGCACGCGGCGGCCATTTCGAGCCTATCAACGAGGGCCCGCCCGGCGCACACCGCAACCCTTGACGACACCGTGCGCTTGCGGGTTCCATACGGGCTCCGCGAGTCATCGCGCCCCGTTCAAGCAAGGGGCAAAGGCCGCGGCGAGGCCTCTCGCGCCTATCGATCTATGTATCGGCCTATGAAACGAACCACTCAATGAGCCAGCAACCGAACTACGCGCACCTTCTCGAGCAGATCTATCGTGATATCGCCCCATGGCGAACGAAAGGCCGCATCGCCAATTACATACCCGAACTCGCCAAGGTGCCCGCCGAGCGCTTCGGCATGGCCGTCGTCACCTTGGATGGGGACGTCTTTACCGTCGGCGATGCGCACGAGCGCTTCTCCATTCAGAGCATCTCCAAGCTCTTCGCCTGCACGCTCGCCTTTCAATTGCTCGGCGACGCCCTCTGGCAACGCGTCGGGCGCGAGCCGTCGGGCACGGCGTTCAATTCGCTCGTGCAGCTCGAAACCGAGCGCGGCCTGCCGCGCAATCCGTTCATCAATGCCGGCGCGCTAGTTGTCACCGATGTGCTGTGCCGACGCTTCGTGCGCGCCGAAACCGCACTCGTGCAATTCGTGCGGCGGCTGTCCGGTGCGCCGGATATCGATTACAGCTCCCGCGTCGCGCAGTCCGAACTGCAGCATGCCGAGCGCAATCGCGCGATGGCGCATTTCATTGCGAGCTTCGGCAACCTGGAAATGCCCCCGGAAACCGTCGTCGACGCCTATTGCCGCCAGTGCGCCATCGAAATGAATTGCGTGGAACTGGCGCGCGCGGCCCTGTTCCTCGCCAATGGCGGCGTGTCGCCCGCGACGCAAGAACAAGTATTGGATCCCAGCCCGGCCAAGCGCCTGTCGGCGCTGATGCTGACCTGCGGCACCTATGATGCCGCCGGAGACTTCGTTTTTCGCGTCGGCCTGCCGGCCAAAAGCGGCGTCGGCGGCGGAATCGTCGCCGTGCTGCCCGGCGAAATGGCCGTCTGCGTCTGGTCGCCGGGCCTCGACGCCAATGGGAATTCGCTTGCCGGCACACTCGCTTTGGAATGGCTGACAACGTATTCCGGACGATCCATCTTCTAAAGCACGAGGTCTCGCGCGGTGGATCTGGCGCAACGGCGAGAGGCTACCGACGCGCGCCAGCCTGCTCGATGGACAGGCCGCCCGCGGCAACAATCGCCAAGATCGGCCCCTCTCTGCCAGCCATCGATGGAACGATGGCTGGCAAGGGGGCGCCTAGTGCTGGTGGATCGACGAAAATCCTGGCCGGCAGTCACGCCACATATCCCGCGATGCTGACGAATTGGCACAAGCTGCCGCCGAGCACGAACAGGTGCCAAATACCGTGTCCGTGCCGGATGCGCTCGTCGTTGATGAAAAAGTAGATGCCGGCGCTGTATATCACGCCGCCGGCAAGGAGCCACGCCGTCCCAGCCGGGGGAAGCGCATGGATCAACGGGCGGAAAGCCACCAGCGCAAGCCATCCCATCAACACGTAAAGCATCATCGAGACGCTGCGGGTGCGCCGCCCGAGCGTCAGTTCCTGCGCGATGCCCAGCGCAGCGAGTCCCCAACTCACGCCGAACAGAGACCATCCCCACGGCCCGCGCAGCGTGACGAGCGTAAATGGCGTGTAGCTGCCGGCAATCAGCAAATAAATCGCGGCGTGATCGCATTTCTGCAGAACGGCTTTCAGCAGTGGACGGCGCACGCTGTGATAAAGCGTCGAAACGGCGTACAGCACGCACAGCATTGCGCCGTACACGCTGAAGCTCACCACCTTGTACGCATCGCCCTCCACGGCGCCCATGGTCACGAGGGCGGCGAGGCCGGCCACCGACAAGACCGTGCCCACGAGATGGGTAATGCTGTTGAAACGCTCACCGACATGCACGACGCCATCCTCCCACCGGTGCATCGACACAAAGAGGATCGATCATACCGGCCCAGAGACGAACGCGGCGCGGCGGGCGGACCTTTTGACGCACCCGGCGAGCAACCGCCACTTCGCGGTGCGTCGATCGTCGACCGCCCTCGCCAGCAGATTGCGCTCGGTTTCGCACCGTCGTCTGTTAGCGAAGCCCCGGGAATCGTCCTAATCTTTAACCGTTAGGGCAGCCGTTCCGCCGGCGGCGGCGCCACCCCGCGCCGAGTGAAAACGATGAACACCCACCCGTTGCCGAGGATTGCGTCGGCGCTCGAAGCACCGCTAGCCACGCGCGTACGGCTCGTTCGCCGCTTTGCGACCTGCGTTGCCCTTCTAGCCTACGTATGCGTGTGCGCCGGCCTCGGGGCGGCGGCGCCCGTCAGCGGGCCCGGCGCCACGGATAGCCGGGTCGTCGTCATTCCTGTGATCGGCGCCATCGGTCCCGCCAGCGCCGACTTCATCACACGCTCGCTCGCGAAAGCCGCGGCGCAGCGGGCGCAACTTGCAGTCATAGAACTCGATACGCCGGGCGGGCTCGATACCTCCATGCGGCAGATCATCAAGGCCATACTCGGTTCGTCCGTGCCCGTGGCCGCATTCATCGCGCCTGGCGGCGCTCGCGCGGCAAGCGCAGGTACCTACATCGTGTATGCCAGCCACATCGCGGCGATGGCCCCGGGCACGAATCTGGGCGCGGCCACGCCGATCCAGCTAGGCGGGCCGGGCGGCGCCGCGCCTGGGACGCCGAACGCGCCCGATGGCCGAACCCGAGCCGCTTCCGCCCCAGTCGCCACCGATTCGCGATCGACCGAGACGCGCAAGCAGATCGACGACGCGGCCGCCTACATTCGTGGACTCGCACAGCTGCGCGGGCGCAACGCCCAGTGGGCCGAGCGCGCCGTGCGCGAGGCCGTCAGCCTATCTGCCAACGAAGCGCTCGAACAGCACGTCGTCGACCTCACGGCTCGCGATCTGCCCGATCTGCTCGGCAAGCTCGACGGCCGCACGGTAGAGACCAAGAGCGGCCCGCACGTACTGGCAACGGCTCACGCCGCCGTCGTCACGCTCGAACCCGACTGGCGCAGCCAAGTGCTGGCGGTCGTCACGGACCCGAACGTCGCGCTGATTTTGCTGACCATCGGCATGTACGGCCTCTTTTTCGAATTCGCCAATCCAGGGTTCGTGCTGCCGGGCGTTGCCGGCGCCATTTGCCTCTTGATCGGTTTATTTGCATTGCAGTTGCTCCCGATCAGCTATACCGGCCTTGCGCTGATCTTGCTCGGCATCGCTTTCCTGATCGCGGAGGCGTTCCTGCCGACGTTCGGCACGCTCGGCTTCGGCGGCATCGTGGCGTTCGCCGCCGGAGCGCTGATGCTCATCGATACCGAGGCGCCCGGCTATGGGGTGCCGCTCTCCTTGATCGCAGCCATCTCCGCGGTCGGGGTGGTTTTCGTCTTTTTCGTTTCGAACTTCGCCTATCGCGCGCGACGGCGGCCCGTGGTCACCGGAAGCGAAGCCTTTATCGGCAGTCTGGGTGAGATCATCGACGGCCCCCTGGCGCCGGCGGATGGCCAGCCCGGCAGCGAGAACGTCGGGTGGGCCCGCGTGCACGGTGAGCGCTGGCGCGTATGCGCGCCGACACCGATCGCGCCGGGCGCACGCGTTCGCGTCACCGGCCGGCGGGGGCTGACGCTCACGGTCGTGCCCATAGAAGAACTACCAAAAGGAGTGTCGCCATGATCGGATTCACCTACAGCTTCGGCACGTTGCTGCTTTTGATCGTCCTCGTCGTCATTGCTTCGTCGATCCGCATTTTTCGCGAATACGAACGCGGCGTCGTGTTCATGCTCGGGCGTTTCTGGAAAGTCAAAGGGCCGGGGCTCGTCCTGATCATTCCGGTCGTCCAGCAGGCCGTGCGCATGGATTTGCGCACCATCGTCTTCGACGTCCCGCCTCAAGACGTCATTACGCGCGACAACGTGTCCGTGAAGGTCAACGCGGTCGTGTACTTTCGCGTCGTCGACCCGGAAAAGGCCGTGATTCAAGTCGCGAAATATTTCGAAGCGACGAGTCAACTGTCGCAAACGACGCTGCGCGCCGTGCTCGGCAAGCATGAGCTCGATGCGTTACTGGCCGAGCGCGAGCAGCTGAACGCCGACATTCAGCAAACCCTCGACGCGCAAACGGACGCCTGGGGCATCAAGGTGTCGAACGTGGAGATCAAGCACGTCGACATCAACGAGTCGATGATTCGCGCCATCGCGCGCCAGGCCGAAGCCGAACGGGAGCGCCGCGCCAAAGTCATCCATGCGGACGGCGAGCTGCAAGCGTCGCAAAAGCTGTTGGAGGCGGCGCAAACGCTTGCGCGCGAGCCGCAAGCCATGCAACTGCGCTACCTGCAGACTCTGACGACGATCGCCGCCGACAAGAATTCCACCATCGTCTTTCCGCTTCCGATCGACCTGCTCTCCACCCTGCTCAATCGCCGCTGAGCCCTCGCCACGCCTCCTCGGGCGCCATGCGGCATGCGACGTGCATGCCGCGGCTGGCCTGCGCCAATAATCGCCATTACACTGTGCGGCTGATTTTTCAGCTACGCGCAACATACGACAGGAGACACGCGCCCATGGAACAAGCCAAAGCCTTTTCGTTGCTGGAATCGGCAAGACGCTACTTCGGCTTCGCAGAGGCAGGCACCGACCTGCGCACCGAGATCTTGGCCGGCGTCACGACCTTTCTGACGATGGCCTACATCATCTTCGTCAACCCAGCCATTCTCGGCGATGCGGGGATGCCCAAAGACGCCGTCTTCGTCGCCACGTGCCTCGTCGCCGCCATTGCGACGTTGATCATGGGCCTCTACGCGAATTACCCGATCGCCTGCGCACCAGGCATGGGACTGAACGCCTATTTCGCGTATACGGTCGTCAAGGGCATGGGCTTCACTTGGCAAGCGGCGCTCGGCGCCGTGTTCATTTCCGGATGTCTATTTCTGATCGTGACGCTGTTTCGCGTGCGCGAGGTGATCGTCAATGGCATACCGCGCTCGATCCGCGTCGCCATAACCGGCGGCATCGGGCTCTTCCTCGCGATCATTTCGCTGAAGACGGCCGGCATCGTCGTCGGCAACCCGGCCACCCTCGTCACGCTCGGCGATCTGCACAAGCCTGCCGCGATTCTCGCGACGATCGGCTTCTTCGCCATCGTGACGCTCGATTTCCTGCGCGTGCGCGGCGCGATCTTGATCGGGATTCTCGGCGTGACCGTGCTCTCGTTCTTCTTTGGCGGCAATGAGTTTCACGGCGTCATGTCGACGCCGCCGTCGATCGGCCCCACGCTCTTGCATCTGGACGTGCGCGCCGCGCTGTCCACCGGCATCATCAACGTGGTGCTCGTGTTTTTCCTCGTCGAACTGTTCGATGCAACCGGCACGCTCATGGGCGTGGCCAATCGCGCCGGGCTGCTCGTGCAAGGGAAGATGGACCGTTTGAACAAGGCGCTGCTTGCCGACAGCACGGCTATCGTCGCCGGCTCGCTGCTCGGCACCTCCTCCACGACGGCCTATATCGAAAGCGCCTCCGGCGTGCAAGCCGGCGGGCGCACGGGGGTCACAGCGATCACCGTCGCAGTATTGTTTCTGGCGTGCCTGTTCTTTGCGCCCCTGGCCGGCGTCGTGCCCGGCTATGCCACCGCGCCCGCGCTACTCTATGTTTCCTGCCTCATGTTGCGCGAATTGGCCGATTTGCCTTGGGACGATGCCACCGAGGTCGTGCCCGCGGCCCTCACCGCCCTCATGATGCCGTTTACCTATTCCATCGCCAATGGCGTGGCTTTCGGGTTCATCACCTATGCGGGTCTCAAGCTGCTGACGGGTCGCGCTCGGCAGGTGAAGGCGGTAGTCTGGATCATCGCCGCCATCTTCCTGTTCCGTTTCTTTTACTTAGGCTCGGAGTGACCGGGGAGCGCCGCCCGCGGGCGGCACGCGCAACGAGGCCGCCGCGACGCGGCGAGCGCCGGCGTGGCGAGGGTGTGGCGCAGGTGCACCGCCGATAAGCACAAACCGGCGTTCAGGCGCGAGCGTTGGCTTCGTAAAAGCGGACGTAGCCGCTGCGCAGCCTCGCGCACTGCCCGCCCGTCTCCGAAAGCAATCTGCGCGTGGCCGCTTCGATCCGCTGACGATGCGCGTCGAAGGCGCCGACCATATCTTCGAGTCGCGGGGACGCCGCGCCGAAATGGTCTTCGAGCGCTTCCGCCGTGATGCTGCACCAAATCCGCTCCCCGTTTACCACCGCGGGAAACGCCACGATCAACTCACGCCCCGAATACTCGGGGGCTTCTTTGGGAAAACTGATCTGCATGGGATTCGCCTTTGCCGTGACGAAAACACGCCGATAACCGCGCCGGTGGGAGGTGCTTCCTTCTTGCTGGAAGCGCGGGCTGCCGGCAGGGACATAGCGACATCCACGCCGATTGAATACACTCTAGGACTTTTATGCAGACGAGCAAGTTTTCCTTGCCAATCTGGCGAAATCGGCCATTGATCCAACAAAACGGCATGGCATTTGCATTCGACGCTTCCGCCACTTTCGTTTTCCTTTCGTTTCTGATGAAATCCCGGGGCGGGTCCGCCTTCCGACAAGGCAACTCGTACCGTTTCGCGCTTTCCCGTTCGCCCGGCCCATGACCGCATCGTCTGCTACTCGCGTCCCCATCGTTCGCATCGACCCGCAGGGCTACCGCTTCGAAGCGCCCGCCTCTCTTACGCTGCTCGAGGCGGCCGCCTGCGCCGGGGTACGGCTGCCGCGCTCATGCCGCAACGGAACCTGTCGCACGTGCTTGTGCAAGCTCGTGTCGGGAGAGGTCAGCTATCGAATCGATTGGCCCGGCGTGAGCCGCGAGGAACAGGGCGAGGGATGGATCTTGCCCTGCATTGCGATAGCCGCTACCGATCTCGTCATTGCCGCACCCGACGCCGAACCGACCCGGCCGGCGCATGCTTCGCAAAGCCGGCGCGGCGCACGCCGCTTTTGAATCCCATCGATAAACACGGACGCCACCCCATGGATTTCGACGTCGTCGTTCTCGGCGCAGGCATCGTCGGCGTGTCTTGCGCCATTCATCTGCAGGATCGCTCGCGCCGCGTCGCGCTCGTCGATCGCCGCGCCCCCGGAGAAGGAACGAGTTTCGGCAACGCCGGGCTGATCGAACGCTCGGCAGTGGTCCCTTACGCTTTCCCGCGCAGTTTGAGCACCCTCGCTCGGTACGCGCGCAATCGCTCTACCGATCTCTATTGGGACTACAAGGGGCTGCCGTCATTCTTGCCCTGGCTCGCACGATATTGGTACGAGTCGGCGCCGCACCGCTTGGCCGCGGCCGCGCGCGACATGCTGCCGCTGATCCGCGCATGCGTAGACGAACACGAGGCGCTGATTGCGCGGGCGGGCGCCGATGCACGCGCCCTCGTTCATGACGGCGGATGGATCGAAGCGTTTCGAACGCCCAGCGAGTTCGCCGTCGCCGCCGAGCGAGCGCAGCAGATCGCCGACGCGCAAGGCTTGCACCTCGATACGCTGGACGCCGCGGCGCTGCACGGCCGGGAGCCGGCGCTCTCGGGCGTCTTCTGCGGCGGCCTGCATTGGAAAGATCCGACGCGCGTGACGAACCCCGGCGCGCTCACCAAGGCCTATGCCGGTTTATTCCAAAGCGCCGGCGGCCGTGTATTGACCGGTGACGCCGCCACCGCGCGCGTGGAAGGCGACGGCTGGATCGTGCAGACGACGAGCGGCCCGATCACCGCGCGCGAGGTCGTCGTGGCCCTCGGCCCTTGGTCCGATACCGTTTTCGCCCCGCTGGGCTATCGCATCCCGCTGCGCGCCAAACGCGGGTACCACATGCACTACGAAGCGACCAGCGCCGCGCCGCTCGGCCGGCCGGTTCTCGATCGCGAACAAGGTTATGTGATTGCACCGATGCAACAAGGGCTGCGCCTGACCACGGGCGTCGAAATCGCGGCGCGCGAGGCTCCGCCCACGGGCGTGCAACTTGCCCGCGCCGAAGCATACGCGCGCCCGGCATTCGGGCTCGGCCGACGCCTCGATGCCCAGCCTTGGCTCGGGCTGCGCCCTTGCATGCCCGATATGCGGCCGGTGATCGGCAAAGCCGAGCACCATCGCGGGCTGTGGTTCGCCTTCGGCCACGCGCATCACGGGCTGACGTTGGGTCCTGTCACCGGCAAGCTGCTTGCCGAAATGATGATGGGGGAAACGCCATTTACCGATCCTCGGCCCTATAGCCCCTCCCGCTTTTGACCGAACGCATGCCACCGGATACCGAGGCCTAATATCGGCGGCCGGCGCATTAGTTGTCGCGAAACAACGCCGTTGCGATATCGTGTGCATAAAAGTGTGCAAATTAGCGTAGCGGCGCTTTGATTGTTTCCGTTTTAAGAATGGTGTTTCTACGGATATAACGATAGCGGTTGAGCCCGGACCCGAATACATTTAGGGGGCTCGATGCCAGGAGCCGCTATGAGGACAAAAAAGTCTTGCGCCATAGACGCTAGCCGCGTCCAAATCGAAATACTCGAACAATCCGATACCACACTGATCATTCGCTGGGTCGAGCCGGGCCGCTGTCACTACGGTGAGCAGCGGTGGCGGCGCCGTTCGGCCAATTCGTCGGGAACGTGCGTGGTCTCTCGCCGGGCGATTCGCCGCGGCGATGCCGTGTTTCGCCCAGCCGAACGTCCGGCGCCGGCGAATGCGGGCGCAATGATCTCGGTCGAGGCATTTCTTGCCACGGTCGAGGATTAATTCCAATTGATCTGACGGTTTTCACTACTGTTTTCAGTAGTTGACAGCAATCGTCGATTTACGGCGAATTTTCGCCATAGGCGATCAAGCGTTTGCCCTGCTCGCCATCGTCTTGCTCGCACCGTTCGCGCCGCATCCGCTTCGCGTCCTTGTCGTAATTGATCATGCCGCTGTCGCCTATCGACAATAGGCGCGCAGCTGGGGTGCCGATATTCCTGCGGTAGGCGCTGTTCCTTGCGCTTTCCTGAACGCCCGCACGCGAGTATCGCCATGTTCAAATCGCTTTCGATTCGAGGCGGCCTTGCCGCCACCATAGCCGGTTACACGGCGTTGCTGATGCTCGTCATCGGGGGCGCGCTCGCCCTGCTTTACGCCGGCCGAGAGGATCTTGCCGCCATGTATCGCGACGATACGGCCTCTCTGCTGCACTTGAAAACGAGCTCCGAACGGCTGCTCATGTTGCGCGGCGGATCGAGCGAAGTCGAACAATTGATCAGCGCGGGTCAGCCTGCGCAAAAGCAGATTGCCCGCCTTCATCAATTGCTCGCACAAAGCAATGAGGAACTCGCCGCCTACCAGCACGGGCATGCGCCCGACGCGGCCGAGCAAAAGATTCTGGAAGCATTGCTTGCACGCCGCCAAACGCTGTTGACGCAGACCTTCCAAAAGGCGCTGTCGCAATTGGACAGCGACAACATGGTCGATTTCCTCGCGACGCAGCGCGAGGCGTCGCCCGCATTGTTCGCGGACTATCAAGACGCGATGACGGCATTGGAAGACGTGCAATTGGCTCGACAGAAATCGCGTTTCGAGCAAGCCGACGCGCGTTTTCATCGCGCGTTGTGGGTGCTTGGCGCAGCCGCCGCGATCGCGCTGATACTCGGTTTGCTCATGCAACGAAGGCTGGCTCGCGCCATCGTTACACCGGTCAATTCGGCCGTCGAACACTTCGATCGGATCGCCCTAGGCGATCTGACCCACGACGTCATCGTCGAACGCGCCAACGAAATGGGGCATTTGCTCGCCCGCCTCGGCCAAATGCAAACCGGATTGGCGCAAACGGTGGGCCAAGTGCGCGCCGGCGCCGAAGCCATTGCAGGCGACGTGCGCACGATCGCCCACGGCAACATGGAGTTGTCGGATCGCACCGAAGAACAAGCGTCATCGCTGGAACAAGCGGCGGCCAGCATCGAGCAATTGACCGCCACCGTGCGGCAAACGGCCGACAATGCGCGCAGCGCGCGCGCCTACGCGGGCAACGCGGCCGAAATTGCCATAAAGGGAGGCGACGCCATGGCGCGTGTCGTCTCTACGATGAATGCGATTTCGGCTAGCTCGACGCAGATCGCCGGTATCGTCGGCGTGATCGAAGGCATCGCGTTTCAAACGAACATTCTCGCGCTCAACGCAGCGGTCGAAGCGGCGCGCGCAGGAGAAAACGGACGCGGCTTCGCGGTCGTCGCCTCCGAAGTGCGCAACTTGGCGCAGCGCTCCGCAGCGGCCGCGAAGGAGATCAAAGCGCTGATCGGCGATTCGACGCTGCGCGTGGACAGCGGCAGCGCGCTCGTCGGCGAGGCCGGCGCGACGATGACCGAACTTACCGACGCCGTCGATCGCGTGCGCACCATCATCGCCGAGATCAGCCTCGCCTCGGAGCAGCAGTCGATCGGCATCGAGCAAGTCAATGCGTCGGTCTCGCACATGGAGCAAGCGATGCAACGCAATGCGGCGTTGGCCGAGGAGGCGTCGGCAACTGCCGTGTCGCTCGAAGATCAGAGCCGGCGCCTCGGCGAGGCGGTGTCTCGGTTCCAACTGCCGTTGAGCGCGCACTGACGCCCGGATACCATCGCCACGGCGATTCGGTTCTATCGTCGCGAAGCGCGCCCTGCTCTACTGGCATATGCCGCGCGAAGGTACGCATACGGGTATCGCGCGCTTTCTCATGGAGACCAGGGCTATTCCTATGTCCACACCTGACCGTTCTCATCAATTCATACTGACGCTCGCTTGCCCGAGCGCAGCGGGCCAAGTCGCGGCCGTTGTCGCGCTGCTCGACAAACACGGCGGCTATATCGACGAGTTGTCGGTTTTCGACGACGATCTCAGCGAGCGCTTCTTCATGCGCTGCGTCTTTCACGGCGCGCGCGGACAGAA
The DNA here is from genome assembly GCF_056498045.1 of Trinickia sp. Z7. Taxonomy (NCBI): domain Bacteria; kingdom Pseudomonadati; phylum Pseudomonadota; class Betaproteobacteria; order Burkholderiales; family Burkholderiaceae; genus Trinickia; species Trinickia sp. Z7. The sequence goes on from NZ_JAUEQW010000002.1 coordinate 11,296, forward strand.
TGCGCCGCTGGATCTGAAGGCGCTCAAAGCCGAATTCACGCCGACTGCCGCTTCATTCGATATGACGTGGGCGATTCACGATGCGAATGTGCGGCCCAAGGTGCTGCTGATGGTATCGAAACTCGAGCACTGTCTGGCCGATTTGCTATTTCGTTGGCGCATGGGCGAATTGAAGATGGACATCGTCGGCATTGCGTCGAATCATACGACGCTCGAGCCGATGGCCGTTCAGCACGGGCTGCCGTTTCACTATTTGCCGTTGACCGCCGACACGAAAGCGCGGCAGGAAGCGCGGCTACTCGATCTGTTCGATACGACGGGCGCCGAGCTGATGGTGCTCGCCCGATATATGCAGATTCTGTCTGAAGCGACGAGCCGCACGCTGGCGGGCCGCGCGATCAATATCCATCACTCGTTTCTGCCCGGCTTCAAGGGCGCAAAGCCCTATCACCAAGCGCACGCCCGCGGGGTGAAGCTTATCGGGGCGACGGCGCATTTCGTCACGGACGACCTGGACGAAGGGCCGATCATCGAGCAAGTGGTCGAGCGCGTCGATCATTCGCATAGTCCCGAGCGGCTGCTGGCAGTGGGGCGCGACGTCGAATGCATCACGCTTGCGCGAGCGGTGAAGGCTTTCATCGAGCGGCGCGTATTCATCAACGGCGAGCGCACGGTCGTTTTGCAATAATGCAATAACGCAGTAACTCGAACCTCGATCCAGCGATAAAAAAACGGGGTACGGCGGCCTCAAGGCCACGTACCCCGTACAGGGACACTCAATTCTTAGGATTACTTAACGTCCGCCACCCAGCTGGCGACGCGATCGGGGTGAGCCGACACCCATGCCTTGGCCGCTTCTTCCGGCTTCGTGCCGTTCTGCGCCGCGAGCATCACGCTGTCGATCTCACCCGGTTTCCACTGGAACTTCTTCAAGAACTCGACCACCTGCGGCGCCTTTTTGTCGAGTTCGGGGTTGATCACGCTGTCCACATGCTCCGCGCCGCCGAACACCTTCTTCGGATCTTCCAGGAACTTGAGCTTCCATTTGGCGAACATCCAATGCGGCGCCCAGCCCGTCACGACGATCGGCTTGTTCGCATGGATATCGCGTGCCAACTCGGCCGTCATCGCGCTGCCCGAGCTCGGCATCAATTGATAGCTGAGGTTGTATGCCTTGATCGCATCGTCCGCTTTCTTCATCACGCCCGCGCCCGCATCGATACCCACGATCCGTCCGCTGAAATCGCTCTTTTGGGCCTCGAGATCGGCGATCGTCGTCGCTTTGACGTCGACCGGCACCACCAAGCCGATTTTGGCGTCAGTGAAGTTGGCGCCGACGTCCTCGACCTTCGATTTGTATTGCTCCCAATACGCGCCGTGCGTGGCCGGCAGCCAAGCCGACAGCGTGGCGTCGAGATCGCCGCGCGCCACTCCGCCCCACATCACGCCGGCCGCTACGGGCACGAGCTTGACCGGGTAGCCGAGCTTCTTTTCGATGACCTGCGCAGCGACATTGGACGTCGCCACGCTATCGTCCCATCCTTCGACGTAACCGATCTTGATGGTCGGCTTACCGTCGGCAAACGCCGGCGCCGCACTCGCTAGCGCCGCGCCCAATGCGGCGCTCAGCAGCAATCGTTGAAGCAGTTTCATAGTGGTCTCTCCTGGTCGTCCATCCGCGGCGCGGGTGATACAGGCTTTAGATTGAATAGCCAAAAATCGTCGGTGAGTGCGTTTTCCGACATGCGTTTGCACGCAAGCGACCGCCGGATGTCGCTATTTGTCGACGACTAGATCGCTGAGCGGTTTGCTGCAGCAAAGCAATACCATCCCTTGATCGATCTCGCGCTGACGGATGCCGCCGTTGTGGCGCATGTCGACCTGCCCCGAGACCAGTTTCACCTTGCACGTCCCGCACATGCCCTGCGTGCACGACGACGGCAGGCGCAAGCCCGCCCGCTTGGCGGCGTCGAGCACGTGTTCGTTCGCGGCGCACTCGATGTCGCGGTGAGTCTTGGCGAAGGTCACGGCATATCGGGTCTCGCCGGATGCAGCCTCGCCCTCCACCGGCGCGCTCGCGCCTTCGCTGGCCGCGGCCTGCTCGGCAGGCGAAAGGGAATCGAAAGAGAAGCTTTCCTCGTGGTAACGCGCGCGATCGAAGCCCGCTTCATCGAGCAGGTCGCGCACCGCCTTCATGTAAGGCGCCGGACCGCACGTGAAAATCTCGCGTTCCATGAAATCCGGCGCGATCAAACGAAGCAAAGGCAACGTCAGGAAGCCGGTGACGCCAGGCCAATTCGTCCGCTGGCCAATGCGCTCGCAGACAAAGGACGTCCGGAAACGCTGCTGATTCGACGCGATGAGATCGAGCTCGCGCGCGAAAATGATGTCGTCGGGCGTACGCGCGCTATGGATAAAAACGATATCGCGATCTTCGCCGAGCTCATGGTGAGAGCGGCTCATCGACATCAGCGGCGTGATGCCCGAGCCCGCGGATAAGAACAGGTACTTGCCCGCGGGATGGCGCGCGCACGTGAATTCGCCGGCCGGCCCCAACACCCGCACGGCGTCGCCGGCGCGCAGGTTCTCGTGCAGCCAATTCGATACCTTGCCGCCCGGCACGCGCTTGACCGTGATCGAAATCGTGTGCGGGCGAGTCGGAGCCGACGAGATCGTATAGCAGCGATTGATCGTCTCGCCGTCGATTTCCAGTTCCAGCGTGATGAACTGCCCCGGCTCGAACGAGAAGGTCTTTCCCTCGCGCGACATGAAGAAAAAGCTCTTCACGTCGTGCGTTTCCTGCCGCACTTGGCAGCAGACGAGCGTTTCCTCGTCGTCGCTGCTCCACGGCGCGCCGAGCGCGCGCCAGAATGCGGGGCGCGCGAGGCGTCCTTCTTGCGGCTCTAAGGTTTGCGCGTCTCGCATCATGCTATGCCTCGTCACTTGCTGACCGACCGATCGTTAGGCGCCGACGTGAGCGCCGAGGCGGCCGATATACCAATCGCAGAATTTTTCGACGAGCCCCTCCGTGAACGGCGAGTACGGACCCGGCTCATAGGCGCTGCTGCCCGCGCCGCGCTGCGAGAATTCGACCAGCGTACGGTCTTGCGCGTTGGTCGCATTCCACACCGCCGTCAGGTTCGGGACGTCGTAATCGACACCCTCGACCGCATCCTTATGCACCATCCACTTCGTACGCACGAGCGTTTTTCCGGCCGAGAGCGGGATCACCGAAAAGGTGACGATGTGATCGCTCATGAAGTGGTGCCACGAATTCGGCTGGGTCCAGAACGACAGGCCGCCCAAATCGGCGCGCTTGAATTCGCCCAGCAGCTTTTTGGAGGCGACTTTCGCATCGAGCGTTTGCGATTCGCCGCTTCGATCGAGCGGTAAGCGCTGGGTGCGAAAACCGGTGACATCGCTCAGCCGCTCGATTTCGACCGACGGCAGACTCATCGCTTCCCACTGGGCCGCGCGCTCGACGCAGGTGCGCTGAAATGCGGCCATACCTTCGGCATTGGCCGGCGACGGTTGATAGCCGAAGCCGTATTCATAGAGCGAGACGGTCAACTCAGGATGGTTCGCGACGCAGTGATAGCACTCGCGATTGTTCTCCATCGTCAGCTTCCAATTGCCTTCCTCGATGATGTCCACTTGCGCCGCGATCTTGCAGTTGGGAAGGTCATGGGGCAGCAGGTACGGCTCCATCGCGGCGCGCATGACCGAAAAATCGGTGGGGGGCTCCGGAGCCAGGCAAATGAAGATCAAGCCGCCCAAACTCTCCACGTGGACCGACTTCAGGCTGTGCTTGCAGCGGTCGAACTTCTCGCCCATGTGCTCGGCGAACATCAGCGCGCCGCTCAGGTTGTAGGTCCAACTGTGATAGGGACAGACGATGTTGCCGACCGTGCCGCGTTCTTCGTTGCACAGGCGCGCGCCGCGGTGGCGGCAAACGTTGTGGAATGCGCGGATCGACATGTCGTCGTCACGCACGATCAGCACCGATTCGCCAGCCAGCTCGACGGTCACGTAGTCACCAGGCTCGGGGATATCGGGTTCGACCGCTACATGAATCCAGTGCTTGCGAAAAATCGCTTCCATATCGAGCGCGAAAATTTCTTCGCTACGGTAAAACGGGGCTTCGAGGCTGTAGCCTTTTTTGCGCCGTTCGATGAGCGCGCGAATGTCTGCGGATACGGTCATGTCTGCTCCGGATGCTTTTGACTTGCTGTACAAGTGCTTGTCGCTAAGTTCGTGTCTTCGAGGCCGGGCGGCCTTTCGATTCAATAATCGACGAGTCGATGCTCTCGCAAATAACTGAGGATCACTTGTGCTTTTTCGACCGAAGTCCCCTCAATTACGACGTTTCCGCCACGGCTTTCCGTCGTCGTGGCCGTCAACATGCGCGCATGCCCGGAACGCTTTTCAGCTGCGGCGAGCTTGATCGGTTTGCGCTGCGCCGGCCCGATTCGCCACGCGTGCGCGTCGCTGTCGGCCAAAGCGGGTTCGAGATGCGACTCGATCGCGCCGGCCGCCGCGCGCGCATACGCATAGCGCGGCGTCACGGCCGCCTGCGGATGGACCGCGACGACGGCGGGCAGGCTCGCTTCGATGCTGCGACGAAAGCCCTTCGGCAGGAACTGCGTGATCGCTACGGCGTCTCGTTGAACGGCAACGTCTAGCGCCGATTCGACCAGCGCATATCCCAGGGCATCAGCCAACCGATACGGAAGCATGCCCGTATCGTAGGCGCCTTCCGCGCGGGTGCCCGTCAGGACCAGCGGGACGCCCCGCAAGTGCCGCGCCAGCAGCAGCGCCGCGTCGTCGGTATCGCTGCAGGCCAATACGTCGATGCGCGACGCGCCCAATGCCAGATAGTCCGTCAACGCCAAATTCGATGCGTCCCCGGCATGCAGCACCTCTAGCCGAGCGCCGTGTTTCTGCGCTAGCGTGCGGGCGATTTCGAGCGCGGCGGCGTCGTTGCGGCTGTAGCACGAGACCCCGCTCACGCGGTGGCGCCCCACCGAAACCAGTACGGCGATCCGATCCAGCTTCTCTATCGTATTCATGCCGCGACCCCTTCACGAACGTTGCCGCTCGCCTGCACCACAGGTAGATGACTCGCTTGCTTGGCCCGCTCGACCTGGCCCGTCAGCGCCTCGATCGTCGATTGCGCATCGGCGATCACGGTGAGATTGGCGCGCTTGACGATCGGTGCGCTGCCGTCGAGATTGACGGCGATGACGTGCCGGCAGTCCTTGATCCCTTGCAGATGCTGAACGGCGCCCGATATCCCGAAGGCGATATAGACGCTCGCGTTGACGGTCTTACCCGTCGCGCCGACTTGTTTGTCGCGCGTGAAGTGGCCATTATCGACCGCCACTCGGCTCGCCCCGATCGCCGCACCTAGCGTTTTCGCGAGTGCTTCGAAAGCGGCGATGTCGGTCACGCCGTTGCCGGCGGAAACGATGAAATCGGCCTCCTCGAGCGCCACTTGTGCGGCGTCGAGTTGCGTCGTGCCTCGGTCGACATATCGCGTCACATCCGACGGCGCGTTGGCCGTGCTCGGCGCCGCCACGCGTTCGCCGGCGCCGACGAACGGCAGCTTTACCGCCACGGCCTCGGGATCGAGCAGGATGACGTCGGGCCACGCACGCGTCGCAAACGACGCGCCGGCCTGCACATAGCAGCCGACATGCTCGGCGTCGATTTCGACCACGTGCGTCGCAATGCTGGCCTTGGCCCGCGCGGCGTAACGCCGGCCGAGATCGCCGTCTCCTGTGGCGTTGTCGGGCAATAGGACATGCGCGGGCCCGAACGCGGATACGCAGTCGCGTAACGCCGCGAGTGCACGATCGGGCGCGAATGCGGGCCGCGCCAACTCAGGCAATTCGACGATCCTATCCGCGCCGAGCGCGGCGGCATCGTCCGTCAACTCCCCGAACACGACCAAGATCACTTCCGTTGCCGCATCGGCCACGATGGCCGCCGCGGCCACCACCTGCCGCGCGTGCTCATCGAGCGCGCCGCGATCGCTGTGCGCGGCGACGAGCAGCGCGCGCGCGCCGGCTTCATGCACGCGGCGCGGCTTCACCTTCTGCGCATGGGCGCCATGCAACGCGGCATGCGCCGCTTCGTCCATGGCGCCCGCGATGTGTTCCGCACCGAGCGTGATGCGCTTGAGCCCCGATGGCGCGATGATGAACGGCCGGCGCGGATCGATTCGTTTGACGTTATTCATGGCCTCACTCCAGCGCGGCGGCGACGAGCTCGGCGACGTCGAGCACTTCCGGCCGCGGACCCACCACGCCTTCGAGCATCGCGGTACAGTTCGGGCACCCCACGGCGACCACTTCCGCGCCGATCGCGCGGGCGTCGGCCATGCGGATGTCGGGAATCCGCGCCTTGCCCGGAATGTCGGTCAGCGGCGCGCCTCCGCCCCCGCCACAGCAGCGTCCGCGCATGCCGTGGCGCTCCATCTCGATCACCTTGATACCGATCGATTTGAGCAGGCGGCGCGGCGCCTCCGTTTCGCCGTTGTAGCGGCCCAGGTAGCACGGATCGTGATAGGTGATGCGCTTGTCGGCCAACGCGGCGGAGGCCTTCGGTGAAAGGCGGCCCGCTTGCACGAGCTCGGCGACCAGGCTCGTGTGATGCTGAACCTCATAGCGCGCGCCCAACGCTCTGTATTCGTTGCGCAGACTGTGCATGACGTGCGGATCGGCCGTCACGATTCGCTTGAAGCTGAGCGCGCCCAGCGTCGACATCATCCGTTTCGCCATGCGCTGAAACGTGGCTTCATCGCCCAACCGGCGCGCGACGTCGCCCGTGTCGGCCTCGGCCCCGCCCAGCACCGCGAAATCGACTCCCGCCTTGTTCAACACTTTGACGAGCGCGCGCAGCGTGCGTTGGTACCGCATGTCGAAGGCGCCTTCACCGGCGATCAGCAACACATCGACGGCTACGCCCGGTTGTGCGACGCGAGCGTTCAGGTCGACCGCCCAGTCATATCGCGCCGCGATGTCGTAGCCGCCCGCACTCCCCGTCTCGCGCAGATTGGCGAGCACCTCGGGCGCCTTTCCCGGGACGTCGCCCTCGGTCAACGTGCGATGGCGTCGCATGTCGACGATGGCGTCCACATGCTCGATCAGCATCGGGCATTCTTGAACGCATGCACGGCAGGTGGTGCATGACCAGATCGTGTCCGCTTCGATCAAGCCGGAGACGATGGGGCCGTTCGGCTGGCCGCCGTGACGCCCGACCGCGATACCGGGCGTGGGGCTACCCGCATACGTTGCATCGGTGCCGCCCACCATTCCGGTGACGAGGTCTTGAATCAGCTTCTTCGGATTGAGCGGCTGGCCTGCGGCGAAGGCCGGGCAGGCTGCCTCGCACTTGCCGCATTGCACGCACGCATCGAAGCTCAACAATTGATTCCAGCGAAACTCGACCGGTTTCTCGACCCCATAGTCGCGATGCTCGATATCGGGCAGCTTCAGTGCGGTCGGGGGCGTTGCTTCGCCGTTTCCGGTGTACGACTCCCGCGTTTGGGCAAAGCGTTCCTGGCGGGGATGGAAAGCCAGGTGCAGCAAGCCGGCGATCGCGTGTTTCATCGGGCCGCCCTTGGCTGCGCCCATCGTCATCGCAAATGCGCCGACGCCGATCAGCACCGCACAAATCACGGCGAACCCCCGCGACATCGCGGCGGCCGGCACGAGCGTAAAGAGCGCGAGACCTAGTGCAAACGAGCCGAGCAGCCAGGGCAACGTGTTCCAGGGGCCGCGCGACAACCGGGCCGGCACGTCCTTCGCTCGACGACGGCGCCACACGAAGACCGCCCCGATCAGCATCGCGAGCGCCGCGAGGAAAATCAGCTTATCGAGCCACGGCGAGTAGATGGCGAGGCCATAGTTGACGAACACGAGCGCCAGCGCGGCGATCGCGCCTCCGGCCGTGGCGACGTGGGTCTTCGCGATATACGGGTCACGCGCGACGACATGATGCAGATCGACGAAATAGCGCTTGGGAATGGCGAACAGGTTCGAAACACCGAACGCGCCAGGCGTCGTGGCTCGCCCGAGACGCCAGTACGCCGAACGTTTGGCGACGGCGAAGACGAGCCCGCCGACCGACAGCCAAAGCAGCACGGTGATGAGAAATGCCGGGCTCATGATCAGAAGTCCTTGCAAAGCCGCAGCGAGTCGTAGATTGCGCCGTGAATGTTGTGCATCGAAATGCAATCTCCCACGCGGAACAACAGGAACCGGCCATTGCCCAATTCCTCGGACAAGCAAGGCTGCGGCTCGGCGGCAAAGAGCTTGTGCACATCGATTTGCCCGCGATTGAGCGACTCCGGCTTGAGCTTCCAATAGAGCGAATCGTTAGGAGTGCTACCGTTTTCGATCACGACTTGATCGACGGCGCGCTCTTCCTGCTCTTCCGTGTACTCGTTGCGCAGCACGGCGATCTTCTTGCCGTCGTCCTCGTAGACGCGGTCGAGCCAATAGTTCGGCGTATGGATCACGCCCTGAGCGTAGAGTCGCCGATAGAAGATCGGGAAAGTCGTGCCGCCGCAATCGTCGGCAACTTTCACGTCGGGGGTGACGATCTCGACCTTCGAGCCGCGGCTCGAAATGAAATCGGCCACGCCCGCGCCAGCATGTGTGCTGACGCCGTCGTAGACGAGCACGTTCTGCTTCGGTTCGACTCGCCCGGAGAGGATGTCCCACGAACTGACCGCCAGCCCTTCGGCCACACCCCACTGTGCGCCCTGGTCGGAGAACGCACGGCCGCCCGTGGCGAGCACGATGATGTCGGGCTTCTCCGCCAGGATGGCTTTGTCGTCGGCCTCGACGCCCAAACGGCGGTCGACGCCCAGACGCTTGGTCTCCATATCGAACCAGCGCACGATGCCCGCCATCTGCTCGCGCTGCGGCGCTTTCGCAGCGAGCAGAATCTGCCCGCCGACTTCAGTGTTCTTCTCGAACAGTACGACGTCGTGCCCGCGCGAGCGCGCGACGCGCGCCGCCTCCAGCCCGGCCGGCCCCGCCCCCACGACCACGACTTTGCGCTTCGGCCCGCGCGATTTCTCGATCACGTGCGGCATCGTCGCTTCACGCGAGGTTGCGGCGTTTTGCACGCAAAGCACGTCGAGGCCGTTGTATTGCCGGTCGATGCAATAATTCGCGCCGACGCACTGCTTGATTTCGTCCTCTCGCCCATCGCGGATCTTGATGACCATATGCGGATCCGCGATTTGCGCGCGCGTCATGCCCACGAGATCGATCATTCCCGATGCCAGCAACCGTTCGGCTTGGCCCGCGTCGCGAATGCTTTGTGCGTGCATGACGGGGATATCGACCACCGATTTGATGCCGGCCGCCAGATGCACGAAGGGCTCGGGCGGCAGCGCCATCGGCGGCATGCAGTTCGCCAACGTGTTGTGCGTATCGGCGCCCGAGCCGATCACGCCGAGGTAATCGATGAGGCGCGTCTCGGCCATCGCATGCGCGATTTCCTTCAATTGTTCGTGATCGAGACCGTCCTCGTGAAACTCGTCGCCGCACATGCGCAACCCGACGACGAAGTCGGGCCCGACGGCTTCGCGCACGGCCGTCAACGCCTCGACGCCGAAACGCAGGCGATTGGCGAGGCTGCCACCCCACTCGTCGGTGCGAAAATTCGTGCGCGGGCTCCAGAACTGATCGATCAAGTGCTGATGCGCGGCGGAGATCTCGATCCCATCCATGCCGGCCTGCTTGACGCGCTTGGCCGCAGCGGCGAAATCCTGAATGATGCGGCGAATTTCTTCTACTTCGATCGTCTTCGCATTGCCGCGATGGACGGGCTCGCGCACGCCGGAGGGTGTCATCAGGTGCGGCCAATGCTCGCCGTGAAACGCGGAGCGACGACCCATATGCGTCGCTTGAATCATGATCTTCGCGCCGTGGCGGTGCATCGTCTCGGCAAGCCGGTTCAACGGATCGATCACGCGATCGGTCGCCAGGTTGACCGACTTCCACCAGCCTTGTGGGCTGTCGATCGACACGGGGCTCGAGCCGCCGCAAACCGCCAAGCCCACGCCGCCCTTCGCTTTTTCCTCGTAGTAGCGGATATAGCGATCGCCGGGCAGGCCGCCCGGCTCCGCATAGACTTCCGCATGCGCCGTGCTGACGATGCGATTGCGCAGCGTCAGTTGGTTCAGCGTCATCGGTTTGAACAGATGGGGGTAGCGCATGTCGATCGACCTCGAACGAATTCTGTGACGAGCTTTACTGCCGTAACGCCTTGACGCGTTGTAGCTGCGACGACGAGCGTCGTATTAATGGGGAAGCGGCGAGACCTCGAACACGCAGTACTCGTGCCCTTCGCCGGCGCATTGCGTTTCCTTCGATTGCGAGCGGGGGCCCTTGCGCCCGCTCGCATCGGTATCGTTGACCCAATCCATTGCCCCGGCGAACCAACCGGCGAACATGTAGCAAAGCTTGCCTTCCTTCTCGGGCTGGGCGAGCACGAACGAGGAATGACGCAACTCGATCCGCGCGTGCGCGCTCGCCGGGTCCGCCTCGGAGATCTTGAACAGCCCCCAGCCGCGCTGCGAGAGGCGTTTCAGATAGTGTTCGAATACCGCCATGCCGCTCAGGCCGTGTTGCTTGGCTTCCTTATCGCACCAGTGATAGGCCGACTTGTAGCCTGCCTTGTAGAGAATGTCGGCATAGGCCTCGCGTCCCAGCGCCTCTTCCACGGCAACGTGGTTGTTCGTGAAGAAATGACGCGGCACGTAGAGCATTGCCAGCGCGTCCGTCGTCCATACGCCGGTATCGGGATCGACGTTGATCGGAAGTTGCGGTTGCATGAGAAAGGTTCCTGACTAATCGACTAATCGGTAATGGCGCCTCACGCGCCCCACACGTCGCGGAATACGCGCACCCAGTTCTCGCCCATGATCTTGCGGATCCGCGTCTCGCTCCACCCTGCGCGTTCCATCGCGGCCGTGAGATTCGGGAATTCGCCGATGGTCCGGATGCCTTCCGGGTTGACCACCTTGCCGAAGTTCGTCAAACGGCGATAGCGGCCCTTGTCGTGCGTGAGCCAATCGAAGAAATCGACGCTGTAGCCTTGCGTGAAATCGGTGCCGATGCCGACTGCGTCTTCGCCGATCAAGTTGACGACGTAGTCGATCGCTTCGATATAGTCCTCGACCGTCGCATCGATGCCGCGCTTGAGGAACGGCGCGAACATCGTGACGCCGACGAAGCCGCCGGCATCGGCGATTTCCTTCAGCTGCGCATCGCTCTTGTTGCGCGGATGCTCCTTGAGCCCCGACGGCAAGCAGTGCGAATAGCAAACCGGCTTCTTCGAGAACGCGATCGCCTCCGACGACGTGTTGCCGCCGACATGCGAAAGATCGACCATGATGCCCACGCGGTTCATCTCCGTGATGACTTCGCGGCCAAAATCGGAAAGGCCGCCGTCGCGCTCATAGCAGCCCGTGCCTACCAAATTTTGCGTGTTGTAGCAAAGCTGCACGACGCGCACGCCCATATCGGCGAAGGCTTCGATGTAGCCCAGGTTGTCCTCGAACGCGTGCGCGTTCTGAAACCCCAGGATCACCCCGGTTTTGTTCTCGCGCTTCGCGCGTGCGATGTCGTCGGTCGTGCGCACGAGCGTCAAGATTTCCGCGTGCTCGCGAATTTGCTGCTTCATGAGCGCGATGTTGTCGACGGTTTTGGCGAAGCTCTCCCAGACCGAGACCGTGCAATTGGCGGCCGTGATGCCGCCCTTGCGCATGTCTTCAAAAACCGATCGTTCGAACTTGGAGATGTTCAAGCCGTCGATGATGATGCTGTTCTCGTGCAAAGTAGACATCGATTGCTCCGGGCGTGGGCTAATGCAATGAAAATCGGTATGAGCCGCTAAAGGTGTAGCGTCCAACTCGCGGGCGCCTCAATAAATCGGGTATTGCTCGCACAATGCAAAAATCTCGCGCCGCACGCGCTGCTCGGTCTGCGAGTGGCCCTCGGGGTGGTGCGTCAACGCCTCGAACACCTCGAGAATCAAGCGGCCGATCTGCTCGAACTGCTCCGTGCCGAAGCCGCGCGTGGTGCCCGCGGGCGTACCGAGGCGAATGCCCGAGGTCACCGTCGGCTTCTCGGTGTCGAACGGAATGCCGTTTTTGTTGCAGGTGATGCCGGCGCGCTCGAGAGCAGTCTCCACTTGGGTGCCTTTGAGGCCCTTCGGCCGCAGATCGACGAGCAGCAAATGATTGTCGGTGCCGCCCGTCACGAGATCGACGCCGCCTTCGCGCAGCACCGCGCCCAGCGCCTGCGCGTTGGCCAAGACGCGATCGATGTAGCGCTTGAAGCCGTCTTCGAGCGCCTCGCCGAAAGCCACGGCCTTGCCCGCGATCACATGCATGAGCGGCCCGCCTTGCAGCCCCGGGAACACGGCCGAGTTGATCTTTTTCGCGATGTCTTCGTCGTTGGTCAGTACGAAGCCGCCGCGCGGGCCCCGCAGCGTCTTGTGCGTGGTCGAGGTGACGACATGGGCATGCTCGATCGGATTGGCGTGGCGCCCCGCCGCGATGATGCCCGCGATGTGCGCCATATCCACCATCAGCTTCGCGCCCACCCGATCGGCGATGGCGCGAAAGCGCGCGAAATCGAGTGCGCGCGGGTACGCGGAAAAGCCCGCGATGATCAGGCTCGGGCGATGTTCGTCGGCCAGCGCCTCGACGCGGTCGTAATCGATAAGCATCGTGTCGCGGCTCACGCCATACTGCACGGCGTTGAACCACTTGCCCGAAAGCGCAGGCTTGGCGCCATGCGTGAGGTGGCCGCCCGCGTCGAGCGACATGCCCAGGATGGTGTCGCCCGGCTTGGCGAGCGCCAGCATGACCGAGCCGTTCGCCTGCGCGCCCGAGTGCGGTTGGACATTGGCGAACTGGGCGCCGAACAATCGCTTGACGCGCTCGATCGCGAGCGACTCCACTTCGTCAACGAATTCGCACCCGCCGTAATAGCGCTTGCCCGGATAGCCTTCGGCATACTTATTCGTCAGCACAGAACCTTGCGCTTCCAGCACGGCCCGGGAAACGATGTTCTCCGATGCGATCAGCTCGACCTGCGACTGTTGTCGCTCGAGTTCGCGAAGGAGCGCCGCGCGCACGGGCGCATCGCGTTCGGCAAGTGTCTGCGTGAAAATCGGCTCTGTATTCGACATGGCGGGTCCGTATTGATGGCGCGGCGCGCTTGTGCTGCGGCGCCGCCGCCGTTCGTTGGCGACGACTCTATTCTTGTCGTTCGCCCATTTGGCGGATTGACGAATTCAGACGCGTTCTTTGCCTTTTCCGACACGGGCGTCCGTTTTGGACAAGTTTGGCCGGATGCGGCGGAAGTGAAGGCACCGCCCGTCGTCGCCTCGCTCGCTCCATCGGTCGCGCTCATTGGTCGCAGCGCGATCGAACCCGCTTTGCGTTTGGTGCCGCGCACCATTTAGGCGTCGAACGATCTCGCATCAACGCCACTGCAGGGCAGTGCACGCACGTTTGCGGTGCAACATTAAAGCGCATGCCCGCGCATCCTAGGGTTAAGCCGTATGGCATGCTTGTTGCCCTGGAACCCACAATGAAAACGCGCCTTTGGCTCGGAAAGACCAGCGGCAGCACACGATTCGGATTCGAAGGAACACCCCACATGTCGCCTGATCGCACTGCGTCGCTTTCAAACTTCGCGTTCATGGCTTTGCCCAACTTCACGATGATCGCGTTCTCGAACGCGGTCGAAGTGCTTAGGATGGCGAACTACCTCAGCGGCCAGGAGCTTTATCGCTGGACCGTCGTGAGTCCCGATGGCGGCCCGGTCACGGCCAGCAATGGCCTGGCCGTCGAGACGGCGCCGGTCGCATCGCTCCAGCAGCAACCGGATGTCGTGTTCGTGTGCGGCGGCGTGGACGTCCAACACGCGACGACGAACACGCATCTATCGGAGCTGCGCCGCTTCGCGCGCTCGGGCATCGCACTCGGCAGCCTTTGCACCGGCACTTACGCGCTCGCGCGCGCGGGGTTGCTCGACGGTTACGCGTGCGCGATCCATTGGGAGAACATGTCCGCGCTGAAGGAAGAGTTTCCCGGCACGCGCTTCTTGAAGGAGCTGTTCGTCATCGATCGCGATCGCATCACCTGCACGGGCGGGGTCGCGCCGCTCGACATGATGTTGCACCTGATCGCGCCGCGAATCGGCACGCCGCGCGTCACGCAGATCGCCGAGCAATTCATCGTCGAGCATGTCCGCGATACGAGCGCTCAGCAACGGATGCCGCTGGTCGCACGGTTAGGGTCCGCGAACAAGTCGTTGTTCGAAGTCATTGCGTTGATGGAGAACAATATCGAGGAGCCGCTATCGCGCGAAGAGCTCGCGCGGCTCGCGAACATGTCGCAGCGCCAGCTTCAACGCTTGTTCAGAGAACATCTGGGCATGACGCCCACGCACTACTACCTGACGCTACGCCTGCGCCGCGCGCGCGAACTGCTGTTGCAAACCGACATGTCCATCATGCACATCACGATGGCCTGCGGCTTCCAATCGGCCTGCCACTTCAGCAAGAGCTATCGCGATGCGTTCGGCACCGCACCCACGCGCGAACGCCGCAAGCAAGTGGCGCCGTTCGCCGGTGCGCCGAGCGCTGCGCCGATAGCGCCTGCGCTGCACGTTTGAACCTCAATCGATAGCAAACGCATCGCGCAGGCGGTGCGCGATCTCTCCCGCCTGCGCGGGCGATCCTACGTTCGTGAACCCCATCAGTAAGCCTTGGCTGCCGCGACGCGGCGCCGCCGTCGCGTACCGCTCCGAGAGGGCCTGGCACGCGAATCCCGCGCTTTGAGCCCGGCGCGCCAGCGTGCGATCCCCAACTCGTGCGCGAATGCGCACGACCAGATGCATGCCGCCACGGGTCGGGTCGACCTCCAGCCGCTCGCCGAGCGCCTCGCGCAATGCCTGCACCAGCCAAGCGCGACGCCGCGCATAAAGGGATCGCATCTTCTTCAAATGACGGGCAAAGTGCCCTGCCGTCAGCATCTCGGCCACCGTCTCCTGCAACAAGCGCGAACCGCGGCTGGGCGCCGCGCGAAGCGCGCTTTCGAATGCGGGTGCGGTTGCCTTCGGGGCGACCACGTACCCGAGCGATAGCGCGGGGAACAGCACTTTCGAAAAGCTCCCGCCATAGACGACGCGGTCGCGCGCATCGAGGCTTTTGAGCGCGGGCAAGGTAGGCCCGGCGTAGTGAAACTCGCCGTCGTAGTCGTCTTCGAATATCCAAGCCTTCGCCCGCGCCGCCCAGTCGAGCAACGCGAGCCTGCGCGATACCGTCATCGAGACGCACAGCGGCGCTTGGTGCGACGGCGTCACCACCGCCATTCGGGCGTCGGGCGCTTGCTCTCGGCCGGCCGCGTCGATCAGGCCGTCGGCGTCCACCGGAATCGGGTGGGCAATCCACGATCCGCGTTCCAACACCGTGCGCGTGGGCGGATAGCCCGGGTCTTCGATCCATACCGTATCGCCACGCCGCAGCAGCACGCTCGCCGCCAACGTGAGGGAGGCGCAATAGCCTGTCGTGACGAAGACCTGATCCGCGCTGCACAGAACGCCGCGCGACACGAGCAAATATGCGGCGATGGCCTGCCGAAGCGAGGCCTCCCCGCACGGATCGCCATACCCGAGATCGGCTGTCGAGGTGGTCCGAACGCGGCGTGCCGCGAGCCTTGCCCACACCTTGCGCGGAAATGCATCGAGCGCGGGGATGCCCAGTTGAAGCGGCAGAGGCAAGGGCGGCGGCAGCGGCGAACGAGCCCGCCGCGACTGTGACGCGGGCGCCTTCGGCTTGGGCGCCGTCGCGGCCCGCCTCGCCGGCGCCGGGGTGTGAGTGCGGGCGTCACGCAACGAGAGCGGCAGATGCGGCGAGACGATCGTCCCGGCCGGCCCGCGCGCCAATAGATAGCCTTCCCCGGCCAGCCTCTGGTACGCGGCCTCGACCGTGCCGCGCGCCACGCCCAACTCGCTCGCCAGCGTTCGCGCTGACGCCACGCGTGCCCCGGGCGCGAGCACGCCGGTCTCGATCGCCATCAAGATGCGCTCGTAGATTTGGCGTGCGAGCGGCACTCGCGTTCGCCGGTCGATGGGGGAAATCGACGCACTCCGAAGTATTTCGCGCTGCGTGAGCTTTGACGATGGCCTAGTCATTTCACCTGATTTTGGTTCTTTTCACTGGTGCATCGTACGCGCAAACTCGCACGATCCACAAC
This sequence comes from Trinickia sp. Z7, assembly GCF_056498045.1. Lineage (NCBI taxonomy): Bacteria > Pseudomonadati > Pseudomonadota > Betaproteobacteria > Burkholderiales > Burkholderiaceae > Trinickia > Trinickia sp. Z7. The sequence continues at coordinate 27,593 of NZ_JAUEQW010000002.1, forward strand.
CGAGGACCCAATCCATCATGCGAGAAAAAATCTTCCTGGCCGGCGCAGCCGGCGCGATCGGCGCCGCACTCACGCCGTTGCTGGTCGAAGCTGGCTATGATGTCTACGGCACGACCCGGCGTCTCGATCGCACGGACTGTATTCGGGCGGCGGGCGCCCATCCGATCCTCGTCGACGTGTTCGATCGCGAAACGTTGGCCGATGCCATCGAGCGCATCGCACCGACGATCGTGGTCCATCAATTGACGGACCTGCCGCCCGGACTCGATCCCAAAGCCATGGGGGATGCGATCGCGCGCAATGCCCGCATCCGCGCCGAAGGAACCGCCAACCTAGTTGCAGCGGCGCGCGCCGCCGGCTGCAAACGTATCGTCGCGCAAAGCATCGCTTGGGCCTACGCGAGCGGGCCGGCGCCGTATGCGGAGTCGCAGCCGCTCGACACCGAGGCGCAAGGGGCGCGGGCCATCACGGTCAACGGCGTGATCGCGCTCGAGCGCTGTGTCTCGAGCTTCACCGAATCAGGCGGCGTCGGCACTGTGTTGCGCTACGGGAATCTGTATGGCCCGGGAACGGGCCGCGAGACGGCTCAAGGGGCGAGCCCGCTGCATGTCGAGGCTGCCGCGTGGGCCGCCTTGCTTGCCGTGCAGCTCGCGCGCAGCGGCGTCTTCAACATCGCGGAAGACGGCGCGGAAGTGACGAGCGAGAAAGCCAAGCGCGACCTAGGCTGGCATGCGGATATGCGATTCGCGCAGTCCTCCGCGCAATGAACGGTTCGCCGATGCGAGCCTAGCGGTCTGCTTCGCGCCGGCGCACGGAATGCGCAGCACTTGCCGCCGGGTATTCGGTCACGCCCCGCTCTTGGCCGAACCGGCGGCGCATAGCATCGCGACGCCGGCTTCGGCCGTCGCCCGCAGCGCTGCGCGCTTGTCTCCGCCACGCGAGCGTACCGCTAACGTGTGCAGGATGGCCGAAGCGATCTTCGCCAACATGGCCGCATCCGCATCGGTAGCCAATTCGCCTCGCGCTTGCGCGCGAACGAACCGCGCCTCGAAGGCACGATCGAAGGCTCGAAGCCCCTTTGCGAGGATCTCGCGCACGGCGTCGTCATTTACCGCCTCGACGGCCGCGGTGCCAATCAAAAAGCACCCCTTCGGCGGGCTACCGGCGCGAAAGTAAAGGCCCAGGGCAAGATCGTAGACATGCCGCAGCGCATCCGCGAGCGGCGCGTCGCCGCTCAACGCTCCTTCCATCGCGATCCGATTGACTTCGACATAGCGCTCGAGCGTGGCGAGATACAGCGCACGTTTGTCTCCAAACGCGCCGTATAAGCTCGGGCGATTCATGCCCATCGCGGCGCTCAGGTCGTCCAGCGTCGTCGCGCTATATCCGTTTTGCCAGAATGTGTCGCGCGCCCGCTCCAACGCCTCCTGAGCGTCATAAGCGCGTGGACGTCCGCGCGAGCGCCGCGCGCTCACCTCATCTTTTTGTACCATATCGAATAAAAATGCTTGACGCAATGAATTTATGTTCAATATAGTACAAAAACCGAACGATGAGGAGATGGGACATGGAACTGTACTTTTCGCCGCTCGCCTGTTCGCTGGCTACGCGCATTGCGCTTTACGAAGCCGGGTACGAGGCCCGCTACGTGCAGGTGGACACGAAGCGCAAGCAGGTGCTCGGAGGGGGCGATTTCTTCGAGATCAACCCGTTGGGGCAAGTGCCAGTCCTCCGCACGGACGAGGGGGCACTGCTGTTCGAGAACACGGCCATCTTGCCGTACGTGGCGGATCGCCTCCCTGCTGCCAAGCTTGCGCCCGCCGGCGGGTTCGAACGTGCCAGGCTACAGCAGTGGCTGGGCTTCATCAGCACGGAATTGCACAAGGCGCTGTTCGTGCCGATGCTCGATCTCGCGGCGCCGGAGGACGTCAAATACTATGCGCGCGAAAAGGTCGCGCTGCGGATGAGCGTGCTCGAACGACACCTGAGCGCCCGGGAATGGTTGCTCGACGCGTTCAGCGTTGCGGACATTTACCTGGCGGTGGTGCTCAATTGGGCGCGCTACTGCGATGTCGAAATCGCTCATTGGCCGGCCGTCCACGCCTATTTCAAGCGGGCGTTGGCGCGGCCGGCCGTGGCGCGAGCGTTCGAAGAGGAAATGGCGCTTTATCGGGAAGCGCTCGTGCGCGAAAACGCGTAGCCCACGGCACGGCACTGCGAGACACTGCACAACATTGCGCGGCGCGCACCCTCGCGCCGCGCAGCTTCCTTTGCGCTCGGCTCAATCGACGAGATCGAGCACGCTGAGCCCATTTGCTTCGCAGTACTGACGATAGGCACTCAACTGCGTCGCGGCGGAAACGCGGTTGCGCACGGCGCCATCGGCGCCCAGGAACTCGACCTCGCCGTATACCACTACGAATACAGTCAACGGCGCCTCGCCCACCACTTTCCACCAATCGGTATTACCCGGCGGCTCATACACGTACTCGCCCGGGCCGACGCGTTCCCCCGTGCACAGCACCCGCTCGCCTTCGAGATTGAATGCGTGAATCTCGCCCGTGTGCCGATGCAGAGGCATCGTTGCGCCGGGGCTCATGCGCATCATCTCCACGAAGCCGCGCCCATCGGCGAAGAAACGCAGCGGCTTCCACGACTTGACCGGCGATTCGGGAATCCACGGCATGTCGTGTGCGTTCGCGATGCGCGCGGGAAGATATTGGATCGTCGATTCGAATTCGCTCATGAGCGTGGCTCCGGTACGTGCGGCAAAAGCGCCGTTTCACGACCCCACTTTAGCGGTACACTGGTTCGTTTATTGAGCCGGCTCTCATACGTTTCATGGAACCAGTTTTCGCGTTTCCGCTCTCGTTCGATAAGCGTGGCCCACAGACCCTCGCGCGGCGGCTCCACCTCCAGCTGCGCGCCGCGATCGTCGAACAGCGGCTGGCCGCCGGGACACGGCTGCCGTCGACGCGCCGCGTGGCGCAGGCTTATGGCATCGCGCGTAATACCGTCATTGCCGCCTACGACTTGCTGATGGCCGAAGGTTTCATCGTGACGCGCCCGGGTGCGTCAGCCGAGGTGGCAGATCTGGCGAAGTGGCGGCAGGTGGCCCCCAGCAAGCGCACACGAACACGGCCCGTGCTACCCCCCTCCATCGATTGGCGCGAAGCGGAATCAAGCGAGGAGCATGCCGCCTGCACCGCGACGGCGACGGCTCGGCCGCCCGCGGCGTCCGCTCGCGGCTTCCACCTGGGCCTGCCCGATCATCGCTGGTTTGCCGCGGACGTTTGGCGCCGCTTGTTGCTGCGCTCGAGCAGCTTCGCGCTGGCCGACGCGTTCGGCTACCCGCCCGCCGAGGGCCGCCCATTACTGCGCGCCGCAATCGCGCAGTGGGTCGCCTACACGCGCGCAGTGGTCTGCACGGAGCGAGATCTCGTGGTCACATCGGGCGCGCAACAAGCGTTCGACCTGCTCGCACGCGTGCTCGTCACGCGAGGCCATACCAAAGTCGCTGTCGAAGACCCCGGTTATCCACCGCTTCGCGCCGCCCTGCTGGCGGCGGGCGCGCAACTCGTTCCGGTGCCGGTCGACGAACATGGGCTCGTCGTCGATCGGCTGCCGATCGACGTCCGGCTCGTTTGCGTCACGCCATCTCACCAGTTCCCGACTGGCGTCGCGATGTCGCTGGCGCGTCGGCAAGCATTGCTCGACTTCGCACAGCGCACCGGCGCCGTCATCATCGAAGACGACTACGACGGCGAATTCCGTTATGGGACCGATCCGCTCGATGCACTGCAAACGCTCGACCGCGACGCGAAAGTGATCTACGTCGGCACGTTTTCGAAAATCATGTTTCCGTCGTTGCGGGTGGGTTACGTCGTGGCGCCACCATGGTTGATCGGCGCCTTGGCCGCGGCTAAACAATGCACCGACAACGGCGGCAACGTGGCACTTCAAGAAGCGCTCGCACGCTTCATCCTCGACGGCCACCTAGCGAAGCACACACGCCGGATGCGCAAGCGCTACGCGAGCCGGCGCGATGCGTTGCTGAGCGCAATCGAGCGCGAGCTCGGCGATTGGTTGATAGCGGTCCCGCCTAGCGCAGGCATTCACTTGTTCGCAAAGTATCGGGACCGCCGCCAAACGAAGCGCATTATGACGCTTGCTGCGCACCATGCTATCGGTGCGCAGCAAGCCAGCGACTTTCTCATCGATCGGCAAGCGGCTGGCGCAGGCATGGCGTTCGGCTTCGGCTGTATTGACGAAGCCGACATCGAGCGCGCGATCGGACGATTCGCAAGAGCGTTGCACGGCGGCGACGGAAACACCGATCGATGAGGTCCACCGGTCATTGCATCGGCCGCCGATGCGCTTCGAACGTATGCTGCGCATCTGCGATAGGGCCTCATTCGCATGCTCGCGAGTATTCGTGCGCCTTCGTCGTCGATCCCGGTATGAGCCGCATTAAGCGAAGACAGCGGCAGGTCCGCCAAATATTTCAGCCCGGCCGACGAGGTGGCACTACCCCGGCACTCGCTCAGATCGATATGGCGCAATGACGGCGGCAGTCCCGCCAAATCGTCGGCCGCAAAAGTGCCGCTCAGACGCAGGCTTTGCGGCCGCATTCCTGTTTGCTTTAGCTTCGCGAGGTCCTCGCCGCAAGTGATCGTCAGGGGTACCTCTGCCGCGCGGCGCAGATGTTCGTTGACTGACCGCAACGCCCAACGAGCGGTCCTCCCGCTGTAGAGGAACGTCGCCTCCCATGCGCCTGCGGGAAAGTTTGGCATGTTGGCTGGGGCAGATGGCAAACGGTCGGCCTCCGACACGCTGCGACGGTGACGAGCTGCGCCCGTTCGCAAACGATCAGGCGATGCACGTTCGGGAGCGGCCGCCCCGGGCGGTACCCAGCCGGGTGTCAGCATTCGGGGCCCGCGCCTGCGGGAGAACCAGCGGCGAGTCGGAAGTGTTTCGGCGCTCTCGTTCGCTTCGGGCGGCATCGGTTGGAGTCGAGCTCGGTCGCGAGCTTCGGCCATGTGCGGCTCACGAGGCGGCGCCGGCGAGCGCGGCGCAGGCGCCGAACTCGCTGGCGCCGCGCCGTTTCTGGAAGCAAAGTGGCGCAGCATCGCAGACGCCGTCGCAGTCAGCGAGCGGGACGAAGAAGCGCCAGTGCTGCCGCGAGCGGCGGCCAGCGGCTCTGCGTGTGCGCCACTTTGCGCGCCATCGGCCGCGAGTTCGACCGCCGCCTGAGAAATGTCCTGTCGCGAAGTTCTCGATACCATTCACTGGCTCCATTTCCTAATCGCAGGACAATGAATGAATCTCGCGGCGTAACTGGATTGAAATAACGAAACCTCGGGGAAAGCAGCGAATCGAGTGGATGAAGACCACGCCGCGTAATTCGACGTTTGTCGAAAAGCTCGGAACCCCGAGCCCGCACCGCTTATGCCTCCCGCGCCGACTCCTCGTCTTCAGCGATCGACTCCATCGGTTTTCGCGAGCGCCGCGCGATTGCGGGCAACGTGTCGGACGTCCGTATCGGGCCGGCGGTGCGCGTCCAGTTCGGCGCGCGCAGATGGTCGAAGGCGGGATCGTCGAGGACTTGCTGCTCGCGATCCGTGCAAAAGCGCGCGAGCGCATTCGCAAACTGCCGCGGATCGACGTGATAGCCCATTCCAGGCGGTCCGCTGGTTTCCGGACGGCCACCGCGGTAACCGTCCGTGTCGGCCAAGCCGAGCTTGAGTTGAACGAGCCCGGGGTAGCGATAACCACCCGGCCCCTTCATGATCCCCATCAGCCCTCGCCGCGGATCCTTCGCATAGTCGAGCGTAACGGCAACGCCGCGCGGCTGCTCATAGTCGACGCCGAGCGTGCCGCCCTTCGTTGCACGGCGAGCCTGGTTATCGTTCAACAGTTGCGGATCCATCAAGATCATCGATGGCTGCTTCGGCAGCAAAACCCGGCTTTCGACGGTCGCGCGAAACGTTTGTGCCATCGCGCCGCCCATCGAATGGCCCCCGATGAAGTCGAGCTCGACATGGTCCGGGTGCGACAAGATCTTCGCAAACAACTCGCCTGCGCGCTTCGCCGCACGGTCGACTTCTCCGATCCGGCCGAATGCACTGCCGATGTCCTGCCGGAAATCCCGCGCGTTTTGCGTGCCGCCGAAGAAAACGCGCAGGCGCAACGGCTCTAGAAGTCTCCCGCCCGGTCCACGCTCAGCAGCAACTCGCAAATGTGCGATGTCCATTACTCTCCTGAGCTCGTCGCGCTCTTGCGGCGATAGCGGAGCATTCAGCGCTTCGTGATCGAGTGCGGCGTTGTCGTAGTCGGCGAGTGCTCGGTCGATGTCCGACCGCAACCGCGCGAACGTCTCGCGGATCGCGACCTTTTGCTTCACGCGTTTTTCGTGGTCCAGCGACAGCTTGCCGAAACCGAGTGCCTCCGATAGTGCTTCGACATTGCGATCGTCGAGCTCATCGAACGCACGTTTTGGATCGTTGACGAAACTCAGCTTGGGACCGGACTTGAGGGAGTTGATCGATAGCCTCTTCGCGTTCACCGAGGCCGCCGCCAACCTGAGTTGCGGCTCGATACGAAGCTCCTCCTGGGGAACCAGCCGCTGGCTCGCCCGCGACGCACTGTGAGACACTGGCTCGTGGTCCCGCAGGTTGCCCAAAAATGGAGTTTCACGCGCCGCCAATTCGAGAAAGGCTTTCGCTCCGGCCGCCGTTTTCGGAATGACGTCGGCCGCCCCGCCGAATCGGGCTGTCAGAAGCTGTGCGAAGGTACGGTTCGACTCGTTGCGAACGCCGATGTCCGGATTGTGTTCGAGTACGGCGAGCACCGCGTCGCGCGTACCCGCCTGCGCGATCCGCATGATTGCCGTATTGCCATTTCGATCTCGGGCATCGATCGGCGTCCCGGCGCGCAGCAGCGCGTGGGCGACCTCAGGCGAACGTGCATCGAACAACGCCGTCGCGCCACGACGATTCGACGCACTCGCGTCCGCGCCGGCGGCAAGCAACCGCGATACGATGTCCACCCCGCGCCCGGCGGCCAGATGCAGTGGCGTATTGCCGAGCTCGTCGCGTACGTTCGGATCCGCGCCATGATCGATCAACGCCTTCGCGAATTCGAGATTGCCGCCCGTCAGTGCATTCACCAACAGTGTCGCGCCGCTGTGGTCGGGCGTATCCACGAGCTCAGGAGAGCGCGCGAGGATGTCGTTCACCCGGGCGGATGGGAAATCGAGGTCCCACGCCATGTCGAGCAGCGCTTCGCGATCTTCTTCGATCCGGGCGCCGCTCGGATCAAGGTCGATACCGCCTTCGGCGCGTGCGCGGTGCATGTCGAGCTTCGGCGACAGACCGCTACGAACCGACGACGAGCGCGACTGTCCGCTCAGCGAGGCTCGCGGGGAATCGGCTTTGCTGGACGGCGGCGTCCAGACCGCCGCCGCGCGAATCGCGGCGACCGCCTCCCGAAGCTCTTCGTCATCAAATGACGAAGCGCGCGGCGGGGGACGATGCAGTGACGACGGTATCGCGTCCGGCATCACCCGTCGCGCGTTCTGCCGCTTCAGTGCGCCGAGCGCTGGCGCGACCGTCATTTCGCGGCTCGAGCCGCCGCGCGTCTTCGGTGCCTGTTGGGACGCGCCGGCACCGGATGGCGCGGTCGATGTGCCGAGCCAGGCGCGAACGCGGGAAATCGGATTCTTCATCGGCAGGACACCTGATCGGACACATTGACGGAGCGTGAGTGCTTCGTCCCATTGTGTCCGTGCCTGCACGATTCATATCGCATGGCGCGACGAAAACTCGCGCCTGTCGGCGAATGAATCCCCTCGCACCATCAATGTCGATAGTTGAAGAATTCGCCTTCAGCCCTTCCTTTATTTCTCGCCCGAATACCGTGTGTCTCCATCCCCCGGAGCGCGCCGCTGCCGCGGCGCCCCCCCGGATACCGTTGGCCCTATGCCCTCACGCTCAAGCCGCCTGGAGCATGCCGTGCGGGTCGATGACGAACTTGCGCGGCGCGCCGCCGTCGAATGCGCGGTAGCCCTCGGGCGCTTGATCGAGCGAAATGACGGTGACGTTGACGATCTTCGCGATCGGCAATTTGTCCCACAAGATCGCCTGCATCAGATTGCGGTTGTATTTCATCACCGGCGTTTGGCCCGTATGGAACGAATGGGACTTGGCCCAGCCAAGGCCCAGCCGCAAACTCAAGCTGCCGCGCCGCGCCGCTTGATCGGCCGCGCCCGGATCGTCCGTGACGTAGAGGCCGGGGATGCCGATGGCGCCGGCCGCACGCGTGATCTCCATCAGCGAGTTCAACACGGTAGCCGGCGCTTCTTGCGTGTGCGCGTTGCCGTGCCCATGCGCTTCGAAGCCCACGCAATCGACGGCGCAATCGACTTCCGGTTTGCCGAGAATTTGCTCGATCTGCTCGCCGAGCGAAGCGTCGAGCGACAGGTTCACGGTTTCGAATCCCATTGCCTTCGCGTGCTCGAGACGCTGCGCATTCATATCGCCGACGATCGTCACCGCCGCGCCGAGCAAACGCGCCGACGCCGCGGCCGCCATCCCGACGGGGCCTGCGCCGGCGATATACACGGTCGAGCCGGGTTTGACACCCGCGGTGACGGCGCCGTGATAACCCGTCGGCAAGATATCGGACAAGCACGTCAGATCGCGGATCTTAGCGAGCGCTTGATCGCGATCGGGAAACTTCAGCAGATTGAAATCGGCATACGGCACGAGCACGTACTCGGCTTGCCCGCCGATCCATCCACCCATATCGACATAGCCGTAGGCGCCGCCCGCGCGCGACGCATTGACGTTCAAGCAGACGCCGGTGTGCTGGTCCTTGCACATCGGGCAGCGGCCGCAGGCGACGTTGAACGGCACGGAAGCGAGATCGCCGATCTTGAGTGTCTCGACGTCGCGCCCCACCTCGACCACCTCGCCGGTGATCTCGTGGCCGAGCACGAGTCCAACGGGCGCCGTCGTGCGGCCGCGCACCATGTGTTGATCGGAGCCGCAAATATTCGTGCTGACGACCTTCAGAATCACGCCGTGCTGGATCGAGCGGCCGCTCGGATCGACCATCTTCGGATAGTCGATCGACTGCACTTCGACCTTGCCCGCGCCTTGATACACGACACCTCGGTTGCTGCTCATCGCATTCGTCTCCTTTCGTCTCGATCGCCGACCGGCGATCCTCTTGCGGCGGATTGCGCGACGCCGTGAATCGCAAAAATGCGGGATGCGCGCCACTCGCTCGCTGCCGTTTGCAGCGTAGTCCGCAACGGGCCGTCGCGATCGTACAAAACGCGACACGCGCTTGCTAGAACACGACACGCGGCGTGCGATCCGGTCCAGATCGATTGAACGGCAGGCGCAAAACGCCTATCGTGGAAGCCTTCGAAAGACTGACGAAAAATTCTGGAGAGTTCGATGACCTTGTCCTCCGTCTACGGTCCGCAGCGTCTTTACATCGGAGGGGCCTACGTCGATGCGACATCCGGCACGCATTTCGAAACGTTCGACCCGGCAACGGGCGAGCGTTTGGCGACGCTCGAACATGCGAGCGCCGCCGATATCGACCGCGCGGTGGCGTCGGCACGCGAGGGTCAGGCTACGTGGGCCTCGCTCGGTGCAATGGCGCGCTCGCGCATTTTGCGCCGCGCGGTGGAGCTGCTGCGCGCGCGCAACGACGAACTGGCCGAGCTCGAAATGCGCGATACGGGCAAACCGATCGCCGAAACGCGCACAGTCGATATCGTGACGGGCGCCGACGTGATCGAGTACTACGCCGGGCTCGCGCCCGCGCTCGAGGGACGCCAGATCCCCTTGAGAGAGGACTCGTTCGTCTATACGCGGCGCGAGCCGCTCGGGGTTTGCGCCGGGATCGGCGCATGGAATTACCCGATTCAGATCGCCTGTTGGAAATCGGCGCCGGCGCTCGCCGCGGGTAACGCGATGATTTTCAAGCCGAGCGAAATCACGCCGCTCTCGGCGCTCAAGCTCGCGGAAATCTACACGCAAGCCGGCGTGCCGCCGGGCGTCTTCAACGTCGTGCAGGGCAACGGCGCCGTCGGTGCAATGCTGGCCGAGCATCCGGCAATCGCGAAGGTATCGTTTACCGGTGGCGTGGAGACGGGCAAGAAGGTGATGTCGCTAGCCGGCGCATCGTCGTTGAAGGAAGTCACGATGGAACTCGGCGGCAAGTCGCCGTTGATCGTGTTCGACGATGCCGATCTCGAACGCGCAGCCGATATCGCCGTCACCGCGAACTTCTTCAGCGCGGGCCAGGTGTGCACCAACGGTACGCGCGTATTCGTTCACCGTTCGATCATGGCGCGATTCGAAGCGCTCGTCGTCGAGCGCGTCAAGCGTATTCGCATCGGCAAGCCCTCCGATCCCGAAACGAGCTTCGGGCCGCTCGCAAGCGCCGCTCAGCTCGACAAGGTGCTCGGCTATATCGAGAGCGGCAAGCGGGAAGGCGCGCGCGTACTCATCGGCGGCAAGCGTATCGTCGACGGCGAATTCGCCCGCGGCCAATACGTGGAGCCGACCGTATTCGGGCAATGCCGCGACGACATGCGCATCGTGCGCGAAGAAATTTTCGGCCCCGTGATGTGCCTGCTTGCGTTCGACGAAGAGAACGAAGCCATCGCGCGAGCGAATGCAACGCAGTACGGTTTGGCGGCGGGGGTCGTGACCGAGAGCCTCGCGCGCGCGCATCGCACGATTCACCGTCTGGAAGCGGGTATCTGCTGGATCAACACGTGGGGCGAATCGCCGGCCGAGATGCCGGTCGGCGGCTATAAGCAATCGGGCGTCGGTCGAGAAAACGGCATCGGCACGCTCGAGCATTACACGCAGATCAAATCGGTGCAGGTGGAACTCGGTCCTTATCGGCCGGTGTTCTAAGGTGTGTTGCCAAGGAGAGCGCTCGTGAGTGCTAACGAATACGACTACATCATCGTCGGCGCGGGGTCGGCGGGCAACGTGCTCGCAACGCGATTGACGGAAGACGCCGATGTCACCGTCCTGCTGCTCGAAGCGGGCGGCCCGGACTATCGCTTCGATTTTCGCACTCAGATGCCTGCCGCCCTTGCCTATCCGCTGCAGGGCCGGCGCTACAACTGGGCCTACGAGACCGAGCCCGAGCCCCACATGAACAACCGCCGCATGGAGTGCGGGCGCGGCAAAGGGTTGGGCGGTTCCTCGCTGATCAACGGCATGTGCTACATCCGCGGCAATGCGCTGGACTACGACGGCTGGGCGCAGAACGAAGGCCTGGAGGACTGGAGCTATCTCGACTGCCTGCCCTACTTCAAAAAGGCGGAAACGCGAGACGTGGGGCCGAACGATTATCACGGCGGCGACGGGCCCGTGCACGTCACGACGAGCAAACCCGGCAACAACCCGCTGTTCGGGGCAATGGTCGAGGCCGGCGTGCAAGCCGGCTACCCGCGCACCGACGATCTCAACGGCTATCGACAAGAAGGCTTCGGCCCAATGGACCGCACGGTCACCGCACAGGGCCGCCGGGCCAGCACGGCCCGAGGCTATCTGGATCGAGCCCGGCAGCGGCCGAACCTGACCATCGTCACGCATGCGCAAGCCGACCGCGTGCTGTTCGCCGGAAAACGCGCGCACGGCGTGGCTTACCTTCGCGGCGACGCGGCCGCGACCGCCTACGCTCGCCGCGAAGTACTCGTATGCTCCGGCGCGATCGCATCCCCGCAATTGCTGCAGCGCTCAGGCGTCGGCCCCGGGGAGTGGCTGAGCGAACTCGGTGTCCCGATCGTGCTCGATCTGCCCGGCGTCGGCCGCAATCTGCAAGACCATCTCGAGATCTACATGCAGTACGAGTGCAAGGAACCGGTCTCGCTCTATCCCGCGCTGAAGTGGTACAACCAGCCGGCGATCGGCCTGGAATGGCTGCTCGAGGGAACGGGCATCGGCGCAAGCAATCAGTTCGAGGCTGGCGGCTTCATTCGCACGCGAGACGACGACCCGTGGCCCAACATTCAGTACCACTTCTTGCCGATCGCGATCAACTACAACGGATCGAACGCCATCGACATGCATGGGTTCCAAGCGCACATGGGATCGATGCGCTCACCTAGCCGAGGCCGCGTCAAACTTCGCTCGCGCGACCCGCGGGCTCACCCGAGCATTTTGTTCAACTACATGGCCGATCCGCTCGATTGGCGCGAGTTCCGTGACGGCATTCGCATCACGCGCGAGATCATCGCTCAACGCGCGCTCGATCGCTATCGCGGCCGCGAGTTGAGCCCGGGCGCGGAGTTGAAAACCGATGCCGAGCTCGACGCCTTCGTCCGCGCCCGCGCGGAAACCGCCTACCACCCGTCGTGTTCGTGCGCGATGGGTTCCGACGATATGTCGGTCGTCGATGCTCAAGGCCGTGTGCATGGCGTCGAAGGATTGCGCGTGGTCGATGCGTCCATCATGCCGCGCATCACCACCGGCAACTTGAATGCGCCCACCATCATGCTCGCCGAAAAGATCGCCGATCGCATTCGAGGCCGCACACCGCTGCCGCGCGTGGATGTGCCATATTACGTAGCGAACGGCGCACCCGCGCGAGCCGCCGCAGGCATATCCGGTCGGACGGACCCGCGGCCGTCGCCACCCATGCGGTCGAAAGCGGCCGTCGCCGGTTGAAGCAAACGCACGGACGGATTCAAAGCGAGCCGGTCGTCGAACGGCCCGGCAAAAACATCAGGCCGATGGTGTGCGGACGCTTGGGGGTCGTGCTGCCGACCTTCGGGCAAAGCGGCGTCTTCACGCTAGGGGCGTGTTCGTTCGCATTGGCGGCCATTGCAGTCACCGCGATGGGCATCGAGACGAAGGACCTTGCGCTCGAAGCATTGGGGCAGTCACGCGACGACAGTGCGCCATCTTCCCTTCGAGCTCGCATGCCGAGCGAAATCCCCTTCGATCGATTATGAACAAAACTGCAACGGTGACTTCTTCAAATAGGTATTAACCCTAGGCCTCCGAATCTCTACACTGCAGTCATCGGTTCAACGCAACGAACACGATGCAACAGCAAACATAAACAACTTTTGGAGGTAGTAATCATGAAATCGCTCGTCCAAGCAGTCGTTATCGCCGCCGCCTTTGCCGCTCCCGTAGCCGCTTTCGCGCAATCGAACGCCCCGGTGACACGCGCCCAAGTCAAGGCTGAACTCGTGCAGTTCCAACAAGCAGGTGGCCGCACGAACTTCAGCAACGATCCGCGCTACCCGGAAGACGCGCAAATCGCGCAAGCCAAGGTCAACGCGCAAAACGGCAACGATCAAGGCTTCGGCGGCGTCCAGGCGGGGTCGTCGGCGTCCGGCGCTCCGGCCCGGGCCGACAGCGTGAAGCCGATTTTCTTCGGCAACTGATTTCGCCATTAGAAGGCCGTCGGGCCGCCGGTGAACGGCCCGGTCGGCGGCATCAAAACATCTTCGCCGAGTCGAATGGAACAGCGGTCGCTGCATCGTAAAGAGAGCGCGCCGACTCCACCTCGATACCTCCGCCGCCGGTGACCGGCGGTTTCGCCTAGCCCTTTATTCGGCTAGGCGCTTTTTGCTCGGTTGGCAGCGTCGGCCCGGCTAGCCAGTGGGCTAGCGCCGCGCGCTGCAACTGACCCATTACTAAAACCGCTACGGCGATATCTTCGGCGACCACATGCGGCAGCAGGCTTCGGCGCGACGGCATCGGCAGAAGTCGGCAAACCGTACGCGCCCGGCATCGTCACGCCGGGTTCGGTTACTGTCGCAGCGAATCGAGGTCGATCACGAAGCGGTACTTCACATCGCTCTTGAGCATCCGCTCGTACGCTTCGTTGATACCCTGCATCGGAATCATTTCGATATCCGATGTAATGCCGTGCTCGCCGCAAAAATCGAGCATTTCTTGGGTTTCGGCAATGCCCCCGATGAGCGAGCCGGCCAGCCGGCGGCGCTTGAAGATCAGGTTGAACACCTGCGGCGACGGGTGATCGTGCTCGGGCGCGCCGACGAGCGTCATCGTCGCATCGCGTTTGAGCAGCGCGATGAATGGATTGAGATCGTGCTGCGCGGCCACCGTATTGAGGATGAAGTCGAAGCTGTTCAAGTGGGCCTGCATTTGCGCCGGATCTTTCGAAATCACGACTTCGTGTGCACCGAGGCGCTTCGCATCTTCGATTTTCGACGGCGAGGTCGTGAACAGCACGACGTGCGCACCCATCGCGCGCGCAAGCTTCACCCCCATGTGGCCGAGGCCGCCCAAACCGACGATGCCGACTTTCTTGCCGGGGCCCGCGCCCCATTGGCGCAGCGGCGAGTAAGTCGTAATGCCGGCGCACAACAGCGGCGCGGCGCCCGCGGGGTCGAGGTTGTCGGGCACGCGCAGAACGAACGCTTCGTCTACGACGACACTCGTCGAATAACCGCCGTAGGTCGTCTCGCCGCTCACGCGATCGACGCCGTTATAGGTGCCGACGAAGCCGTTCTCGCAGTACTGCTCCAGGCCCTCGGCGCAGCTCGCGCACGTCCGGCAGGAATCGACGAGGCACCCTACGCCAACGAGATCCCCGCTTTTGTAACGCGCGACGGCAGGGCCGACTTGCGTGACGCGGCCAACGATTTCATGGCCCGGAACGACGGGATAGACGGTGTTGCGCCATTCGTTGCGCGCTTGATGCAGATCGGAGTGGCAGACGCCGCAGAACAGCACCTCGATTTGCACATCATGCTCGCGCAAGTCGCGGCGTTGAATGTCGAACGCAACGAGAGGAGAATCGGCGTCCTTTGCCGCGTAGCCGTGGGTCGTATACATATCTGATCACTCCTGCAAGGATGCGACGCTTCGACATGAAGCATCGCAGCAGCACATAGTAGAAAGTCCCACGCCCCTACGGAATGCCTGAATCTATCGAACGTTTGCCTATTTCTCTCCGCGGCAAGCGAAATCGCCGAATCGGCGCTATATTTCGAGCCCGATTCTCCTAAATTTTGCGTTCGACGGCCATGTCCCTCCCCGCCTCGACCCCTTCATTCGTCAGTCCTGCGCAAGCGCGCATGGTGGAACTATTGGCCACGCTCGCCCCCGGCGAGGGCTACACCTATTCGGCGCTCGACGGCGTGAAGTTCATGCGAACGAACGTATCGATCCCGCGCGTGCCGGTCATGTACGAGCCGTGCATCGTCATCGTGGCTCAAGGGCGCAAGCGCGGCTTTCTCGGCAGTCAGGCGTTCATCTACGATGCGCAGCACTATCTGGTGCTGTCCGTGCCGTTGCCGTTCGAGTGCGAAACCGAAGCGACGCCGCACGAGCCGATGCTGGCCATTTCGATTCGCATCGACTTGAGCGTGATAGCCGAAATCTTGATGACGCTCAACGATACGCGCGGCCCCATGGACAGCGAGCCACGCGCCGTCTACGCGACGCCGCTCGATCGCACGCTGAGCGACGCGGTGTTGCGATTGCTCGAGTCGCTAGCTTCGCCCCACGACGCGCGCATCCTCGGTCCTTCGATCGTGCGCGAAATCTGCTATCGGGTGCTGACCGGATCGCAAGGGGACATGATCCGAGCGGCGCTCACCCATCAGGATCATTTCGGCAGAATTGCAAAAGCCTTACGACGCATCCATACCGGCTTCGCCGACAACCTCGACATCTCCACGCTCGCACGCGAAGCGGGGATGAGCCCCGCCGTGTTTCATGCGCAGTTCAAAGCCGTGACGGAGACCTCGCCGATGCAATACGTGAAGACGACGCGGCTACATCAGGCGCGGTTGCTGATGATGCAGAACGGACTGAACGTCAGCGCCGCGGCGACGCGCGTCGGTTACGAAAGCGCCTCGCAATTCAGCCGCGAATTCAAGCGCTTGTTCGGGTTGAGCCCGGTCGATGACGTCAAGCGCTTGCGCGGCGACGATCTCCCTCGTGCCGGCGCCCACGCGGCTGCGACGCAAGCCAAGCGCAGCGCCCTGCGGCGGGTGGCCGGCGAATAACCAGCGAAGCGCCACCGAGTCGCACGGGGCATGGCGCGTGGCGCGCGCTGACCGCGCCCCGCACTCAGCGCGTCGCGTCGCCGAACCGGTATTCGTGCGTCAGTTCGTCGAGCTTCGCCTTCAATTGCGGATCGAGCGCCAGGTCCAGCGCCGCGAGCGTGTCGCCCAACTGCTCCGGCCGGCTCGCGCCGAGGATCGCGGAGGTCACGACGTCGTTCGCGAGCACCCATGCAACTGCGACCGTCGATAGCGTCAGGCCCGCGTCCGCCGTCAACTGCTTGAGCGCTTCGATGGTCGCGAACTCGCGCTCGTGCCAATAGCGAGACTGATATAGCGCTCCCGCCGTGCCCACGGTGAAGCGGCCTTCGGGCGGAGGCGCCTCGCGCCGGTGCTTGCCGGTCAACAACCCGCCCGCGAGCGGGTTGTAAGGCAGAACCGCCAAGCGTTCCTCCTGCGCAAGCGGCAGCAACTCGCGTTCGATCTGACGAAACAGCAGGTTGTAGCGAGGCTGAACCGAAACGAAGCGCGCCGTGCCCAACGCATCGGCGCGCCCGAGCGCGCGTGCCAGGCGATACGCCAGAAAATTGGAGACGCCGACGTAGCGTGCGCGGCCCGTGCGCACGATTACGTCGAGCGCTTCGAGCGTCTCGTCGAGCGGCGTATCGAGATCGTCGGAATGGAGTTGATAAAGATCGACGTAATCGGTACCGAGCCGCTTGAGCGAGGCGTCGATGGCGCCGAGCAGATGCTTGCGGGAAGCCCCTCGGTCCCACGGGGACGGGCCCATTTCGCCGACGGCCTTCGTCGCGAGCACGAAGCGATCGCGTTTGCCCTTGAGCCAGCGGCCGACGATCTCCTCGGTGCTCCCGACACGCGATAGACCGCCCCCGAGCGGGTAAACGTCGGCCGTGTCGATGAACGTCACGCCGGCATCGGCTGCCGTATCCATGATGCGGATGGACGTCGCCTCGTCGATCTGAAAGCCGAACGTCATCGTCCCAAGACAAACCCGCGACACGTTGAGCCCGGTCGCGCCGAACTTGCGGTATTGCATTCACTATCTCCCGAAGCGAGCCGCAATGCGCGGCGAAAGGGCAAGGATAACCCTATGCCGCGGCGGATGCGTCGGGCCCGTGCTGGCGCCGCCGCCGCGCAAGCGCACGTTCGCCCGCCCCTCGCGCCCATCGAATGCGGCGGCAATGGGCCGAAACAGCGCCCGATCGCCGTTCTATTCGACCCATCGCGTTGCAACGATTGGCCTTACCCTGCATTAGTCGAAGAGGGTCTCCCCACCCGTCCCGAATAGGAATCGGAATCGCAATGCAAACGCCTTCTTATCCGTCCAACGAAGCCGCCCGAATCGCGGCGCTGCACTCGCTGCACGTACTCGATACGCCGCCCGACGAGCGCTTCGACCGCCTGACCCGCTTGGCCAAGGCCCTGTTCGACGTGCCGATTTCCGCGGTTTCCCTGGTCGATGCCGACCGGCAATGGTTCAAATCATGCACTGGCCTGCCGGTGCGGCAAACCGCGCGTGACGTGTCGTTCTGTGGGCACGCGATTCTCGAGGACGCGCTGTTCGTCGTCGAAGACGCCTTCACCGATCCGCGCTTCGCGGACAACCCGCTCGTGACGAGCGCGCCGTGCATTCGCTTTTACGCGGGCTTCCCATTGACGCTGCGCACCGACGTTCATATCGGCGCGTTTTGCATCGCCGATACGAAACCGCGCGGGTTCGATCCGAAGCAGCGCGCGTTGCTGCGCGATCTGGGCCGAATCGCCGAACGCGAGCTCGAGGCTCTGGAACTGGCCGCGACCGACGATCTGACCGGCCTTTACAATCGGCGCGGCTTCGAAGCGATGGGACTGCACCTCCTGCGGTTGTGCAAACGCGCGCAATCGCGCGCGTCGTTGCTCTTTTTCGATTTGAATGGGTTCAAGCTGATCAACGATGGCTACGGCCACGCGGAAGGCGATCGCGCGATCGTCGGTTTCGCCGACGTGTTACGCGCATCGATGCGCGAGACAGACGTGCTCGCGCGGCTGGGCGGCGATGAGTTCGTGGCGCTCGTCGTGGGCGTCGACCCGGGATCGGAGGCACAAATCATCGAACGCGTGCAACGAGGCGTGCACCGTTACAACGCTGAGGTGCGACGCGGATACGACCTGCGGTTCAGCGTCGGCCTCGCGCCCTACGATTCGTCGGAAGAACCTTCGGTGACGCATTTGATCGATGTCGCGGACCATGCGATGTACGCGAACAAACGCGCCGGGCAAGCAGCGCGTGCGCTGGATGCGCAACTCATGCACGAGTGAATGACGTACAGACCGTCCCATTTAATAAAAATAGAAAATAAATCACGGTCTCGCGTCAAATTTTCAGATTCCGAATAACACCCGGAATACATTACCTCAATCACCGCCACCAAATCCCATCGCCCACTACAAATAATCGTAGCCCGCACCGCGGCATAATCGACACAGAAATAAAATTTTGAAAGGAAGTTGACACGCGCGATAGTGCGCCCCTAATCTCTCTGCATCGCCGCCCCGCCGCTCGGGCACAGTTCGGATGGCATGCGCATCATCGCCTGACGCCACGGCTCGGCGCCCCCCCGAAAGACAGTCCTGTTCTATTTTGTTTTGTTCGCGCCTTATATCGCTTTTAATTAGCAGTCCTATCTAACTATGCAACCTTAGGTTCAAGCGTAAAACGAGCCTGGGCTATGCACGCCCGAGAATATCGAACGACTCG
This sequence comes from Trinickia sp. Z7, assembly GCF_056498045.1. Lineage (NCBI taxonomy): Bacteria > Pseudomonadati > Pseudomonadota > Betaproteobacteria > Burkholderiales > Burkholderiaceae > Trinickia > Trinickia sp. Z7. The sequence continues at coordinate 46,381 of NZ_JAUEQW010000002.1, forward strand.
ATCGCTCGCGGGCACTGCTTTGCCTTCTCGAGATAGCGGGGAAAAGAAATTTCATATCGCAGCTGAATGAACACTTTCCAGTCGAGGGTTGAAAAATGCGCTTTTCCTTTCCACTGAATACACTCAACACCAAATTGCATTGCATCTCGCTGGCCGCGGCCCTGGCGTTGGCCGGGTGCGGCGGGGGAGACGGCTCGTCCGCGGCGGGCACGCGCGCAGGCGCCGCCACGACGCCTTCCACGTCGCCCGCGGCCGTCACCTCCCCTGCAACGCCAGTTGCGGCGACGCCCGGGATCGACAAGACCGTCGCGCCGGTGGAGATGCCGGACACCGTCACCCCCGTCAACTACCGGCTGTGGTTCCGGCCCAATCCAGCGCTGAACGCGTTCGACGGGCGCGCCGACGTCGAGATCAAGGTGCTCAAGAGCGTCAATGCCATCGTCGTGGCCGCACACCGGCTCACGTTCACGAACGGCACGCTGATGTTGCAACCAGGGAACATTGCGCTGATCGCGACGCCGCAAGACGACGGCGACTACTATCAGTTGCGCCCCGCGAGCGGGCAGATCGCACCGGGCACCTACTCGCTGCACATGGAGTGGAAGGGCATCATCAACTTCAAGACTTACGACGATCCCGCCACGAAGACGGGCGGCAGCTGCGGCAACGATCCGTATCCGGGTTGCTCGGCCGCCGAAGGCGTGTTCCGTATCGACTTGAAAGCGACAGACGGCAAAACCAGCGGCGCGATCCTCACGCAAGGCGAATCCGATCTTGCGCGGCAATGGTTTCCGGGCTGGGACGAACCTGCGTTCCGCCCGACCTACGAGGTCAGCGCGGACGTGCCGCAAAATTGGCGCGTCGTCTCGAACGCCGCCGAGAAGGATGAAGTGGACGTCGACCAGGGTTACAAGCGCGTCACGTTCGAAAAAACGCCGCCCATGCCCTCGTATCTATTGTTCTTCGGCGGCGGCCAATTCGACATCTTGGAGGACGATTTCTCGACCCCTCTGTCGGACGGCAAGGGCCTGCATTTGCGCATCTTCACGCCGCCGGGCATGAAGGACTGGGCCAAACCCGCCATGCAGGAGACGAAGCAGGCACTCGATTTCTACTACCGCTACACGGGCGTGCCGTTGCCGCTCAAGAAGTTCGACACGATTGCCGCCAACGACGCCTTCAAGGCCGAAAAAGACCTGAACTTCGGCGGCATGGAGAACTGGGGCGCCATTCTCGAATTCGCCGACGACATTTTGCCCCCGCCGGGCACGACGATGTCGAACTATGGCGTCACCGTGCTGACGCACGAGGCGGCCCACCAATGGTTCGGCGATCTCGTGACGCTGGACTGGTGGGACGACGTCTGGCTCAACGAATCGTTCGCGACGTTCTTCGAGAACAAGACCAAGGTTGCCTTCTTCCCGGATCGATTCAGTTGGGAGGGCGAAGTCAAGAACAAGTACCGCATCATCGCGGCCGATCTGGCCTCGACTTCCTACCCGATTCAGCCGAACTTCAACGCATGGGCGTCGAACGACTTCGTCATCAACGCCGCGCCGTTCGTCTATGACAAGGGGGGCCAGGTGCTCAAGATGTTCGAGGGCTATCTCGGCGAAGACGTGATGCGCAAAGGGCTGCAGCAATACTTGACCGACTATGCCTTCGGCAACAGCACGCCCAAGCGGCTCTGGGACGAGCTAGCTCGTGCCAGCGGCGAGCCGATGAACGCCATCGGCGATAGTTTCGTGCGTCAAACCGGGGTGCCGCTCGTTTCACTGGAAACCCAATGCGATATGACGAGCGACCAGACCGTCGTCTCGCTCAAGCAGCAGCCGTTCCCGAACAAGAACCTGTATCCGGGCTCGCAGTGGACGATTCCGCTGACGCTCGCGTACGGCGACAACCTGGCAAACAGCAAGACGATCGCGATGAAGGACACGAGCATGCAGGTGCGCTTGCCCGGTTGCGGCGCAGTGCTGGCGGATCCGAGCGGGCAGGACTACTACGTCGTCAATTACGGCGATAACGCTTGGGGGCAGTTGCTGGCGCAACGCAACGCGCTGCAAGATCCGCCGCGCCTCACGAACCTGAAGCTCGAAGCGCATTTGCTGGTGGGCGCGGGGCTGGCCGATCCGTCGCGCGAGCAGAGCATCGGTTCGATCTCGGTCGCGCCGGGCGTCGCGGCGCGGATGCAACGTCTAGAGAGCACGCCGGTGGAGACGGTGGTTCGCCGCGTGCCGTTCTATCAAGGGCAATTGAAGGCTACGCGCAAGCCGAAGTCGAATTGATCCTAGCGGTGCGGCAGCGGGCGTCGTAATCCGCCCGCGTCCAATCCAGCTCGATGCCGATACGCTGCGTGCCCGGCCGAATCTTCGGCTTATACAGCACCAGCGTAACGGTATCGAGCGCGCCCCATTGCTCGAACGACAGCGCCGCCAACTCCACCGCCAGCGTTTCGAGCAATCTCGTATGCGGCTTCGTTTCCAAAAACCGCGTCAAGCACTCGCAATACTGTTCGTAATCGATCCATTCGTGCGCATCCGTTTCGGCCGGCGGGCATCGATACCCCAGCCGGGCATCGATCACGACCGGCTGAGGCGCCTCATGCTCACAGGCATGAATGCCGACGCGCGTGTGCGCCTCGAGCCCATCGACGAACACGGACCATCCGCGCCCGGCGCGCCCCGCTTGCGGGGCGGCAGCGCGCCACAGCGCCTCGTCGACGGCGAAAGGCTCGCTCGGCTTCACGATACGATCGGCGCGGCCGCGTCGAGCATGATGCGGCAGAAGTAATCGGCGAAGCTGCGACGCACGACCAGCTCGTACGCATCGTAGGCAGTCGGAATCAGGATGATCGACGCCTTGAAGTAATGGCTCTGCGCGCATTGCCCCGGCTGCAGCGCCTGCGGGTGCAGATCGAGCGGACAACCGCGGGCGATCACCTCCCGCACGCGATCGCCGCTTGCCTCCAGCACGGTATAACCGCTGCCGACGTCCACGGCCGAAGCGAACAGCGTCCCCATTGTCGTGCGCAATTTGCCTTCGAGTTCGGGCCTACGCGCTTCGTTCGACCGCACGAGCCATTCGTCCGGCCCGAGCCAAAGCGCGTCGTACTCCGCCCCTCGGGCGACCGTGTTCGGCTTGGCCGGCAAGCGAACCCCGATGGCGCGCTCCACGGCGGCGGCGAACTCGCGATCGCGCGCATCGCCGCGCACGTTTGCCAGATCCAGGAAGGGCCTCTCGCGCAGGCGAAACGCCTTCGACTGCAGCGCCTGATTGGCATCGAGGAGCGCCTGTGCGCCGACGAGGGGCGATTCGAGCGGCGAACGCACGCCCGCTACCGCCGCATTGCTTCGGTTTTCATTCCACATGTTGACGCACTCCTTCGACGTCATAGAAGACGGGGCTCGCGATCGTCGCCGCCATCGATTTGCCGTTCAGATCGACCGAGACCTTCTGCCCCATCTTGCCCAGCCCGCCCTTGACCACGGCCATCGCGATCGAGCGCTTCAGAATCGGGCTGTAGTAGCTCGACGTGACGTGCCCGAGCATCGGCGCCGGCTCGACGGCGATTTGGTTCGCAGCCGGTCCGCTAACGCCCTGCGGCAAGATTTGGCTGCCTTCCGGCAGGACGTAAGCGGGATCATCGGTGAGGAGCCCCACCAATTGTTTTCGCCCCTCCTTCGCCGTGTCGGAGCGCGTCAGCGAGCGCTTGCCGAGGCAATCCTTCGTCTTGGCCACGAGACCGCCCATGCCCAAGTCGAATGGTGTCATCGAGCCGTCGGTATCTTGCCCGACGATGATGTAGCCCTTCTCGGCGCGCAGAACGTGCATCGTCTCCGTGCCGTAAGGCGTGATGTCGAACTCTTGGCCCGCCGCCATCAACGCTTCCCAGACCGCACGCCCCGCGTTGGCCGGGACATTGACCTCGTAGGCGAGTTCGCCGGAGAAGCTGATGCGCATGATGCGCGCGGGAACATCGGCAACCTTGCCCTCCCTGAACGTCATGAACGGGAACGCTTCGTTCGAGAAATCGACGTCGCGACACACCTTGCGCAGCACCTTGCGGCTGTTCGGGCCGACCACCGCAAACGTGGCGAAGTGGTCGGTCACCGACGTCATGCGCACCTTCATGTCGGGCCATTCGGTTTGCACCCAACGCTCGAGCCAGGTCAGCACGCGTGCGGCGCCACCGGACGTCGTCGACATCAGATAGTGTTGCTCGCCAAGACGCACCGTCACGCCATCGTCGAACACCATGCCGTTCTCATCGAGCATCAAGCCATAGCGGCACTTGCCCACTTCGAGTTTCGACCAGGGGTTCGTGTAGACCCAATTCAATAGCTTGGCCGCGTCGGGACCCTGCACGTCGATCTTGCCGAGCGTCGACGCATCCATGATGCCGACACTCGTTCGCACCGCGAGGCATTCGCGCGCAACCGCGACATGCAGATCCTCGCCGTCTTTCGGGAAGTACCAGGGGCGCTTCCAGTTGCCCACGTCCTCGAACAATGCGCCGTGCTCGACATGCCATTCGTGAATGCAGGTCTTGCGGATCGGATCGATGAAATCGCCGATCTCGCGGCCCGCGATGGCGCCGAACGTCACCGGCGTGTAATTCGGGCGGAACGTCGTCGTGCCCGTTTCGGGAATCGTCTTGCCCAGCGCCTGGGCGAGGATCGCCATGCCGTTGATATTGCCGAGCTTGCCCTGATCCGTGCCGAAACCCATCGCCGTATAGCGCTTGACGTGCTCGACCGATTCGAAGCCTTCGCGTGCAGCAAGCAGGATGTCGGCCGCCGACACGTCGTTCTGAAAATCGACGAACTGCTTCGGGCCGCGCGATGCACGCTCATGGCTGCCGACGAGCCACAGCGGAAGCATCTTCGACTCCTTGATATCGGCCACCTGGGGCGACGCCGGGCGCGAGGCGTCCTTGAAGCCGAGCGCACGCGCAGCCTCGACACCCGCGTCGATTGCCAGCCGCACGCCGCGCGCGAGACCGAACTCGCCCGCTGCGGCGCCGACACTGACCTCGGGCTGCATCCCCTTGCCGGGCACGAAGCAGGCTTTCTCGTCGTGCCAGTGCGCCTTGCCGCCCGACTGCGCGAACAGATGCAGCACCGGGCTCCACCCGCCCGACATCGCCACGAGGTCGCACGACAAATTCGCGACGGTCTCGCCCACCTTGCCGCCCGCGAACGACGCGACTTCCACCGACGTCACGTGGCGCTTGCCGGCCGCTTGATTGACCACCGCGCCGGTCATCACGATCACGCCGTGGCGGCGCGCCGCAGCTGGCAGCGAGCCGTCGGTTTGCGCGCGCGGGTCCACGACCGTGACCTTCGCGCCGCTCGATTTCAAATCGAGCGCGCATTGATAGCCGTCGTCGTTATTCGTGAAGACGACCGCTTCGCGCCCAGGCAGCACGCCGTAGCGATGGATATACGTGGACACGGCCGAGGCCAGCATGATGCCGGGCAGGTCGTTGTTGCCGAACACGAGCGGCCGCTCGTGCGCGCCCGTCGCCAAAATCACGCGTTTGGCGCGAATCTTCCAGATCAGCTCACGCGTGCCCTTGCGCATCGACACGGGCAAGTGATCGGTCAGCCGCTGCACGACGGTCACGAGATTGTGGTCTTGATAGCCGAACGCGGTGCTGCGCGAGAGCACCTTGACGTCGGGCATCTGCACGAGCGCCTGCTCGATCTTCTCGACCCACTGCACTGCGCTTTTGCCGTCGATCTGCGCGCGGCAGGAAAGGAGCGAGCCGCCCAACTCGCGCTGATCGTCCACGAGGATCACGCGCGCGCCGGAGCTGCCTACCGCATGGGCCGCCGCGAGTCCTGCGGGACCGCCGCCGACGACGAGTACGTCGCAATGGGCGAAGCACTTGTCGTAGCGGTCGGCGTCGGGCCTATCGGGCGCCTTGCCCAGCCCGGCGGCTTCGCGAATCTTCTCCTCGTACTTGGGCCACCACTTGCGCGGCCACATGAACGTCTTGTAGTAAAAGCCTGCCGGAATGAAACGCGCGATCTTCTGATTGACGGCGAGCTTGTCGTTCTCCAAAGAAGGCTCCGCATTGACGCTGCGCGCAACGAGCCCTTGATACAACTCGACTTCGGTCGCGCGCGCGTTCGGCACGGTGTAAGCGCCGTTTTCGAGTTGAACGATCGCATTCGGTTCTTCGACACCGGCCGTCACGATGCCGCGCGGCCGGTGATATTTCCAGCTTCGCGCAACGAAATGCACGCCGTTGGCAAGCAACGCCGAGGCGAGCGTATCGCCTTGATAGCCCTGATAGGTGCGCCCGTTGAACGTAAACGTCAGCGGGATCGCCCGGTTGACCCGGCCGCCGGAAGCCAAGCGGTCTTTTTGATTGCTCATGTTATTTGCCCCCTTGCGTGCTGGTGCGCGCAGTCTGATTCGGCTCGCTCGCACCCGGCGCCGCCGCGCCGCCGAACGTTTCATAGCCTTGGAACGCATAGCTCACGGTATCGCGCGTAGCCATGAACCAGCGCCGGCAGCCTTGCGCATGCAACCACTGCTCGCGATGCACGCCGCGTGGGTTCTTCCGCATGAAGAGGTAATCGCCCCACTCGCGATCGCTCAGTTTCTCCGGCTCCAACGGGCGTGCAATATCGGCCTCTCCGCCGCAAGAAAACTCGCTTTCGGCGCGCGGCCCGCACCAAGGGCATTCGATCAGCAACATGTGATTCTCCTTCGTAGCGGTGCGTCAATGCGCGACGGCGGCAGCGCCGTGCTCGTCGATGAGGTGGCCCGTATAGAAACGATCGAGCGAAAACGGCGCGTTCAGCGGATGGGGCGCGTCGTTCGCGATCGTATGCGCGAACACCCACCCCGATCCGGGCGTCGCCTTGAAGCCGCCCGTTCCCCACCCGCAGTTGAAATACAGCCCCTTGACATCGGTCTTGCTGATGATCGGGCAGGCGTCGGGCGAGACGTCGACGATGCCGCCCCACTGCCGGTTCATGCGCACACGCGAGAACACGGGGAACATTTCGACGATGGCCTGCAACGTGCCTTCGATGACATGAAAACTCCCGCGCTGCCCGAAGCCGGTGTATTGATCGATGCCCGCGCCGATCACGAGATCGCCCTTATCGGATTGGCTGATATACGCATGCACGGCGTTGGACATCACGACGGTGTTGACCACGGGCTTGATCGGCTCGGACACGAGCGCCTGCAGCGGGTGGCTCTCGAGCGGCAGTCGCACGCCGGCCATGTCGGCGAGCGTGGTGGTATTGCCTGCGGCAACCACCGCCACTTTCTTCGCCTTGATGAAGCCCTTCACCGTATCGACGCCCACCACGGCGCCGCCTTCGCGGCGAATCCCGGTCACCTGGCAGTTTTGGATGATGTCGACGCCATGCGCGTCCGCGCCGCGCGCGAAACCCCACGCCACCGCATCGTGCCGCGCCACGCCGCCGCGGCGTTGGAACGACGCGCCGAGCACCGGATAGCGGGCGTTCAGGTTGATCGTCGGCTCGATTTCCTTGATCTGCTCGGGCGTCAAGAATTCGGCATCGACGCCGTTCAGGCGGTTCGCATTCACGCGCCGCTGCGTATCGCGCACGTCCTGCAGCGTATGGGCCAAATTCATCACGCCGCGCTGGCTGAACATGACGTTGTAGTTGACGTCTTGCGAGAGCCCTTCCCAAAGCTTCATCGCCTTCTCATAGAGCGCGGCCGATTCGTCCCACAGATAGTTCGAGCGAATGATGGTCGTATTGCGCGCCGTGTTGCCGCCGCCGATCCAACCTTTTTCCAGCACGGCGATATTGCGCACGCCGTGCTCCTTGGCAAGGTAGTAGGCCGTGGCGAGGCCATGGCCGCCTCCGCCGACGATCACGACGTCGTACTCGCGCTTGGGTTCGGGGCTGCGCCACTGGCGCTCCCAGTTCTCGTGGTACGACAACCCGTTGCGCACCAAACTGAATATTGAAAAGCGGCTCATAGCGGTGGTCCCGATGGGTCGATTAGCATTCGATGACGTTCACGGCCAACCCGCCGCGGGACGTCTCCTTGTATTTGGTCTTCATGTCGGCGCCCGTCTCTCGCATCGTCTTGATGACCGAATCGAGCGAAACATAATGCTGGCCGTCGCCTTTGAGCGCCATGCGCGAGGCGTTGAGCGCCTTGATCGCCCCCATCGCATTGCGCTCGATGCAGGGAATCTGCACGAGGCCGCCGACCGGGTCGCAGGTCATGCCGAGGTTGTGCTCCATGCCGATCTCGGCCGCATTTTCGACTTGCCGGGGCGTGCCGCCCATGACCGCCGCCAGCGCCGCGGCGGCCATCGAACAGGCGACGCCCACTTCGCCCTGGCAGCCCACCTCGGCGCCGGAGATCGACGCGGTCTCTTTGTAGATGATGCCGATCGCGGCCGCCGTCAGCAGGAAGTCGACGATTCCATTCTCGTTCGCGCCGGGGACGAATTTGACGTAGTAGTGCAGCACCGCCGGAATGACGCCGGCCGCGCCGTTCGTCGGCGCGGTGACGACACGGCCGCCCGCGGCGTTCTCCTCGTTCACGGCCATGGCATACAGATTGACCCAGTCGAGCATCGACAGCGGATCGCGCAGCGACTCCTCCGAACGCGCACGCAGATGCTTGGCGAGTTCCGCGGCGCGGCGCTTCACGCGCATCGGGCCGGGTAACTCCCCCTCGGTGCGGCAGCCGCGCTCCACGCAAGCGGCCATGGTGCGCCAAATGGCGAGCAAGCCTTCGCGCACCTCGGCGCTCGAGCGCGAGGCGCATTCGTTTTCGAAAGCGACCTGGGCGATCGACAATCCGCTCTCGGAACACGCGCGCATCAAGTCGGCGCCCGTGCGAAACGGATGCGGCACTTGTGCGCCGGCGCGCACCCCATTGACGCGATCGCCTTCGCGATTGACGACGAACCCGCCACCGACGGAGTAATACTCTTTTTCAACCAGCAGTTGGCCGTGCTCGTCGAAGGCTTGAAACCGCATCCCGTTGGGGTGGACGATGGTCGTGCCGCTCATCAGCTTGCGATAGAACGAGAGATCTTCCTTTTCGTCGAAACGGATTTCCGAGCGGCCCAGCAGCCGCATTTTCTTGCTCGAGCGAATCGCAGCGAGCCGCGGCTCGATCAGATCGGGATCGATCGCATCGGGCAAATTGCCCTCGAGGCCGAGCAAGACCGCCTTGTCGGTGCCGTGTCCCTTGCCGGTGGCGCCGAGCGAGCCATAGAGCTCGACTTTGATGCGGCGCACATAAGCGAGCAGATTGGCGTCCTCTACGTGCGCGACGAAGCCGCACGCCGCGATCATAGGCCCGACGGTATGCGAACTGGACGGGCCGATGCCGATCTTGAACAGATCGAAGACGCTTACGTTCATGAGGCTGCCTCGCGTTGAAATCGGTCGAGCGTTTGGTCGATCGATCGTTGAGAGAGACGATTTACGCGGATGGATGCCGCTACGCATGGACTCAAGTACACCAAAGCGTAGAATTCCCAGATAGAACAAAAACGGCATCGCCTTGGGATGCCGCCGCCAAACGCCGGGCCGTTAGGCCATTGGAGGCGTTTGCACTATGATTGGCGGCGGAAAAACACAAGCGCCTCAGGTGCGCTGCGGCGACGCTGTATGCATATGCCACCCGTTGCGCCCTTTATTTTTCATTAGCATGAACGCCGCCGATCCGTCACCGCTCGTTTCTCCCGTCTCGCGAGAGCGCATCCGCTTCGGCATCGTGTTGCTGCCCAATTTCACGCTGACGGCGTTTTCCGGCTTCGTCGACATGCTGCGGCTCTCCGCCGACGATAGCGACTTCAGCAAGCCGGTACGGTGCGCTTGGAGCGTCGTGGGCAAGGCGCTCGCGCCCGTGCGCGCGAGTTGCGGCATTCAAATCACGCCATGGGAGACGTTCGACGAGGCAGAGCCTTTCGACTACGTGGTCGTGGTGGGCGGGTTGCTGCATTCCGGGCCGCAGGCGGACGACGAAACACTGGCCTTCATTCGACGGGCCGCAAGCGCCGGCGCCACGATAGTCGGGATTTGCACGGGCGTCTTCACGCTGATGCGAGCGGGCGTGCTCGAGGGCCACCGCGTGTGCGTGAGCTGGTTTCACTACTGGGATTTCATCGAGCGTTTTCCATCGGCCAACGCCGAGATGCTCGTGGCCGATCGCCTCTTCGTGATCGATCGGCGCCGCATCACGTGCTCCGGCGGGCGGGCGTCGATCGACGTCGCGGCGGCCATCTTGCTGCGGCACCTCGAGCATTCGACGGTGCAGAAGGCGCTGCGCATCCTGCTCGTAGGCGAAATGCAGAAAGGCAACGCGCCCCAACCGCATCCGCCGGGGCTCGAACCGGCGACGCATCCGAAAATCAAGCGCGCGATCCTATTGATGGAGCAGCATGTCGGGCGCGCACTGCCGCTCGAAGAGCTGGCCTGCAAACTCGATCTTTCCCCGCGTCAACTCGAGCGGCTTTTCAAGGCGCACACGGGAAAGACGCCGCAGACGTTCGCCAAGCACGTTCGGCTGCGCACGGCCGCCTGGTTGTTGACGAGTTCCGATAGAAGCGTCGCGGATATCGCATCGAGTTGCGGCTTCTCCGACGCGTCGCATCTGGGCCGCGAGTTTCGCAAGCAGTACGGCATGCCCCCCGTCGCGTTCCGCGAGCAACGGGCGGGCAGCGAGCCCGAGGATAAGGAATACGAAGAATATTCTTCGGCGTCGGGAGCGCTATCGTAGCTATCGTAGCGGCCGGGAGCCGCCCGAGCCGGCCTCGCTGTCTGCGCGTTGCGAGCGTTTAACGCGTTTCAAGCCTTTAGCGACTTCTGCGTCATTCGGCGCCGGCACCCGTGCAACGCACTGCCGAGGCAAGTACGTTGCACGAGCGCTGCCCGCACTCAATGCGCCGCGATATACGACTTGACGGCTGTCAATCCATCCTTGCCGTCGAGCGTCGTCACACCCGTCAGCCATTTGTCGAGCACTTGCGGGTTCTTCTTCAACCACTGCGCAGCGGCCTTGTTCGGGTCTTGCTTGTCCATGATCGGCATCATGACGTGATTCTCGATGTCGGTCGTGAAATGCAGATTCGACACGAGTTTCGCGGCGTTCGGGCAGCGCGCGGAATAGTCCGGCGGCGTTGCCGTGAAGACTTTCGCCTCGCCGTAGTTCGGGCCGAAGACATCGTCGCCGCCGCTCAAGTAGTCGATCTTCATCTGCACGTTCATCGGATGCGGCTCCCAGCCGAGGAATACGATCCACTGCTTTTCGCGCGTCGCTTTATTGACCTGAACGAGCATGCCCGCCTCGCTCGATTCCACGAGCTTGAACTTGCCTAGGCCGAATTGATTGGCGTCGATCATCTTCTTGATGAGCGCATTGCCGTCGTTGCCGGGTTCGATACCGTAAATGCGGCCGCCGAGCTTATCGGCATACTTTTGAATATCGGCGAATGTCTTCAAACCGCCGTTATAGACATAATCGGGCACGGCGAGCGTGTATTTGGCTCCGGTCAGATTCGGCGTGGAAAGCACTTCGATTTGCTTCGCTTTGACGAACGGTTCGATCATCGGGTCCATGGTTGGCGACCAATAGCCGAGAAAGACGTCGATTTGTTTGCTCTTGATGCCGGCGAACGTGATCGGCACCGAGGCGATCGTCTTCGTCGGGTTATAGCCGAGCCCTTCGAATACCGTCGATGCGAGTCCCGTCGTCGCGGCGATGTCCGTCCATCCCACGTCGGCGAATCGCACGTTGCGACATGCGGCCGGATCGGCTGCAAAGGCGCTCGTCGTCATCAGGACCGCGGCTGCAGCAGCCAAACCGCCTTTCATCAAGCGATGGTTCATATACTCTCCTCAGTTTGCACAGTTATGTCGGCGCTTCGCCGTTTTCGAGAACATCGACCAAAATTAAAGGGACGCCTGAACCTTCGCGGCCGCAATCAATGCGCTTGCCGGCGCTCCCGGCTTGGCGCATAGCCGAATTGGGCGCGATATGCCTTGCTGAAATGACAGGGTGATTGAAACCCGCAAACCGAGGTGACGCGCGCGATCGACGTATCGGTCGTTCTGAGCAAATCGCGCGCGCGCCGTAGCCTCAGCGAAAGGTAGTAATGCGTTGGCGATACATCGAGGTACACCTTGAACATGCGCTGAAGGTGACGCTGCGAGAGCCGCACGAGGCGCGCTAATTCCTCGAGTGACAGTGGCTCTTCGATGTTGGCCTCCATCAGGCGTACGACTTCGATCAATTCGGCTCGCGAAAAACCGATGCGCGCATCGACTGGAATCGGCTGATGATCGGACGCGCTGCGAATTCGTTCGAGAATGAACTGGGCCGAAACCTGCGCGGCGAGATTGCGGCCGCACCGCTCGCCCACGAGATGCAGCATCAAATCGAGCGGGGCCGTTCCGCCGGTGCAGGTCAAACGATCTCGATCGATGACGAAGAGTTCATCGGAGAACTTCACGCGCGGAAATTCCGCGTGCAACGCCGACATGTCCTCCCAATGCACGGTGCAGCGATAGTCGTCCAGCAAGCCGGCGCTCATGAGCGCATAAGCGCCCGTGCACAGCGCCCCGAGCGGCACGCCGCGCGCACCGAGATCGGCAAGCAGCGCCTTCACGCGCGTATCGACCGCGCTGCGAATTTGCGTGCCTCCGCAGACGATCAGGACGTCGGGCACGCCGACTTCCTCGAGGGTACGCGTGGGCGTGACCGTCACGCCGTTGCTGGCGCGCACAGGCACGCCATCGGCCGAGATGACCGACCAACGATAGTGCGAGGCGCGGCCCACGTAGTTCGTCATTCTGAGAACTTCGACGGCGCTCGTAAAAGCGATCATCGAAAAGTTCGGCAGCGTCAGAAACCCGAAGTGGACGGGTGCGAACTGAGCCGCTTCAGGCTGCATCACGGTGGCGGGCGTCATGCTGGCCTCGCTCGTCTCAGCTTTGGGCCGCGGGCTGCTGCGCGCCTGCGCGCAGCCGCATCACACTGCGCAACCCTTTGAAACGCGGCGCGGTCGCCATCCCGGGCGTGCGGCCGAAGCTTTCGGTAATGCGGTCGAGAATGATCGCCAGCAACACGACGGACAGGCCGCTTTCGAACCCGAGGCCGATGTCGAGCCGTTGAATACTGGCCAGCACGTCGTTGCCCAGGCCGCCCGCGCCGACCATCGACGCAATGATCACCATCGAGAGCGCCATCATGATCGTCTGATTGACGCCCTGCATGATCGAGGGCAACGCATTCGGAAACTGCACTTTGTACAGCAGTTGCAACGGCGTGCAACCAAACGCCTGCCCCGCTTCGACGATTTCGCGATTGACGTGGCGAATCCCGAGGCTCGTCAGTCGCACCGCGGGCGGCATCGCGAAGATGACCGTCGACAGGATGCCGGGAACGCGGCCGAGGCCAAACAGCATCGCCGCAGGAATCAGATAGACGAACGCCGGCATCGTCTGCATCAGATCGAGAATCGGCCTCACGACGAGGGCAACATGCTTGTCCTTGGCCGTCCAAATGCCCAGCGGAATGCCGAAAACGAGGCTGATCACCGTCGAGGACAAGGTCAGGCCGAGCGTGATGACCGTCTGATCCCAGAACCCCGTCGCGTAAATCAACAGCAAAGACAGCATGGTGAAGAGCGCAAAACGCCAGCCGACCCGCCACAGCCCTATGCCGATGAAGAACGCCATCAGCGCCCACATCGGGATGATTTGCAAGCCGTGTTCGACGAGCGCGGCAAAGGCCTCGATGCCGCGGCCGATCGCATCGAAGGTACGGCTGTCGTGATCGAGCAGGTAGTGGACGGATTGATCGACCCAAGTGCCGAGCGGAATGAGTTCAGACATGGGAGCCTCGCGTGCGGGTGATGGCTTGAAGGACGACGGCCCGATCGACCGAGCCGCAATAGCAGCCGTCGTCGTCGACGACGGGCAAGGCGCGCGCGTTGGCTACGACACGCGAGACGACCTGGTCGAGCGGCGCGTTGCGCGCGATCGACTCGACATGCGTGAGCTCGGGGCTGCTCGCGCCAAGCGCCTCACGCGTGACGAAGCCACGAAACTTGCGCCGGGCATCGAGCACGAATGCGTAATCGGCGCTGCCGTTCAGGGAAGCCGCGATACCGGCGGCATTGAACTGCTTGACGAGCGGCACCGCATCGGTCTGCATCAAATCGCCCGCCGTCAGATAGCGGCTCGTGTCGATACCCTCGAAAAAGGCGCGCACGTAATCGTTCGCGGGGCGGGTGATGATTTCCTGCGGCGTGCCGAGCTGCACCAGGCAACCGCCCTCCATGATCGCGATGCGATTGCCGATGCGCAGCGCCTCTTCCAAATCGTGCGAGACGAACAGAATCGTGCGGCGCTGCTCTTTTTGCAATTGCAACAACACGTTCTGCATTTCCTTGCGCTTGAGCGGATCGAGCGCCGAGAAGGCTTCGTCCATGATCATCAGCGACGGGTTCACGGCAAGGGCTCGAGCCAGGCCGACGCGTTGCTGCATACCGCCCGAGAGCTCGGCTGGCAGCTTGTGGGCGAACGGCGCAAGCCCGACTTGCTCGAGCACCGTCATCGCGCGTGCTTCCCGCGCCTTGCGCGAGAGCCCGGCCACTTCGAGGCCGAACGCCGCGTTCGACAGCACGGTGCGTTGCGGCATGAGCGCGAAGGACTGAAACACCATGCTCATGTCGGTTCGTCGCAACGCGGTGAGCTCGCTGCGCCGCGCCGATGCGATGTCGCGCCCGTCGATCAGCACGTGGCCCGCGGTGGGGTCGACGAGCCGATTGATCAGGCGAATCAGCGTCGACTTGCCTGAGCCGGATAGCCCCATGAGGACGAAGATTTCGCCCTCTGGCACATCGAACGAAACGTTATGCACGCCGACGATCTGACCGGTTCGCGCGAAGATTTCATCCTTCGTGGCGCCGGTGGCCAGCATCTCGAGCGCTTGCTTGGGGTTCGTGCCGAATACCTTGCAGAGCCCCTGCACCCTTACCTTCGGTGAACTCATCTCTTCCGTCTCCTTGCGGCAGGCCGACGCCTGCACAGTCTGCCTACATGGTTGCGAGAAAAATCCCCGGGTGGCCGACGAATTCCGACGCACGCTTGCGAAAATGCGACACGGGCGTCGCCCCGGAACCGCCCTTGCCTCCCGCCGAGCGCCGAAGCATAAGGCCGCGCATCCCAAATGCAAACCGTGCATGCGACCGGCATGTCGCGAAAGCACAAATTTCCGTCCAAAAACGCCTCGGCACGGCGCATATCGGCTGGCAATACTCAGGCAACCGGATCCGCACCCGATAAGCATCCGAGAGAGCTGGCCGGCCATACCGATTACAACGACGACGGAGCGCCTCATGACTCACCCGAAAACGAAGTCACGCTTGAAATCCGCCGCACTGGGCGGCGCGACGCTGTTGGTCGGCTCTTTCTATGCGCACAATACGCTTGCGCAGACAGCAGAGCCAAGCAGCGCGAGTGTGCCGGCCGCAACGGCCACGGCGGCCGATCCGGCGGCAACGGCGGCGAGCGCCCAGCCGGCGGCTCCGGCCGCGCCCGCTGCTTCTCCGTTCACGGCCAACGTCACGCTCGCGTCGCAGTACGTCTCACGCGGTTTTCGGCAGACGTGGGGCAAACCGGCGATTCAAGGCGGGTTCGACTACACGCATTCGAGCGGGCTGTTCGCAGGAACGTGGCTGTCGAGCGTCAGCAGCAAGTTCATCGAAGGCGGCAGCGTCGAGTGGGATTTGTATGGCGGATACGGCGGCGCGCTCGGCGATCTGTCGTACACGGGCACGCTTTACTACTACGTGTACCCGGGCGCGCGCATGTCGGCAAGCAACACGAGCTACAACTATGGGGAGTTCGTCGCGGCATTGACCTACAAATGGTTCACGGCGAAGTATTGGCTGACCTATACGCCGAATTACTTCGGCTATGACAGCCAATCGCTCGGGATCGGCAGCGGTAAGGGCAGCCGAGGCTCCGGCTACCTCGACTTGAATACCAACATCGATCTGACGCACGGCTTCTCCCTGCTCTTGCATTACGGCTGGGAGCGCGTGCAAAACTTCTCGGCGTACAACTGGCAAGACGCGAAGGTTGCCGTATCGAAGACGTTCGACGGCGGCTGGACCTTGACGGGCGCGGTGACCAAGGGCTGGGGCGCAACCAACGTCTACGATCACTACACCACGGGCGCGCCGGATTCCTCGGGCAACATCGCCGTGTCGAACCCGCTGCAAACGACGTTCTTTGCGACGATCACGAAGGTGTTCTGAAGCTAGCCGCGTTCCGTCGCGGCGCACGGACGGCGCTGCGCAGTTCCGCGCCGTCCGCCCGGCTTACATGACACAATGGCCGCGTCTCGTCATCCGCATCTACGCGACAGGCCATGTTCAATTCGATTCGCCGCAGCACGTTGGCGCTAGCCGCTGGCGCCACCCTGATTGCGTCAGGTTGCTCGGTGCTCGCGGCAGCCGATCCCAACGCGCTCTGGCAAATCGTCGATTTCGACTGCGTGCCGGCCGCGCGCACGACGGGCAAGCCCGGCATCTGCGCAACGGTCGACCTGCCGGGCCGCTTCGCCATCTTGCGCGATCGGCAGGGTGTGGCGCAGCATCTCTTGATCCCGACCGATCGAATTTCCGGCATTGAAAGCCCTAGCCTGCTCGCCCCCAACGCGCCGAATTATTGGGCCGATGCGTGGGCTGCGCGAAGTTTCGTCGAAGCCAGGCTGAAGAGCGCACGCCGCGCCCCGCTCGCCGACGACGAAATCGGGCTGGAGATCAATTCGGCGATGCGCCGCTCGCAAGAGCAGTTGCACATCCACATCGACTGCATGCGCGGCGATGCCGTATCGGCGCTCGCTGCGCATCGCAGCGATCCGCCGCGCACGTGGGCTCGCCTCACGATCGACGGCACCCGCTACCGCGTGATGCGCGTGCCGGGTCCCAGCTTCGACTTCAATCCTTTCGACGTCGTGGCCGGCGACAAGACGAATCCGGACACGATGGCCGGCCAGACGATCCTCGTCACCGGCGCCGGCCCTTCGGCCGAGCAGGCGGGTTGGTTGATCGTCAACAGCAGCATCGACACCGAAGGTGGAACGGGCTCGGCTGAAACCCTGCTCGATCATCGTTGCGCCAACGCTTCCTAAATCGGATTTCTGCTAACTCGTCGCGCCCCCGTAGCGATTCGCTCACCCTCGCCAGTTTGCAATTTTTTGCAATTTTCGAATGTCCTTTTTGAATCCATTGCTGCAAAATGCCGCGGCGTCGCGCGCGGCGCGGCGCGGCGCGGCGCCGTATGAAGGGCTGAGGCGCGGGCGAAGCGCAAGGCGTGCTTCATGCTGTCAGATCGTAATAAGCAAAGAGCTATGGATAAAAAGGCAGCGGATATGCAAAAGACAATGCGCCGATTCGCGGCCGCCGCGCTCGTCGCAGCGGCCATGGCCGATTTGAGCGGCTGCAGTTCCGTGTACACGGAAAGCGCCTCGGCAGGCGCCGGTATCGCCGGCGCGGCGCTTGCATCGAAGGTCACCCGCAATGCAGCCGTCGCGACCGGTATCGGCCTGGGTGCAGTCGCCGCCGCCAAAGCGGGCGTGCAATATACGGAGCGGGTCGTGCACCGCGACACGCAGAACACGATTGCCGCAGCGGCCGGGCCGTTGGCCGTAGGCGCGGTCGCACCGTGGACGACTCGGCACAGCATCCCCCTCGACCCCGACGAGCACGGCCGCGTCACGGTTAGCCGCACGATCAGCACGGGTGCGCTGGACTGCAAGGAAATCGTGTTCTCCGTCGATCGAGTCGCGACCAAGAACGACGCAGCTTCGAGCGCGTTTTACGTCGCCTCCGTGTGCCGCGACGGCAATACGTGGAAGTGGGCGTCGGCCGAGCCCGCCACCGAACGATGGGGCGCCTTGCAATGAGCCCCCGCGTGATTTTCGTGGCGCTCGCGTGCGTCGGCGCGGGCGCCCTCGTGAGCGGCTGCGCGTCGATCGGCGCGGCGAGCGGCGCGGTCGCGGGCGTCGCAACGGGCGCGGTCACGGCCAACCCGGCGGTCGGCATCGGGGTGGGCATCGCGGTGCAATCGGCAACCGACGAAGCGGTGAATCGCTACATGCGCGCCATGCATCGAGACCAGCAAGATGCGATTGCCGCCCTAGTCGGGCAGTTGCCCGTGGGCGCCGCGCAACCATGGCGCGTCGAACACACGCTCCCTGTCGAAAACGGTCACGGCGAAGTGCGCGTGACGCGAGAAATCGACAGTGCACTGGCCGCGTGCAAGGAGTTTGCGTTCTCGGTCGTGGACGGCGACAAGCCCGATTCGAAGGTGTACTGGTTCACGGCCAGCGCTTGCAAGCAGGGCGCCGAGTGGAAGTGGGCTTCGGCCGAACCGGCAGTGGAGCGCTGGGGCACCCTGCAGTAGCGGACTTCGCCGGCCCCGGGCACGCGCGCCGAGCGTTTATTCGCGTGAGGAATAAACGCGTTTTATGCCTGTGAAGAATATTCGTGCTGGCGCGCTTATCCAGCACAGCTGGGCAAGCAGCCACGAAGCGAATTGGCGGGCTCGATATTCCTGACACGAATATTTGCAGTTTATGTTTGTGAGGCATATACTGCGTTTATTCCTTATAGGAATATCAACGATGATCAAGGTCAGCACATCGCCACAGCTTGCCCAAGTTTTGCTCTCTGCCCGCAAGGCCAAAGGTCTGACGCAGGCGCAGGCAGCCGTTCATGCCGGCGTCGGGCAGCCGCGGCTATCGTTGCTCGAGACGACTGCCACGGGCACGCTCACCGTGGACCAAATGCTCTCCCTTTTTGCGCTCTATGGGTTGGAGTTGTACATTCAGCCACGCGAGGCGCGGCCCTCGCCAGGCGCGCCTGCCGCTCCGCCGGAGTGGTAACCCATGGGCCGCAAGTCACACGCACGCGCACTATCGGTCTGGGCCAATGGCGAGCACGTCGGCGTATGGGAGATTCCCGCGCACGGCGAAATGCAACTGCGCTACGCCGAGAGTTGGAAACAATCGGCCGTCGGACGGCCCCTTTCGCTTTCTTTGCCCTTTGGCATAAGCAATCTCCCGCTGAAGGGAGCGCGCGTCCAAAACTATTTCGACAACCTGTTGCCCGACAGCGCCGAGATTCGCAAGCGCATCGCAACGCGCTTCAAGACAGAGACGCAAGATGCATTCGATTTGCTCAAGGCGATCGGGCGCGACTGCGTCGGCGCCGTGCAGTTACTCGATGCCGATGAAGCGCCTGCGAACGTCGAGAAGATCGAGGGCAAGCCGCTTTCCCCGGTCGACGTCGAGCGCATCTTACAACGCATGCTCGGCACGGAGCCCGTTTGGCCCGACGATGACGAAGACGAGTTCCGCATTTCACTAGCCGGGGCGCAAGAGAAAACCGCCCTACTGCATCACCACGATCAGTGGTTGCTCCCGCATGGAGCCACGCCGACGACGCACATCCTGAAATTGCCGCTCGGCCTGCTCGGTCGCAAGAAGATCGACTTTCAAACGTCCGTCGAAAACGAATGGCTGTGCCTGGCCCTCCTCGGTGCATATGGCCTTCCGGTACCCAAGGCCGATATCTTGACCTTTGGCGCGCAGAAAGTCTTGTGTGTCGAACGGTTCGATCGCATCGTGGGCAGGAGCGGCGCGTTGCTGCGCTTGCCCCAAGAGGATTTTTGTCAGGCCCTGGGCATTTCCCCGCATCGCAAATACGAAGCGGACGGCGGCCCAGGCATACGCGACATCGCCGCCATTCTGCGGCAGTCGGAACACGCCGAGGAAGACATCTCGAACTTCCTGCGGGCGCAGATCCTTTATTGGATGCTCGCCGCGCCGGACGGCCACGCAAAGAACTTCAGCCTCTGGCTGCTGCCCGGCGGGCGTTTCCGCATGACACCGCTCTACGACGTCATGTCGATTTGGCCCGTGGAAGGAGACGGACCCAATCAGTGGTCGTGGCACAAGGCGTCGCTCGCGATGGCGGTCTGGGGCGCAAGCAAGCACTACCGAATGCGCGACGTCAAACGCAGCCACTTCAACGAGACAGCCCGCCTGTGCCGCTATGGGCGCAATGCTGAAACGCTTATCGCCGATATTCTCGAGCGCACCGAGCCGGCGATCGATTCGGTAGCGAGCGCTCTGCCACCGCATTTTCCAGAGAAGGTAGCGGGCCGGATCTTCAAAGGCTTGCGCCAAGCCGCGCAACGCCTTCACGTCATGAGGGCCGAACGCATCGCCTAACGAGTAGCGACGATTGCCGCGTTATCCAATTTCGTCTTCGCCGTTCGCGGCTTCGATCCCGCAGCGTTGCCAACCGTCCGGTTCGACCGCCCTACTGCGCTTCCATCACGAGCAACTGCGCACCGTCGGCCACTTGATCGCCCACCCCGTAGAGCACCTCGGCAACCTTGCCCGCGGCCGGCGCACCGATCGTATGCTCCATCTTCATCGCCTCCATCACGATGAGCGGCGCGCCTTTCTCCACCACCGCGCCCCGTTCCACGAGCACGGCGATCACTTTGCCCGGCATCGGCGCGGTCAACCGCCCTTCGCCGTGCTCCGCGTCGGCCGCATGAGCGAGCAAGTTCTGCCATTCGAACGCCACCGCCGCACCGAGACAAAAAACATGGAACATATCGCCGTCGACGAACACGCGCCCCGTGATGCGCTGCTCGCCCAGACGCGCCCCGAACGTATGCGGCTCGCCGCCGCGCCACCAGTCGAACGTATCGCGCCCGCCGTCGTGCTCCAACTCGCGCACGTCGCCCTCGCGCGTGTAAGCGATCCTGAAGACGCTGTCGTTTTCAACGTCGCGCCATTCGATCGTTTGACGGTAACTGCCGTTCAAGCACCAATGCGACAGCGCATCCCACGGCGAAGCGCCATGTGCGACGCCGCCCTCGCGCGTGAGCAGCGCCGCGCACGCCAATGCCATCGCCGCCTTGAACGGCCGCTCCACCGGCGCGAACAAAGCATCGTGATGGCGCTCGATGAGGCCCGTATCGAGATCGGCGCTCGCAAACGGCTGGCTTTGCACGATGCGCTGCAAAAACGCCACGTTGGTTTGCGGGCCGACCGCCTCGAAGGCTTGCAACGCACGGCTCAAGCGCGCGAGCGCTTCGTCGCGGTCGGCCCCGTGCACGATCAGCTTGGCGATCATCGGATCGTAAAACGGCGTGATCGTATCGCCTTCGCGCACACCGCTATCGATCCGCACCGGCGCGCGCTCGGGCGCGCCGATCGCAAACTCGACGCTTTGCGGCATGCGCAGATATTTGAGCGCGCCCGTCGACGGCAAGAACCCGCGCGCCGGATTCTCTGCATACACGCGCGCCTCGATCGCATGGCCGTCGATGCGCAACTGTTCTTGCGTAAGCGGCAGCGGCTCGCCGGCGGCCACGCGCAACTGCCATTCGACCAGATCCTGCCCCGTGATCATTTCGGTGACCGGATGCTCCACCTGCAGCCGCGTGTTCATCTCCATGAAATAGAACGCGCTGTCGGTCATGATGAATTCGACCGTGCCCGCGCCGACATAGGAGACCGCCCGCGCCGCTGCCACCGCCGCCTCGCCCATCGCGCGTCGCACGGCGTCGGAGAGGCCGGGCGCAGGCGCCTCCTCGAGAACTTTTTGATGGCGCCGCTGCACGGAGCAATCGCGATCGAACAAGTAAACCGCGCCGCCGTGCCGATCGGCGAACACTTGAACTTCGACGTGACGCGGACGCGTCAAATACTTTTCGATGAGCACGCGATCGTTGCCGAAGCTGCTAGCGGCCTCGCGCTTGCACGATGCCAGCGCGGAAGCGAAGTCTTCCCGCTTCTCGACCACGCGCATGCCCTTGCCGCCGCCCCCGGCGCTCGCCTTGAGCAAAACCGGGTAGCCGATGGCATCGGCTTCACGCTGCAGGAGTTCGGCGTCTTGTTCGTCGCCGTGATAGCCCGGCACGAGCGGCACATCCGCCGCCTGCATCAGCGCTTTGGCCGCCGCCTTCGATCCCATCGCCGCGATGGCCGACACCGGCGGCCCGATGAAAACGAGCCCGGCCGCTTCGCATGCTTGCGCAAATGCTTCGTTCTCCGAAAGAAATCCGTAGCCCGGGTGAACGGCCTGAGCGCCCGTGCGCAATGCCGCATCGATGATGCGCTCGATGCGCAGATAGCTCTCGCTCGCCGCCGCACCGCCGATATGGACCGCTTCGTCGCATGCGGCCACGTGCTTCGCATTGGCGTCGGCATCGGAATAGACGGCGACGCTCGCAATCCCGAGCCGCTTGCACGTCGCAGCCACGCGGCAAGCGATCTCGCCGCGATTCGCAATCAAAATCTTGTTGAACATGGAGTGTCTCGCGGTGAAGTGGCTAGCGGATTGCGCTCAGTGCGCCGCCCAAGCGGGCGCGCGCTTTTCGAGGAACGAGGCGACGCCTTCGCGCCCCTCCTCGCTCGCGCGAATTCGCGCGATGCGGCGGGCCGTGTCGTCGATCAAGGTTTCGTCCAACCCGCGGCCGGCGACGTCCAGCACCAGGCGCTTCGATTCGCGCACCGCCTGAGGACCATTCGCGCACAGCGCGGCAGTGATCTTTCCGATCCGGGTATCGAGCGAATCGGCGGCAACCACTTCATGCACGAGCCCGAGCCTTAGCGCGGTCGCGGCGTCGAACGGCTCGGCCGTCGTGAAGTAGCGGCGCGAGGCGCGCTCGCCCAGCGCACGAACGACGTACGGTGCGATCGTCGCGGCTATGAGGCCAAGCCGCGCTTCCGAGAGGCAAAAGCGCGCCGTGTCCACGGCGACGACGATGTCGCTTGCCGCGACGAGACCGACGCCGCCCGCGAAGGCATCGCCCGATACCCGCGCGACGACCGGTTTCGAAACGCGATAGATGGCCGACAACATATCGGCGAGACGGCGTGCGTCGACACGATTCTCCTCGTCGGAGAACGCGGCCATCTTTTTCATCCAGTTCAGGTCGGCCCCTGCGCAAAACGCCGGACCGTTGGCCGCCAGCACGATCGCGCGCACGTCCTCGCGCGCGTCGAGCTGCCTGAACACATCGGTCAACTCGGCAATCGTCGTCTCGTTGAACGCATTGCGAACGTCGGGGCGATCAAGCGTCACCGTCGCCACATGAGCGGCAAACCGAACTTCCAACATGCTGTACTGCATTGAGCGTCTCCTTGCCTTGGGCTAGGCTGCGTTCGCAGCGAATCCGAGCTTGCGAACGCGCCTTGCCCGCATCACATTCTGAACACGCCGAAGCGCGTCTCCTCGATGGGTGCGTTCATCGCCGCGGAGAGCCCGAGGCCCAGCACATCGCGCGTTTGCGCCGGATCGATCACGCCGTCGTCCCACAGCCGCGCGCTCGCGTAATACGGATGCCCTTGATGCTCGTATTGCTCGCGAATCGGGCGCTTGAACGCTTCTTCCTCGTCGGGGCTCCACGCGCCGCCTTTCGCTTCGATCCCGTCGCGCTTGACCGTCGCGAGGACCGAAGCGGCCTGCTCGCCGCCCATCACCGAGATGCGCGCGTTCGGCCACATCCATAGGAAGCGCGGCGAATAGGCACGGCCGCACATACCGTAGTTCCCCGCACCGAACGAGCCGCCGATGATGACCGTGAACTTGGGCACCTTCGCGGTCGCCACGGCAGTGACCATCTTCGCTCCGTTTCTCGCGATCCCTTCGTTCTCGTACTTGCGGCCCACCATGAACCCGGTGATGTTTTGCAGGAACACGAGCGGGATTTTGCGCTGGCAGCAAAGCTCGATGAAGTGCGCGCCCTTGAGCGCGGATTCGGAGAACAAAATGCCGTTGTTCGCGATGATGCCGACGGGGTGGCCCCAGATATGCGCGAAGCCGGTGACGAGCGTCGTCCCGTACCGCGCCTTGAATTCGTCGAACTCGGAATCGTCGACGATGCGGGCGATCACTTCGCGCACGTCGAACGGCTTGCGCGTATCGACGGGAATCACGCCGTAAAGGCTTTGGGCATCGTAGCGCGGCGGCTTCGGCGCGCGCAGGGCAAGGGGGGCCTGTTTCGTCAAGTTGAGCTTGCCGACGATGCCGCGTGCGAGCGCCAATGCGTGCGCATCGTTCTGCGCGAGATGATCGACCACCCCCGACAAACGTGTATGGACGTCGCCGCCGCCGAGATCCTCGGCGCTCACTTCCTCGCCCGTCGCCGCTTTGACGAGCGGCGGGCCGCCCAGGAAGATCGTGCCTTGATTCTTGACGATGATCGATTCGTCGCTCATCGCGGGCACATAGGCGCCGCCCGCCGTGCACGAGCCCATCACGACGGCGATCTGCGCGATGCCCGCGGCCGACATGTTCGCTTGATTGAAAAAGATGCGGCCGAAATGATCGCGATCGGGAAACACCTCGTCTTGATTGGGCAGGTTCGCACCGCCCGAATCGACGAGGTAGACGCACGGCAACCGGTTTTCGAACGCGATTTCCTGCGCGCGCACGTGCTTCTTGACGGTGATCGGGTAGTAAGTCCCGCCCTTGACCGTCGCATCGTTGCAGACGATCACGCACTCTTGTCCCGCGATGCGGCCGATGCCCGTGATGACGCCCGCGCCCGGCGCCGCGTCGTGATACATGCCGAACGCGGCCAGTTGCGAAAACTCGAGAAACGGCGTGCCGGGATCGAGCAACTGCGCGATCCGATCGCGCGGCAGCAGCTTGCCGCGCGAGACGTGCTTGTCGCGCGCGGCCTGGCCGCCCCCCAGCGCGACATGCGCGACCTTCGCGCGCAGATCGGCGACGAGCGCTTCCAATGCAGCGGCGTTCGCTCGAAATTCGTCCGAGCGTGGGTTCAACTTGCTTTCGATGATCGGCATAAGCTCGGTGCTCCGTCTCGCGGCTTGTGACTCAAAGGTGGATCGAGACCGGTGTCAAACCGTCTCGGCGAACAGCTCACGGCCGATGAGCATGCGGCGGATTTCGCTCGTGCCCGCACCGATTTCGTAGAGCTTCGCATCGCGCCACAACCGGCCGACGGGGTATTCGTTGATGTAGCCGTTGCCGCCGAGAATCTGAATGGCTTCGCCGGCCATCCACGTGGCTTTCTCGGCCGTATAGAGAATGACGCCCGCGCAGTCCTTGCGCACTTGCCGCACGTGCTCCTTGCCGAGCGTGTCGAGCTGGCGGCCCACCGCGTACAAATAAGCGCGGCATGCTTGCAGGGTCGTGTAAAGATCGGCCACCTTGCCTTGGATCAACTGAAATTCGCCGATCGCCTGCCCGAACTGCTTGCGATCGTGAATGTAGGGCACGACGGCGTCCATGCAGGCGAGCATGATGCCGGTCGGGCCGCCCGCTAGCACGGCGCGCTCGTAGTCGAGGCCGCTCATCAGCACCTTCACGCCGCCATGCAGGCTGCCGAGGATGTTTTCCTCGGGCACTTCGACGTCTTCGAACACTAGCTCGCCCGTATGCGAGCCGCGCATGCCGAGCTTGTCGAGCTTTTGCGCGACCGAGAAGCCCTTCATGCCCTTCTCGACGATGAAAGCCGTAATGCCGCGCGGGCCGGCTTCGACATCCGTCTTCGCATAGACCACGAGCGTGTCGCAATCGGGGCCGTTCGTGATCCACATCTTGGTGCCGTTCAAGACGTACCGGTCGCCGCGCTTGTCGGCGCGCAGCTTCATGCTGACGACGTCCGAACCGGCATTGGGCTCGCTCATCGCGAGCGCGCCCACGTGCTCGCCCGATACGAGCTTGGGCAGGTACTTGCTCTTTTGCGCCGGCGTGCCGTTGCGGTGGATTTGATTGACGCACAGGTTCGAGTGCGCGCCGTACGACAAGCCGACGGACGCCGACGCGCGCGAAATCTCTTCCATCGCCACCATGTGCGCCGTATAGCCCATGTTCGCGCCGCCGTATTCCTCCGAAACGGTCATGCCGAGCACGCCGAGTTCGCCGAACTTGCGCCACAGGTCCATCGGGAATTGATCGGTGCGGTCGATTTGCGCCGCGCGGGGCGCGATTTCCTTCGCCGCGAAATGGGCGAGCGTATCGCGCAGCATGTCGATGTCTTCGCCGAGCGCGAATTGCAAACCAGGCACATTGCTCATGGATGTCTCCTCGAATTCCGATTGGGGCCGGACCGCCCCGCGAGCGGCAAACGCGCCCGATCACCGCGCATTTCACGCCACATTTACGTAAGCGTCAATAATTTTTTTGAGGAATGCTCATTTTTCTACGCACCCGCATGCTGCGCGACGATGCCGGTGCTACTATCCCACCCATCACCCGCGCCGATCCGTCGAAATTGAACATGACTCAAGCCGTTGAAGAATCGAAGGCCGAAGTAGGCGCCGCCCGTCGCCAGCCGGCCGGACGCAAGTCGCAGCAACGCGTGAAGGACATTCTTCGGGCCGGGCGCGAAGTGTTCTCCGAAAAAGGCTACGAACGCGCGACCACGGCGGAGATCGCCCAACGGCTCGGCGTGTCCGAGGCGACCGTCTTCAGCTACTTTCGCGGCAAGCGCGAACTGTGCGCGCGCGTGATCGCCGATTGGTACGACGAAATCATCGCAGCCATCGAGACGGGGCTGCCGAGAGAAAGCGGCCACCGCCAACAATTCGCCTTCATCGTTCGCACCCATTTGCGCTTGATGCTCGTGCACGGCACCGGCATGTGCTCGCTCGTCTTGTCCGAAGGCCGCGCGAAACATCACGAACTGAGCGCCGAACTGACGGCGTTGCAGCGCCGCTATACAGCCCCGCTCATGCGTGTGCTCGCGCAAGCGCAACAGGCAGGGCAGATTCGCACCGATGTGCCGCTGCGCTTGATGCGCTCGATGGTATTCGGCCCGATGGAGCACGTGCTGTGGGATGCCACGCTGGGGCAGCGCACGCCCGATATCGATGCGACGGCCGAACGCCTGGTCGACGTTCTCTGGACCGCGCTGCAGCCGCCCGCGCCCGCCGTCACGTCGTTGCTCCGGCTCAAAGACGATTTGAGCGAGGCCATGCGCCGCTATCAAGCGGCCCCCCAGCTCGAGCGAGACGAAAATGAGGCGTGGGCCGCCGCCGACGGCAAGCGCAAAACGCGTCGGGTCAAAACGGGCGATTGAAATGGGGCCGCCGTTGCCTCTATCGTCGAGCGGCCATCGCTCGTCGAATCGTTCCCGCTCATGGCTTGCCGAAGCTTTTGCACCGGACTATCGTTAGCGCACCGGATCTACTGCCCGCCTCGATGACTACCCGACTCACGCCCGCGATCGCCGCCAAGTTCGCCGCCCTCGCACTGGCCCACCTCACGCGCGAATACCCGAACAAGCTCACCCATTCGCTCGCAGGCCCGCAAGACGTGCAATCGCCGCGCGAACTCCATCCGATTTTCTACGGCAGCTACGACTGGCACTCGTGCGTGCACGGCTATTGGTTGTTGTTGCGTCTGCTCGATCGGTATCCCGATCTGCCGCAAGCACCGCAGATTCTCGCCGTCGTCGACGCGCATTTCACGCCGGCCAATGTGGCGAGCGAACTCGCTTACTTGAGTCTGCCTCACAATCGTGGGTTCGAGCGGCCGTATGGCTGGGGCTGGTTGCTCGCGCTCGCCGGCCAACTCGACGCCATGCGCTCCATCGAGGCCGCGCGATGGGCTGCGACGCTTGCGCCGCTGACGGCCTGGTTCATCGAGCGGTTTACGGAGTTTCTGCCGAAGGCGACTTATCCGCTGCGCGTCGGCACGCATTTCAACACAGCGTTCGCACTTGCGCTCGCGCTCGATTTCGCACGTGGAACGGGCAGAACGTCGTTCGGCGCGCTGATCGAAGCCACGGCCCGGCGCTGGTACGAGGACGATGCCGACTGTCAGGCCTGGGAGCCGAGCGGCGACGAATTCCTCTCGCCCGCGCTGATGGAAGCCGAACTGATGCGGCGCGTATTGCCGCTCGACGCGTTCCTCGTCTGGTTCGATCGATTCTTGCCGCGTCTCTCGCGACGGCAACCGGCCACCTTGTTCGCCCCTGCCACCGTCACCGATCGCACCGACGGCAAGATCGCGCATCTGGACGGACTGAACTTGAGCCGCGCGTGGTGCCAACGCTCGATCGCAACCGCCCTGCCCGCGGGGGACCCGCGCAAGCTCGCGCTCGAGCAAGCAGCCGAAACGCATCTGAATGCGGCGCTCGCTCACGTCGCCGGCGATTACATGGGCGAGCACTGGCTCGCGACCTTTGCTTTGCTTGCGCTCGAAGCCTGAGCGCCCCGCGCGCCCTTCTCCGGAACGGGCCAGACCGGTGCCATGCGGTTTCTTTTTAAGCTTTTTTTAAGCGTCGCCGCCTAGATTTCATGCGCATCGGCGTGCGGCGACGAACGATTCGACCGCGCGCCGCACTGCGTTGCTGCTGCGAAGGCAGCAACGCTTTCGCTCATCACGATGAGGTCCAGCCATGTCTCATCCGCAGATTGCATCGCTCAGCCTCGCCTGCCTGGTCGGCCTGTTTCCGCTTGCCGCCCACGCGACCGAAGACACCGCATTGGCCGCACCCAACCCGCTCCTTTCATCGACGCCGCTCACACCCGGCAGCTTCACCGTGCTGCACGTGAGATCCGGCGCGGCCAATGCCAGCGCACGTATGGCGCCCGTCATCTACGGACCCGACTTCGTGCCCAAGTGGCAGATACGCGCAGGCACGCCTCGCACGGGCGCCTCCAAACTGGAAGGCGAACAATTTCGCTTTCGCTGAAGCCCCGCGCGGCGCGCCGCTACAGTATCGCCACGACGCGTGCGTTGCCGTCGCTGGTGGACGGCACCACCTTCTCGCCGACGCGCCGGAACGTGATCGACACCGAGCCTTCGCCGACACGCAGATTGCGCAATTCGAGCCAGTCGATCCCTTCCGGCAGCGCCGGCTGGTCGATGCGCACCTCGCCGTGCACAGCGTCGATGGTCACACCCAGACACGCTTCGAGCATCATGAACGGCGCGCCCGCGGCCCAAGCTTGCGGCAGACAAGCCACCGGGTAGGCGGTGGGCGGCTCGCCGCGCTCGCGTGTGAAGCCGCAGAAAAGCTCCGGCAATCGCATATCGAAGCTGACCGCCGCTTCGAACAGCGCCTGGAGCAAACGCACGGCGGCCTGCTTGTTGCCGTAGCGCGCCAGCCCGCGCGCGCACAGCGCGTTATCGTGCGGCCAAACCGAGCCGTTGTGATACGCCATCGGATTGAAGCGCGCTTGCCCCGCGGCCAGCGTGCGCACGCCCCAACCGGTATGGAACAGGGTCGATTGCAGTTGCCTGGCAACCGCTTCTCCGCGCCCGCGCGAGGGCAACCCGAAGGCGAGCAAGTGCCCGGCGTTCGACGCGAGCACGCGGCATAGCTCGCCGTGCCCGTCGAGAGCAATGCCGTAAAAATCCTGATCCGGCATCCAATACAGCGCCTCCACGCGCTCTCGCAGCGCCGCTGCGCGGGCGGCGTAACGCGCCGAGTCCTCGGCAAGCCCGCGCTGCGCCGCGAATTCGGCCATCGTATCGAACGCGGCACACGCGTAAGCCTGCACCTCGACGAGCGCGATCGGACCGTCGGGCATTCTGCCGTCCGCGTGAAAGACCGAATCGTGGCTATCCTTCCAGCCTTGATTGGCCAAACCGCGATCGGACTCGCACCGATAATCGACGAGCCCGTTGGGATTCTTGTCGCAGACATTCGCGACCCACTGGGCCGCCCGCTCGAGCGCCGGCCACAACTCGGCGATGAAGGCATGGTCTCCCGTGCGAGACGCATAAGCGCCCGCGAGCACGATGAACAGCGGGGTGGTGTCGACGCCGCCGTAATAGAGCGCAAACGGCACCTCGCCCGTGGCGGCCATTTCGCTCTTGCGCATTTCGTGCATGATCTTGCCCGTCGCCGCATCGCGAAACTTCGAATCTTCGCGGGCCTGATGTTCGGCAAGAAACCGCAGCACGCCGCGCGCGAGCCACGGCTGCAGCCATAAAGTCTGCAACGATGTGATGACGGCATCGCGCCCGAACGGCGTCGAGAACCATGGGATGCCCGCATACGGATAGGGGCCCGTCGGCAGATCCGTCGTGAGCAAGCTCAGATCGGCGAACGAGCGCTCGAGCCACGCGTTGAACAACGGATTGCTGGAACGCAGCCGGGCCGTCGCCCGCCGGCGTTCGCGCATCGACAAGTGTGCGTTCGCCAGCGCCGCGCGCACCGCCACCCGCCCCACGCGCGGCCGCATGGCGTCGATCTGCGTCAAGTGCGCCGGATGCGAGCTATGCGGCGGCTGTGCAATTTGCGCATTCGGCGGCTCGGCTCCTTGCTGGGCCGTCAACGCACGGGTATGGGCCGCGACCGACAGGTAAATCGAAACGCAAGCGTGCGCCGACAGTTCGATCGTGTAATCGGCGCGATCGGCGAACAAGTGATTCGGCGTCGGGGCGAATGCGACGTCGACGTGCCGTTGCACCCGATCTAGCCCGACATAGCCCAGCCGCACGTCGTCGCGGCCGACCTTCGGCGGCTCGGTGGTGCCGTGTTGGGTGCGCTTCAAGCCGCGCACTTCGAACATGTCTTTGAAATCGCTGGCGAACGAGATCGACAGCGGCACCACCGCGTCGCTGTAGCCGTAGTTCGTCAACGTAATCGCTTCGTAAAGGATCGTTCCACTCAGAATGCGCAAGCGTTCGACGTGAATCACGCCCTCGGGCGTCCCTTCCCCGCCGATAGGTGGCAGCGGCCGATTCGTGAGATGCGCCGTGAACGACGCATTGTCGTTGCTGACGTTGCCCGAGAGCAGCGATGGCGCCCTGCCGCCGAACGTGAGCCTCAATTGCGACAACATACGCGTATCGTTGACGAAGAGGCCGTCGTCGAGACCGTTGATGTCCCCCAAGGGATCGTTGACGACGAAGGTGTCGCCCGACTTCAAGACATACTGGCTCGTCCGGGCGATGTACGGGTGCTCCGGCGCGATGAATGCGCCGTCCGGTTCGCCCTGCAACGGGGCGCCGGTTTGCGTTGGGGTGTCGCTGAGTGCTTCGGTGTCGAGCATCGTTTAGCTCCTTTGCTCCAAGCCCATGCTTTGCGGTCGTCGGCCTGCCTCGATTGTAGGCGACGCCTGCATAGAACGACCGCACAACCCAAAGTTTTCGCGTTCAGGCAGCGGCGCAAACCAAATGCCTGCGCTGCGCGCCCACCCAAGCGGCGCGCTCAAT
Source organism: Trinickia sp. Z7 (assembly GCF_056498045.1). NCBI lineage: Bacteria > Pseudomonadati > Pseudomonadota > Betaproteobacteria > Burkholderiales > Burkholderiaceae > Trinickia > Trinickia sp. Z7. Next base: position 77,597 of record NZ_JAUEQW010000002.1, read on the forward strand.
CCAATTCGCGCAAAAATTCGTCGACGTGGCGATTGAAGGCGCTGGGGTGCGCGAGATTCATTCCATGCGAAGCGCCGCGTATCGTATGGCGCCGCACGTCGGGCAGCCAACCCTCGAGCATGGCGACGTTGCGCCGGAACAAGTCGGGGCTCTTCTCGCCGTCGATCAGCAGCGTCGGGCACCTCAAACTCCATGCGTCTTCCCGCCGATAAGCGGGCAGCGGGTCCTTGAATTGCAGCGGCAGCGTCGAAGCATTGTCCAGCGCCATCGCACGAAATGCCTGCGTGCTCTTGGCCCACGAGCCGACCCGGCTTACCGAATCGACGAATAGCTGCACGCCGGGCTCGGTGTGCCCCTGTTCGATCAAGTGAGCGGCACGCGCACGCAGCGCATTGACCGTATCCGGCAGCACGGCATGGGGCTGCCCCGGCGCCGATAGCGGGCCGCCGGGATCGGCGAGCGTGAGCGTTTGCAGGTGCTGGGGATGGCGCACGGCGAATTGAAACGCGACCGCGCCTCCGCGCGAGTGGGCGACAACGTGCGCAGGGCCGCCGCCGAGCTCTTCGAGGAATTGGGCGAGCTCGTCGGCGTGCCGGCTCCAACTGAACGGAAACGTACGCGGCAGCTCCGGCAGCGGCCAATAGTGCGTCAAGCTCACGGCGACGCAACGGTAGCGGCCCGACAACCCCGCAAGCTGCGGCTGCCAATACCGATAGTCGCAAAGCGACCCGTGCACGAATAGAACGAGCGGGCCGGCGCCGCGCTCGACGTATGGCATACGCAAGCCGTTGTCGAGGGCAATCGAGCGGACTTCATCGACCGGCGCCGCGGATACGCGGCGCGCGCCATCGGAGTGAGCGGTCATGAGCGCGGCCTCGCTCATGCGTCGAATCGCAGTTCGGCGTCGACCGTTTGGCCGACCTCCAATGTACCGCCTACGCCGGCGAGAATGATGGCGTTCTGTCCGAATGTGAGCGCGCCGTCCATGCGGCTGTCGGCGCGGTAGGTGCGCAGCGTATCGGTCGGTTCCGTCGGCCAGCGCGGGTCGGGCATGCCGCGGGCCTGATCGATCGTGGGAATCGGGCACCGCGTGCAAGGCTTGACGATGCGCAGCGCGATCGCTCCGCCCGCCGCGGCAATGGACAGCGACTCGGCATAGTCCTCTTCGTAAGCGGGCATTCCCTCGATGACGAGGTTCGGCCGAAAACGATTCATCGGTATCGGGTCGACACCCTTGCTTGCCAAACGCGCGTTCAAATCGTCGAGCGAGGCCTGGCCGAGTACGAGTAGCGGAAAACCGTCGGCAAACTGTACGTTCGCCGTGACCTCTCCCGTCCACTCGCGGCTCGCCTCCCGTTCATAGCCTGGGTCGAAGCGCACGAGTCGCACCGGCTCGCCGAGGAAATCGGAGAACCAGCGTGCAGCTTCTTCCCCTGCATGCAGCGCCGGCACCGTATCGCCCCAGACCGAAGCGGCCACGACGGGCGAGCGTTCGAGCGCGGCGGCATGAAGCGCAAGACGGAGCGTGTCCATGCCCGGCGCGCCGACAGCCAGCGCGTCGCCTTCGAACGTCGGCTGAACCAGCGCAAGACGCGCATGGGTGCGTTGCGAGATGAAACGGCTGCGCGCATCGATCACCATCCAGTTGCGATCGTACTCGAGGCCGTAATGGGTGAGACGCACGGCGTCGCGCGCAATGGCGGCACACGACTTGATGGGATAAACGTTGAGTTGGCTGATCGAAGGCATAAACGGCCGGCGCACGCGAACGCGAAAAGCGAAATGGGGATGGTACCACCGGCTCCGCCATCTCGCGGGCGCCGCTCCGCCCGGCCCGAATCGGCCCGAATCGGCCCTATCCGGCCGCGCAGCCGCGCGAAGCGCGCCCGAGCGGCACGCGTCCGATCGCGCGTCGACCGCGCGGAATGTCCCGATTACTGCAAGAACGAGGCCGAATCGACGTAGTCGGCCGCCGCGCCCGCCCCACGTACGGCGCACGTGAGCGGCTCGTGCGCAATGCGCACGGCCAGTCCGGTTTCCTCGCAAAGCCGCTTGTCGAGATTGGCCAACAAAGCGCCCCCGCCCGTCAGCACGATTCCGGTATCGGCGATATCGGTAACGAGTTCGGGCGGCGCGTTCTCGAGCGCATTCTTGACCGCGCCGATGACGGTTTTCAGCGGCACGGCCAGCGCCTCGGCCACATCGTGGTTGGTCAGCTCGACCGTGCGCGGCAGGCCGTCGTTCAAGCTGCGCCCGACCGCGCGCATCCGCTGATGCGGCACATCGAGCGTCGCCGTGCCGATCGTTTTCTTCACGAGTTCGGCCGTTTGGTCGCCGAGAATCACGCCGTAAGTGCTGCGCACGTGACTGATGATCGCCGCATCGAATTGATCGCCCCCCACCCGCACCGAGGTTTGGTAGGCGATGCCGCCCAGCGAGACGACCCCCACCTCCGTGGTGCCGCCGCCGATATCGACGACCATCGAGCCGCGCGCTTCGGAGACGGGCAGCCCCGCCCCGACCGCGGCAGCGAGCGATTCGCCGATCAGCGTCACTTTGGCGGCCCCGGCGGCCAGCGCCGCCTCGCGGATCGCGCGCCGCTCCACGGCCGTCGCATTCGACGGGACGCAAATCGTGAACTCGGCTCTGCGGCCGAACAGCGAGCGCAGTTGCGCCATATCGATGAACTCGCGGAACATGCGCTCGGCCGCGGAAAAATTGGCGATCACGCCGTGGCGCATCGGCCGCACGGCTTCCAGGTTGCCGGGCGAGCGCCCGAGCAATTGCTTCGCTTGATCGCCGACCGCGGCCACCCGGGCCTGGCCGGCATCCGCGTTCTTCTGGAAGCAGACGACCGACGGCTGGTTCAGGACGATGCCCTTGCCGCGCGTATAGATGAGCGTGTTGGCCGTGCCGAGATCGACCGCCACGCCTTGCGGGAACAGTCGATCGAAGAATGCATGATGCGACATCGTTGACTCTCTCATGGATGACAACAACGACGTACGTCCCGTCAGGGCAGCCGAGGCGCACGCTGTGCTCGTTGCGGGTAAGCACCGACGGGCCGATGCCCCCTTTACGGCAGGCCGAAGCATAACTTTAGGGTCGGTAGAGCTTTTCTCATTGTGCAGCGCCGCAATCAGCCGCCTTCCGTCGAGCTTTCAGTGACACGCGTGCCTGCACACGGCGAGCGGCTCGTGGCATGCTTGCCGTCCGTAACCATCGAAACGCCTCCGCCCCTTTCATGCGCACTACGTTACGCCGGCTACGCTTACTGTTTTTCGCGCTGCGCTACGGCGTGCGCCTGCTGTGGTCCACAGCACCGCATGAGCGGCGCGTGCATTGGATCGCCACGCTGGTGGTCCGGCTGCACGCGTCGCCGGATGCAAGAGAGGCGCTGCATAGAGCGCTCCCGCTGCTGGGGCCGCTCGCCAGCGCGTTTGCCGCTCAATCGGTGCGCAATCCGCAAGGACTCAGCCGCTCCCTGCACGAAGCGTTCGATTTGATCGCTCGCACCGAAAAGGCGCTCGCCACTGCGCTCCCGCCCGACGCCGTGCTGCCCGCGCTGCGTGCGGCGCTGCCCCGGCCGCCCGAGCTCGCTTTCGCCGCCATCGATCTCGTCGCGCGCGACAGCAGCATCGGCGAGCAGGCGCATGCCGCCCGGCTGGCCCGGGCCGAGCGCACCACGCGCGAAGGCCGCCGTTATAACGATGTCACAATCAAGTTGCTCAGGGTGAAGGAGATCGAGCGCATCGGCGACGACATCGCCGTGCTCGGATGGGTCGCACGCTGGCTCGACCGCTGCCTGCCCGCGGCGCGTGCGCTGCAGTTGCATACGCTGGCACAAGCCCTTGCAGTCGACGTGCAACGCCGCTTCGACCTACGTGCCGAGGCGGCGAATCTGTCGCAGACGGGGCAACATTTCCGCGACGACGAGCGTGTCGTGGTGCCGGACGTCGTCTGGGAGTTGAGCAGCGACCATGCGCTCGTCATCGAGCACATCGAAACGCTGCCGGTGAACGACCTCCAAGGCCTGCGCCTGCGCGGCATCGATCTGGAGCAGTTGGCCGAACGCGTCGTCGAAGCGATCATCGAACAGGCGTTCTCCCGCGGTTTTTTCCATGCCGCTCTCGACGCCGAACGCTTGCGGGTGAGCGTCGAGGCCGCCACGTTCGGCAAGCTCGTGTTCGGCGACGGCAAAACCATGACGACGCTCAGCGAGCCGGAGCGCGAATTCTTCGTTCACGGCGCTTGCGCGTTGTTCGAGCAGGAGTACGGCCAGTTGGCGGCGATGCACCGGCAAGCCGGTCACGTTGCCCCCGAGACGCGCGGCGAAGTATTGGAAGCGGAGTTGCGCACGCGCGCGGAGCCTCATTTCGCCGCAACGATCGACGGACGTTCGGCCGCCGCGCTCTTGCAACATCTGCTCGGCGCGCTCGAGCCGTTCGATGGCGAGGTTTCCGCGGCGCTGGGGCTCGCGCATCAAGCGCTCGCGCGGGCCGAATCGATCGCGCGCACGCTCGCGCCGAGTCTGGACACCTGGGCGATCGTCAAAGGCTCGCTCGAGGCGCTGGCCCGAGAGGATGCCGGCCACCGCGGTTGGATCAAACGCCTTTCGCGCGAATTGCCCCATCTCGCGACGATGCCGCGTCTGCCGACGCTGCTCGCGCAACGCCTTCAGCATTGGCACGAGCACCACGAAGGGCGCGATTCGCTCGTTTGGCTCGCGCAACTGCGGCGCGAGCAGCTTCGCACGCGCCGCTTGCTGTGGGCCTGTGCGCTGGGCGGTGTGCTGCTGGGCGCGGGAGCGATCTGGTTGGGCCGGTGAGGCATGCCGGGCGAGTCGCGGCTTCGTCGGGTTGGGTCTGCGGCCGCTCAGTCGGCAGCTCAGTCGGCAGCTCAGTCGGCAGCTCAGTCGGCGCTCGGTCGGCGCTCGGTCGGCGCTCGGTCGGCGCTTAGTCGGCGCTTAGTCGGCGCTGAACCGAACCTCGGTCACATCCTTAGTCGGCCGTATCGGCGCTACCCTGCATCCGCGCCCGCAGCTCCGGTCGCGGCAGCGCAGACCATGCGGGCCGGGCATGCACTCCCGAATCGATCACGACCAAATAGCGTCCGGCCCATGGGGTGACCGCGCGGTCCGAATGCAAGACCCAAAGGCCGATGCCGGCATCGGCCACCGCCTCGTACTCAGCGTCGAGCACCCCGTGATGATCCAGGAAGCGATCGAGGGAATTGGGGATTCTCACGCACCCCTTCGAGTGGCGGATGCCGAGCAAAGGTTCGAGCTTGTCGGGGTCGGTGGCATGCATTTGAAAACGGATCGACGATATTCCGCCCTTGCCCCACCCGCGTTCGGCGTCGGTCCAGCCAAAATCGAAAATTCGCATATCGCGTGCGCCATAGCCTCGAATGCCGTTTTCGTTCAGCGTGCCTTCGGCCCGAAAATCCATGTTGCTCGGGGTATGCTCGAACACGCCCACCGGCGTGACGAAGTGGTCGTAGCGACCCGGCCACCCCGTGGAGACCGGCGAGGCGCCGATCAGCATCCACTTGCCGGCCGGGTCGCCGCGGAAATAAATGAACAGTGCTTGCACGTTGGGATTGCGGTCGACGAGCACCACGTACTGTCGCGCCAGTGCGCCCAGCCCCTTGCCGGCCAACGCGGCTTGCAACCGCTCCCCGTAGGCCGATTGGTCGGACGGCGGGACCGCCAAGCGCCGCGTCACGTCGCTTTCGAACTGGCTGGCGAGTTTGAGCGCGTCGCGCGGGTCCAGGCGAGCGGCGACGTCGGCCGCCCGCTTGGCGGCGGCCGATACCGCCGCGGCTGCAGCGGAAGCCGCCTCGGCGATAGCGGCGGCTTCTGCTTCGGACGCTGGCGATGCCGTCGACGCAAGCGAGGGCGCGACTGCAGCAGATGCTGCCGCGGTTGGGTGCGTCGTGGACCCCGATGACGATTTGCGTCCCGCCGCCGTTGCCGTCGTCGCCGCTGAAGCGGGATGCAATCTCGATTGAGCAGATGCTGGATACGCCATCGACGCCGACGAACTCGCGTGCGCTGCCGAAGCCGCTGTTGCTGCGTGCGTCGACGATGGCGCTGCGGGTGCGGACGCAGGAGACGTCGCAGATGTTGCTGAAGCCGAACGGGCGCCGGATGCAACGGGCGTGGGCGCTGCGGCGGCCGCCGCAGCCGCGGCCAGGACGGCTGATCGAGCCGCCGCCACGGCCGAAGCGGATGCGGATGCGGATGCGGATGCAGATGCAGATGCCGACGCAGCCGATGCAGATGCCGATGCGGAGGAGGCCATCTCCGCACTCTGGGCAAATAGAGGCCAAGTCAGCAATACGCCGGTGGCCGTCCGAACGGCCACGGCCGAGTAGCGCGATCGTTTGTGGTTTCCTCGATAACTTTGCCTATCCGAGCCTTGGTTGCTCGATGCTCTGCCGTCCAGACGGGACTCCGGACGCCAGCCCGCCATTCTTCCATCGGTCATCAATGTTCATCGCCAAAAGTGCTTACCCTTGGCAACGAAGCAAGAGGCGTGCTCATTGTCGACCCAACCGCACCAGCCGACTCGGCGCCACTTGCCAGCATAAAAAACCGGCAGCGCCGATCAGTATCGGCCCTGCCGGTTCACGCGCCGGCGGGAACTTGGCGACGTCCATTCGATCGCATCTTGCCGCGTCGCTTGCCGTGCTTGCCGTGCTTGCCGTGCTTGCCGTGCTTGCCGTGCTTGCCGTGCTTGCCGTGCTTGCCACCTATGACTTTCTGCTCACCGACGGCCGCTTATGAGCGATTGCGTTGCTGCAACGTCCGCACTCGCGCCATCGCGGGCGCATCGGCGCTCACGGTGTCGTACATCTTTGCAAGATCGGCCTTGAGCGCGGTGCGTGAGCCACCGTCGAGATAAACCATGTGGCCCGACGGGTAAAACCGCGCCGACAAGTTATTGCGGACGGACTGTTCGATCAGCGGCATCTGCTGCAAATCGATCACCGTCTGATAGAACGGCGTCACGAAATCGTAAAAACCGTTGGCCGACAACACCTTCAGATCGACATTGAGCGCCATCACGGCAGCCAAGTCCCCCGCCGTGTACAGGATGATGTTCTCATGCGCGTCCTTGCCCTTTTGCTCTCCCGTCGGGTCCGTGTGGCTGAAATCCCAATACTTGAAGGCCTGATCGTTCAAGTCGGTGAACGATGACGTGGACGTGTACTTCAATTGCTCGTTGAGGTACTCGTTCCACATAGTCGTGTAGACGCCCGAAACGGCCGTCATCGTCGGATCGTTGCCGCCGGAGTTGGGATCGATCTGTCCCGCGATGCCGGTGTCGATCGCCGTCACGCGCCCGTCGTAGGCGCCGAGCGCCATGCCCTTGGACTTGAGCAGCGTCGTCAAAAACAGCGAATTGCCGCGGCTATCGTAGCCGGCAATGTCCAAACTCCACGCAAGCAGCGTCGCCTTGTCGATACCCGTGTACTGGGACAGTTTTTCGACCACGGTGCCGTCGGTCTGCGGGAACTTGCGCAGGGCGGTAAGGTAGTCGGTGCGGGCGAACTGCGCCACTTCTTCGACGAACGCACCGAGATCGGACGGCCGCGGCGCGATACCGAGCCGCTTGTGGTACCAGGCATCGGCCGCCGCGGTCGGCAACGCGCCGACAGGATTGCCCGCTTGCGCGTAATCGAGGATCGACGACTGCAGCGTCACGCCGTTCAAATCGATGCCGTCCTCGTGCAGCATGTACGCGAGCACGCAACTGCGTGCAGTGCCGTACGACTCCCCGAACAGGTACTTCGGCGAGTTCCAGCGATCGTTCTTGGTCAGAAAACGCTTGATGAATTGCTTGATCGAGCGCGCGTCCTGATCGACGCCCCAGAAGTCGCGGTTCTTATTGGGCGCGATCGCCGCCGAGTACCCCGTCCCGACCGGATTGATGAAAACGAGATCGCTGCGATCGAGCAAGCTGTCGGGATTGTCTTCGAGCGTATAAGGCGCCGGAGGCGTGAAACTGGGCATCGACGTCTTGATGCGCTTAGGCGCGAACGAGCCGAGCAGAACGAAGACAGCGGACGAACCCGGGCCGCCGTTATAGAAAAACGTGACGGGCCGCGTCTGTTCCTGCTGCTTGTCTTCGGTGAACGCAACGTAGAACATTTTTGCGTTCGGCTTCGAACTCGATTCGTCGACCGTGACCAAATGGCCGGCCGTCGCCGTGTAGTCGATCTTCCTGCCGCCGATCGTGATGGAGTGGTGGGTGATCGCCGCCGTTTCGCTCGTATCCGTGACGAAATCGTCGGGCCCCTTCCCGTAGGCGAGTTCGTCGTAGAAAGGCTGGTCGCCCTGCTGACGATTCAAGAAAACATGCGGCATCGAGGCTCTGCCCGGCGACGGCGCATGAGCGTTGTGCGGCGACGGTTGCGGGCTGCCCGTATCGGAATTCATCGTAATCGCTCCATCGGTTATGGCCGGCACGCGGGTCCGAGCACATGCACCGGCTGCGTTGGCGAACTACTCCTGCTTGCCCGCGCGACGCGACCCGACGCGCGAACGAGAAGACCTACACCAGAAAACCCATTGATTCGACCCGCTACCGCTTGGCGCCGGATGTGCCACCCGCTGCCGGCGCCGACGTGCCCAAGGCGTCGGCGATGCGACGGCCGTTGGGGCTGCCCAGGCCCGTGCAAGCGTCCCACCCCGGCCCGGCTGCATAGCTGCCGTTATTGCCGGAAGTGATGTCGTTGAACGCATACGCCGATGCATAGAGCTTCGCGTTCAGAAACCCCGCCGCGTTCCCGGCATTCGCGTTGATCCGGGCAACGAGCCCCGCGAAGAGCGGCGCCACGGCGCTCGTCCCTCCGACGGGCGCCCTCCGACCGTCGATGAGCACCTCGTAACCGGAACTGGGCGACGCATCCGCGGCGATGTCGGGCACGCCACGGCCCGTCAACGGCGCCGCCGCGCCATCGACGCGCGTCGCCTTCAAACCTTCCTGCCAGCTAGGCAGCGCAAACCGCGCGCTAATGCCACCACCCGTCGCGCCGCCCGAAGCGCCGTCGTTCCACACGACCTCTCTGGTAATCGACGTCCCCCCCGAGGCCGTCACATGCGTGCCGCCACACGCAAGCACGTAGGGGCTCGCCGCGGGGAAGTCGACGTTATCGGCGCCGTCGTAGGCGCCGTCGCTCGAACCGCTATCGCCCGATGCCGCGCAAACGGTCACGCCAAGCGCCACGGCCGAGCGCAGCGTGTCGTTGAAACTGGTGATCGCCTGCTCCGTCCATGAATGCTCGGGGCCGCCCCAACTGATCGACAACACCGATGGCTTGTTCGAGGCATCGTGCAGCGCGTGCGAGACGGCGTCGATGAAACCGGCATCGCTGTTCGGCGAGAAGTAAACGGCGATCGTCGCCTTCGGCGCAACCGCGCCCGCAATCTCGATATCGAGCGTCACCTCGCCATCGGCGCTGCTCGGATCGCCCGTGGGGTGATTGCCCCCTCCGTCGACCGGCACCGGCACGACGCGCGGGCTCGGCACGCCAAGCCCGCCGAAGTAGGCAGACAAGTCCGACGCGGCGTAGCCTCCGCCCAGTTCGATCAAGCCGATGCATTGGCCCGCGCCGTCACCGTCTGGAAAACCGTAGAGCTCCGCCAACTGCAACGGCGTGAATGCCTGCGCGGCAGCGTGCGCCGTCACGGGGCCGGACACCGGGCGCAGCCGAAAATGCGGTCGCGCTTGGGGCCGGTTGTCGAGCCCCAGCACGGCCGTGACGACTCCCGCAACGGATTGGGGAAGCGTGATCGCGCCCGTGCGACCGCGAAAGCGCCCGAGCGCCGGATGATCATAGTCTGAAAGTTCCACGCCGAAGGCAGCTTGGAAATGCTCGGCGGTCCCGGCCAGCACGGCTTTGGCTGCGCATGGGTCTTGCCGCTCGACCCGTAATTGGTATTCGCGCGCAAACGCTTCGAGCTTCGCGAAATCCTCGGGTGCAACGGCGAAACGCCTTTCGAATTCCTCTCGCGAGAGCGGCTCGGCATGGTCTTGAGCAATGCGCCGCACCAAATCGTCAAGTTCGCGTTCGCTGCGGCGGCGCAGCGTGACGACTACGTGCAGGGTTTCGTTCGGGTCGATGGGACCGAGGCACTTCGAATCCGCAACGGCTGCACGATCGCTGCCGGCAAGCCTCTGTCTCGCTTGGGTCATGTGTGACGCTCCTCACGCAATGGGTACGTCGAAGCTCCGACACGCGCCTTGGCCGCACAGTTCCTGATGCCGCGCGCCACGCTGGCGCGCCACGAAAAAGCGGCCACGCGCCAAGGAAAAGCATTCGTCGGACGACTCATCGAAGTGTAGTGCATCGAAGGCCGTGCGCGGCATGCGCCACGCGACCGTTGGCCGTTCGGTCTACCCTCCGACCGCCCGGCGCGGGCTATGCCATTTGCACTCCAGCAAACATTGCGGCGCCGGCATATGATTGCCGCGCGGCGGCGCAAATCGATTGCCACGCCCCGCCGCCCGGCCCCGCGGCCGACCGTTCGGAAATGCCAAATAAGAAAGGAAGACTCCCGACATGACTCTGTCTATGTACCAAGCATCGGTGCCCGTGTTCGCACGCGGGCTGACGAACCTGCGCGCCGTCCTGCAAAAAGGGCACGACCATGCTTTGACGCAGCACTTCGAGCCGTCGATCTTGCTGTCGAGCCGGCTCTACCCCAACATGCACCCGTTGACCCGGCAGGTGCAGATCGCCTCCGACGCAGCAAAGTTCTGCGTCGCGCGGCTGGCGGGAGTCGAGCCGCCCAAGTACGAGGACGTGGAGACGACGTTCGACGAGCTCTACGCGCGCATCGATAAAACGCTCGCTTATTTGCAAGATTTCGATGCGGCGCAACTCGAAGGCAGCGACTCGCGCACGGTCACGCTGACCGTGCCGAGCGGCAAGCACGAATTCATCGGTCACGCGTACCTGCTTCACTTCGCCGTGCCGAACTTCTTCTTCCACGTGACTACGGCTTACGCCATCTTGCGCCACAACGGCGTGGAGTTGGGCAAGTTCGATTACCTAGGCCGCGCGTAAGCGCACAAGGGTCGGCGCCGTCATGCCCGATATGCTCCGGGCTATCGGGCATGACGGCGTGCGGCCTGCGCAATCGTCTTGGGCTGTCTCGCGGGCTTCAGTCGAGGGACAGGCGCACGGCGAAGCCCAGCAAGGCAGCAGAGAAGGTCCAGCGCTGCAGCGTCTGCGCGAGGGGGTATTTGCGCAGCAATACCGCGATGCGCCCCGCGCCGACCGCATAGAGCGCATCGAACAGCATGCCGACGATCAGCAGCACGATTCCGAGTTCGGTCACCTGCAGTGCGATGGGGCCGGCGGCCGGCCGCAAGAATTGCGGCAGCAGCACGGAGCAGAACAGCAGCGCTTTCGGGTTCAGCAAGTTCGTGAGCAGCCCCTTGGCGAAGGCGTGCCGAAGGGCGCCGCGCTCGTTCGCCTGCGCGCTGGAGGCGCCGCTCGCTTGCAGCGCGAACATCGGCGAACGAAAGATTTGAAGCGCGATGTAAGCAAGATAAACCGCGCCGCCGTATCGAACGATTTCATAGAGCCACGGCGCGGCCTTGAGCAGCGCCGCCACGCCGCATGCCGAAAGCGTCACGTGCGTCGCACGCGAGACGGCCAGCCCGCAGGCGGCGGTCAACCCGGTGCGCGTGCCGCGAGCGATGCTGGTTTGCAGGATCAACGCCATGTCGGGGCCGGGAATCGCGTAGACGACGATGAGCGCGACGATGAAGGTGATGAGCAATTCGGCGGAGACCACGGCAACCTCGGGAAATCGTATGGGGTTCAGGTGCATTCAGGTGCATATTGTGCCGCGCGATGCGGAGCGATTTTCGGCAAAATTCAACGCACACCCAAAGCTGCTGAGGGCTTTCCACCACTAGCAACCCTCTTTTTCATAATTTTCCGCCCCTATGAGTGCGCTTCGTCAAAGATTGCACCGATGCGAACAGTCCCTATCAACCCCTTAGCGAATGCGGGTTTTGCTTATATCGTCAAAACACGATATAAGATTCTGTCAACGGCGATCCTGCCATCGAGTTTTGTGCCCGCTGCACGGACGCCCGGACGTTTGAAATGACGATAGACATAGACGCCATCCACAAGGCCCTGGCCAACCCGGTCCGACGCGAGATTCTCGCGTGGCTGAAGGAGCCGGAGGCTTACTTTCCCGCGCAAGAGGTACCGCTCGAATGCGGCGTGTGCGTCGGGCAGATCAACGCGCGCTGCGGCTTGTCGCAGTCGACCGTATCGGCCCACCTCGCGACGCTGCAAAGCGCGGGACTCGTCACGGTGAAGCGGATCGGCCAGTGGAGCTTTTTCAAGCGAGACGAAACCGTCATTCAAGCGTTTCTCGCATCGCTGCACAACGACCTGTAGGGCCGAGGTCCGATCATCAGCCGGCGCAGCGATGAACCCTTTTGACGCTAGCACCGCGACGCGTTCGACCCGTCGCGCTTATGAGGAAAACTTGCCATGCCCACATTGTTCGATCCGCTCGTCGTCGGCGATTTGACCTTGCCCAACCGCATCATCATGGCCCCGCTCACGCGCCAGCGCGCGGGCGACGAACGCCTGCCGAACGGTTTGATGGCCCAGTACTACGCGGAGCGCGCATCGGCCGGACTGATCATCAGCGAAGCCACCTCCGTCAGCCCCCAAGGGGTCGGCTACGCAGCCACCCCGGGCATTTGGTCGTCCGACCAAGTGGCTGGATGGAAGCACGTCACCGAGGCCGTCCATGCCGCTGGCGGCCGCATTTTCCTGCAGTTGTGGCATGTCGGCCGCGTCTCCGATCCCATCTTCCTGAACGGCGAACTGCCGGTGGCGCCGAGCGCCATCGCGCCGAGCGGCCACGTGAGCCTCGTGCGCCCGCAACGGCCGTTCGTCACGCCGCGCGCGCTCGAACTGGATGAAATCGCCGACGTCGTCGCGGCCTTCCGCAAAGGCGCCGAAAACGCGAAGGCCGCGGGTTTCGACGGCGTCGAGGTGCACGGGGCCAACGGCTACCTTCTCGATCAGTTCTTGCAAGACAGCACGAACCGCCGCACCGATGCCTACGGCGGCCCGCTCGAAAACCGCGCACGGCTTTTGCTCGAAGTCGTCGACGAATGCATTGCGGTATGGGGTGCGGGCCGCGTCGGCGTGCATCTCGCGCCGCGCGGGGATGCCCACACGATGGGCGATTCGAATCCAGCCGAAACCTTCGGCTATGTCGCGCGTGAACTCGGCAAACGGCGCATCGCGTTCATCTGCGCACGCGAATCGCTGGGCGAGAATCGCCTCGGGCCTCGGTTGAAGCAAGCGTTCGGCGGCGTTTATATTGCGAACGAGAAGTTCACGAAGGAAACGGCGCAGCACACGCTCGACGCGGGCGAAGCGGATGCCGTGGCGTGGGGCCAGTTGTTCATCGCGAACCCCGACCTGCCCACGCGCTTCAAGCTCGATGCGCCGCTGAACCAGCCGAACCCCGAGACCTACTACGCCGCGGGCGCTACCGGTTATGTCGACTATCCCGCTCTGGAAACGGCTTGAGCCACGACTGAAAAGACCATGACGCCTCCTTCGGACCGCCTCTCCAAAGCCATCGTCACGGGGCACACACGCGGCCTCGGTGCGGCGATCGTCGATGCACTGCGCTCGCGCGGCATCGACGTGCTCGGTGTCTCACGCTCGCCCGCCTTACCGGCGGCGCGGGCCGCGCGGCGCCCGGGCGGTTTCGATGAGGTGGAGCTCGATCTGTCCGACAGCGAAGCGGTTGCTCAATGGCTCGCCGGCGATCGACTGGCCAAGTTCGTCGGCGGCGCACAGCGCGCCTTGCTCGTCAACAATGCGGGGACGCTGGGACCGGTAGGCCCTTGCTCCGTGCAGCCGCCGCTCGACGTCGGGCGTGCGGTCGCGCTGAACGTCGCCGCGCCGCTGATGCTTTCGAGTGCATTTTGCGCCGCCACGGTGGGAATCCCGGATCGCCGCATCGCGCATGTATCGAGCGGCGCCGCACGCAATCCGTATCCGGGATGGAATATCTATTGCGCGACCAAAGCCGCACTCGATCATCACGCCCGCGCGGCCGCCCTCGATGCCGAGCCCGGCTTGCGCATTGCAAGCGTCGCCCCTGGGGTCGTCGATACGGATATGCAGGCGCAGATCCGAGGCGTCGACGACGCGCGCTTCCCGATGCGCGAACGCTTCGAGCAAATGAAGCGCAACGGGCAATTGACGTCGCCCGAAGAGGCCGCCGGCAACTTCGTCGGATATCTGCTTTCCGAAGCGTTCGGTCACACGGCGGCGGCGGACATCCGCTCGCTGTGATCGATGCTGCGGCGTGCGCGTGAAAGCGCGTCGCCGGTATCGGCGATAATCGCCACGATTTGCCCGATACCGCACGCGCCGCTCGCAGCACCGAACCGTCACGCCCATGAACAAGCCCGGCAGCCCACGCCATATCGATCAACTGCTTCGCGAAGCCATCGAACTTCAGCAAAACGGCGCATTGGCCGAAGCTGAAGCTGTCTACGGCGAAATCCTCGCCCTGCGCCCTCGTCATTTCGACGCGCTGCAACTGTTGGGCGCGCTCGCATTGCAGGCGGGCCGGCTCGAGGAAGGTGTCGCGTGGCTGAGCAAAGCGCTCGCGGTCGATCCGCGGCAAGCCCATGTGCATTCGAACTTGGCCTTCGCACTGAACGCACTCGGCCGCCACGACGCGGCGCTTGCCGCCGCCAACCGCGCACTTGCGCTGAAGCCCGGTTTTGCCGATGCACTGAACAACCGCGGCATGGCGTTGGCGGCGCTCGAGCGCCCCGGCGAGGCGCTCGCCAGCTTCGAAAAAGCGCTGGCTGCCAAGCCCGAGTTTCCCGAAGCGTGGAGCAACCGCAGTTGCGCGCTGCGGGATCTGGGCCGGCCGCAAGAGGCCGTGGCCAGTTGCGACCAGGCGATCGCGCTGCGCCCCAATTATGCCGAAGCATGGAGCAATCGCGGCAACGCATTGTCCGATCTGAATCGTCCGCTCGAGGCGCAGGCGAGCTACGAGCGTGCATTGTCCGCGGCATCGAACCTTGCGGATGCTTGGAACAACCTGGGGCTGACTTACGTCGACATGAATCGGCATGCCGATGCGCTCTCCTGCTACGAGCGCGCGCTCGCGCTTGCCCCCGATGCAGCGGAAACGCATTGGAACCGGTCGCTCGTCTTGCTGCAAACCGGCCAGCTCGCCGCAGGATTCGCCGAATACGAATGGCGCTGGCGGCGCAAGCGCATCGCGCCGAGCCGGCGCGACTTCGACGTCCCGTTGTGGCTCGGCGATACCCCGCTCGCCGGCAAGACGATCCTGCTTCATGCCGAACAGGGCCTAGGCGATACGCTGCAGTTTTGCCGGTACGCTCGACTCGTCGCGGCGCAGGGTGCGCGAGTAGTGCTCGAAGTTCAGCCCGAGCTCGGCCGCCTTTTGGCCGGGCTCGACGGCGTGAGCGAGCTCGTGACCGCTGGCGCGGCATTGCCTCCATTCGATTGCCATAGCCCGTTGCTCAGTTTGCCGCTCGCACTGCATACGACGATTGCAACGATCCCCGCGCGAACGCCTTACCTCTTCGCCGATCGCGCCGCCTCGGCGCGCTTTCGCACCCGCATCGAGCAAGCGGCCTGCACGCCGTCTTTGAAGGTGGGCCTCGTATGGGCGGGCGGACACCGTCCACACGTGCCCGAGCTGCGCAAGAACGATGCGCGCCGTTCGCTCGCTTACGAGCGTTTTGCGCCGATCGTCGAAGTGCCCGGCGTGCAGTTCTTCAGCCTGCAAAAGGACGAAAACGCTGCACCGCAATTGAACGCGATGCGCGAGCGCCACGAGCCGAGCCGGCGCGTCATCGATTGGAGCGCGGAGCTGACCGATTTCGCCGATACGGCGGCGCTCGTCGACAACCTCGACTTGGTGATTTCGGTCGATACGTCGACGGCGCATTTGGCCGGCGCCATGAACAAACCCGTGTGGATTCTGAACCGGCTCGACACCTGCTGGCGCTGGATGCTCGAGCGCGAAGACAGCCCATGGTACCCCAGCGCGCGGTTGTTCAGACAACCCGCGTTGGGCGATTGGGACAGCGTCATCGAATCGATCGCGAGCGCCTTGAGGGGGCTCGCCGCTACGCACGGACGTTGAAACGCGCGCTTGGTCCGGGCGAAGGGATGATCGGCCGCACCGCGGGCTGGCTCGACGAAGGCTTCGCGCTCGCCAAGTCAACTGCGCCGCGGCGCGAACTCACGCCGCGGCCAAATCATCGGCCAGCGCATCCGCCAGCGTGCGCGTGAGCGCCTCGCTCGCCGGCGTCATCGGCGAGCGCAGTTCGTTTTGCAGCCAGCCTTGCGCGGCCAAAGCGGCCTTCACGGGCGCGGGGTTGGGCTCGGACCCCAGCGCCCGCACAAGCGGTGCCAAGCCGTGATAGATCGCACGGCCTTCGGCCAGATCGCCACGCGCCAATGCCCGATACATGGCGACGAAGCGCTCGGCGCGCACATGAGCCGCGGCCGCGATCGCGCCCGCGCCGCCCATGCACAGCGTCGCGAACATCGCGTCGTCGTTCCCCGCGAGCACCCGGAGGCGCCCGTCGAGAATCAATGCGAGGGTGGTGTCGGGGCTGCCGGAACAATCCTTGATCGCCTGGATGCGCGGATGGCCCGCCAACGCGAGCAGCGTCTCGAGTTCGATGCGCACGCCCGTGCGGTGGGGAATGTCGTAAAGCACGATGGGCTTAGCGCTTGCGTCTGCGAGCGTCGAAAAATGCTCGAGAAGTCCCTCTTGCGAGGGCCGAATGTAATAAGGCGCACTGATGAGCAAACCCGCGATCGGCTCGTCGTTCAGGCGCAATACCCGCTCGCGCACTGTGCTTGCCCGATTGCCCGCCACACCGGCCACCACGGGCAAGCCCTCGGCCGCGCGCAGCACGGTCGCCAGCACGGCGTCCTGCTCCTCGCCCGAAAGCGCCGCCGGCTCGCCGGTCGTGCCGAGCGCGGCGAAGCCTGCGACACCCGCGTCGCGGTAGCGTTCGACCAGTGCGGCAAGCGCGCGATGATCGACAGCTCCCGCAGCAAACGGCGTGACCAGCGGAATCCAAATACCAGAAAAAATCGACATCACTTCACCTCGTGAGAAGACCGAATCGAAACCGAGGGAAGGCGCCGGGCAGGCTGGATAAAACTGAAGAGGCGGTGTTGCTGTCCCGTCGCGCGTCCGACGGCACAGCGCACCGGTCAGACGTGCGGCTGTTTTTTGGCTTTGGAAACGGCGAACGCCAGCGCGTCGCTGTACACAGCGCGCACCGCAAACGTCGCTACAACCGACGAAAAATAAACGGGGTTCGTTTCCATTCGGGGAGTGTACACGGCGATCCCGCCGGAAGACAACCATTTTGCGGGCGATTCCTTGACTTCCGCACAGGACGAAGTACTATACGCAACGCGCATACACCGCCCTTTATCGAGGCCGCCCATGACCGTTCCCCAGCAAGCCTTCCTGCGCGACGCCATGCGCCGCATGAACATGACGCGCGATGCGTTCGCCAACCGCATCGGCGTCAGCCGGCGCGCGCTCGATACCTGGCTTCTGCCCGAAGATTCGCAGGAATCGCGCTCCATGCCGGAGATCGTCGAGCGCTTTGTCTCGGAGATCATCGTCAGCGGCACATACGACGGCGAATATACGCATCGCGCACATCTCCCCTCGCTCGCAAGCCAAATCCTGTTCGAGGGCAAACCGCAACTCCTTTCGGTCGATCAGTTTTCGCGCGAATCGGTCGAGGCGCTGTTTCGCGTAGCCGATGTCATGCAGCCGATCGCGCGGCGCCAAAAGATCTCACGCGTGCTCGAGGGCGCCGTGCTCGGCAATTTGTTCTTCGAAGCGAGCACGCGCACGCGCGTATCGTTCGGTGCAGCGTTCTGCCGCTTGGGCGGGTCGGTTTGCGACACGACCGGTTTCACGTTTTCGTCGATGGCGAAAGGCGAATCGATCTACGACACGAGCCGCGTCATGAGCGGCTACGTCGATGCGCTCGTGGTACGGCACCCGGAGCAAGGCTCCGTCGCCGAATTCGCGCGGGCGACGAACCTGCCGGTGATCAACGGCGGCGACGGGCCCGGCGAACATCCAAGCCAGGCCCTGCTCGATCTTTATACGATCCAGCGTGAATTCTCGCGGCTCGGCAAGATTGTCGACGGCGCTCATATCGCGCTGGTCGGCGACCTCAAATACGGTCGCACGGTTCATTCGCTCGTGAAGTTGCTCGCGCTGTATCGGGGGATCAAGTTCACGCTGATCTCGCCGCCCGCGCTCGAGATGCCTGAGCACATCGTCGATCAGATCTCGCGCAACGGCCATGTGATCGAGCAATCGAACGATTTGGCGACGGGACTTCGGGGCGCCGATGTCGTCTACGCGACGCGAATTCAAAAAGAGCGCTTCACCGACGAATCGTTCGAAGGTTACACGCCGGAATTTCAAATCAACCAGCCACTCGTCGATGCAACGTGCGGCCGCGACACGCTGATCATGCACCCGTTGCCGCGCGACAGCCGCCCCGGCGCGAACGATCTGAGCACCGATCTCAATCACGACCCCCGGCTCGCGATTTTTCGGCAAACCGATAACGGCATCCCCATCCGCATGGCGATTTTTGCGGTGCTGCTCGGCGTCGAGCACCTCGTTCAGCATTCGATGCGCGACGCGGCCTGGCGCCCGCCGGCGTTCCTCGGGCCGGACGACGCGGTCTTTCACGGCATCGATTGACATCCGGGCGGCCGCCCGGCCGCCTCGCTGCTCCCGGCAAATTTCCCGCTAGCTGCTATAACGACAGGCACGAGGCTCGCCCGCCCCTGTGCGCGAGCCGACGCGACGCGCCTTGACGCGTCCCTCGGCGCGGCGGCACGCGCGAGGTCGCGCTCGACGGCGACATCGGCGCACGGCGGCTCATCGAAGCGAACGACGTCGCGTCGATCGAAGTCGACGATGCGGGGATCCTCGCCGACATCGATACCCACGCCGACCTGCAACGGCAGCGCTGATCAGTGCACTTCGATTACGAGCTTGCCGAAGGCGCCGCGCTTCAGATGCGCGAGCGCCTGCGGCAATTGCCCGAACGCGTAACGGGCGTCGACAACGGGCGTAAGGCCGATGGCGTCCACCGCGCGCACGAGATCTTCCAGCGCGCGCCGATGCCCTACCCCGATCCCTTGAATGACCGGACGGGTCAAGAACGACGGCACGCTCGGAAACGTCATGGTCTGCTCGCCGAGCACGCCGATCAGAGAGATCCGCCCGCCCTGGCGTAGCGCACGCAGCGACGCGGCGAGGTTCTCGCCCCCGGCGAGCTCGAAAATGTGATCGACGCCGCACCCGTTCGAATACTCACGCGCCAACAGCTCCCATTGCGGATGGGCGTTTCTGTCGATGACATACGATGCGCCCAGATCCAACACCGCGCGCCGTTTCTCCTCGCTGCCGGAGGTAACGATCACTTGCGCGCCATGCGCGCGCGCGATCTGCACACCGAACAAGGCCACGCCGCCGGTGCCTTGCATCAATACGGTCTGTCCCGCGTGCACATGGCCCATTTCGACGAGCGCGAACCACGCCGTCAATCCCGCGCACGGCAGCGTGCTGGCTTGCGCCGCATCGAGCGTGCGCGGCGCATGAACGAGCCAGTCCTCGTGAAGCACGACGTACTGCGCCAGCACGCCCGGAAGTGAACCGCCAAGAACGCGAGCCGTCGGCGGCCAATCGCCGTCGAGCCATCCTGCCCAAAACGTCCCGAGCACGTTGTCTCCGTCGCGAAAGCGCGTGACTCGCGGCCCGATCGCCACCACGCTGCCCGAAAAGTCCGATGCCGGTGTGCAAGGGAACGGCATGGCAGCGCCGTCGTCGCCCTCGATGACACCTAGATCGCGATAGTTCAGCGAAACCGCGCCGACACGAACCAGCACCTCGTGCTCGCCGGGCGTGGGAACCGGCACCGTCTCGAGCGCCAAATGCTGCACACCCGGGCGGGTTACGGTCCATCTCTTCATCGTCGAATTCGTCGAAGTCATCATGTCTTCATCTCCCATCAGTCGATTGAGACGAAGCATACCGACGATCAACTTTCGCCAGTGACGGCAAATATTCGTTTGATTGTAGACTTGCAAGCACCAATCGATTCGCCATGAAATGAGACTTATGCCAATGACCCGCAACACCTCGATCAGGACCGATCGTCTGACAGGCGTCGCCATCTTCGTTCAGGCGGCCGAGGCCGGCAGTTTCGCCCTTGCGGCCGAGCGGCTTCGATTGACGCGCTCAGCGGTAGGCAAAAGTATCGCCCGCTTGGAGGAGCGGCTGGGCGCCCGGCTCTTCCTGCGTACCACGCGACGGCAAACGCTGACGGCGGATGGGCAGGCGTTCTACGATCACTGCGTACGCGCCTTGGCCGAGCTCGATGCGGGCGAGGCCGCCTTGAGCGATGCGCGCCTATCGCCGCAGGGCCGCCTGCACGTGAGCGCGCCGGTCCTGTACGGCCGCTTGTGCGTCGCGCCGGTACTGCTCGAATTGGCATCGCGTTACCCCAAGCTCGAGCTGCAAATGAGCTTGACGGACCGCGTGGTCGATCTCGTCGACGAAAATGTCGATCTCGTCGTGCGCAGCGGCGCCTTGCGCAACGCGCCGGCCGATTTCGTCGCGCGCAAACTCGGCGAACAGACGATGCGGTTATGCGCCAGCCCGGACTATTTGGCGCGCCATGGCACGCCGCGAACCGTGGCGGAACTCGACGGGCATCATGGCGTGTTGTACGCATCGGGCCGTCGCGACGTCGCGTGGCCGCTCAGCGACCACACCGGGTCGATGCGCACCGTCACGCTGCAGCAACGGCTTCGCTTCGACGACCTCGAAACGATCGTCACGGCGATCAAGGCCGGTGCAGGCATCGCGCGGCTGCCTTGCTGGCTGATCGCGGACGATCTGCGAGCGGGGTCGCTCGTTGCATTGCTGCCCGACACCGCGGGGCCGCGCATCGAGGTGAACCTTGCGTGGCGGCGCACTCGGCACTTGCCGACGCGTGTGCGCCTTGCCATCGATTTATTGTCGGAGCGCCTGCCCGCCACGCTCGCAACCGGCGGTTAGGCGGCGGCCCGCCACGCCCGCGTCGGCACCGCTTCGGGCACAGCGCATGCTGCGCGACCCCATTTCGAACGCGCCGCGCAATCACGGCATCCGTGTCCAGCACAAACGGCAGGCAGCGCACTGACGGATGGCCTATAACTGAGTGACGCCGCCGTCCTTTGTACCGATCCCCTCGTCGCCAATATCGATACGCATAAGACCATGGACTATCGCATGCACACCGTACCGATCCCCGATCCCCTCGCCGATCCCACCCGCGATCCGGAAGGCGAGCCAGTGGTGCCTCCCGCGCCCGGTCACCATAACGATGAGCCGCAGCGGCCGGAAGGGCCGCCCGACAAGAATCCGTCGCGAACGTAAGATCGAGCGGCCCTCGACGCCGCGGCGCAACGCCGCGGCACGGCGAACCGCGACAGCGTGCCCTACGCGCCCGCCCCTCAGGGTTTCCCCCCCTACGCCCCTTTAAATGCCGCGTCGTTAAACCGGGTACGCGCGGCTTCGGGGATTTGCTCAGACGAAGCCGTTGAATGACAGATCGACCCTTCGTGAGCGACGCAATGCAGAAAATGACTTTGAATCGAAAGCTCGGATCGATGATCGCCGTCCTGTGGGCCGGCCTCATCCTGATCGCGGTAGCGGGTGTTTGGCAGAACCGCGCATCGATGATCGACGACCGTAAAGACCGGCTGGTGGCACTCGTGCAAGAAGCCAATAGCGTCGCCCAGCATTATTACGACGCAGCACAGCAGCACGCGATGAGCGAGGAAGACGCCAAGAAGCAAGCGATGCAAACGATCGGGATGCTTCGCTACGGCACGGACGGCTACTATTCGATCAACGATTCGCAATCGGTCATGCTGATGCATCCGATCAAGCCGCAGTTGGTCGGCAAGAACTTGGCCGGCTTCACCGATCCCGCGGGCAATCATCTGTTCCTCGATATCGTCAAGGCAGGCAATCAAGAACACGGCGGCTTCGTCCCCTACCTCTGGTCCAAGCCCGGCAGCGAAGAACCCGTGCCGAAGCTGTCGTACGCACTGCGTTTCGCGCCGTGGGATTGGGTGATCGTCACCGGCATGTACATGGACGACGTCAACGCCGCGTTCGTCACGAACGTGATTCGTTGGGTGTCGATCATCGGCGTGCTCGGCACGCTCGCCACGATCGCCATGGTGCTGGTCCTGCGCAGCGTGCGGCGCTCTTTGGGCGGCGATCTCGAAGTGGCGGTCGCCACGGCGCAGCGCATCGCGAACGGCGATCTGACGGGACGCATTCCGGTTCGACACGACGATGAAACGAGCCTGATGGCCGTGCTGGCGCATATGCAATCGGGTATCGCCAATGCCGTCATGCGCGTGCGCTCGGGCACCGAGAACATCAACGTCGGCGCAAGCGAGATCGCCGCGGGCAACACCGACTTGTCGCAGCGCACGGAGCAACAAGCCGCCGCGCTCGTCGAAACGGCCTCGAGCATGGATCAAATGACGACCAACGTCAAAATGAACGCCGATAGCGCCTCGCAAGCGGCCAAGCTCGCCGAGCAAGCGGCCGATGTCGCAACGCGCGGAAGCAGCGTGGTGGACGATGTCGTGCGCACCATGAGCGAGATCACGTCGAGCTCGCAAAAGATCGGCGACATCATCGGCGTGATCGACGGCATCGCGTTCCAAACGAACATCCTCGCGCTCAACGCGGCAGTCGAAGCCGCCCGCGCCGGCGAGCAAGGCCGCGGCTTCGCCGTCGTCGCCTCGGAAGTGCGCAGCCTGGCGCAACGCTCGGCCACGGCCGCCAAGGAAATCAAGGCGTTGATCGAATCGTCGACCAACACGGTCGATCAAGGGGCCGCGCTCGTGGCCAACGCCGGTTCGACGATGGGCGAGATCGTGCAGTCGGTGCGCCGGGTCAACGAGATCCTCGAAGAAATCAGCCATGCGTCTCGCGAACAAAGCGCGGGCATCGAGCAAGTCAATCGCGCAGTGGGCGAAATGGACAAGGTCACGCAGCAAAACGCAGCACTGGTGGAAGAAGCCGCCGCTGCCGCCCAATCGCTGAAGGACCAGGCCACGGTGCTGCGCGAAGCGATCTCGGGCTTCGCCCTGCCCGCCTAGCCGCGCCGCTCGCCGCGGCGCAGCGGCGCCACCGCTCGAGCGCCGCGGCCTCGAGCGAACGCCGCCCTCTTTTTCCGGACCGCCGCTCTTGCGGCGGTTTTTCTTTCGGCCGACAGCGCTCGCGCCCCCTGCACCACGCGTCACGCGCGCATTGACGAAAGTTCGTCGGCCGTTTTTTTACATTTTCATTACAATGACGAGCTTGCGCCGCCCGGCGCGAGATTTCAAACGCTCGTACATTTCGATGACCGCATCGCCAAAGAGACGCCCGGCTCCGTACTCGCCTTCCTCGCTCGCCACTCAGCCCGCGCTCGCTTCGCGCCTGCACTCTAAGCGGTCGGCGCTCGTCATGGGCGTCGTTTCGCTGGCCTTCGCCGGCCTCGCGGCACGCGCCGGTTGGATCCAAATCGTCGAGCATGACTTTCACGTGGCGCAGGGCGAAAAGCGGCATCGCCAAATGCTCGAACTGACCGCGAAACGCGGTCCGATCGTCGATCGCCACGGCGCATTGCTGGCCGTGAGCCTGGCCACGTATGAGATTTGGGTCGAACCCAAGCGCTTCGATCGCGCCGCCGCCCAACCGCTGGCGCAGGCGCTCTCGCTCTCGCCGGAAGCGCTGCGCGAACGCCTCGACACCGGGCGCGTCAACGTATTGATCAAGCGCCACGTCGATGCGCAAACCGCAAGCCGCATCGCAAGCCTGCATGTTCCGGGCGTCACGCGCGTGGTCACGTCCAAGCGCTACTATCCCGAGGGCGAATCGGCCGCGCACGTCGTCGGTTTGACCGATACCGACGACGTCGGCCAGGAAGGCGTCGAGCTCGCCGCCAACGCCCAACTGACCGGGGAGTCCGGCGAACGCGAAGTCATTCGCGACCGGCTCGGCCGAATCGTGTCCGACCTGCGCCCGCTCACCCCCGCGCGCCATGGGCAAACCGTTCGCCTCACCATCGACCGCCGCATTCAGCAGCTCGCGTTTGCGCAACTGAACGCCGCGCTCGAACGCCATCGCGCACAAGCAGGCAGCGTCGTCGTGCTCGACGCGAGCACGGGCGAAATTCTCGCGCTGGCCAATGCGCCCTCGTTCGATCCGAACGCGCGCACCGCCTTGAGCGCACAGTCCATGCGCAATCGCGCGCTCGTCGATACGTTCGAACCGGGCTCGACCATCAAACCGCTTGCGATCGCAACCGCCCTCGATGCCGGGCATCTTCGACCCGATTCTTTGATCGATACCGAACGCGGCCGTTATCGCATCGGCAAGCATATGATCCACGATACGTCCGACCACGGGACGGTCAGCGTCGCCCAAGCGCTGGCGACATCGAGCAATATCGCGCTTGCGAAAATCGCCATGACGTTGCCGCCCGAAACGCTTTGGGCCGCTTATCGTCAATACGGCCTGGGGCTCGCGCCGCAGCTGCCGTTTCCGGGCGTCGCGGCCGGCAAGCTCAGGCCTTGGCAAAAATGGAGGCCCGTGGAGCAAGCGACGATGGGGTACGGCTACGGCTTGTCGACGTCGCTGCTGCAAATGGCCCAGGCCTACACGGCGCTGGCCGGCGACGGCACTTTGCGGCCCGTGACGCTCGTTGTCCCGGACGAGCTTGCCCGCAGCGAGGACGCGGACGCTGGCGTGCGCGTCACGAGCGAACGCACGGCCGCGACGCTGCGCTCGATGCTGGAAGGGGCCACGCTCGAAGGCGGCACGGGGCGCCGAGCGCAAATCGACGGCTATCGCGTCGGCGGCAAGACCGGCACCGCGTGGAAACACGCGGGCGCGGCCACGGGCTACGCGCGCCACAAGTATCGCTCGCTGTTCGTCGGCATTGCGCCCATCGATGCCCCTCGGCTCGTCGTGGCCGTCATGATCGACGAACCCGCGGGCGCGTATTACGGCGGCGCGGTGGCGGGTCCGGTCTTCTCGGCCGTCGCCGCGGGTGCGCTGCAGTTGCTCGGCGTGCCTCCGAGCATGCAAACCGCCCCGCAAACCTAGCGTTCGCATCCGCATTCAACGCGCAAAGAAGCGCTCGCCATTTGCGCCACGCCGCCTAAAATCTGAAAACGAGCACACGGTAGCGCTGCGTGCAAGGCGCTCATCGAGGACATCGATCATGACGACGGCCGCCAGTTTTCAAATCGAGTACACCCAGTTCCTCGATCTTGACGGCGTACCGACGCAACCCCTTCCCGCTTTTGCCAAAGACACCGAAACCCTCGTGGCGTTTTATCGCGCCATGGTGCTGACCCGCGCATTCGACAGCAAAGCCGTTGCGCTGCAGCGCACAGGCAAGCTCGGCACCTTCGCCTCTTCCGTCGGACAAGAGGCGGTCGGCGTGGGACTCGCTTGCGCGATGCGGCCCGAAGACGCCTTGTTTCCGTCGTACCGGGATCATGCCGCGCAATTGCTGCGCGGCGTCACGATGACCGAAAGCTTGCTCTATTGGGGCGGCGACGAACGCGGCAGTTGTTTCGCCGCGGCGCCGCACGACTTTCCGAATTGCGTGCCGATTGGCACGCAGGTGGGCCATGCGGCCGGGGCGGCCTATGCCTTTCGTTTGCGCCGCGAGGCGCGCGCCTGCGCGACGATCGTCGGCGACGGCGGGACATCGAAGGGGGACTTCTACGAAGCCATGAATATGGCGGCCGTGTGGCAAGCCCCGCTCGTGATCCTGGTCAACAACAATCGATGGGCCATCTCGGTGCCGCGCGAACGTCAAACGGCCGCGCAAACGCTGGCACAGAAGGCGATCGCCGCCGGCATCGAAGGCCGCCAAGTGGACGGCAACGACGTGATCGCCGTGCACGAAGCGGCGCGGGCGGCGCTCACCAAGGCGCGAGCCGGCGGCGGCCCGACGCTCATCGAAGCGCTCAGCTACCGTCTGGGCGATCACACGACGGCCGACGACGCCACGCGCTACCGCGATCCCGAACTCGTGGCCAAGATGTGGCAGGCGGAGCCGATCGTGCGCCTGCGTAAATATCTGCTGTCGCTCGATGCTTGGGACAAGGCGCGCGAAGAGGCGTTGATGCAGGCGTGCCAGCGATCGGTCGAGGACGCGGTTCAAGCGTATCTGGCCGTCGAGCCGCCGGATGTATCGTCGATGTTCGATCATCTTTACGCGTCGCTACCGCACGCGCTCGCCGGTCAGTTGGCGAGCGCACGGCAATTTGCGGATCGGCCGGAGAACGGCCATGTCTGAGCTCGCGCTCGTCGAGGCCGTGAATCTTGCGCTCGCTCACGCGCTCGAGCACGATCCATCGGTCGTGCTGCTCGGCGAGGACATCGGCGTGAACGGCGGCGTATTTCGCGCGACCCAGGGTCTGCAAGCGCGTTTCGGAGAAGAGCGCGTGGTCGACACGCCGCTCGCCGAAAGCGCCATCGCCGGCACGGCCATCGGCATGGCCGCGATGGGGCTGCGCCCCATCGCCGAAATCCAATTCACGGGCTTCATCTACCCCGTCATCGATCAGCTTCTGAACCACGCCGCCCGCTTGCGCCACCGCACTCGCGGCCGTCTTTCCTGTCCGCTGGTGATGCGCTCGCCTTGCGGCGCGGGCATCCACGCCCCTGAGCATCATTCGGAAAGCCCGGAGGCGTTGTTCGCGCATATTCCGGGGTTGCGGGTGGTGATGCCGTCCTCGCCGGCGCGAGCCTACGGGTTGCTGCTCGCGGCCATTCGCGATCCCGATCCGGTCGTGTTCCTGGAACCCACGCGGCTTTATCGCTTGTTCAAGCAGCGCGTCGACGACGATGGCGAAGCGCTACCGCTCGACACTTGCTTCACCTTGCGCGAAGGCTCCGATGTCACGCTCGTTTCGTGGGGCGCGATGCTTCAGGAAGTCCTCGAGAGCGCCGATCAATTGGCCGAAGCAGGCATCGCGGCCGAAGTGATCGACGTCGCCACGCTCAAGCCGCTCGACATCGAAACCATCCTTGCGTCCGTCGCCAAGACGGGCCGTTGCGTCATCGTGCACGAAGCGCCGCGCACTTGCGGCCTAGGCGCGGAAATCGCGGCGGCCATCGCCGAGCACGGGCTTTATTCGTTGCTGGCGCCGATCGAGCGCGTGACCGGTTACGACGTCGTCGTCCCGCTGTTCAGGCTGGAGACGCAGTACATGCCGAGCGTCGCGCGCATCGTTGGCGCCGTCAAAAAAACGCTCGAGGCATCCACGTGAATATCTTCAAGCTGCCCGATTTGGGCGAAGGCCTGCAAGAAGCGGAAATCGTCGAATGGCACGTACGGTCCGGCGATGAAGTGAAAGCCGATCAGCCGCTCGTATCCGTCGAAACGGCGAAGGCGATCGTCGACATTCCCGCGCCGCAGGGCGGGCGCATTGCCAAGCTTTACGGCAAGAAAGGCGACATCGTGCATCTGGGCGCGGCGCTCGTCGCCTTCGAGGGCGAAGGCGGCCAAGCCGACACGGGCACGGTGGTCGGGCGGATGGAGACGAGCGAGCGCGTCGTGCATGAAACGCCTCCATTCTCGCCTGCACCGATGGGAGGGATGAGCGTCGGCACCGCGGCGGTCAAGGCGACACCGGCCGTGCGGGCGCTGGCGCGCAAGCTGGACATCGATTTGACGA
Organism: Trinickia sp. Z7; assembly: GCF_056498045.1. NCBI lineage: Bacteria > Pseudomonadati > Pseudomonadota > Betaproteobacteria > Burkholderiales > Burkholderiaceae > Trinickia > Trinickia sp. Z7. Next base: position 105,482 of record NZ_JAUEQW010000002.1, read on the forward strand.
TGGTGATGCCGACCGGTCCCGACGGCATCGTCACATCGAGCGACGTCGAGCGCACGGCAAAGCTGTTGACCGAGCTAGGGCCACCCGAAGCGCTGCGCGGCGTGAGGCGCGCGATGGCGCTGAACATGGCGCAGGCGCAAAGCGAGGTTGCGGCGGCCACCGTGATCGACGATGCGGATATCGACGCATGGAAAGCCGGCGCCGATGTCACGATTCGCTTGATTCGCGCGTTGGTTGCCGGGTGCCGGGCGCAACCGGGGCTGAACGCCTGGTTCGACGGGCGCAGCGCGCGGCGGCGCGTGCTGGCGAAAATCGACGTCGGGATCGCAGTGGATTTGCCCGATGGTCTGTTCGTGCCGGTGCTCAGAGACGTCGCGCATCGCGATGCGGCCGATCTGCGCGCGGGGCTGGACCGGATGCGTGCCGACATGCGCGCACGCAAGATCCCGCCGGAAGAAATGCGCGGCAATTCGATCACGTTGTCGAACTTCGGCATGATCGCCGGCAAGTATGCGGCGCCGATCGTGGTGCCACCGACGGTGGCGATTCTCGGCGCGGGACGCGTGCATGACGGCGTGGTGGCGCACAACCGCCAAGCCGTCGTGCATGCAATCTTGCCGCTCAGCCTGACCTTCGATCACCGAGTCGTAACGGGCGGGGAAGCAGCGCGATTTTTAGCGGCGGTCATTCAAGATTTGGAATCGCCCGATTAGCGCCGCCTAGGATGCCTTGTGAGTTGACGATGGCGCGGGGTTCGAAAATCATCGCTGCTGCAGCGCAATGTTCGAAGCAGGTGGAATGTCGTCACGCCTAAGCCGTTTGTAATGTCGACGAACGGACGGCATCGGCGGCATCCGACAAAAACGACGCAACGCGGTCCAGCCAACGCGTCCGAGCGAAAGCGACCCACCCGGCATACAAGTTGCGGACTTGTTCCCAAGCGGCTCGCGCCGCCTGTCTTCAACCATTTCAAGGGAGGGCGCTATGTTGGGCACGATCTTGCTTGTCATTCTCATTTTGCTTTTGATCGGCGCATTTCCAGCTTGGCCTTACAGCCGCGGCTGGGGCTATGCGCCAACGGGAACGTTGGGGCTTATCGTCATCATCGTCGTCATTCTCGTCGTACTAGGCCGAATATAGCCTGCACGCACTAGCCGGCTCGTCGAAGCATCGCTTGGCCTCACCGGTGGAGCGATGCCGCGACGGCTTCCACATTTGCCCACTGCATCGGGTGCCGATACGCACCCCGTCGTTGCCGCCGATTCGGCCACGTGAGGTCGATGATCGCCGCGCTCGAACTGAGACGACGTGTCGTTCAATCGAGCATCGACCATTGCACCGTGATAGCGCCGCTGGCGCGGCCTAGCGAGGTGAACGACGGCGCCATCAAATGCACGTCGAACGCCTCCTTCCATCGCACGAGAAAGCGCGATTCATACACGCCGTCTTGATCGCTGACGCAGTCGCCTCGCGGCTCCACGGCGCAGCCGATTTCCGCCAGTTGGGCCGTCATCCGGTGCGGACAGTCGGAGCCGATCGGATAACGCAGCGTCAGCCATGCCGCTTTGCGCCGTTCGAGGCGGTGCTCGGCCGCCCCCAACGCCCACAGCACGATCAAGCCCAGCGCCACGCCGCAAGCGCCGAGCGTGTATTGCCCCCCTCCGAAGCACAGCCCGACGACCGTGATGAACCACAACATCGCCGCCGTCGTCACGCCCGTCACGAGTCCATCCTTGCGCAGCACGGCCCCTGCGCCTATGAAGCCCATCCCAGTCAGAATGCCGAGCGGCAATCGCATCAAGTCCAGCACGGCAAAGCTTTCCTTGCCCTTACCGGTTTGATCCAGCAGCGCATTGGCCTGAAGCATCGCGAGGCAAGCGGCGAGACAGGCGAGAATCGTCGTGCGCAATCCGGCGGCCTTGCCCGATTCGCTGCGGTTGATGCCGAAAACGGCCCCCGCCGCGAACGCGCACAGCAGACGCACGGCGACTGTCGGCCAATCGAGTGTGAGCGGCATCGTCTCCATAGGCGTACGGCATCGAACAAATTCGTGCCGCCTTCAGATTCGTCGATGCGAACGAGCGAGCAAGACCCACTCCCGATTGGAGCCACGCCGTGCACGGGTACGTCCCTTGCCAGCCGGCAAGCGGGTCGAACCGGCGATTGCGCCGTACATCGCATCCGTCACCGCATACCTCGAGAGGAGCCCCTATGAAGCGAATCATGCCGCCACCACACTTTGCTGGAAATTCTACTTCTGATCCCGCCTACTGAACGGGGGTATTACCGCCAGAGTGCCTCACCATTCACCAGCTCGATCGGTTTATCTTTCGCAAATTCGATCGCTTGTCGAGTGAACTTTCCTGTGCAGACAACCGACCCTGACGTCGCAGAATGATGCGGGATCAGGCCCATCATTTCTCGTACGATCGGCGCTCCCACCGACGTCGTTCTCCAGTGCTTGCACTGGACCAGTACCGTGGTGTTCCCACGCCGCAAAATGAGATCCACTCCTCCATCTGCGCCGCCTTGAGATCGAGGCGTCACCGCGTACCCCTGGCGGCGGAACAGTTCTTCCACTAGCGTCTCGAACTCTGCCCACGTCAACTCGGCCAAGGACTCGACGCCGCGCTGTCGCTCTACAAGTGCGTTTCTCGCCCGCACCCGCGCTCGACGCTTGGCCAGGATGCCGGCGACGACCGCCATCAAAGCCGCTATCGCAGCGAGCGAAAGCATCGCGATTGCACTGGAATCGAGGTGCGAGCCAAGCCATAAGAGGGCACCCAATCCCACGACACAACCCAGTGCCCGAGTCGCGCTGGGCGACAAGCGACGTCCGTCCGGTAAGCGGATTCCGATGGGCCTGCTCCTCCTACCGCGACGAGATTGTCGTCTCATGACTTTTCCGATCAATCAACGCGCTGCATGTGCGGCAAGTCGAGTCGGCCAGATGCGACCGCCGGATCGTAGCTCACCGCACACTGCAGTTCACCGCCCAGTTTGCTGAGCGAAAAAACGCTGCCACAGGCGACGCAGCTTAAGCGCCGGTCGCCAGACTCGGAAGCAAAGCCGTAAAAACGCAGCGCTTGAGCTGTGCAGTTCGGGCATGCCCCCAGCGGGCGAGGTTTCAGGCCCAGGCGGACGCGCCTTTCCCACTCGCACGTCGGGTCGAGTTCGCGCAACCAAGCTCGAAACTTGGCCGTCCAGTTCGCGATCGCAGTGTAGTCGACGCCCAACTGGTCGGCCGCTTTCGCATACGAAATCTGTTGAGAAAGCAGCCTTACAAAGGCCGGTAGCTTCGTCTCGTGGCGCAGACGTGCGAGCGGCGTGCCTGTGAGACGGTTATAGCGTCGCCGACAGTCGCGGCACAGGAACGTCGGACGGGGCAGGCGCGTATGCGGGCGGCTAGCGAGAATGGTCTCACGACTCCCACAGTGCGGGCATACTGGGGGCACCTCGCTCTTTGAGCGCGCGTCACGCAACGCGCGCAATACGAAGGCGCTAAATGTCCGGTCCTCCGTATCAGGAGGCGGTCGGCCACCCTTCGTGTAGAGGGGCGCGCTCGGATCGAAGCAACGTATTGTCGGCGTCACCTGGCTTTTCCTATTCGTGCCCGCGCAGCTGCTTGAGCGATTCATCCAGCACAGCGGCCGCGCTCGCGTGCAGCTCGGCCGTTGCCTTATCCAGCTCGATGCCCGAGGGCATCTTGTGCGACCCGGCAACGTCCCGTAGCGCGTTGATCGCGAGTCGAATGGCATCGGCAACCGTCAAATCGGGCATAGCGGGTTTCCAACCTGTTCATGGGCCGCCGCTACTACGGCAACGCGCAACACAAACGCCAAGCACGCGCACAGGCCTTCGCGGCCTGGGAAAAGGCTTCGTGCGTCCGCATGCCCGCGTAAGCCGATCCATAACCTTCTCCATTCGCCCTCGCTCCTCCGCCTACCGAACAACTTGACAATACCGTCCTGGCACTACCCCTTGAACGGGTTCAGCACGCGGGCACCTGTTCCGGCGAAATCATCGACGTTCCGCGTCACCACAATCAGGTCGTGAATCAACGCGGTTGCCGCGATCAACTTGTCGAGCGAGTGTTCGGGATGAGGGACGCGCAGGCGTCCCCATAGTTGCCCTATCTCCTCGTCCACCGCCAGAACGTTCGAAGCAAACTCCCGACGCACGCCATCGAGCCAGTTTTCAAGGCGCGTTGCCTGGGGCTTGTCGCCACGATGACGAATGATTTCCACACCGCGCCGCAGTTCGCCAATCGTTACCACCGAGAGGTACAGATCGGCGTCATCCTGCGCCGCCTTTCGGAAGAAGGCCATTACGCCCTTGTCCGCTCGATCCCGCTTCCGTATTTCGCTGATGACGTTGGTATCAACCAAATACATTCGTTGCCTCACCGTCATCCACGCGCGCAAAATCGGCATCAGTTCCGACGTTCGGAATGCTCATCAACACTTCTGCGAACGTCTTGCGCTGTGGAGCGCGTAGCGCCTTTGCCAAAATCTCGCGATGCTCGGCTTCGGCGCTGCGCCCATGGGCTGCGGCCCGCTCACGCAGGCTTTGGACAAGTCTCTCATCCACATTTCTAACCAGGAGATTTGCCATGATTTACCCCAACATTCGAATTGATATCAATGATAGCACTCCGCGCGCGAAGTGCAAGCATTGATAGCAAATTCAGGCGACACGCCATCACGCGCTGCGCGCGAGTGCCAACCTGACAAGTAACGGCTGCAAACGGCTGCGCCTTTAGCGCTCCGCAGGCCAGCCTAGATCACCCCGCTCACAATCGCTGCCAGCCGCACCGGATCGGCCTCGTTGAGGTTTTTAACGGCAGACAGGCTAGAAACGCCGATCAGCGTCCGGATGAGTTTCAGCGACCGACCTTGCCGGTGAAGTTGGACAGCAAAGCTGCGCCGGGCAGCCGAAGCGTTACCGCCCGCGATGCCCGCCTGCTGGTGCAATCGCCGGACAATCTCCGTCAAGGACTCGCATGAACAGCTGATCGCGCCGCTTCCAGTGACGCGCCGCGTGAACGTGAATGGCTCGCCGTCGCCAGCCCTAAGCAGAGGGCTATGAGGGTCGAGCCCGCGATACGCGGCAGGAGTGGTAGTGACGCCATGCCGCGCCACAAGTCGGTACGCGAGGTATTCATCGATCGCTCGGCAGAGCTTCGCGTTTGACCAGATCAACGGGCGACCCTTGCCGTTGAAGGCAATTTCGGGACGCACCGCCGAATCAACGCGGACGGTCCCGTTCCCCTTCAAATAGTCGCTCACAAGTAACTTGCCCGCCTCATTCGGCATCAAGCCAGTGCCGTAAAAAAGTAGCAGGAGCGCCACGTCGCGGATTGGATTTTGGCCCGTCACTGCCGCAACCTTCACCGCATGGCGCAACTGATGTGATTCGATAACTGGAGGCTTTGCCATCGGGTTATTCGTCGGCCCTGCAAAATTCAATGCGCCGCCTTCATTTGCGCCGCTGCGGCAATCGTCGTCGCCAGCAACTCCTCGACGCCGGCCTCGCCCAAGGCTTGCCGAAAGCGCGCGAGATTGGTCAAATCGCAGGGCATGCGCGCCTGAAAGTACTCCTCGCCGCAAAAGAACTGAAAGTACACGTCCTGCGCCCAGCGCTCGCACACCGACTCGTCGCTCTCGTTGTGCGCATGCTTCAGATACAGCAGCCCCACCATCAAGCGGATCGGTAACCGAGGGCGGCCCGCCGCGCTTGCACCAGCGCCGGCCAGCACCGCCGTCGTACCAACAGATCGACGCCTTCCATCATGCGGCCTTCGCGCACTCGGCGCTCGAACATCGGCGCCAGCGTCGCTTCAATCGACGCCCACGGCATGCGGGTGGCCAACACTGCCAGCGGATGGCGAAGGTCGATCATCGTATCCAGTCGGCTGCGGAAAAAGTCGGGGGTGCTCATCGGCGTGGCTCGCAAACTCCCAGAAAACCCATCAGATCAAAGTCGATTATGGGAGTTCGATAAATCGCAATCTCCCTGCAACGTCTTGCTGCGCTTGCCTCGGCTACCTTGTGCAGGGCCGACTTATTAGCGATTTGAGGTATTAAACGCAATGCCGCTAAGCGGACTTAGCGGCATTGATAGAACGCCTAAACGCCCCGAATGGGTCGAGCGCGACGCCCACGGTGGCTCCTACGCCGCTGCGACGCTGGGGCTTCAACGACGCTCCGTTGCCCGGCTAGCGAGCTCGATTCGTCCGTCGACGACGACAAACCGTGGCGCATAGGCCTTCACCCGCACCCGTGCGGCGATCTGGTTGGGCGGCACGGGCGCCGCGATAGGCAATCACCGCGCGCTTACGGTAGTGCGTCAGCCGCAATCCGGGCAGCAGATCGTCGCGGGGCACGCCCCGCGCCGGAAAGGTCGACAAGATGGTGCAGAAGCCCCGAAGCTCGGCGATTCAATCGCCGTGCGTCCATTCGACGTTTGCGCCCACCGAGCGTAGATTCTCGACGAAGTGCGGATGCGCGCGGCGAATCGGCAATGCATTCGTGATCACCGAGCGCCCCTCGATGCTTGCGGCCACCATGAGCAGTGCGATTGCGACGCGAATGATGTAGGGGCTTTCGACCTTCGCGGGGCTCAGGGCGATCCCACCGAACGTAATGAGGCGATGCGGGTCCGACAGGAAAACATGCGCCCCGAACTTCGAGAGTTCGACCGACCAGCCCATCGCGCCGTCATACACCTTGTTCCAAAACATTGCGCTGCCCTCGGCGCGCACACCGAGCGCGATGAAGATGGGCAGCAGGTCGACGGGCAGATACGGCCATGGCGCGGCCTCGATCTTCGTCAAGATGTTCGGGGTGAACGGACGGCGAACCCGCATCGGCCCGTCGCGCAGCGCGCGCGACCACCCGTCGCGATGGACCAAATCGATGCCGAACTTTGCGAACGTGCGATCGATCAACGGGAACTGCTCAGGCGCGCTGTTCTTGACGACGATGTCGCCGCCCGTGATCGCGCCGAGCGCGAGAAACGTCGCGATCTCGTGGAAATCCTCGCTGAAGCGAAACTCGCCGCCGCCCAGCCGATGACCGCCTTCGATGATCAGGCGCGAGGTGCCGATGCCTTCGATCGGAACGCCGAGCATCGCGATGAAGCGGCAAAACTCCTGCACGTGCGGCTCCGAGGCGGCGTTCACGAGCGTGGATGTGCCGGTTGCGCCCGCCGCGCACAGGACGAAGTTTTCGGTGGTGGTGACCGATGCGTAATCGAGCCAGTGATCGTTCGCCCCCATGCGCGAGTGCGCGCGTACGATCAGCGAATCGGGCGAGCGTTCCACCGTCGCGCCGAAGCGCTCGAACACTTCCACGTGCGGATCGATCTCGCGCACGCCGAGGGTGCAGCCTTTCACGTCGTTTTCGAGTCGCGCAACGCCGAAACGAGCAAGAAGCGGCGGCACGAGCATGATCGACGAGCGCATTTCCTCGGGCAAACGGTGTTTGACCGGGTCGAACGACGTGGCGTGATGATGCAGTTCGAGAATGCCCGTGGAGAAATCCATTGCGACGCTGCTGCCAAGCGCGCGGAAGATGTCGAGGATTTTCTTCACGTCGGTGATTTCGGGCACGCCGATGAGCCGCAATGGCTGGTCGGTCAACAGCGTAGCGCAAAGTATCGGCAAAACCGCGTTCTTATTGGCGGAGGGCGTGATCTCGCCGCGGAGCGGGAGGCCACCATGGACGATCAGATCGGACATATTCGGGGGCGAAACAGAATGAAAGGGGTGCGGCGCAGAAACGCAGGCGCATATCATGCCATCGTCCGGCCCATCTTGGTCGACAAAGTTCGCGGCGGATCGCGCGTGGCCCCTTTCCGGCTCGGGCGCCGTGGCCGCACTGCTCGAATGCGACAGTCCGCCACGCGTGTGTGCCCCAAACGCGGACTCGAGCGCAAGGGGCTTTTGCATCAAGGACTTGCGTAGCCTATGAGCAGGTTATTCACAGCCTTGCCAACAAATTCTGTGAATAAGTTCCCGTATGCATGCAGCGCCTTGTCCAGCGCAAGGCTCGCGAGACCGATCGCGGCATAATCGCGAGGTTAACGGGCGCGACCTGCCCCAGGTGACCGATTTTCGCGGCTCGCCCAACCTGACCTGGAAAAACTTCGTCTTGCCTAGCTTCACACTTGCCGCCGCCGTGACGGCCGAACTCGAGATTCGCAAGAGCCGCTTCATCGCCCACGCGATCCCCGTCGCGGATCGCGAAGCGGCCATGCTGGAATTGCGTCGTCTGCGGGACGCGAACCCGGGCGCGACCCATGTTTGTTGGGCGCTGCTCGCAGGTGGTCAGTCCGGGATGTCCGACGACGGCGAGCCGTCCGGCACCGCGGGGCGCCCCATCCTCGAAGTGCTGCGCCATCACGATCTGGATGGCGTGCTGGCGGCGGTGGTGCGGTACTACGGCGGGGTGAAGCTCGGCGCCGGAGGCCTCGTGCGCGCGTACACGGATGCGATCGCGACTGCCTTGCAACTGGCCGAGCGCGTCGAGCGCATCGCTCAGGCGCAACTCGTCGTCGAGATGAGCTATCCCGACGAAGCGCGGGTTCGACGATGGATGGAACAGGAGAACGTCGAACTCGTCGATAGCCGCTACGGGCTGTCGGTGCGGCTATCGCTGCGCATGCCGGCCACGATGCTGGATGCAGCCCGGTTAGCCCTGCGCGATTTGACACAAGGACGCGCGACTTTTCCCGAAGCCGATGAAAACCAGGCCGGCGATCCCACGCTTGGCTAGCAATCCACGCGATGCCGCTTGGGGCAGTTGAGCCCCTTCCCGGTCGCTTTTTTTTGCCCACCTGCGCCTCCCGCGCAATAGCCGCCGCCGATTCCTCGAATTGGGCGCAAAAACGCGCTCCTTTCATCCAATTGGTTTTGGTCGAGCGGACCTACACTGCTTTCCATGGAGCGAGACATCGGCTCCATCCACAAAGCCCTCGCGAGGCCACGTGGCGCCGGACGGTCTTAGCAGTAGCTGTGCAGCGATTCCACTCAGCAGACAGGGTTATCGCTGGTTGGGTCAACACTGGGGTTCGAGCAGAACGTTGTCGCAGTACGTAGTAGTTGAGGGTAGTTCGCCTGAGCAGCACGTATAACCGAGCAGTACGCATCACCGAGCAACGCGTATCACCGAGCAACACGCATCACCGAGCAACACGCATCACCGAGCAACACGTATCACCGAGCAACACGTATCACCGAGCAGCACGCATCACCGAGCAGCACGCATCACCGAGCAGCACGCATCACCGAGCAGCATGTATCACCGAGCAGTACGCATCACTAGCAGCATCGAGTACCTGATGGGTAGCACCGTAGTTTGCAATACTTGAAGTACCACCTCGGATAGCAGCACCTAGCAGTTGCAGCACCCTGGAAGTAGAAGCACCCTGGCAGTAGACTCACCTCACCTCGAAGTTGCAGTAGACGGGCCCTACCTCTTCCCTGGGTGGGGCCCATAGTTTTTGCGCGTGGCTTGCCTCGAGGCGCTCAGTCGTACTTGCGCGCAAACATGGCGTATTCGCTCTCGTTCTTCGTGGCAGACGCAAAGCGAAACGTCGACGATCGTTCGCCCTTGGCGGCGTACATCGCCGCATCTGCTGCGTCGATCAGTTGCCGCAAGTGCTTCACCCGGTCGGGAAACGTCGCGATTCCGATGCTCAGGCCGATGTCGAACCGGCCAGCATATTCGGCTTGCGCCACCGCGTGAACTTGCTCGATCAAGCGGCGCGCAAGCTGCCGAAGATCATCGTCGCCGGCGTGATGCGTAACGAGTGCGACGAATTCGTCGCCGCCCACTCGCGCCAACGTATCCTCGCGCCGCATCACCGCCGACAGCCACTGCGCAAGTCGCCGCAAAAACGCGTCGCCGGCGCTATGCCCGAGCACGCCGTTGACTCTCTTGAAACCATCGATATCGAGAAACAGCAACGCCACGCGCAGCGCGCCGCTATCGGGCCTTGAAGCCAGCGCATCGATTTGAGCGAGCACTCGCCGGCGATTGGGCAAGCCTGTGAGCGGATCGCACCCCGCCTCCCGGTCCATCGCCTGCGAGTACGCGCTGATGTTGGCAAATGCGCGCTGCTCGATGATCAACGCATAGACCAGAAGCCCGCCGACGAAGACCGCGAACACCCCCAGGGCCGCGGCGCAAAACAGCAATCGGCCGCGCGCGTCGTCGGCAACGCGGCGCCGGCGCGCTTCCCAGCGCCCGCGCAACTGGTCGAACTCAGCGCGCAGCTTGTCCATTTCTCGCTTGCCCTGCCCGAGGTTCACGAGCGCGATGGCTGCGCTTCGGTCGCCGCCGCGCGCAAGCTCGATCGTTCGCGCCAGCTCGCCCAACTTGCTTTCGCGCAGGGGGTCGATGCGCCTCAGGATCTCGAGCGAAGGCGCATCGGTCGCCACGAGTTGGCGCAACCGTTGCATCGCATCGCCGACGTCGCGAACACCATGGTCATAAGGCTGCAAGTATGCCGCGGAGCCGACGAGCAAATACCCGCGCTGGCCCGATTCGGCGTCTTGCAAATCGTCGAGCGCACGGTTTGCAACGTCGAGGACTGCAAAGGCCTCTTGCTCCCCGGCGCCATCGCGAACAATGATGCGCGCTTCCCACACGAAGGCAGCAGCCGCGAGCAGCAAGCCCGCGACGAGCACGACATACAACAGGACGAAACGGTTGCGATCGCGACGGGCCGATCGAAAGAGCCTCGCAGGCAAAGCGTTCTCCGCAAAAAGACGTTTGGCTCGGAAGACTTAAGCATAGTCGAGCATCACCGCCGCGCACGAACCGCAGTCAGTTCGCTTGGGCGATCCGCTCGCCGGGTTCGTCGTCCGCCGAAGCCAAGACGACGCAATCGCGCCCTAAGGCCTTGGCCGCGTACAGGGCCGCATCGGCCCGCGCCATGACGTTTGCGAGGGTATCGCGCGGGCCGAATTCGTCAATTCCGGCGCTGAACGTATTGAGCGTGTGCTCGCAAGGCGCAGCGGCGATAGCTGCGCGTAAGCCATTCGTCAGTTGCCATGCTTCGTCTTTGCGCGTCCCAAGAAAAAGGATGGCGAACTCCTCGCCGCCCAGCCGACCGAACAAGTCCCCCCGACGCACCGAGCGCGACACCACCGTCGCGAAGTGCGACAGTGCGCGGTCGCCGGCCGCATGACCATAGCGATCGTTGACGCTCTTGAAATGGTCGATATCTAGTATCGCCAGTGCAAGCGGCTTGCCTCTCGCGTTCGCAGCGGCAACGGCCGCCTCGGCCTTCTCGATGAACGCCCGCCGGATCAGAGCGCCGGTCAGTTCGTCCACCGTCGCCAAGCGTTCCATCCGCTCGGTCAATCGATCATGAGCCAGCATCACCATGGCAATCGACATGAACGGGAAGCTCAAGATGCCGAGCCCCAGAAAGCCGACGTTCAGCGGCGAAGGCTCGAGAAACGCCGTTTGATGAGCGAGCCCGAAGCCGTAGGTGATCGATCGAGCCACATGCAGCATTGCTCCGGCGAGCGCGGCGATACCCAGAAAGTAGTAGTTGTATCGCGGGCGGTGCGGCGGGCGATACCGCAAAGCGGTCCACCCGATCGCGATACGCACATAAGCGAAGTAGGCGGAACTCACGGCAACGCGAGCATCCAAATTCGGCCTAAAGCACGTTAGATAAACCAATGCGACCAATGCGGCTGCGGCGACCGCATACTCGAAGACACACGCCGGCTGCCGTCCGAAGAACTCGCGAGTGCCTTGAAGGATGATCAAACTGCCCGCGACGAAAATCGGGTACGCAACGATTGCGCCGAGCGGCGCCGGCACACGTGGCTCGACGAGCACAACCGCGACGCCGACGGCGAAAAGAGCGTAGGAGGCGCACCACCGCGGCACGCCGCGCAAATGCGCGCGCAACAGCGAGGCGAGTACCGCCGCGCTCATCACGCAAGACATCAGCGCGATGCCGAGGAGGGCAACGGTACTGGGCATGAGTGGGTGAATCACTAGAATTGATCGATGGCGTGGTGCAGGCGACCATGGCGCGCACCCGCACGGCCCCCTCCCCGAATGCGCGTAATCGTATCGCACTCTAGGGTCGGACTGAATAAGTGTTGCGTGCCGGCACATCATCACGGGAACGCCAGTGTTCAGCCAACGGACTTAACAGTCCGGCCAAACTGTTTGCGACTGTGCATGTCGTCGCACTCCCTTTACCGCAACAATCGCGACTGCTTCGGCGCCGGTGCAAGGCCTTTCGCCTTTCGCCTGTCCCGGCTCGATCTCGTCTACCGCCCTACCGGCACTCAAAGGAGCCATTGCCGATGGACACCTCGCAGTCGCGAATGCAAGCCCCAATCCCCTTCGGCCCTGCCGTCAAAATCGGAGCGCTCGTCCCCTTGAGCCGCCCCGGCTGGGTCGACGCGGGCCGACACCTGCTCACAGGCTTGGAGCTGGCGGTTGGCGAAGCCAACGAAAATGGCGGCGTTCTCGGAAGGCCGCTCGAGCTGATCGTCCGGGACACCGCCGCGACCCCGCCAAAAGCCATCGCCGCCGTGGATGAGATGGCGCACCTAGGCGTGGTTGCGCTGGCGGGTGAATATCACAGCGTCGTCGCGCGCGCCGTATCGGCCCGGGCCGATACGATCGGCATTCCATTTCTGTGCTCGTCTGCAGTTCTCGATGCATTGACCGACCAACCATCGGACTGGGTCGCGCGGCTCTGCCCCGTGCAGTCCCACGGCTGGCGAATCTATGCCGACTTTCTGTTGAATACCGGCCATCGCCGCATCGCGGCCGTCGCCGAGCCGAGCCTGTATTGGACATCGGGCATGCGCATCCTACGGGAGCGATTCGCCGAGCAAGACGGCGCCGTTGTCGAACTCGACGCGAGCACGCTTTCACCGGCGGCCGTGTGCGACGGCGTGGCCGGGAATGAGGCAACGGCGCTTCTGCTATTGACCGGCCATCCCGAACCTGCGGTGTCGCTCGTCAAAAGCGTTCGTCGCGATCGGCGGCTCGCGGCGCTACTCATCGGCGCGCCGGCCGGACAGCCCGAGTTTTCCGAGTGGACGGCATTGCTGGGAAACGACGGCCTCGGAATTCCGTTCCTGCGCTATCGTCCGGAGCGCCTCAACGCGCTCGGCGTTCGCGTTGAAGCGGCGCTGCGTCGGCGCCTGGGCGAACCACCGTCGTTCGTCGCGCTCGAGGGCTACGACACGGGCGCCGTCCTCATCGAAGCGCTGCGATCCCACGGGATCGATCGGGCGCTCGGCCCAGGCTCATGGTCTAGCGTCGTGGTGGAGGGAACGCGCGGGACCATCGCGTTTTCCCGCGCGCCGCAGATGCGCGTGTGGCAGTGGGCATGGCCGCCGGTGGAAGTCGTCGATCGCGATCCACAGCAACCCGACCGCCTTCGGTTACTCCACCGCGGCTAAGACGCGAGCGAGTCCCTCACCGGCCGATATGCGCGCCGAAGCCTGCCTGCCCAGGCGCAATATCCTCTTTCAGCGTGCATTCGGGAATGTCGTAGTCGCCGCCATTCTGCCGCCGATAGGGGATCGGGCGCGTACTCCAAAGCTCGTCGAGCCGCCGCCCCAATGCATCGCAGGTTTGCGCAAACCTCGCCTCGTCCATCTTGCTCGTTCGATAGACGACGAACGGCGGCAGCACATCGAAGCCCGGATAGAACAGCACGCCGTGATTGATCGGAAACAACACGTCGTCGATCGGGCCGTTGATCCCGCGCGCGCTGTAGTGGGGCTCCCACCCTCCGGCCGACACCACGAGCATGGCGCGCTTGCCGGCCAAGGATCCCTCGCCGTAACGATCGCCCCATCGATGGTCGGAGTGTTCCCCCACGCCGTACGCGAAACCGTATGCGTACACCCGCTCGACCCATCCCTTCATGATCGCCGGCATCGAAAACCACCACAGCGGAAATTGAAAGATGACCGCATCGGCCCATTTGAGCTTCGCCTGCTCACAGGCAATGTCTTCGCTCTGCGTGCCGCTCTCGAACGCCTGCTTGGACTCCTTCGAGGGATGAAACACGGCCCCGGGCACGTGCTCGGTGCTGTCGCCGGCGTCGAGCACCGCCTTCCACTTCATTTCGTACAGATCGGACACGCGCACCGTATGACCCGCGTCTTCCAATCGCTTCACCGCAAATGCCTTCAGCGCTCCGTTGAAAGACCTGGGCTCGGGATGCGCGTAGACGATTAGAACGTTCATCGCCCTACCTCCTAAATTATCGAAGGCCCAGGCTACGACGCCGCAAGGTATATTAGAAATGAATTCCTAAAATTACAGCTATTGCCGTGGATAATACACTTCGACGCCTCGATCTGAACTTGCTCGTCACCCTTGACGCCTTGCTTAGGGAGTTGAACGTAACGCGGGCCGCTCAGCGCCTGCATTATTCGCAACCTTCGGTCAGCGTCCAGTTGGCCAAGCTGCGAGATGTATTCGACGATCCGCTGCTCTTACCCGGTCCGCGCGGCATGCGTCCGACGCAACGCGCCGAGGAACTGCGCGAGCCTTTGCGCGAAGCGCTCGATGCGCTGGAGCGGGCGGTGGCGCCCGCCCGGCCTTTCGATCCATTGCAAGCCAACCATACCTGGAAGCTCGCCGCGACCGACTACGCGGAATCGACCATCGTGCTACCGGCCCTGCACGGATTGCGTACCAGCGCCCCCGGCTCGCGCCTGGCCGTGGTGGAAATGGCGCCGCCGCGTTTCGAAAAGCAAGCTGAACAAGGCGACATCGACATCGCTTTTCATACGACGATGGGGGTGCCGGAAGGGTTGCGCCGTCGCATGTTGTTCGCGGAGCGTTATGTGTTGATCGGCCGCGCCGGTCACCCGCGCTTGAAACGGCGTCCGACTCTGGCGCAGTTCTGCAAGCTCGAACATGTGATCGTGTCGCCGGACGGCGGCGGGTTTCGTGGCGTCACCGATGAAGCGCTCGGCGAAGCCGGGCTCACACGGCGGGTAGCGCTTTCGGTTCCGCACTTTCTGTTTCTCATCGCCGCCGTGGCGCAGACCGATCTCGTCGCGATGGCGCCACATCGCCTCGTGCGAGACAACGCGGCGCTCACCGTGGTCGAAGCCCCCGTGAGCGTGCCCGGCTACGAGATGTGCATGCTCTGGCACGAACGCGCGCATCGCGATCCGGCGCATCAGTGGCTGCGGGATCATATCGCCGCGTCGGTTCGATAGCCGCTCAGCGGCTGGGATGCTTGCGGCTTGGACGGGTTTTTGGGTGCCAGACGCGATGTCGGCCGCAGTTGCGGTCAAACAGGCCAGATCCCAAGGACCAGCTTCGTCGACACATGGTCCATCTCGGATCTGCTCTAGTGGGCGGCTCGCCAAGCGGCGACGACATCGTGCTTTGCGCGTCCCTATCCTCCCACCCTCAGCGCGGCCACATCCGCACGGCGAGCGCACCGAGCGACGACACCACGGCGAGCGCGATTACGCCGGCCCAGCCCCATTGCGCCAACGCCAAGCTGCCGATACCCGCGCCCGCCGCCATACCGATGAACATCCCGACGAACAACACCGCATTCAACCGGCTACGCGAGGCAGGGTCGATGCCATAGACGATCGTTTGATGCGCGATCAACGTGGCTTGGACGCCAAGATCGAAACCAACCGTCGCGAGCGCAAGCAACACCAACTGCGTATGAGGCGCCATCGTCAAACCCAAAGCCATCGCCGCGAACGAAAGCGTTGCGATCGCGATGCCGAGCCGCGTCACCAACTCCGGCCCGCGGCGGTCTGCCAAGCGCCCGGCAATGGGCGCGGCCAGTGCGCCGGCCGCACCGGCAAGGCCAAATGCGCCCGCCGCCGCACTGCCCAGATGAAACGGAGCGCCGTGCAACATGACGGCCAACGTCGACCAGAACGCGCTGAAACCCAATGAAAGCAGGCCTTGCGCGAATGCGGCGCGGCGCAACGCGCGGTGATGCCACCAAAGATGCGTGAGCGAGCCGATCAGCGCGCGATACGGCAAATGCGTCGTCGGCTTGAACGACGGTAATCCGCGCCAAACAGCCACACCGATCGCGGCCACGCTCGCCGCGGCTGCGAAGAACATCGCCCGCCAGCTCGCATGTTCGGCGACGAAACCGCTGACCACGCGCGACAGCAAGATCCCGAGCAATAACCCCGTCATCACCGTCCCGACGATCTTGCCGCGGCTCGCGTCGGGTGCGAGCGTGGCCGCTGCGGGGACGATGTCCTGCACCATCGTCGCGGATAAGCCGATCGCGAAACTGGCGGCCAACAAGTACCCAATCGAGGGCGATATCGCGGCAAGCAACAAAGCGCCGACGAGCGCGGTCGCCTTGACGAGAATCACGCGGCGTCGATCATACCGATCGCCGAGCGGCGCAAGCAGCAAGATGCCGAGCGCATAGCCAAGCTGTGTCAGCATCGGCACCATCCCAACGGCGCGTGCCGACGCGCCGATATGGGTTTCCAGAATGCCGAGCATCGGCTGGCTGTAGTAAAGCGGTGCAACGCCAAGACCGGCCGCGGCCGCGAGCAGCAACACGAGGCGAGGCCTCAGCGCCACCGCCGCGGCGGGTTCGTGCGCGGTTGGCGACAACGCCGAGGGCGCTGCATGGAGCGTCTGTGAAGTGGACATCGTCAGGTCCTTATTCGTGTGTCGAAGGAATGGACGCGAGTGTGACGGTCCTGTCCCAGTCTCGGTAGTACCGCAGGGCGCAAATTTGTTATACGCTGCACGCATGACCACAAAACCCCGGCATTTCGCCACGCCAAGCCCCCGTTCCCGTGCGCCGGAGAATTTCTCCGAAGGCGCGAGCCAGCGTTTCGAGCTCATGGAAACGTTCGTGCGTATAGTCGAGGCCGGCAATTTGTCGGCCGCCGCAGCCCAACTGCGAACGACGCAACCCACGATAAGCCGCCGCCTGCAAGCGCTCGAGCGCTCGCTCGGCGTGAGGTTGCTGCAGCGCTCGACGCATACGATGCGGCTGACGGTCGACGGAGAACGGTGCTTCAAGCGCGCCAAAGAGTTGCTCGCGAGCTGGGCATCGTTCGAGGCGGACGTGCGCGGGGCGCAGGAGGAGCCCGAGGGCCTGCTTCGGGTTGCGGTGCCCCATGCGTTCGGGCAACACAGATTGGTCGAACCGCTCGCGACGTATTTGAACGATCACCCGCGCGTCTCGGTCGAGTGGTTGCTGCGAGACGATGTGCGAGATTTCATCGCCAACGGCATCGATTGCGCGATCCAAGTGGGCGAACCCAACGATCCCGCCGTGGTGGCGATCCGGCTCTCGAACGTCGCCAGAATCGTGGCCGCTTCGCCGTCGTTGCTCGAGAACGGTCGCGTGCCCACGGAGCCCGAACAACTCATGTCCCTGCCGTGGCTCGCGTTGCGCACGTACTACCGAACCGAGCTGACACTGACGCACGAAGAGACGGGCGAGAGGCGCCGCATCACGATCAGTCCACGCATGAGCACCGACAACCTGTACGCGCTACGCAACGCGGCACTGCTCGGCATTGGGGCATGCGCGAGTTCGGCATGGCTGCTCGCCGACGATCTAGCCGAGCAGCGCCTCGTCCATCTCGCGCCGAAATGGCACGCCGCGGCGCTGCCCGTCTACATCATCTACCCGCACGCGCAGTTCTATCCATCGCGTTTGCTGCGGTTCGTCGCCCTGATGCGCGAGGCCGTTCCGCTTGCGATAAGCCCCGCATAGGGGGGCCTCACGTGCGCGGCCCCTTTTTCTACTGCAGGTTCTCGAAGATAGCGGCAATGCCTTGGCCGCCGCCAATGCACATCGTCACCAGGGCATAACGGCCGCCGATGCGCTGCAGTTCGTCGATCGCCTTCACGGTGATCAAAGCCCCCGTTGCGCCGATCGGATGCCCGAGCGAAATGCCCGAGCCGTTCGGATTGACCTTGGCCGGATCGAACCCCAGCTCTCGCGTGACCGCGCACGCCTGCGCGGCGAACGCTTCGTTGGCTTCGACCACGTCGATATCGCCCACCGCCAGGCCGGCTCGCTGCAATGCAAGCCGCGTCGCCGGCACGGGGCCGATGCCCATGTGCAACGGATCGACGCCGGCATGTGCGTAGGCGAGCAGGCGCGCCATCGGCTTGGCCCCATGCCGCTCGGCCGCCTCGCGCGACATCAGCAAAACGGCCGCGGCGGCATCGTTGATGCCCGAGGCGTTGCCCGCCGTGACCGTGCCGTTCTCGCGGTCGAAAACCGGCTTCAGTTGCGAGAAGTCCTCCAGCGTCGCACCGAGACGCAAGTGCTCGTCCGTGTTGAAGACGACATCCTTTCCCTTGACGCGGCGCGTGATCGGCACGATCTGGCGCTCGAACCGGCCTTCGGCAATCGCACGTTCGGCGCGCCGATGCGATTCCAGCGCAAGCGCGTCTTGGTCGGCGCGCGAGATCCCGAATTTGCGCGCGACGTTTTCCGCGGTCACCCCCATCGGCACGCCGTGGAATGGGTCGTTCAGCGCGCCCAGCATCATATCGACCATTCGCATGTCGCCCATGCGCGCGCCGAAGCGTGCATCGCTCGCGATATACGGCGCACGGCTCATGTTCTCGGCGCCGCCGCCGATCGCGATTCCGGCGTCGCCCAGCAGAATCGTCTGCGCGGCGGACACGATCGCTTGCAGACCGGAGCCGCACAAGCGATTGACGTTGAACGCCGGCGTGGTTTCCGGGATCCCCGCGTTGATGGCGGCAACGCGCGAAAGATAAAAGTCCTTCGGCTCGGTCGGGATGACGTTGCCGAACACGACGTGCTCGACGTGCGCGGCATCGAGGTGCGCTCGCGCCAGCGTTTCGCGCACGACGATCGTCGCGAGCTCGGTCGGGGGCACGTCCTTGAGACTGCCGCCGAATTTCCCGATGGCGGTGCGTACGCCGCCGACAACGACCACTTCCTTGTTCATACGTTCTCCTAAATATCTCGTCTCGCTTGAACGCTGGCCGGCCTCGTGCGCCGCCAGGCAACTGCGCTTCTTCGTCGCGGTTAGAACTGTTCGGCGGTCAAACCGATCCCGTCGCCTACCTGCGCGCTGACGATCGAGGTTTCGAGCGCCGCTGCGTGCGGCAGCAGATGCGTGGCGAAGAACGCCGCAGTGGCGACCTTGGCGCCGTAAAACGAAGGATCCGCGTCGTGTTTGTCCTGCGCAACCAGCGCCGCTCTCGCCATTTGCCACCCGGACAAGACGAGCCCGGCCAATTTCAGGTAAGGCACGCTGCCCGCGAAGACGGCATTCGGGTTGCGTTTTCCGTGTTCGACGACGAAAGCCACGACGCGAGCCAAGGCATCCCGGCCGGCTTCAAGATGCGTCGCGATCGTGCGCAACGGCTGCGCGGCATGCGCTTGCAACGCTTCGATCGTCGTGTCGATTTCGCGCAGCAGGCCCTGAGCCACCGCGCCGCCATCGCGCAGCGTCTTGCGGCCCACGAGATCGTTCGCTTGAATTGCAGTCGTGCCTTCGTAGATCGGCAGAATGCGCGCATCGCGATAGTATTGGGCCGCGCCCGTCTCCTCGATGAATCCCATTCCGCCGTGCACTTGCACGCCCAGGCTCGTCACTTCCAGCGACATCTCGGTGCTCCATCCTTTGACGATGGGCACGAGGTATTCGTAAACCGCCAGGTGTTTGGCCCGCGCCTCTTCACTCACGCCGTGATGCGCGATATCGCTGTGCCCCGCCGCCACGTAGGCGAGAGCGCGCGCGCCTTCCGTCAAGGCGCGCATCGTCGCGAGCATGCGCCGCACGTCGGGGTGATGAATGATCGTCACCGCTTGCTTGGCCGAACCGTCGACGGGACGGCTTTGCACTCGCTCTTTGGCGTAGGCGACGGCCTTTTGATAAGCGCGATCGGCAACCGCGACCCCTTGCATCCCCACCGCGAAGCGCGCCGCGTTCATCATGATGAACATGTATTCGAGCCCGCGATTCTCTTCGCCGATCAGGTATCCGACCGCCCCGCCGTGATCGCCGAACTGCAACACGGCCGTCGGGCTCGCCTTGATGCCGAGCTTGTGCTCGATCGATACGCAATGGACATCGTTACGATCGCCGAGCGCGCCGTCTTGATCGATCAAGAACTTCGGCACGATGAACAGCGAGATGCCCTTCACGCCTTCCGGTGCATTCGGCGTGCGCGCCAATACGAGATGGACGATGTTCTCGGCCATGTCGTGTTCGCCCCAAGTGATGAAAATCTTGGTCCCGAACAGGCGGTAGGCGCCGTCGCTCTGCGGCTCGGCGCGCGTGCGCACGAGCGCCAGGTCCGAGCCCGCCTGCGGCTCGGTCAAGTTCATGGTGCCCGTCCACTCGCCCGACAGCAGCTTGGGCACATACAGTTGCTTCTGCGCTTCGCTGCCGGCCGTCAGCAGCGCTTCGATGGCGCCATCGGTCAGCAATGGGCACAACGCGAAGGACAGATTCGACGCATTGAGCATTTCGATGCAAGGCGTCGCGATCAGTTTCGGCAGCCCCTGCCCGTCGTATTCGATCGGGTGCTGGACGCCCTGCCAGCCGCCGTCGGCGAACTGCCGGAAAGCCGCCTTGAAACCGGGGGTGGCCGTCACGACACCGTCCTTCCAAGTGCTGGGGTTGCGATCGCCCTCGACGTTCAGCGGGGCCAGCACCTCACCGCATAGCTTGGCCGATTCTTCGAGCACCGCTTGCGCGGTATCGATCCCGGCTTCCTCGAAGCCGGGCAGTTCTGCGATCTTGGCGATATCGGCCAATTCTTCCAAAACGAACAGCATGTCCTTGATCGGGGCGGCGTAGCTCATTACGGACTGTCCAAATGAAGAGAGGGAACGTTCAGGTTGGCGGACATGACAATTGCGGCCAGCCTGAAATGGCAATTCTCCGATCGTACCGGCAAACGGGCGTCATGGACTGGCTAAACCGGACCGGGTACTGACATATCTTGCCACCATTTCGATTACCGGCACGTGGACGCGCAGGGCGGCGGCCCTGCGGTGCAGCAAGCGCGGATCGACGGGGAGCCGCGCTAAGCGCGGCGCCGATAGGTGCCGGGCGTGCTGCCGGTCCAGTGGCGGAACGCGCGGTGAAATGCGCTGGGATCGTCAAAGCCGATGTCGCCCGCGATTTGGGTGATCGTCTCGTCCGTTTCCGTCAACCGCGCAATGGCGACGTCGCGCCGCAATTCGTCCTTCAACGCTTGAAACGTCGTATCTTCGGCGGCCAAGCGACGGCATAGCGTGCGCACCGAGCAATTCAGGTTGGCTGCCGCTTGTTCGATCGTCGACAGATCGGGCAAGCGAGCCGCCAAATATTGGCGCACCCGGTGACTGACCAACTGCTCGCTGAACGAACCGAAAATCCAATCCCCCGGGGCGCGCGCGAGAAAGCGGCGCAAGTTGCGCTTGCTCTGCCGAATCGGCAAATCGAGGTAGGCGGCGCTAAAGCGCATCAACGTGGCCTGGCGATCGAAGCTCACGGGGCCGGAAAAGAAATAACGATGATCGAGGGCGTGCGCCGGGCGCGCGCAAGCGAGGTCGACTTGCAGCAGAGGAATATGCTGGCCGATGAGCCAAGAGGCCACGCCATGTGCGAGCTTGAGCATCAGCTCATGCCCAAGCGGCCGGATGCGTTCGAACGCCGGATTCGGCGCCAAGGTCAACTGCGCGATAGGCCCATCGCGCCGCGACGCGATACGGAAATCGTCCAGAACGATATGAAAAAACTGCGAGAAGCGATGCAGCGCCGTTTCGAGGTTGCGCGCGTCGAGCAGGCTCAGGCATAGGAATTTGAGCGTTCCGCTGCGCAGCGGCCGGCTGAAGAAACCGGGCATCTCGTCGTCGAGCGCAATCGCCAGTGCTTGGTACAGCGTCGAAAACTGCTCTTCCGTCACGCGCGCACCGGGCTCGGTCAGCAACTGTTCCGCGATGCCGGCCCGCTCCAGATAGCGGCGAATCGTATCGGGGCGTGCGTCGGCGCCGGCGAGGAAAGCCTTCACCAAGGAGATGGGAACGGTGGCGCTCGGCGGTTCGGGCACGGCATCCAAGGACGGCACGCCCGAACCGCCGCTGACGGGCGAATACATAGGCAACTCCAATGCGAGCGCCAGCAGTATAACGAGCTACGTTTCGCTGTGAGCGGGCACGCTCGCGGGCATGTGGCACAAGCTGCCGATGCGGGCCTCCCGTGCGAAGCCAAGCGCTTCGTAGATGCGCAACGCGTGGTACGACTCGTCGGCAACGATCACGAGCCGATCGCGCATGCCCGCCGCGCGTTGGGCGACTTCCGTCAAGAGCGTTCGGCAGACGCCTTTATTGCGCTGGTCCGCGCGCGTGACGATCGACTGAAAGCGGCCGATGCGCCCGAAGAAGAACAACCCCAAGCTTCCTACGAGCTCGCCGCCGATGAATGCGCCCCACCAATTGCCCAACTGCTTGTCGATCAGCCGGCGATAAGCGGTGCGCTGATATTGGACGCACCGGCGCGACGTCTCGCTTGCCGGATCGGGCATCTCCGCGAGCGAAATGCGCGCCCAATCATCCCAGTCGCGATCGGACTCGAATAGCCGAACCTGAACTGCGGAGTTGACCGCGGCCGCGCGCAACCCTGCGCGCTCGGCGACGAGCACGCTGCAGACGGATGCCGTATAGCCGTGATCGAAGTACGCGTCGAGATCGGCGGGACCGGCGGCATCCTCCGGCCACGAGAAGCCGCAGTGTGCTACCTCTGGCGGCGCGCCGACCAACCGCACGAAATCGGCTTCCAATCGTCCGCGCTCGTCATTCGACGGCCGGTGCTCCAGCACGAGCGCGTTGCCCGCGAAATATTCGGGCGCTTCGGGGGTGCGCATGACGACATACGGCCCCTCGCGCGCCACAACGCCGATTTCCGCATGGAGCAAGAGGTCCGTCGCCAATCCTAGGTTTTGTTCTATTTTTCTCTGCATTTCAAAAAATCGACCGCTTCTTTGCCATTTACGCTCGGCGAGCATAAGACAGGCAATGATAGCGGTCCATCGTCTTTTCCGCTCTTATTCTCATTGCGCTGCAAGCGCGCTCAATATTTCATACGCCGCGCGCACACGCTCGTCGATCGGGAAGTTCTTATTCGCGAGCATGACGATCCCGATTTGCTTTTTCGGAATGAAAGCGACATAAGCGCCGAAGCCATTGGTCGAGCCCGTTTTGTTGATCCACACATCCGAAATCGGCGCCTGCGGCGGAGACAAGCGCGATACCGGCGTGGGATGAAGGATCACGGCGGCCGAGTTGCCTTCCAGCAAGGCACTGAGCGTCACGGGATAGGCGTACTGCTCCCATATCAAGTCCTGCGTCATGGGTCCGACTTGGAAGTAGCCCGTATGGGTGCGCGTGACGGCGCGCTGCAACTTGTCGTCCAGCTCGACGAGGTTCATGTTCGCTTGCATGAAGCGCAGCATGTCCGCAGCGGTCGTCTTCACGCCGTACGCTTGCGCGGACAACATCCCCGGCTTCATGCGAACGGGGGCACCTTGCTTCGTATAGCCTTGCGCATAATCGACGGTCCGGGCTGCGGGCACGTCGATATAGGTCTGCTTCATTCCCAACGCAGGGAAGAGCCGCCGCTGCATCAACGATTTGAAATCCCCGCCCATGGTCGTTGCGGTAATCGCGCCGAGTAGGCCGATCCCGAGATTCGAATAAGTGCGATATGTTCCGGCGGCATAACTCGGTCGCCAGGCTTTCAAGTAAGCGATCAAATCCGCCTCGTTCTCGATTTCATCCGGCACCTGTAACGGAACGCCGCCAGGGGTGTGCGTGCCCAAGTTGACGAGTTCGACGTCGCCGAATTTCGTGCCCGCCAACGACGGCATGTGCTTGCTCGTCGAATCGGACAGCGATAAATCGCCGCTGACCTCGGCATACGATGCCAGCGTCGCCGTCAGCGTCTTGCTGATGGAGCCCAGTTCGAACAGCGTATCGTCGGTCACGGGCCGCCGCGTGTCGATGGATACCACGCCGTAATCGAAGACGTACGACTTGCCCGCTGCGATGACGCCGACCGCCATGCCGGGAATGCGCTCTTTTTGCATCATGGGCTCGATGAGCGCATCGACGGATCGCCTGAGCTCGCTTTGCGTGCCGGCGGCCGCCAAGCCCGTCGACGGGGATAGGCTCGCCGCAAGCGTCGCGGCTGCGATGACACGCAGAACAATACCTTTCATTTCGATAGTTTTCCTAGATGATTGGGACGGAACGAGGTGACTCGGCGCGCGATCGATGCGCTTGCGAAGCCGCATGCACTGCCGGTAATAGGCTGACATGCGCAAGCGCGTCGGGAGGCAATATCCGCCAACTCGGCGGCGCTGACAAACGACGATTAGTTGAGCGAGGGTAAAGAAAATCTAGGACACGGCGCACCGTCAATGCTGCTTGATGAAGTCGATGAACGACCGTAACGGCGCAGGCACGTGCCGATGGCCTGGATAATAGAGAAAAGGACCGGGAAAGGACTGCCACCATGGCTCGAGTACGCGCTCGAGCCCGCCGCCGTCCAAGTGAGGGCGCAGCACGTCTTCGAACAGATGCACGATACCGCCGCCCCGGAGCGCAATGTCGACCGCGAGCGCAAGCGCCGCGACCGGTTTGACGAGCAACGGCCCGGGTGGATCCAACCGATACACTTCGTCGCCGCGCTCAAAATTCCACATCGCCATCGCACCGCCTGAAAATTGTCCGCGCAAGCAAGCGTGCGACAACAGCTCGCGCGGGTGCTCCGGCCGGCCATGCGCATCGAGGTAGCTCGGCGCGGCGGCCGTCGCGAATCGCTGCGTGCGCGGGCCTATCGGGATCGCGATCATGTCTTGCTCGAGCCGCTCGTCGTAGCGAATGCCTGCGTCGCATCCGATGGAAAGCAGATCGACGAAACCGTCCTCGACGATGACTTCGACCCGAATGCCGGGGTACGCCTTCATGAACGAGGCAACGATGTCGGGCAGGATGACCCAGGCGGCGCTGGCCGATACGTTCAGCCTCAGCGTGCCGGTAGGCTTGTCGCGGAACACGTTGAGCACGTCCAGCGCAGCTTCCATTTCACCGAAAAGCGGCGTGATGCGCTCGAGCAAGCGTCTTCCCGCTTCCGTCGGTGCGACGCTGCGCGTGGTCCTGTTCAGCAAGCGTAAGTCGAGCTTGGCCTCGAGGCGGCGCACGGCAGTGCTCAAGCTCGATGCCGAGACGCCGCTCGCACGGGCTGCTTCGCGAAACCCGCCCGCCCGGACGACAGACGCAAAGGCTGCAAGGTCGTTGAAATCCATGTCATCGTGCAAAATTTTGAACAACCCGTGCAACTTAAATCGGATTATCGAATGGCGCAATCACAGCAATACTGGGGCTGACGCAATCATTCATTGGATCAACCCAGGAGAGCGCGATGTTCAAGCTTGCAACCAATGACACCTTCACGCTCGGCGACCGCCGGGTCCGGCGCATGGGCTACGGCGCGATGCAATTGGCCGGCCCCGGTGTGTTCGGCCCGCCGAAGGACCGCGACGCGGCCCTCGCCGTTCTGCGCGAAGCCCTTGCCGCGGGCGTCGATCATATCGACACGAGCGACTTCTACGGGCCGCATGTCACGAATCAGCTAATCTGCGAAGCCTTGCATCCCTATCCGGAATCGCTCCTCATCGTCACCAAGATCGGCGCGATTCGCGGGCAAGACGCTTCGTGGCGGCCGGCGCAGGAGCCAGAGCAACTGCGCCAAGCCGTGCACGACAATCTGCGCAACTTGAAGCTGGAAGCGTTGGACGTCGTCAATTTACGCGTGATGGGCTCGCCCCATACGCCCACGGAAGGATCGATCGAGAGGCAGATGCACGCGCTGGCCGAGCTTGCGCAAGAAGGGCTCGTTCGGCACATCGGGCTGAGCAATGTCACCGCGAAGCAGATCGAAGAGGCGCAACGCATCGCACCTATCGTCTGTGTGCAGAATCACTACAACCTGATTCATCGAGATGACGATGCACTCGTGGATGCGCTTGCGCAGCAGGGCATCGCCTATGTGCCCTTCTTCCCACTGGGCGGATTCTCGCCGCTTCGATCCGCGCAACTGTCGCACATCGCCGAAACGATCGGCGCCACGCCGATGCAAACAGCGCTTGCATGGCTGCTGCATCGGTCGCCGAACATTTTAGTGATCCCTGGCACGTCGTCGGTCTCGCATCTGCAAGAGAATCTTGCCGCGGCGACGATCCGTCTGTCGAATGACGTCTACGCGCAACTCGATGCGATCTCGGCACTGACCGAATGAGTGGCAGGAGCCTGCCCGCGCCTGGATCACTCGATCATAGGTACCGCTGACGCACCGCACTGAGCGGCGCCCGCTGCCGCCCTTGCTCGTCGAAGTTCTCGGGGCTGAGCCATGCCTCGAATGCTGGCTTCAGCAAAGGCCATTCGCTGTCGAGGATCGAGTACCACGCCGTATCGCGGTTACGCCCCCGGTAGACCAACGCCTGCCGGAAAATTCCTTCGAACTTGAAGCCCAACCGTTCGGCCGCCGCGCGCGAAGGCGCGTTCAAGCTGTCGCACTTCCATTCGTAACGACGATAGCCGAGTTCGTCGAAGGCATATGCCATCAACAAGAATTGCGCCTCGGTCGAAATCGGCGTGCGCTTGAGCAGGCGCGAAAACGTCACCGATCCTACCTCGATGACGCCGTTGTTCGGGTCGATGCGCATCAACGCCAACGTGCCGACCGCCTTGCCCGTTCGTTTGTCGATGACGGCATAGTGTCTCGGATCGGCGCTGCGCTGCGCGGTCTCGGCATGCTGCCGGTACGCCCGAGGATCGTCGAACGGCCCGACATTGAGATAAGTCCAATCGCTCGCATCGGGCGCGGTGCGATAGGCCGCATAGAGGTCGTCGGCATGACGTTCCGCGCTCAAACGTTCGAGGCGGCAAAAAGCGCCGTCGAACGTTTCCGCCGTGGGTAACGGCCGCGGCGACCAGCCGGGCATGGGCGAGCCGATCGGCTGGCCGTATTCGTTCGTTGCAGTGGACATCGCTTTTCCCGGTTGCATATGGCAAGGAAAACTTTAGAATTCCCGTGGACTGCTTGGAAGTGCCACGCAATACCCATTCTATGGTGCCACGCGCTGTGCGCCGTCGAGCACGATCCATCCTAGCCCTTATCCTGCACCCCGCTATGTCCGCCGTCGACGAACTCGTCAGCCCCGTGACCGATTTTTTGCTCGCAATGCCGCTCGTCAGGGATCGGGGTGGCGTGTCACTGCAGAAGCAATTGCACGAGCGCATCCGCGACGCCATCTTGGACGGCCGCTTCCCCTCCGGCTGCCGCCTTCCCGGCTCACGCGCGCTGGCTGTCGCGCTCGGCATTTCGCGCAATAGCGTGACCGCAGTGTACGAGCTGCTCGGCGCGGAGGGTTTTATCGAGCCGAGCCGCCAAGGCACGCGCGTAACGGAGCTCGAACAACGAAACGGCGCGCGGCGTAACGCCCGGCGCCCGCCCGCATCGAAAGTTTCGAACCGCGCCACGCTGATTCGCGGCACACAATTGGGCGCAGCCGATACTTTGTCGTTGCGGCCCGGCGTGCCCGCATTCTCGCGTTTCCCGTTGGGCGCGTGGAAGCATTGCCTGGACCGCGCCATCCGCACGGCGGGCGCGAGCGGGCTCGGGTACGGCGATCCGCAAGGGGAGTTGGCCCTGCGCAAGGCGATCATGCGTCACCTCGCCGTCGCGCGCGGCGTGCGCTGCGCGCCGGACCAGGTGGTCATTACGGAGGGGGCGCAAGAGGCACTGTCGTTGTGCGTGCGGCTCGTGACGAATCCCGGCGATCACGCGTGGGTGGAAGAACCGGGCTATCGTGGCGCGAAATCCGCGTTCATCTGCGGCGATCTCCGAATCGTGCCGATCCGGGTCGATCAGGACGGGGTGTGCATCTCCGATCATGCATGGGAGACGCACACGCCCAGGCTGATCTATACGACGCCTTCTCACCAATACCCCACGGGCGCGGTGCTGACCGTATCGCGGCGCCTCGACCTCATCGCCAAGGCGCAAGCGCACGGCGCATGGATCATCGAAGACGACTACGACAGCGAATACCGTCACTCGGGCGAACTCATCGGTGCGATGCAAGGCCTCGTTTCGCACTCGCCGGTGCTTTACGTCGGGACCTTCAGCAAGACCTTGTTTCCGTCGCTACGGCTCGGTTTTCTCGTCATGCCCGAGGCGTTGCTCGGAAAGGCCGGCGGGTTGCTGCGAGAAACGCTGCGCGGGGGCCATCGCTACGAACAACTCGCATTGGCCGAATTCATCGAGAGCGGGCAGTTCGGCCGGCATCTCGGGCGGATGCGCCGTCTCTATCGGCGCCGGCAAGATGCGCTGCGCACGGCATTGACCGAACACTTGACCGTACCGCATACCCTTACCGGGGGCGATAGCGGCATGCACTTGACCATCAAGCTGCCCGCCGACTGCTCCGACGTACGCATCGCCGAGGCGGCGCGACAATACGACATGGCGCCGATGCCGTTGTCGCGCTTCGCCCTGAAGCCGCAAGCGCAAGACAACGGCCTCGTGCTGGGGTATGGGAATACGTCGGAGTCTTTGTTCGTTCCGCTCGTCAAACAGCTCGCGCGCCTGATTCGAGCCGACAGGCGCGACGCGAATCCTTGAGCCGCGCCTATTCGGGGGCGGCGAGGTTGGCTCTGCGTACAATACGCACTCGTCGATCCCAACCGCAGGACGTGTTCCATGGCAATGAAGAAAACCGACCTTGAAAAGAACAAGGCGCTCAAACTCACTCAATCTTTGAAGCAAGCGCACTCGGAGCGTTTCGGCAAAGGCGCGCTAGATTCGGCCGTCAATCGCCGCGAGCAGCGCAAGCTCGATCAAGCGAAAGGGCTCGTGCCGTTCGCCTGCAAGCTCGACGGCGAACTCGTCGCGACCCTCAAGGAGCGCGCCGCGGCACACCCGGAAGGGATGAACGGCCTCATCGACGCGTTGTTGCGGCAGGCGCTGGGACAAGCGTAGCGCCGCACGCACGCTCCACTTGCACTGAAGCGTTTCGATCGGGGGGATTCTGAAAGAATGCGCTGCCACAGCGGCCGCGCGACCCGCATAAGCAAGCCCGTAATGCAGCGTTACGAATCTCGCATGCCGCTTTCACATGTATCGCGGGTCCGCTTCTACACTGCGCTCGTCTTCCACAGAAACGAGCGCATGCAGCGCGCAAGGAGTACCAAATGAACAAGAAGCTCGTCGCAGTGATGTTCGGCGTAGGTATCGCCGCGCTCGGGATCTCCAAAGCGGCATCGGCACACGTCGATCTCGCCGTCGGCATCGGCATTCCCTCGCCGGTCTACGTCGCCCCCGAGCCCGTGTATGTCGCACCGCCTCAGGTCGCCTACGCGCCAGCGCCGGTCGTCACCGGGTATTGGGGTGGCGACGACGGCTGGCGTGAACGCGAATGGCGCCGTCGTGAGTGGCGCGAGCATCAATGGCGCGAACACGAGTGGCGCGAACATCACGGCTGGGGCCGAGGCGACGACTGATACATGAATCGCAGCCCGGGCGTCGCGAATCACGGCGCCCCAGCAGCCCCTCGCTCCGGGCTGCCCAGCCAGTGAACGCTAAATAAGCGCGCCTCGTCGGTCCAGACAGGCCCGGGTTGAAATCCCGCCGTCACGGCAAGCTTACGAAAGCCTTCTATCGTGAACTTCTGCGAGCTCTCGGTATGTAGGCTTTCTCCTTCCTCGAAGTCGAAGCTTTCTCCCGCCACGCGCACGGTTTGCGCACATTGGCTCACGAGGTGCATTTCGATCCGGCGCTTACGCGGCTCGTAGAAAGCATAGTGAGTGAATGCGCGCAGGTCGAAATCGGCCGATAGCTCGGTATTCGCGCGCCGCAGCAAATTCAAATTGAACGCAGCCGTGACACCCTGAGTGTCGTTGTAGGCCCGATGCAAGGTTTGCGGATCTTTGACGAGATCGACGCCGACGAGCAAGCCTCCGCCTTCGAGCAACCGCGCAGCCAAGCGCAAGAAGACCATCGCTTCGTATTCGTCGAAGTTGCCGATCGTCGAGCCCGGGAAGAATCCGACGCGGCGCCCCGTCGCCGCATCGAGGCCCTTCAGCTGTGCTTCGTTCATGTAATCGGCCGCGACGGGCCGCACCTCCAGCCACGGACATTCGGCGTGCATGCGCCGCGCGGCATCTTCCAAATGCGACGCCGAAATATCGATCGGAAAATAGCGGCGCGGCAGCATCCGTGCTTCGAACGTGCGCAACAAGATGCGGATTTTCTCGAGCGAGCCCGCGCCGAATTCGATGATGTCCGCTTGCGGGCCGATCACTTCAGCCATTTCGCGCCCGTATCGCTCGATAATGCGCCGTTCGGTGCGGGTCGGATAGTATTCCGGCAGTTCGCAAATACGGTCGAACAGCGCGGAGCCTTGCGCATCGTAGAAATACTTTGGCGCGATACTTCGCGGCGAGCGCGACAGTCCGGCCAGCAGGTCGCGGCAAAATGCGCTGTCCGAAAGATCGGCATGCGGGCGTCCCGGAGGCGCCGCGCCCACCAGGGCGGATGCGTCAGTTGTCTCGTACAAGGCGTACTCCCGTAAACTGCCAGCGCGCCGCCGGCGGGAAAAAGTTGCGATACGTCGGGCGGGTATGTCCCGGCGGCGTCGCAATGCTGCCGCCGCGCAGCACCTGCTGCCCCACCATGAACTTGCCGTTGTATTCGGCCGCCACCCCCGGCAACGGACGAAAACCCGGATAGGGGTCGTACGAGGAGCGCGTCCATTGCCAGACGTGCCCCGTCATCTGTTCGAGGCCAGGGGCATCGAACGCCGCCTCCCACTCGAACTCCGTCGGCAGCCGCGCGCCGGCCCACTCGGCATACGCCGCAGCCTCGTAAAAACTCAGGTTCGACACCGGCGCATCGGGATCGAGCGCATGCAAGCCCGATAAGCCGAAGACGCGCCAGTTCTCGCGCCCGGCATCGTCGGCGGGCATCCAGTAAAGCGGCGCACTCCAGCCTTCGCGTTGCACCGCGGCCCAACCGTCCGATAGCCAGAGCTCTGGCCGCCTGTATCCGCCGTCGGCGATAAACGCCGCGTATTCGCCGCACGTGACGAGGCGCTGAGCGATCTCGTAAGGCCGCAACAGGTACTGGTGCCGCGGCCCTTCGTTGTCGAAGCAAAAACCTTCGCCGTCGTGCCCGATCTGCGCGACGCCGCCCGCTTGGGGCAGCCACTCCAGCGGCTGCGAGTGCAGCGGCTTGTGCGCAGCGTCGTTGCGCTTGGCACGGTACACGGGCAACAGCGGATTGCAGGAAAACGCATGCAAGATGTCGGTCAGCATCAACTCTTGATGTTGCTGCTCATGCTGCAAGCCAAGCGTAATCAACGGTTCTACGATCCCGGCCAGCTCGCCGTCCGCCGAACCGAGCAACGCCGCCACCGATGCGTCGACGTGACGACGGTAGGCGTGCACTTCCCGCACTGACGGCCGGGTCAACAGGCCTCGTTGCGGGCGGGCATGCCGCGGGCCCAAAGCTTCGTAATACGAATTGAAGAGGTATGCGTATCGTTCGTCGAACGGCCGGTACCCCAGCGCATGCGGCGCGAGCACGACGGTTTCGAAGAACCAAGTCGTATGCGCCAAATGCCATTTCGTCGGGCTTGCGTCGGGCATCGACTGGACACCCTGATCTTCTGCGGAAAGCGGTTCGGCGAGCGCGAGGCTGTAGCGCCTAACCTCGTCGTAAGCTCGCTGCAATCCTGATACGACGACGCTCATCGGATCGCTCCTGTCCATGGGTGGGACGGCCGAACATAAGATCGGCCGCGATGGCGGTACGCGCTGCGGTAGTGCGCAAGCGTTCCACTTTAAGTCGTTTTCGGCGCGACTGCTTTAGCGCGTGCCGGGCGCGGCCGCTGGGCGGGCGCCGGCATGGGCAATGGGTCGATGTCTCCGCTCAGCCGCGCCTTCAATCTTCGAGCATCGAACGGCGCCTCCACTTTCTGATCGTTGTCGAAATAGCAAAACACGTCTCGTCTCTCACGGGCAGGCCGCGCGGTCGATAGCCGTTTGGCGTCGCACGGTTCTTCGCCAACCGACCATGCCTGAATGCGTTGGGCCCAGCGATCGAGCGCAGGTTCCGAATAAGCGCCGCTGTATAGCGTTTCCGTGCGGTGCAGCCGCATATAGACGAAGTCGGCCGTGACGTCCTCGAAGTACGGCCATCCCACCACCGAATCGGATATCACGAGCGACGCATGATGGCGCCGCAAAATGTCAGGAAATTGAGCGCCGCAAAAACTCGCATGCCGCACCTCCACCGCATGGCGCAGCGGGCCGTGCCGCTTCGTTTCGCACCAGGGACGTTTGACGCGCGCATCGTGCCTTCGGGCCAGGGCGATCGCATCGTCGATCGAGCGAGGGAGCAGCGCCAAGAACCGGTCGAGCCGCTCGGCATCGAACGAAAAATTCGGAGGAAATTGCCAGAGGAATGGGCCCAGCTTCTCTTCGAGCGCCAACACGCCCGACGCGAAAAAATTCGCAATCGCCGGCAACGCCGTGTCGTCGCGAAAACGCAGCATGTGGGTTAGATACCGAGGCCCCTTCACGCTGAAGACGAAATTCTCCGGCGTCGCCTCATACCACGATCGATAGCTGCCGATGGTCTGCAACGAATAATGCGAGCCGTTGATCTCGATGGTATCGACGACGCGCGACGCGTGCTCGAGCTCCCGCACCTGCGCCAAGCCCTTCGGATAGAACACGCCGCGCCAGCCCGCATAGCGCCAGCCCGATATGCCGATGTGGATCGTCATCGTCCCGGTATGGTGTTTATCGAAGCTGCATTGCAGCAAGCACCGTTCCCGACAGACCTTCGTGGTGCGAGACGGCCGCTGCGGGCGGCGGGCCGTCTCCAACTGATCGTGCGCAGGCTTACCGCACCTTCACCGCACCTTCACCGCACCTTTACCGCACCATTACTGCACCGTGCGCGTCACCCCGCGGCCGCGCGGATCGGCCACGGCTTCGGGCGAATCGCCGTCCACTTTGATAACCTGAATGTCGCCGTTGAAGTTTTGCCCCTTCAAGACATAGCCTTTTGCTTCGAGCGCCTGCGCGAGATCTCCCTCGATCGGCTTGTACGGCTCCCAGAAGATCGTGTTGGGCGGCAACAACTGGTGATGGAAACGCATCGCGGCAACGGCGGCAGGCAACGGCATGCCGAAGTCGTAGACGTTCGTCATCACTTGGAAGATGGACGTGAAGATGCGCGAGCCGCCGGGCGTGCCGATCACCATCGCGACCTTGCCGTCTTTGGTCAGGATCGTCGGCGTCATCGACGATAGCGGCCGCTTCTTCGGTTCGATCGCATTCGCGTCGCTGCCCACCACGCCGAACATGTTCGCGACGCCCGGCTTGGCGGAAAAATCGTCCATTTCGTCGTTCAACAGCACACCGGTGCCATCCACCACCTCGCCGGAGCCGAAGTAGCCGTTCAGCGTGTAGGTGTTCGAGACGGCGTTGCCCCATTTGTCGACGATCGAGAAATGCGTCGTTTCCGCCTTCTCGGGCATGGAGGTGCCGAGCCCCGGTTGCACGGCTTTCGTGTCCGTGGGCTTCTCGGGATCGACTTCCGCGGCTCGCTTCGCGATGTAGGCGTCGTCGGTCAATTGGGCGATCGGCACTTTGTAGAAATCGGGA
This sequence comes from Trinickia sp. Z7, assembly GCF_056498045.1. Lineage (NCBI taxonomy): Bacteria > Pseudomonadati > Pseudomonadota > Betaproteobacteria > Burkholderiales > Burkholderiaceae > Trinickia > Trinickia sp. Z7. The sequence continues at coordinate 139,232 of NZ_JAUEQW010000002.1, forward strand.
TCGCCCAGATATTGCGCGCGATCGGCGAACACTCGCTTCTCGATTTCCGCGACGAGATGGACGTATTGCGGCGAATTGAGTTTCACGCCCGCGAAATCGTCCTTGAGATCGGCCTTCATGTTCAGCAACTGCACCAACCCGATGCCGCCGGAGCTCGGCGGCGGCGCCGTGATCACGCGGTAGCCGTTCCAATTGGCCTGAACCGGTTGGCGCCACACGGCTTTGTATTCGTGAAGGTCCTCTTTCGTGATGAGGCCGCCGCGCGCTTTCATCGATGCGGCGATCAATTCAGCCGTTTTGCCCTCGTAAAAACCTTTCGCGCCTTGATTGGCGATGCGTGCCAGCGTGGCGGCCAATTCCGGTTGCTTGAACATCTCGCCGGCCTTCAATTGCCCGAAGTATTGGCCGAAGTTGGTTTTGTCGTTGAGCTCTTTGGCTGCCGCGTCGCGGCGCTGCTGCAGTTGCTCGCTGACTTCGAATCCGTCGCGCGCGTAGTGGATCGCGGGCGCGAGCACCTGTTTCCATTTCAGCTTGCCGAATCGCTTTTGCACTTCCCACATACCTTCGACGGTGCCCGGCACGCCGACGGCACGCATGCCGACCAAGCTCATGCCTTTGACGACGTTGCCGTCTTTGTCTAGATACATGTCTTTGGTCGCAGCGAGCGGCGCGCGCTCGCGATAGTCCATGAAGTACGGCTTGCCGTTGACGTAGAGCGTCATGAAGCCTCCGCCCCCGATGTTGCCCGCTTCGGGATAGGTCACAGCAAGCGTGAATGCCACCGCGACCGCGGCGTCGACCGCATTGCCGCCTTCCTTGAAGATCCGTTCGGCCGCATCGGCGCTGAACTCGTCGGCCACGGCCATCGCCGATGCGGACAAAACCGGCTGAGGCGTGCCCGTCTTGGCCCACGCGGGCGCACCGGGCGCGAAGCCGAGCGAGATGGTTGTTGCGAGTACCCACCCGCACACGCGGGTAGCCATGCCGATCCCACTCGTCGCTTTCATGCTCGATCCTCCATGGTCGTCTCACTCGTCTCACAGACGCAAGCCAAAATGACCGCCTCGCCGCTTATAGCACGCGCAAATCATAGAGGGAATCGAGCATTTGCGTAGGGTCGGATGGGGCCGGGGGTCGAGACACGCGTTGCGGCCGATGTTCAATACGGTCGGCTGCGGCGCGCGCGGTGATCGGGGACGAGTGGATTTCCCGCAGGACGATGCGGACAGCCTAGCACTCAACTGTGATGTAGAACGAACTCGGGAGCCACGGTCGAGGCGACATTTCAATCGAAAAGTCGCACCCGGAACGAGGGACTTGCAAAATTCACTTCCCTGACATTAGAGGGATCCCGGTATAGCCGATCTCTTAAAATTCTCTTCCGGTCCGATCTCGCCCGAAGGCGATAAACTCGAGATTAACATTACCCCCTTTCATACAAATATTCGCCATGAGAAATCGTTTCATTATTTCTTTCGCAACCACTTACAACGACCGAGATAAATCAATTTTCACACGAATAGCGGATTGTGTCGATTCAACAGAGAGAACCGCATAAGGCAGGACTCAATCGATCAAAGCATGACGCACAAAGCAAGACAACCGCTCAAAGTGTCCGAAACCTTCTTACAGCGATTCTCTTGAAATCATCATCTCGCTCCTAAGCCATATGTTCCCGGGTGCGGCGCACATCGAGCCCACCTTTAGATTACTTTTTTCCGTTCTCAGTTCTCGCCCGACCCTGCGGAGGAGCTGCCGTCAACGAACTCAATCGATCGCAAAATCGCTTTCATTTTCGGTAACTCGTTGATATTTTTGTGGACGAGGTATTCGACGAATGTACCAGTTTTGATACACCAACAATATTATCCGTTGCGCACCCGATGTCAGATAGTTGCAATCCGTTTTTGCGAACAGCAGTAACAGCCGGACATGCCCAATAAAACCCCGCGCTATCGGCTGCATTGTCGACGTCAAAATGACCATCGTCTAGCACTAACAACATCGGGGTTCCAACCCACTTCGGGGTATCGCGCTGTCCCGACCTCCGTTTGGGGAAATGCGCGGAAATTTCCGTAAACCTTATGTTCCCGGGCGAAGGTTATCTGAATCAAACCGCGCCCGTAATAGGGGATGTATATCCTACGCTCACCGTCACCCTCTTTAACCAATCTGAGATACCCGGGTTCCACAATGGATTGAGCAAGGAAATGCAATCCCCGCTGGGCAGTCGAGGAAATCCCGAATTTTTCTGACCATACGGCTAAACGGTAACACCCAGGTTTTGGCTCGGCCGTACGCCACGCTCCATGCAGCAACGGTTTGCTCTCGAAATTCGGTGTGAACAAGATGTCGATTGACGCGCGGGATGCATTGCGCAAGCTCGTGTTCGGCGAACCACCCGCACTTCCGAAACTCCCGAATAAACCTAACCGGGTGAAAATGCCAAACATTCGAATCTTCCAGCCCGGCATCGCCCCACCACTGTAGCGCCTCGACGAAACGCATGCCACCGTCCTAATCAGTACGCACGCAGCTGGAATCGCCTGGGATCCGGCATTCTATTTGTCGATCCGGGTCGGATCGATGACTCGCGATTATCTCGGACAGATCTTAGGTAAAACGCATTCACACCGATGCGCGCGAAGAGAGTTGGGGCAAGTATTGCCGCGAATGAGCCCACTTCCGGTGAAAATCGGAAATTCCTCCCTCTCCGTCAGCACACCTGCAGCAACCGCGCCATAATTGCGCATAGGTTCGACCGCTTTTCCCCCCGCCTTTCAATTCGGAGGAGTCTTACATGCAAATGCGCGCGGTCCCCGCACGCCAGGGCACGCGATGGTTCGCCGAGGGCTGGACGCTATTCCAGCAACGCCCCGGGATGTGGATCATGCTCGGCCTCATCGATCTGCTCGTCACCGTCCTGCTGGTCGAATTGCCCTACGCGAGCGACCTCGCGGCCGTCTTCACCGTGCTCTGGACCGGTGGCATGATCTACGCCGCCGATCATTGCCGAACGACCGGCGCGGTTGGGTTGGCCGATGTGATGCGCGGCATCCGCGAGCATTTCGAACCGCTGTTCGCGGCCGCCGTGTTCGGGTTGCTGATCACGATCGTCTGCGACCTGACGGGCGAGCGCGCATCGAGCGCACTGCGTCTATTGGCATTCGGCGGCGCGACCGGCGATGCGCGAACCGTGCTCGCTTTGATAGCGGGCGCGCTGTATCTGGCAACCGCTGCGGTCGGCACGATGGCCTTATGGCTCGCCCCGGCATTGATCGTGCTGAACGGCGCAACGGCAGCCGATGCGCTACGAGCCAGTTTCGCGGCAACATGGCGCAATGGGTCTGCCGCGCTCGTGTACGGCGGCATCACGGCCGGCCTTTTGATCGCTTGCGTGCTGACGCTCGGCGTCGCCACGCTTGTCGTTGCTCCACTCATCTATCTATCGACATATGCGGCAAGCCTCGACATGTTTCCGCCCGATCCAACGATCGGCTAAGTACCCCGGCCCCGACACGCACGCCGAAATCGTTAGGTGTCCTTGATAATCGCGCGCCCATCGCCATCTTGACGACATGAATGCTCCCTCGGCTGTCGACCTGCTGGCCACGTTTCACCCGGCCGTCGCCGCATGGTTCGAGTCGGCCTTCAGCGCACCGACCGACGCCCAAATGCGCGCGTGGCCGCACATTCGCAGCGGCATACCGACGCTCGTCGCCGCACCGACAGGCTCGGGCAAGACACTCACGGCATTTCTTTGGGCGCTCGACGAGCTCGTGCGCGACGGGCTCGCCCATGGCGGCACGCTGCCCGACGAAACGCTTGTTGTATACGTGTCGCCGCTCAAAGCGCTATCGAACGATATCCACACCAACCTCGAACGCCCGCTTGCGGGCATAGGCGAAGCGCTGGCGGCGCAAGGGCTGCCGCGCGTGGAGATCCGCACGGCGGTTCGCACCGGCGACACCACCGCGCAAGAGCGCAACGCGCTCAAAAAACGGCCCGCGCATATCCTCGTCACGACGCCCGAATCACTCTATGTCTTACTGTCCTCCGATTCCGGCCGCCGCATTCTTTCGACCACCCGCACGGTCATCGTCGACGAAATCCACGCAATGGCCGGCAGCAAGCGCGGCGCGCATCTCGCGCTATCGCTCGAACGTCTGGACACGCTTTGCAAGCGGCGTTTGCCGCGCATCGGGCTATCGGCCACGCAAAAGCCGATCGAGGCGGTGGCGCGCTTTCTCGTGGGCGTGAGCGACGATGCGCGCTGCGCCATCGTCGATGTCGGGCATCACCGAGCACGAGACCTCGCGCTCGAACTCCCGCCCGTGCCGCTCGAAGCTGTCATGCCCAACGAGGTTTGGGAACGCGTCTACGATCGGCTGGCCGAACTCGCCAGCACGCACGCCACCACGCTGATCTTCGTCAATACTCGCCGCATGGCGGAGCGCGCCGCGCGCCATTTGACCGAACGCCTAGGCAAGCAGGCCGTAGCCGCGCATCACGGCAGCATGGCGAAAGAGCATCGGCTCGATGCGGAGCAGCGTCTGAAGCGCGGCGCATTACGCGTGTTGATCGCCACCGCATCGCTCGAATTGGGCATCGACATCGGCGACGTCGATCTCGTCTGTCAACTCGGCTCACCTCGCGCCATCGCGTCATTTCTGCAGCGCGTCGGGCGCTCGGGGCATCAGGTCGGCGGCATGCCCAAGGGCCGCCTCTTTCCCACCTCGCGCGACGATCTCGTAGAATGCGCCGCCCTCATCGACTGCGTGAGACGCGGCGAGCTCGACACATTGACGGTGCCGCATGCGCCGCTAGACGTACTGGCGCAACAAATCGTCGCGGAAGCGTCCTGCGAGGAATGGAGCGAAGGCGCCCTGTTCGATTGTTTCAAACGCGCCGCGCCCTATGCCGATCTCCCGCGCGAGCAGTACGACGCGGTATTGCGCATGCTCTCGCAAGGCTATACGAGCCGCCACGGCCCGCGCGGCGCCTACATTCACCGCGACGTCGTGACGGGCATGCTGCGCGGGCGGCGCGGCGGGAAGATGACGGCCGTCACATCGGGCGGGACGATCCCCGACAACGCCGACTATGCCGTGCTGCTCGAACCGCAAGGCTTGAACATCGGCACCGTCAACGAAGACTTCGCCGTGGAAAGCCTTGCGGGAGACATCTTCCAACTCGGCAACACGTCGTACCGGATCCTGCGTGTCGAACCGGGGCGCGTGCGCGTCGTCGACGCCCAAGGGCAGGCGCCGAACATCCCGTTCTGGCTCGGCGAAGCGCCCGGGCGCAGCGATGAGCTTTCGGCCGCCATCTCCCGCCTGCGGATGCGTATCGACGCATTGATCGGCGGCACCAAGCAATCGAACGACGCGGGCGAGAACGGTCAGGCGCTCGGGAGCGTCGTCCAGACGCTGATGCATGAACTGGTCATCGATGAAGTCGCCGCGCGTCAAATCGTCGAGTATCTCGCGCGCGCGCGAGCGGCACTCACGGTCCTGCCCTCGCAAAACACGCTCGTCATGGAGCGGTTCTTCGACGAATCGGGTGGCACGCAACTCGTCATTCATTCGCTCTTTGGCAGCCGCATCAATCGCGCATGGGGCCTTGCGCTCAGAAAGCGCTTTTGTCGAACCTTCAATTTCGAGCTGCAGGCCGCGGCCACCGAAGATGCGATCGTTTTGTCGCTGACGGGCAGCCACAGCTTCGCGCTCGACGAAGTGTGGCGCTTCCTCCATTCGAATAGCGCCGAGCATGTATTGATTCAAGCATTGCTCGATGCGCCGCTGTTCAACGTCCGCTGGCGCTGGAACGCCACCACTTCGCTCGCGTTGCCGCGCTTCACCGGCGGGCGCAAAACGCCGCCGCAATTGCAGCGCATGAAGAGCGAGGATTTGCTCGCCGCCGTGTTCCCCGATCAGGTGGCGTGTCTGGAGAACATCGCGGGCGAGCGGGAGTTGCCGCATCATCCGCTCGTCGATCAAACGATCGACGATTGCCTGCACGAAGCGATGGATTGCGAGGGGTGGCTCGCCCTGCTGCGCCGGATCGAGCAAGGCGACATCGCGCTGGTGACGCGCGAGCTCACCGCCCCCTCGCCGCTCGCGGCCGAGATTCTCAATGCGCGGCCCTACGCCTTCCTCGACGACGCCCCCCTCGAGGAGCGCCGCACGCAGGCCGTTCTATCGCGGCGCTGGAGCGATCCGCAAGACGCGTCCGATCTGGGCGCGCTCGATAGGGACGCGATCGCGGCCGTGCGCGAGGAAGCCTGGCCGCAGGTGCGCAGCACGGACGAAATGCATGAGGCGTTGACGGGGCTCGCTTGCATCAACGAGACGGAGGCGCGATCGAACGAGGGGTGGCTCGCATGGCTCGACGCGCTCGCACGCGCGGGGCGAGCCACGCGCATGCAGATCGCCGAGAACGAAGCGCTCTGGCTGCCCATCGAACGCCTGACATGCCTGCGCGCGATCTACCCCGATGCTGCGTTCGCCCCGCGACTCGTTGCGCCGCCGGGCTTCGACGACGAATGGGCGGAGGCCGATGCGCTCGTGGACGTGTTGCGCGCAAGGCTCTCCGGCCTCGGGCCCGAGCCGGTGCCGGTGCTTGCGCGCTCGCTCGCGCTGCCCGCGTCGAACGTAGCCGCCGCACTCGTGAAGCTCGAAAACGAGGGCTACGCCATGAGAGGCCGCTTCACCCCGGGCGCGGAGCAGGACGAATGGTGCGAGCGGCATCTGCTCGCGCGCATTCATCGATACACGATCAAGCGGCTGCGCCGCGAGATCGAGCCGGTCGAACGTGCCGACTTCGTGCGCTTTCTGCTCGAATGGCAACGTCTCGCCCCGGCCGCGCGCGGGATGGGACGCGAGGCGCTTGCCGCGACGCTCGAACAACTCGAAGGCTTCGAAGCCGCGGCGGCGGCGTGGGAGGAAGACATCTTGCCTGCGCGTCTGCGCGACTATGCCGGCACGACGCTCGACGAACTCTGTCGCTCCGGCCAATTCGTGTGGGCTCGATTCGCAGCCGATGGGCGCGGCGCTTCGGCCCCGGTGCGAACGACGCCGATCGTCTTACTGCCGCGCCGCACGCTGCCAATTTGGCACGGGCTGATCGATCGCCGCTCGGCCGAGCCCGCACCCGCCGATACCGCTGCGCTTTCGCCCCGCGCGAGGCTGCTGTTCGACGCGCTGTCGCGGCACGGCGCGATGTTCTTCGACGAACTGCTCGGCGAAGCGCACGCGTTGCCGCTCGAAGTCGAAACCGCGCTCGGCGAACTGGTGGCGGGCGGGTTCGTCAATGCGGATAGTTTCGCGGGGCTGCGCGCGCTGATCGCGCCTGCCGCGGCGCGCCACCGCGGCTCGCGCGCCATGGCGCGGCGCGCTGGGCATCGTGGCGCGTTCATCGGCGGCATGCAAGATGCCGGCCGATGGGCGCTGCTGCGGCGGCCGACGAGTTCGGGACGACCGGCCGAGAGCGATACGCAGCCAAGCGCGAACGGTGCATCGGCTATCGCTACGTCATCGTCTCCCTCCGCGTCATCGCGCATTGGCGCTCCTGCGCTGCCGCCCGATATCGCCGAGCACGCGGCCATGTCGTTGCTGCGCCGCTACGGCGTCGTCTTCTGGCAACTGTTGGAGCGCGAAGCAGGATGGCTGCCGCGTTGGCGCGACCTTTTGCGCGTGTTCCATCGCTTGGAAGCGCGCGGTCTCGTTCGAGGCGGCCGCTTCGTCAACGGCCTTTCCGGTGAACAGTTCGCATTGCCCGAAGCGCTAGCGTTGCTGCGAGACGTACGCAAGCGCACGCCGGACGGGCAGTTCGTCTGCGTTTGCGCTGTCGATCCGCTCAACGTCGTCGGCACGGTGTTGCCGGGCGAGAAGGTGCCCGCTTTGGTCGGCAACCGCATTGCCTTGCGCGATGGCGCATGCGTCGCCACGCTGATCGGGGGCAAGTTCGAGTTCGCGGCGCAGCTATCGCCCTCGGAACAAGAAACCGCACGGCTTTGCCTTGCCCGCCGCGCGTGAACGCTTCAGGCCAGATGCCTGGACAACCCTTCGAACAAGATATCGGCGCCGAGCACGAAGCCATGCTCGCCCATGCGCACGAACACCGACAAGGTCACGCATAAGTTCGTCGAACTCGACGACATATAGGGCTCGCTGACGATCGTCTCGCCCGGCCGAAGCAATGCATCGCGAAAATAAGCGCGCTTGGACCAATTGGCGCCCGCCCTGCGCGCGAGCAACGGAAATGTCGCACAGCGCCGCTCGCAATGATGCTCCGATTCGACGTTCTCGCCGACTTGCCGCCCCGTCTCGTCGAGCACGAACACACGCAACGCCCATTCGCATTCCAAGAAATGGCGCGCGGCATACGCCAGCGGTTGCTCCAAGCACCAGGCATCCTTGAAGCGCCCGAACGCGCGCCGGTATGGCGCGAGTTCGTCCAGATCGGCGATGCGGCGCAATTTGCGAGCGTCGCCGGGCCGCGCATCGAGCGGCGGCGCCGAACCGGCGCCGAAGGGAACGAGTGCTTCGACCTCGATCGCCGGCCGCCCGAAAAAGTAGCCTTGAACGAAATCCGCATCGCAGTCGGCGCTCAGCCTGGCCTGCTCTTCGGTCTCGATCCCTTCGATCACGACGAAGGTACCGATGTCGTGCAGTAAATCGACGAGTCGCAGCAAGCTGCGCGCATTCCGGTAGCTTTCGACCGCCTTGCAAATCAACTCGCGATCGAGCTTGACCACGTCGGGGCGCAAATCCCACACGCGGCCGAGATTCGTCAAACCCGCGCCGAAATCGTCGAGCGCAATCAAGAATCCGCGCGCTCGCAACCGCTCGACGGCGTCGATCAGCGCGGCGGGCGTCTCTTGGCGCGCCTCGAGCACTTCGATCACGATGCGATTGGGCGCCACCGCGCTATCGACGAGTTCTTGCGCCAACGCCGGACCATGGACCGGATCGGCCAGCACGTCCGGGTGCAAATTGGCGAAGAGCACATGCTGCTCATGAGCGAACTGCGCGAAACGCGACACGTGGCGTTGCAAGCAGGCGCGCTCGAACTCCCCGCAACGCCCCGCGTGCCGCGCAGCGGCGAACGCGGCTTCGGGCGAGCACGATTTCCCGTCGGCATGCCGGGCGCGCAGCAGCGCCTCATAGCCCACGGCAGCGCCGTGCGCCAGCGAGAGCACGGGCTGAAAGGCGCTTTCTATATACGGTAGGTCGGGCGCTGAGGCATCGATCATGAAGAGAATCGATTCGTTGGGGTCGGGAGCAAGCGTCGGTCGAGCGCCTCGGACACAGCTCGTGTGGCGGTCCTTGGCAGGATATAACGTCAGATGTTTGCGCCAACTTGATAGTTTTGTCGGGGGAAACACGGAGCCGTATTAATTTTTTGGGCGAAACGCCGTTATCAGCGTTATAGCCCGTGCGGCCTCGGCGCTCGCCTTCCGGAAAAGGTGCAACCGCTGCTCACGGGCGCAACCCACGAGGAAATTTCGATGGCCGCTGATCATCACTCGATCGACGAACGCACCAACCTGACGAGCACGAACAAGTTCGAACTCCTGCTGTTCCGCCTGGGCGCCGCGCCCGGCAACGACGACTCGCACGAGTTGTACGGCATCAACGTGTTCAAAGTGCGCGAGATCATGACCATGCCGGCAATCACGCCGATCGCCGGGGCCTCGGATCACATGATCGGCGCTGTCGACATCCGCGGCCAGATCATTCCCGTGATCGACCTGCCCAAGCTCATGGGCTGCAATCCGACGCGCGGCTTGAACATCCTGCTCGTGACCGAGTTCGCGCGCTCGACGCAGGCGTTCGCGGTAGAGGAAGTCGACGACATCGTTCGCCTAGAGTGGAATCAGGTGCTTTCGGCCGAAGGTTCGGCGGGCGGCGGCTCGGTCACCAGCATTGCCCGCATCGACGGCAATACGGGCGATTCGCGGCTAGCGCAGGTGGTGGACGTCGAGCAGGTATTGCGCGACGTATTCCCGGCGCAGCATCCCAGCGTGGAACCGGCCGACGTGGGCACGTCGGTCAAGATGACCGGCGGAGCCAAGATTCTCGCCGCCGACGATTCGGGCTTCGCGCGCAAGCTCATCGAGCAGAGCCTGGCGGCGCTCGGCGCACAGTACATCATCACGAAGACCGGGCAAGAGGCCTGGGATACGCTCACCAAGATTGCCGAAGAAGCGCAGAAGGAAGGCGTTCGAACGCGCGACAAGGTGGCGCTCGTGCTGACCGACCTCGAAATGCCCGAAATGGACGGCTTCATGCTCACGCGCCAAATCAAGGCCGACGAGCGCATGCGGGACATCCCCGTCATCATCCATTCCTCGCTCACGGGCACGGCCAACGAGGCGCACGTCAAGAATGCCGGCGCCACGGGCTACGTCGCGAAATTCGCAGCGGGCGACTTGGCCGAGGCGATCCGTCAGGCGCTCGCCGCTTAAGCATTCGCGGTTTTGCGCGGTTCCCGAGGCGAACTTCGAGCGCTCGCTCATCGCCCTCACACGACGCGGGCCCGTCGGCTCAGAGTAGCGGCAGGCCCGCGTCGCGTTTCACTTCGCGTAGCGACAGCACCGATTCCACCGACGTGACTCCCGGCAATGCGCGCAGCACGTCGCGCACGAACGCGCCGTAATCCTCGAGATCGCGTGCGACCACGTGAAGCAGGTAATCGGCGCTGCCCGAGACGTTGTGACACGAGACGATGCGCTCGATCGCCTGTATCTGCCGCTCGAACTCGTCGGCAAGACGCCGGTCGTGAACGCCGAAGCGCACGAGTGCGAACGCCGTCACGCCAATGTGCAGCGCCGATCTCGACAGCACGGCGCGATACCCCTCGATATAGCCGTCGGCTTCCAACCGCTTCAAGCGGCGCGCGCACGGGGTCTCGCTCAAGCCGACCGCTTCGGCGAGACTCGCGTTCGTGATGCGGCCGTCCCCTTGCATCGCCATGAGGATGGCTCGGTCGGTCTTGTCCAAAGTCATGCTCGCAGCCCGTCGTTCCGAAGCTGCGATGTTAGCGCATGCATATGGGCATCGTGTTTGCTCCGCGTTGCGACATGCGAACGCGCCTACCTTCGATGCGGCAGCCTGCCGCGCCCTGCCTCGTCGTATCGCCGCATCTGGACGACGCGGTCTTCAGTTGCGGCTTGCTGCTGGCAAGCCGGCCGAACACCGTCGTCTGCACGGTCTTTTGCGGCGAGCCTCAGCCGCCGATGCACACGCCGTGGGACAGTAGCGCGGGACATCGCGATTCGAGCGAAGCGATGCGGGCGCGAATCGCCGAGGACGAATGCGCCCTGACGATCTTGAGCTCGCGCCCGATTCGACTGTCGTTCCTCGACAGTCAATATGGCGCAACGCCGTCGGCGCAGGAAATCGCGTGCGCGCTGGCCGAGGTTTGGCGGCATGCCGGCGCCCCGCCGCTCGTCGCTCCGCTAGGCCTTCACCACTCCGACCACGTGCTCGTGGCCGACGCGTGCGCGATGCTGGCGCAACGGCAAAGCATGCCTGCCTTGATGGTTTACGAAGATGCACCCTATCGAGCGATGCGCGGCGTCAGCAGGCTTCGGTACGAAGCGCTGGCGGCGCAAGGCTGGCGCATCGAGCGGATCGATTGGCCCGGCGGCGGCGCGGCACCGTCGCCTCGCGCGGGCGCCGCCAATGCGAAATGGCGGGCCGTGCATGCATATCGTAGCCAACTGCGCGCATTCGCCGATCCACATCCGCACGATTTGACCGAACCCGAGCGCTATGCGCGGCTCGTGCCGCATGAGGCGCAACGCTAACGCAATCGATCGGGCTCGACCGCCGCTTCGGCGATAGGCGCGATCCCGGCCGCCGCGGCTTCCGCTGCGCGCACCTGCCGCCGCATTCGCAACACGCGCTCGCCCACGACACGCCGTCGCGGCAGCGCCCATGCGATGCCCGCAATCAATGCGAGCGTGTCGCCGACTAACGCCCCCTCTTTCGTAAAAACGGCCAACGCATGCCCCGACGCGGCAACGGCCGCGGACAAGGGAAGCCGCAGCCATGCAACGAGCGCGGCATTGCGCGCAAGCATGCGCCGACGCAAGTTCGCATCGCGCGCCGGCGAGGGACGGTGCGTCACGGTCGATCCGTCGCAATAGACGATGGCGTGGCCGCGCTCGAGCACATCGAGCGACACGAGCGACTCCTCCCCTCCAATGAACAAGCGCGGTTCGTATCCGCCCACGTCGCGAAACACCTGCGTACGAAACACGCATGCGCCCGCCATGTAGCCGATGAGCGCGGGCCCCGGCAAGCTCGCGCGCTCGAGCGGGCTCGCCCTCATCCGCTCGCAGGTCGGGTCGATGCGCTGTTCATCGCCCACCAAAACGCGCGCGGACAGGACCGCGACATGGGGCGAAGCATCCAATACCCGCACCGCATGGGCCAGCGCCCCGGGCGACCAGCGCGTGTCGTCGTCGCTGAACGCGACATACTCCGTGTCCACCTGCGCGACCCCGAGGTTTCGGCCCGCAGCGCCCAAATTAGCGTTGCACGCTACCACCCGCGCCTGCGGAAAACGTTGCCGCACTCGTTTTGGCGTACCGTCGCGCGAGCCGTTGTCCACCACGATGACTGGTGGCCTCTCCGGCAGCGCGAGCAGATGCTCGACGGTTTTCGACACTTCGGTGAGCCGGTTATGGGTCAGCACTACCACGGAGATACGGGCGCTCATGCGCTTGAATCCTCCCAGAACGTCGCGCACATCGGCGCACAACGCGCGCGACGCTCGCGGCCTGAACGACAGCAATAATCACTCCCATTGAATTGGGGCGAATGCCATCGCCGCACGCTTGGCCGCGGGCGCATCGCTTAATTACACGCCCCCCTGTAACACCGCCATATGCGAGCGAATCGTCGAATAAAGATCACGACGGTGTCTCGCACCGTTGCAACGCTTCTGCAGCTTTGACCGATCGCCCAAAACGATGGGCACACCACGTGCTCGACGGACAACGCGCGCTGCGCCGACGCTCTGCTCCGATGCGTCTTTCCAGCGCCTCGGCGGTCTTTCAATACAAAGGATTCCTCATGAAAATCGCACTCGTCAGTGAACATGCGTCCCCGCTCGCTGTCGCGGGCGGCGTCGACAGCGGCGGTCAGAATATCTATGTCGCTCACGTCGCGCGGCAACTGCACCGCGCCGGCCATCAAGTCGATGTGTTCACGCGACGCGACCGCGCGCTGCTGCCGGCCGTATCCGACATGGACGGCGTGCGCGTGATTCACGTCCCCGCGGGGCCGCCGACGCAGATGCCCAAAGAGCACCTGCTGCCGTTCATGCCGGAGTTCGCCGATTTTCTCGTGGGCTTTTGCCGGCGCGAGCGTACTCCGTACGACGTGATGCACGCCAACTTCTTCATGTCGGGACTCGCTTGCCTGAAGGTAAAGGCGGTGCTCGGAATTCCGCTCGTCACGACCTTTCACGCGCTCGGCAAAGTGCGCCGGCTGCATCAGGGCGCCGACGACGGGTTCCCCGATGCGCGCTTCGAAATCGAGGACACGCTAGTGCGCGAATCGGACGTGATCATCGCCGAGTGCCCGCAAGACGCGGCCGATTTGCAGGCGCACTACGGCTCCGATCCCGCGCGCGTCGAACTCGTCCCCTGCGGCTTCGATTCGGCCGAATTCGGCCGCGTCGATCGCGCCGCGGCGCGCGCTGCGCTCGGCTGGCCGGAGCAACGGTTCGCCGTGCTGCAGCTCGGCCGCCTCGTGCCGCGCAAGGGCATCGATACGGTCGTGCGCGCGCTCGCCAAGCTGCGCGAGCAAACTCGCATCGACGCGCATCTTTATATCGTCGGCGGCAACGCCGATCTGCCCAACGAAATCGCGACGCCCGAGATCGCACGCTTGCGCGGGATCGCCGCCGGGTGCGGCATCGCCGATCACGTCACCTTCGTCGGGCGGCGCGGTCGCGCGCAACTGCGGGAGTTTTACGGCGCAGCCGATGTGTTCGTGACGACCCCGTGGTACGAGCCGTTCGGCATCACGCCGATCGAAGCGATGGCCTGCGCCCGGCCAGTGATCGGCGCGGATGTGGGCGGCATTCGCTACACCGTCGTGGACGGCAAGACCGGGTTTCTCGTGCCGCCGCGCGACCCCGATACGCTGGCCGACCGTTTGGCCCGAATCGCGCACGACCCCGCACTCGGCGAACGCATGGGCGAGGCGGGTTTCGAGCGTGTCCACGCGAGCTTCACTTGGGTCCGTGTCGCGAGGTTGCTCGAAGATGTCTATCAGCGCGTCGCGCGTGCACCGGTCGAGGCCGACGTCCAAGCCGATCTCGAGCAAGAGCGCACGCCGCGCGTGCGCCGAGCCGGGCAGGCACGCGCAGCGGCGAGCCGCGCTTGACGACGAGGCCTGCATGACCGGTGCCTTTTCGATCCGCCCCCACGCCGGCGCCCCGGCCGCCGTGCTGTTCGACAAAGACGGGACCTTGCTCGAGGACGTGCCATACAACGCGGACCCCGAGCTCATGCGCTTTGCTCCAGGAGCATGCGAGGCGCTCGCGATGTTGGCCGAGCGCGGCTTCCGCTTGTTCGTGATCAGCAACCAAAGCGGCGTCGCGTTGGGCCGTTTCCCCTATGAGGCGTTGGCCGGCATGCAAGCCCGCCTGCGGCGCATGTTCGAAGCTTGCGGCGTCACGCTCGCCGGCGCCTATTGGTGCCCGCATCACCCGAATGGCGTAGTCGCACGCTACAGCCACCCGTGCGCCTGCCGCAAACCGGCTCCTGGGATGTTGCTACGCGCGGCGCGCGAGCAGGGGATCGATCTGTCGGCGAGTTGGTTCGTCGGCGACATTCTCGACGATATCGAAGCGGGCACCCGCGCCGGGTGCCGCACGGTGCTCATCGACAACGGCAACGAAACGCAATGGTTGCACGGGCCCGAGCGTGTGCCGACGCTGCGCGAGCCGGACCTCGTTCGCGCGGCGCTCGCGATCATACGAGAGAGCGAGGCCGCGGGCGAGCACCGGGCAATGAGCGAGCGCAACCGCGCGCGCACCGGCATTCGGCCAAATCCAGACACGACGACGGACAGGCAATGAGCGCACTACCGTTTACGATCGCCCCGCTGCTGTCGCAGGCGGCCGAACGCGAGACGCCCATTTCGCCCTGGGGCGAAGACGTGGAGCGAATACTCTGCGTGCGGCTCGACCGGCTAGGCGACATTCTGATGACGACGCCCGCCATTCGCGCGCTACGCGCATCGATGCCGCGGCGGCACATCACGTTGCTGACCTCGACGGTGGGCGCCGCGGCCGCACCGTTTTTGCGCGACGTGGACGAGGTGATCGCCTACGACGCGCCATGGCATGGCCTCGGCGAGACAGCCTCCCCGGAAAGCGATCTCGCCATGCAACGGCGGCTGGAAGCAGGGTGCTTCGATGCAGCCGTGATCTTCACCGTCTACAGTCAAAGCGCGCTGCCGGCCGCGATGCTCTGCTATCTCGCCGGCATCCCGCGCAGGCTCGCCCATTGCCGCGAGAATCCTTATGGACTCCTAACCGATTGGGTATGCGAGACCGAGCCTCACGGCGGCGTCCGCCACGAGGTGGAGCGACAGCTCGCGCTCGTCGCCAGGGTGGGCGCGACCTGCGCCGATACCCGGATGCGCTTCGCATTGGATCCGAAGGCACGCGTCGCGATCGCCGAACGCCTGGCCGCACGCGGCGTCGCGCCCGAGGGCCCCTGGTTCGTCATTCATCCCGGCGCGAGCGCGCCGTCGCGGCGCTATCCGCCCGAACGCTTCGGCGCGGTGGCTGCCCGCCTCGCGCAATCGACGCACTGGCCGGTCCTTTTAACCGGAAGCGCAGATGAAGCGCCTTTGATCCGCGAGCTGATCGCGGCCGCAGGACCGGCTGCGCATCCGTATCTACATGATTTCTCAGGACTCCTAAAGATAGAGGAATTCGCGGCCTTGATCGAACGAGCGACGGTGCTCCTCTCGAACAACACGGGGCCCGTCCACCTCGCATCGGCGCTCGCCACTCCGGTGGTCGATTTGTATGCGTTGACCAATCCGCAGCACACGCCCTGGCAAACGCCGCACCGCGTCCTCTTTCGCGATGTCGATTGCCGTTGGTGTTACCGCAGCGTGTGTCCGCAAGGCCATCACGAATGTCTGCTCGGCGTGCCCAGCGAGGAAGTGGCCGACGCCGCGCTCGAACTCGCCGCCGGGCGCGGTCGAGACATCGCACAACCGCTCTCCCGAGCCGATGCGGATACGGCATCGGCGCCCGCCCCGATTCCACTCTGACCGTTGCCGGGACTTCGCCATGTACACACTCGGAATCAATGCCGTTTATCACGACAGCGCAGCCGCGCTCATCGAAGACGGTGTCGTGATCGCCGCCGCGGAGGACGAGCGATTCACTCACGTGAAGCACGCCAAACGGCCCGTGCCGTTCTCGACGTGGCAAATGCCGTTCGATGCGATCGACTACTGCCTCAAGGAAGCGGGCATCGCGCTGGCCGAGCTCGACCACGTCGCCTACTCTTACGACCCCGCACTGCTACCCACGATGCCCGGTCCCACGCGCGGTGCGGCGACCATTACGCTGCCGCTCGAACCAGGCTTGCAACGCGCGAGCCATCCCAACGAATCGCCGTGGGATCCGTTGTTCGTCAGTTATATCGTCAATGCTCGCGCGCAACTCGTCGACGGCGCCCCTCATCATCTGGCAAAGCGTTTTCGCGCGCCGGAAAGCGGGCACCGCTTCGTCTGGCACTATGTCGAGCATCACCTCGCCCACGAGGCGAGCGCGTTCCTCGCAGCCCCGATCGGCGACACCGCCGTGCTGACGATGGACGGCCGCGGCGAGGGCGTAACGACGAGCCTCGGTCAGTTCGTCGACGGCCAGTACAAGCGCATCAAGCAAGTCGAACTGCCGCATTCGCTGGGGCTGCTCTACGAGGCGGTCACGAGTTGGCTCGGGTTCCTGCATTCGTCCGACGAGTACAAAGTGATGGCGCTGGCGGCATACGGACGCCCCACCTACGCCGATGCCTTCCGCGAAATCGTTCGTTATCGCGGCAATGGCAGCTACACCGTCGAAGAGCCCAACCTCGTGGCGCGCTTCGGTCCCGCACGCGAGCGCGGTGGGCCGCTCGAGCAGCGTCACTACGATATCGCACGCTCGCTGCAAACGGTGCTGGAAGAGACCGTGCTCGAGCTCGCCCGCTGGCTGCACGAACGCACGGGCTTACCGCGGCTGTGCATGGCCGGTGGGGTCGCGCTCAATTGCGTCATGAATGCGCGCATCCGCGATGAGGGTCCGTTCGACGATGTATGGGTGCAGCCCGCCGCGGGCGATGCCGGCACCGCGCTCGGCGCAGCGCTGTGGATCGACTGGCGCGAGCGCGGCCTCACCGGCGACAAGTCACGGCGGTGGACGATGGACCACGCGTACTTGGGGCCGTCGTACCCCGACGCCGAAATCGAATCGTTTCTGCGCTGGTCCAAGGTTCCGTTCAAACGGCTGAACGACGTTGCCGGAGAAACAGCCGGTCTGCTGGCGGCGGGCAACGTGATCGGGTGGTATCAAGGACGCACCGAATTCGGGCCGCGCGCCCTCGGAGCCCGTTCGATCCTCGCCTCGCCGGTCGATCCGGGCATGCAGGCCAAGCTCAACGAGATCAAGGACCGAGAAGACTTTCGGCCCGTCGCGCCCGTCGTGATGGAAGAGCACGTGGAGCAATGGTTCGTCGATGGGCGGACCGCACCGTTCATGCTGTTCATCTTCGACGTGCGCCCGGAATTGGCCGAGCGCATTCCAGCCGTGCGCCACGTGGACGGCACCGCCCGCGTGCAAACGGTGAATCGATCGCAGCATCCGCTTTACTACGACCTGCTCGCCGCCTTTTACGCTCGCACCGGCGTGCCGATTCTCGTCAACACCTCGTTCAACACGCGCGGCGAACCCATGGTCAATTCGCCGCGCGATGCGCTCGAATCGTTCTGGACCTCGCCGCTCGACGCGCTCGTGATCGGTCCGTTCCTCATCACGAAGCAAGGAGCCGCGACGTGAGCACGCAAACGGCTACGCGCACGCAACCGGCATGCGATGCAACGGCACAGCACGAGGACGCGACGGCGCTCGCCCCCGATGTCTCGGTCGTCGTGCCGACGTGGCGGCGCCCGACGTTGCTCGAACGGTGCCTCGAAGCGCTCGTGCGCCAGACGCTGGCGCCGCGGCGCTACGAAATCGTCGTCTGCGACGATGGTCCCGACGAACCCACGCGCTCGCTCGTCGAACGCATTGCCGATGCGCATCGCGGGCGCGGGCTGCAACTGCGCTATTTGCCGGTCACGGCGACGCAGGGGCCGGCCGGCGCACGAAACGCAGGCTGGCGCCACGCACGCGCGCAAATCATCGCGTTCACCGACGACGACACGATTGCCGATCCCCGCTGGCTCGAGGTGGGACTCGCAGCGCTGGCCGGCGGCGCATGCGCCGCCGCCGGCGCCATCGTAGTGCCGCTTCCTGAGCGGCCGACCGACTACGAAGCCGATGCGAGCGGGCTCGAGCGCGCCGAATTCGCCACCGCCAATGCGTTCGTCACGCGCGCGGCGCTGACCGCCGTCAACGGTTTCGACGAACGTTTCACCTCGGCCTGGCGCGAGGACTCCGACTTGCAGTTCTCGCTACTGAGCGTGGGGGGACGGCTGGTCAATGCGCCCCATGCGCTCGTCGTTCATCCCGTACGGCCCGCCCGGTGGGGCGTAAGCGTGTCACAACAGCGCAAGAGCGCCTTCGAAGCGCTGCTCTATCGCAAGCATCCGGCGCTTTACCGCAAGCGCATCGCACGCACTGCGCCCCTCGCCTATTACGCGACGGTTGCGGCCGCGGGCGCGAGCGTTCTCGCCGCCGCGGCCGGCGCCGCCGCCATCGCCGTTGCGGGCGCCCTCGTCTGGTTTGCGTTGACCGTTCGATTCTTTTTACTGCGGATGCGCGGCCGAAGCCGAAGATGGACGCATGTCGCCGAAATGGCCGCCACTTCGGCCGTCATTCCATTTCTTTCGATCTATTGGCGATTGCGCGGTGCGATCCGCTATCGGACCTGGTTCCTCTGATGCGTGCTCCCCTTGCTTTCCCTCATGGTTCCCAGCCGCGACGCGTTGCGATTTTTCGCGCGTTGCAACTCGGCGACATGCTTTGCGCAGTCCCAGCCCTGCGCGCATTGCGCAGCGCGTGGCCCGAAACGCACATCACGCTGATCGCGTTGCCTTGGGCGGCGCGTTTCGTCGAACGTTACGCCTCGCTGATCGACGAGCTCGTCGTCTTTCCCGGCGCGCCGGGATTTCCCGAGCAGGAGGAAACCGGCGCCGGGCTACCGAAATTTTTCGCCGCCATGAAAGAGCGGCGCTTCGACCTCGCCATCCAAATGCACGGCAGCGGCGGGCCGGCGAACGACATCGTGAAGCGCTTGGGCGCGACATCGTGTGCCGGCTTTCATCAACCTCATGAATCGCCCGAGGCGGGCTTCATCGCATGGCCCGACGACTTGCCGGAACCGCACCGGTACCTCGCGTTGGTGCGCGCCTTGGACATCGACGCGCACGACGATGCCCTGTGGTTCCCGCTCACGGCGCACGACCGCTGCGAATATGCGGCCTTGGAAGCGCAGCACGGCATCGAGGCGGAGCGGTTGATCGTGCTGCATCCCGGCGCGCAGTTGCCGTCGCGGCGTTGGCCCGCCGAACGCTTCGCCGAGGTGGCCGATACGCTTGCTTCGCACGGTTGGCAAATCGCGATCACAGGCACATCGAACGAGGCCGCGATCACCGCCACGGTCCTCGGCGCAATGGCCGCTCCGGCGCTACATCTAACCGGCTCCACGACGCTCGGCGCGCTCGCCGCGCTGGTCGCGCACGCGCGCCTCGTCGTGTGCAACGACACCGGCATCTCGCACGTGGCCGCAGCGATGCGCACGCCCAGCACCGTCATTGCATCGGGCAGCGACACGCGCCGATGGGCGCCGCTCGATAAGGCGCGTCACCGCGTGCTCGCCGACTATCCGCCCTGCCGGCCATGCGCGTACCGCGATTGTCCTTACGGCCACCCGTGCGCGCTGAACGTGGGCGTTGCGCAGGTAGTGCAAGCAGCGCTAGAGCAACTCGCCTGGCACTCGCGCACTCGGCCGGCCGGCGCCGAGGTCTTGCACGCACACCTGCATCACCGCGCAAAGGAGCCTCGCCATGCAACGTAACAAGCCATTGCGTGTGCTGACTTGGCACGTCCACGGCAACTATCTGTATTACCTCACGCAAGCGCAGCATGAGTTCTGGCTCGTTACGCGGCCGGGCAATCCGCCCGGACACGCGGGCCGAACGGGTGTCTTGCCCTGGGGCCCGAACGTTCACGAAGTGGACGCGGAGCAGGTCTCGCAACGCGAGTTCGACGTCGTGCTCTATCAGCACCGGGAACATTGGGAGCACGACCGCTCGACCGTGCTGTCCGCGGTGCAACGCAAGCTCCCAACGATCTACCTAGAGCACGATCCACCTCAAAACAACCCGTTTTGCGAGCGTCACTGGGTGGACGATCCGGCCGCGTTGATCGTGCATGTGACGCATTTCAACCGGCTGATGTGGGATTGCGGCGCGGTGCCGACCCGCGTGATCGAGCACGGCGTGCTGGTGCGCGAGGACGTGCGTTACACGGGCGAGCTCGAGCGCGGGATCGTCGTGATCAACAACCTAGCGACCCGCGGGCGGCGTTTGGGCGCGGATGTATTCGCCGCGGCGGCCGATCGCGTGCCGCTCGATCTCGTCGGAATGAATGCGCAAGCAGCCGGAGGCCTGGGGGAAATAGGCAACCTCGATCTTGCGGCGTTCACGGCGCGCTATCGATTCTTTTTCAATCCGATTCGCTGGACGAGCCTCGGGCTCGCGATCATCGAAGCGATGACGATCGGCATGCCGATCATCGGCCTCGCCAGCACCGAGCTTCCGACCGTGATCGTCAACGGCGAGAACGGCTACGTAGCGACCGATGTCGATGCGCTCGTCGAACACATGCGCCGCTTGCTGGCCGACCCGCGCGAAGCACGGCGGCTCGGCGATGGCGCGCGCCGCACTGCGCTCGAGCGGTTCGGCATCGCGCGCTTCGCTCACGACTGGGACCGCCTGCTGCGCGAGGTGGCAGCATGACGACGGCAGGCGCCGCCCGCGCCGCTCGGTTCGTCCCAACCCTCATACGCGACTAGCGGAGCAACCGAACATGAAAGAACTCGATCGAAAGCGGATATTGGTCACGGGCGGCGCCGGCTTTCTGGGCTCGCACCTGTGCGAGCGGCTCGTCGAGGCCGGCCATGACGTCCTGTGCGTCGATAATTTTTTCACCGGAACGCGCGAGAACGTGGCCCACCTATTGGGACGCAGCAACTTCGAACTGATGCGGCACGATGTAACGTTTCCGCTCTATGTAGAGGTCGACGAGATCTACAACCTCGCCTGCCCCGCTTCGCCGGTGCATTACCAATACGATCCGGTGCGCACCACGAAGACCAGCGTGCATGGCGCCATCAACATGCTCGGGCTCGCCAAGCGCGTGCGTGCGAAGATTTTTCAAGCCTCGACGAGCGAAGTCTATGGCGACGCACGCGTGCATCCGCAAAGAGAGGACTACTGGGGCCACGTGAACCCGATCGGCCCGCGCTCTTGCTACGACGAGGGCAAGCGTTGCGCCGAAACCTTGTTCGTCGACTATCGGCGGCAGTACGGCGTCGAAGTGCGCATCGCCCGCATCTTCAACACCTACGGCCCGCGCATGCATCCGGCCGACGGGCGCGTCGTCTCCAACTTCATAGTGCAAGCGCTCTCGGGCGAGCCGCTGACGGTCTACGGCGACGGCACCCAGACGCGCTCGCTTTGCTATGTCGACGATATGATCGATGCGTTCGTTCGCCTGATGGATGCGCCCGACGGCTCGTGCGACCCGGTCAATCTGGGCAATCCTCACGAGATCACGATGCTCGAATTGGCCGAGCATATACGCCTGGCAACGCGCTCGGACAGCGAGATCGTCTTTCGGCCCCTGCCGATCGACGATCCATGGCACCGCCAACCCGACATCTCTGCGGCTCGCGCGTTGTTGGCGTGGACACCCGCCACCTCGCTCGAGGCGGGATTGCGGGCCACGGCCGAGCACTTCCGAACCCGTCTCGCGCGCAAGGCCGTCGCTGGCGGCACCCGCGCCGCCAGCGCGCCGCGCGCGTGAAACCACTGCCTCGGGCAATCGGTGCGGCGAGGGGAGTCACGGGATAGCCAACGCTAAGAACCGTTCACGTGCGCCGCGGCCAGCCGCCGGATCGCCCTCGCGAGCGCATCGAACGCCACAGGCTTGACGAAGTGCGCGCCGAAGCCCGCAAGCGCCGTCCTTTCGCGCAGCGAGGGATCGTTGTGGCCGGTCAGTGCAATGGCAGGGGGCGATGCGCCGTCGTACTTCGTCGCCATCTCGCGAATGCGAGCCAGCACCTCGCAGCCGTCTTCTTCGCCTAGTGAAATGTCGCACACGAGCACGCTCGGCCACTGCGAGCGCGGGTTCGCTTCCAACCGCCGCAAGGCATCCGCGCCCGAGGCCGCCAACTGCACGTGCGCGCCGTTCGCCACCAGCGCCGCTTCGAGCGCGTCGCGCGCTTCTTCGTCATCGTCGATCGCGAGCACCTCGATCCCGTCTAGCGGCGCGGCGCCCGGCACGATCGGCGCAACGTCGCCGTCCGCTCCGACCACCGGCAAGAGCGGCAGCATGGCCACATAAGCCACGCGGCCATCGATCGGCGTCGGCAAAAACGTCCCGCCCGCTGCACCCAGAATGCGCTCGGCATCCGCCGCGCGTTCCGCGGTCAGCGGCGCAGGTTCATCGCCTGCGCCCAACACGGCCAGCCAGGCGGCGTTCCCCTCGCGTTGGGCGAGCAGTTGCACGCGCTGGCCCTGCATCGCGTGCGCGATTTCGTTCGAGCAAAGCATGGCGACCACGCGTTGGATCTGTTCCGTCTCACCGGTTACCGGCAGCTCGGGGTCGATCACCCGCAAGCCGAAATCGACGCCTTGTGCATTTGCCTCCGTGACGACCCGCGAGGCGATCTCGGCAGCCAGGTCGCCGACATGCATCGGCTGCGCCGCGAGCTTGCGCTGAGTATGTTCGAGTTCGCCCTGCTCGAGCTGCAGCGCCCACATGCGCGCATAGACGCCCCCGGGGCGCGCCAAAAGTTGCGCGTGCGTGCCTTGCTCGACGATGCGTCCATGCTCCATAACGAGAATCTGGTCTGCGTCGACGACCGTGGAAAGTCGATGGGCGATCACGACCGAGGTCCGGCCTTCCGCCAAACGGCGAAACTCGTTTTGTATCGCGCGCTCCGAACGCGTATCGAGCGCGGAGGTCGCTTCGTCGAACACGATGATCGGCGGATCCTTCAAGAATGCGCGCGCAATGGCAATCCGTTGCCGCTCGCCGCCCGAGAGGCGCAGGCCGCGCTCCCCGACTCGCGTGTCGTAGTGGTCGGGCAGCCGTTCGATGAACTCGTCGAGTTGAGCCGCTCGCGCCGCCCGCACGATGTCGGCGCGGGTCGCCTTCTCGCGGCCGTACCCGATGTTGTAGGCGATCGTATCGTTAAAGAGCACCGTGTCCTGCGGCACGATGCCGATCGCCTCGCGCAGCGAACGCCGCGTGACGTAGCGCAGGTCCTGGCCGTCGATCGTTACTTTGCCGCGTGTGGGCGCGTACAACCGGAACAGCAGCCGCATCAGCGTGGACTTGCCCGAGCCGCTGCCGCCTACGACCGCGAGCGTGCCGCCTGCCTTTGCCCCGAAGTCCACGTCGTGCAAA
The DNA here is from genome assembly GCF_056498045.1 of Trinickia sp. Z7. Taxonomy (NCBI): domain Bacteria; kingdom Pseudomonadati; phylum Pseudomonadota; class Betaproteobacteria; order Burkholderiales; family Burkholderiaceae; genus Trinickia; species Trinickia sp. Z7. Next base: position 163,121 of record NZ_JAUEQW010000002.1, read on the forward strand.
ATCTGCCGCGCCGGATCGTAGCCGAAATCGATATGCTCGAATGCGATTTCGCCGGCCGTCACGATGAGCGGCTTGGCGCCCGGCTCGTCGCGGTCCTCGTCCGCTGCCTCATCGCCGCTCTGAAGGCTGTCGCCCGCAAGCACGGTGAACATACGCTCTACGTTCACGAGCGCATCGTTCGTTTCGCGAAATACGAAGCCGAGCGTGTTGAGCGGCATGCATACCTGCACGATGTACGCATTCACGAGCACCAGATCGCCGAGCGTCATGCGTCCTGCAACGACGTATTGAACGGCCAACAGCATCATCGCGGCGATGCCCAGGCACACGACGGCGCTTTGCCCGAGGTGCAGCGCCGTGAGCGCGCGCTGATTGGCCAAGCGCGCGACGACCCAACGGCTCAGCACGCCCCGGTAACGCGCGGTTTCGAATTCCTCGGCTGCGAAGTACTTCACCGTGTCGTAATTGAGCATGCTGTCGACGAGCCGGCCGTCCGACGCCGCTTCGAGCCGGTTCACCTCGCGCTGCACCCGCATGCGGCGGCGCGTAAAGATCACCGTATACGTCGCATAACTTACGAGCGTCCCGGCGATGATCCAAGTGAACGCGATCGTATAGCCACTCGCGATGATGCCGATCACGGTCGCGATTTCGATGAACGCAGGCAAGATCGTGAACAGGCCCACCCCGAGCAGGTACCCCACACCGTCGGTGCCCTTTTGCACGTCTCGCACGATCGCACCGGTTTCGCGCTGCGAGTGATAACGCGCGCCGAGTCGATGCAGCCGCGCGAATGTACGCTCGGCGAGACCGGCGACGGTATGTTGAGTGACCGTGCTGAACACCACGTCGCGCACTTCGCCCAGGGCATCGCCGATGAAGCGCAACAACGCGTAGGCGAGGACGAGGAACACGGGAAACAGCGCCAACGCCGTGCGGTGTCCGAGGTCGTCGATGATCTCTCGCAGCACGAGGGGCACCGACACGCCGGCCAGTTTGGCGACGACCATCAATACGGCCGCGCCGAACGTTTGGGTTCGGTACTGCCACATCGCCTGCCAGATATCCGCGGCGATGCGTCTTTTTATCCTCGCGCGAATCCGAGGCTCATCGCGCTTCACACTCGCCCTCGTTCGGCTGCATCGATGATCGCGAGCGAGACGGTCATGCGTGTTCCTCCTCTCGTCTTAAAGGCCAGCGAGGCGGCCCGGGAGTGCCGCGCTCACGTTGCGATGCAATGCGCGTTCCCACCGCTTTCAATGCAGACGTGCGCCGTCCGCGGCACGCCCTTTGCAGCATAGGAGATGTGCGTTGAGAAGTTGAAATTGGGCGCGCATCCAGTACTTAGTACACACTCAGATGGAGGACCGTATGAAGACCACGACGAAGACGCTGCTGGTTTCTGCCCTCGCTATCGCATGCGCAGGGGGCGTGTATGCTCAGGGCGCCGGCGGCTCAGCCGGCGCGGGCGCGGGTGGCGCCGGCGGCTCGGGCGCGGGGGTACGCGGCGGCGCGGCCCCGAGCGGCAATACGCTGGAACAGCCGGGCATCCAGCCGGGCATGAACGGCGGCAACACGAGCACGGACGACCAGACCCCCTCGATGCGCAACCGCCGCAACCGGGGCGGCTACGGTAGCCCGGGCGCCACCGGCACGGGTTCGGGCCGCTCGACGGTATCGCCGGGCATGGACCAGCAAAGCCCATCGGGCACGGGCGGCTATTCTCCGCAGCAAAACGATCAAACTTATAAGGGACATCAAGAGTAAGCGGGAGCGCCCCACCGCGAATCCGGCGGCGGGAGCGTGGGGCGGCGCCCGCCGCCCCGCGCGGCTAAAACCCTATCGGACCATCCATCCGCGGGCGCCGCGGCGGACCCCGCTCAATTCCCGCCAGGCAATCCGCTCGAGCCGACGACACGCGCGAGCTGCTGCTTCGCCGCTTCATAAACGTGATCGGGCGTGAATCCAAACTTGCCCTGCAGGTCTCGTATCGGCGCCGATGCCCCGAACGTATGCATGACGATCTTCGCCCCGGTGCGGCCGACGCACCGGTCCCATCCGATCGTCGCTGCTTGCTCGACCGCAACGCGCGCGTCGATTGCGGGCGGCAGCACGGCGTCCTTGTAAGCGTCGTCCTGCAATTCGAAAATGTCCCACGACGGCATCGACACCACACGCGCGGCAATCCCTTCTTGCGTCAAGCGTTCGAACGCTTGCATGCACAGATGCACTTCGCTGCCCGTAGCGATGAGGAGCACTTGCGGCGCGGCCCCATCGGGAGGATCGGCAAGCACATAGGCGCCGCGCCGCAACCCTTCGGCCAGCGCATACCGTGCGCGATCGAGGGTGGGCAACGGTTGACGCGAAAGCACGAGTGCGGTGGGGCGCCGCGCGTTGCTCAACGCGACGCACCACGCCTCGCGCACTTCGTTCGCATCGCACGGGCGCAGCACAGTGAGCCCGGGCACCCCACGCAAGGAGGCAAGCTGTTCGACCGGTTGGTGCGTAGGCCCGTCTTCGCCAAGCCCGATCGAATCGTGCGTGAAGACGAAAACCACGGGGATCTCCATGAGCGCGGCCAGACGGATCGGCGGCTTCATATAATCGCTGAAAATCAGGAACGTGCCCGTATAGGGCCGCAAATTCGCAAGGGCGAGGCCGTTGGCCACCGCACCCATCGCGTGCTCGCGCACGCCGAAATGCAGGTTCCTTCCGCTCGGCGTGTCGGCCGAGAAACTGCCGGCGCCCTCGAATTTGAGCAGCGTCTTCGTCGAAGGCGCGAGATCGGCGGCGCCGCCCAACATCCAGGGTACCCGCGCGGCGATCGCGTTCAACACTTCGCCCGACGATGCGCGCGTCGCCTCGCCTTTCGCGTCCGGTTCGAACGAGGGCAGCCCCGCGTCCCAACCCTGCGGCAACGCATGATGCTCGATCAGCTGCAGCTCGCGCGCCAGTTCGGGATAGCGCTGCACATACGCATCGAGCCGCGACTGCCATTCGCTGCGCGCTTGCTTGCCGCGCGCGCCCACGCCTTCGGCGAAACGCTCTCGAACATGCGGCGGCACGTAGAACTGCTTGTCCTCGGGCCAACCATAGGCGCGCTTGGCGAGGGCCACTTCCTCTTCGCCGAGCGCGTCGCTGTGGGCGGCTGCCGTGCCTTGCTTGTGCGGCGCCCCCCAACCTATGACGCTGTGCACGACGATCAGCGTCGGCGCATCGGTCATGCGCTTCGCGGCCGCGAAGGCCGCCTCCAACGCCGATAAGTCGTTCGCGTCCTCGACGGTCAGCGTATGCCACCCATATCCGCGGAAGCGCGACTGCACGTCGTCGCTATAGGCGAGGTCGGTGGCGCCTTCGATCGTGACGCGATTGCTGTCGTAGATCCATGTGAGATTGGAAAGGCGCAGGTGCCCCGCCAATGAGGCAGCTTCGTGCGACACACCTTCCATGAGATCGCCGTCGCCAGCGAGCGCATAGACGTGATAGTCGAACAATGTGAAGCCCTCGCGGTTGTAGCGCTCCGCATACCACCGCGAGGCGATCGCCATGCCGACGCTGTTGCCAAGCCCCTGACCGAGCGGGCCGGTGGTCGTTTCGACGCCGGTCGTCATGCGGTATTCGGGGTGGCCCGGCGTCTTGCTGTCGAGCTGCCGGAAATGTTCGATATCGTCGAGCGAAACGGCGGCGTCGCCCGTGGGGCAACCGTGCTCGTCCACGGCTTTCACGTTCGCCAAGTGCAACAACGCGTACAGCAGCATCGACGCGTGGCCCACCGAAAGCACGAAGCGGTCGCGGTTGGGCCATAAGGGTTCATCCGGGTCGTAACGCAAGTGGTTTTGCCACAGTTGATAACCCACGGGAGCGAGCCCCATGGGGGCGCCCGCGTGGCCCGAGTTGGCGCGCTGCACGGCATCCATGGCAAGCGTGCGAATCGTATCGATGCAAAGCCGATCGAGGTCGGGGTCTGAGCGCATGGCTTGCGTCCTGTCAAAAGGTGGCAAAAGAGATGGGAAAGAATCGCTCATTCGACGAGCAATGCCCATACCTTGCCGTGTTTGTCGAGCCGCGAGGAAGGTGGCAAAGACTGCACCGTCGCTGCACGATTTACGACCCGCGCGAGGGGGTCCGCACACCGGCGCCAAGCGCGCCGCGCACGCGTCGATGGAACAGTCGTTGCTGGACTCCATGGCGTGTTCAACCTCGTCCAAGGAGGCATACATGGCCCAACATCCGGCCCACTCGCAAGACCATCGGCACCCCGGACAACCCTCGCCGGTCGCCGTGCAAAAAGCGTTGGCGGGCATCGATTATCCGACGACGCGTGAGCGCCTCTCGGAAACGGCGCGCGCGCACCACGCCGACCGCGAAATCGTCGAACTGCTCGATCGGCTGCCGGATAAGAACTATGACAGCCCCGCGGCAGTTTCGAAGGCGATCGCACGAGTGCAGTAGAGATGCAATGGACAAATAGGAGGATCGACCCAATCGGCTCCATCGGCAAACCGGCCGAAGCAGCCAATTCGACAGTTGGGCATAGCGGTCGGCAAAGGCATCGCCCGTAGGGACGAGCGCCACTGCCGGCCCGTATAGATCGATACATGAAAGGAGCATTGCTATGAGCATTTCACCCGATCCCATGAGCGGCCGCGGCGAGACCCGCATCGTCGGTAAAGGCAGCACGACGGCGGAAGGCCCGGGACCCTATGTGATGGCCGCGAGCACGCTCGACGGCGACAAGGTCATGAGTTCCGACGGCGAGGACGTCGGCAAGATCAAGGAGATCATGCTTGACGTCTATACGGGCCGGATTGCCTACGCGGTGATGTCGAGCGGCGGGTTCCTAGGCATCGGCGATAAGCTGCTCGCCATTCCGTGGAGCGCCCTCACGCTCGACACCGATCGCAAGTGCTTCTTGCTGTCCGTGAGTTCCGAGACGGTGCGCAACGCGCCGGGCTTCGATAAGGATCATTGGCCGGTCATGGCCGACGCCGCATGGGCGAACGAGTTGCATACTTACTACGGCAGCTCGCCTTACTGGGACTCGAATGTGGAGAACGTGGACACGACGGGCGTCGCCTCGGGCACGGTGCCGCGGCGCGATCATCACTAAGCTCGCATAGCCGCGCAGCGCGCGCTCACACCGTTGTCGCGCCCGTGCGCGGCGCATCGTCGCAGCGCACGGGGCGATCCGCTATCCGCCGCCGATACCCTGCAGTACTCGTCCTGTTCCGCCGCAGATCGTGCACGGCTGATCCTCGACCATGCCCGTCCCGCGGCAGACGCGGCACGGACTTTCGCCAACTCCGGGCGCCTCGGGCGGCGCTTCATCTCCGGGGTTCTTCGGTTCCTGGCTTTCTTGCATGGGGGGTTCCTCCGTTAGCGGTCGCGATATGCCACCCCAGCAATAACCGGACCGGACGAGGTCGTTTTCGCGCGAACTCAAAAATGTGACGGGAAAATTAAACGATTCGCATTGCGGCGCATAGACATCATGCGAACACATTTGAAAGTTAATGTACACCCTGTCATACCTTTCACACCTGTCAGAACAAATGGGGAAGTAGACATAGATCGCTCTCCCATATTGCGAACTGCGGACGACGGTATTAGTATTGCGCCAACCAAGAATCGCGCCTGGCCGGCGTGAACCAGCCGGGTCACCGAAACAATTACCGTATCACCCGCAGGATGCGTGCCTGCGGCGGGTAATTAGTACCTTGGCCTGCGCAGGGCAAATAAATAATCGAAAACGTTTTATAGCGTCATATGAATAGCCATTCCGTTCGTCACCCGTTTTACGTTTCTCAACCGGAATTCTTTCCGGTTTTTCTCAGTGCGTTTCGTCGACGATGTGATTGATGCATTAAGTACTACTGGTGCAGCCCGCACCGCGCGTCAATTGAGGACACGGACCGACCCTCTTCAGCCGATTGGAGACAAGCATGCTGAGCCCACACGAACTCGCCACTTTGATGCTCGTTAAGGACGCTCCCGATCAGATCGGCGATCGCGCCGAACTCGGCACGTTGCTCGAGCGCCATCTGATCGCGCTCGAGCAAGCCGAGGACATCGGCTTGCTGCGCCCGCGCATCACCGAGAACGGCAATTCGATTCTCGAAGCCTGCTCGCGTTTGCGCTAGTTCGCGGCAGGCCCGGTAAGGCCGTGCGTGCAGTTTGAGAGGCCTGCGCCGCACCGGCCGAAGTTTCACTTCGTCAAACACTCGTCAATGGAGAAAAGACATGACAAAAAGAATTGCCCTCGTCACGGGGGGCATGGGTGGCATCGGCGAAGCGATCAGCATAAGGCTGCATGACGTCGGCCACGCCGTCGTGGTCACCTATTCGCCGAGCAACACGGGCGCCGATGCGTGGTTGGCGCGCATGGAGGCATCCGGAAGGCAGTTCCGCGCCTATCCCGTCGACGTGGCCGATTACGATTCGTGCGTGCGCTGCGCCAATCAGATCAAGAGCGAGATCGGCCCCATCGACATTCTCGTCAACAACGCCGGCATTACCCGCGACGCGAGCTTCAAGAAGCTCGAAAAGGACGGTTGGGACGCGGTGCTCAGCACCAATCTCGACTCGGTGTTCAATATGACGAAGCAATGGTACGAAGGCATGACCGCCCGGGGCTGGGGCCGCATCGTCAACATTTCTTCGGTCATCGGTTGTAAGGGCGGGTTCGGGCAAACCAACTATGCAGCCGCTAAAGCGGGCATGCACGGCTTCACGAAATCGCTTGCACTCGAACTCGCGCGCAAAGGCGTGACCGTCAACACCGTCTCGCCGGGCTTCATCGCCACGCGCATGGTCATGGCGGTGCCGGAAGAAATCATGAACACGAAAATCCTGCCCGAGATTCCGGTAGGACGTCTAGGGCAACCGGAGGAAGTCGCCGCGCTGGTCGCCTACCTGTGTTCTAACGAAGCGGGCTTCGTCACGGGAGCCAACGTTTCGATCAACGGCGGCCAGCATTTGCAATGATGCGCCAAGGCTGGCGTGTCCAGCCCCGAAGCGCCCATAAAGCCCCTTGAATCGACGAGCGGCGCGCTGCGCGCCGCCATGTCGCATCCGACCGGTACCGCCTCTCGCCTCATTCGCTCGGCCCGCTCGGGTTAGCTGCGCGGCTTGCGGGCCTCGCGCCGCAGGCCGTGTCATGAGTCTCGTTCGACGCCCGCGCATGCCGCCGCGCATCGCGGCTCGGCGCTTCTCACCCCAGCGGGATGCGGCATGCGTGTTGCGCTGCCGCGGAACCCCTGCGCTTTCGACCACCCCGACGAGAGGAACCGCCCATGCATTCGGCCTTCGCGCGCCATGCGCTCGCCGCCGCCCTGCTGACTGCCGCTTTCGGCTTTGCCGGTCAGTCCGTCGCGGCGCCCGCCGTGACGGCGCGCGCGAACGCGTCACCGACGGCTTCGATTCGCACGCCGGCTTCCCAGCCGCACGCGCAGTCTTCGCCGGTCGTGCCCACGCCGCCCTCGCAGACGTTGGGCGAGCTTTATCGCGCCGTCGAGCTGGCCCATGTGTTCCCGGACAGCAAGACCTTCGCGGATCGGGTCCCCAAGGAGGACCCCGCACGTATCGCCGCGGCGTACGAAGCGGCCCGGGGCGAGCCGGGCTTCGATCTGCGCAAATTCGTCGAAGCTCGCTTTAGCGCACCGCGGCATGAGGTCCGGCAGTATGTCTCCGACCCGAAGCAAACCGTCGTTGCACATATCGATACGCTGTGGGACGTCCTTCGCCGCGATCCCGAGCCCGCGGCCGGCGCCTGGTCCTCGCTGTTGCCGTTGCCCTCCTCTTACATCGTGCCCGGCGGGCGCTTCGACGAGATTTACTACTGGGACTCGTATTTCATCATGCTGGGGCTCGCCGCCAGCGGCAGACACGATCTGACGCACGACGAGTTGAAGAACTTCGCCGCGCTCATCGATCGCTACTCGCATGTCCCGAACGGCAATCGCACCTACTATCTCAGCCGCTCGCAGCCGCCGTTCTTTGCACAGATGGTCGGGCTGCTCGCGCAACGCGAGGGCGATAGCGCCTACCTGCAGTACCTGCCTGAATTGAAGGCCGAATACGACTATTGGATGGACGGCGCGGCGACGGTCGGACCCGGCCACGCCGCACGGCATGTCGTTCGCCTTTTCGACGGCACGGTATTGAACCGTTACTGGGACGAGCGCGATGCGCCGCGCGATGAATCGTATCGAGAAGACGTGGAAACGGCCGCCTCGATGCCGCAGCGTAACCCCGCCGACTTGTGGCGCAACTTGCGCGCAGGGGGAGAGAGCGGTTGGGACTTCAGTTCGCGCTGGTTCGCCGACAACCGCACGCTGGCGACGATCGATGTCACCTCGCTGGTGCCCGTCGATTTGAACGCTTTGCTCTACGGCCTGGAACGAACACTGGCAAAGGCGTACCGGCTGCAGGGCGACGCCACGCGTGCGGAAAACTTCGAAGCGCGCGCGAGAGCACGGGCCGAGGCCATTCGCCGCTGGCTCTGGGACCCTCGCATCGGAGCGTTCTCCGATTACGACTACGTCCATCGCACGCTGCGCCACCGCCTGACCGCGGCAACGGTATATCCGTTGTTTGCCGGCGTCGCCTCGCGCGAACAAGCCAAAGCCGTGGCCGAAGCGATCAAGCGCGGCTTGCTGCGGCCGGGGGGCATGGCCACGACGCAGGTGGCGACCGGTCAGCAGTGGGACGAACCGAACGGCTGGGCGCCGCTGCAATACCTCGCCGTGATCGGCCTGCGCCGCTATGGCGAAACGGCGCTCGCGCGCACGATAGCAACGCGCTGGATTCGCACAAACGTCGCCTATTACGCGCGCACCGGCAAACTCGTCGAGAAATACGACATCGGCCGCAACGCCGCGCACGCGTCGGCGGGGGGCGGCGAATATCCTCTGCAAGACGGCTTCGGCTGGACCAATGGCGTCTTGCGCGTGTTGCTGCAGCTCTATCCGGAGGCCGCCGATATCCAGGCCGCTACGCCCGCAGCAGCCTCGGCAGCGGCTTTCGCCACTCACTGAGCCACGCCGCCGTCTCCGTCAGGGCTCGATATCCGGGTTCGGGTCGGCCGGCGTGTCGATCCGATCGGGCTCGATATCGGCGTCCTCGCTCAGCGTCGAATCACCATCGGCCGACGAGCGCTCGCCGGTGCCTGTGCGGTCCGTGTCGCTGGCCAGTTCCGCGTCGCCGGTTTCCAGCGCGTGCTGATCGAGCTCGGTGTCCTTGTCGAATTCGTGCCGCTTCGCGCCGGCAATATCGCTCCCGCTGTCGGACGAATCACTCGGTCCCAACGCGCCCGTGTCTCTACCGGGCGCTTCGGAACCGCCGGAAGACGGCAAGCTATCGGGGTCTAATGTGCTCATTTGATCTCCTTTCGACGCCATTGGACGAGACGATTTCGTTCGCGCCGGCGAGCCAGGCCCGCGTCGCCCGACATGAATCGCAGATCGCTCCACATCGGCCATCCCCGGCCGAACATCGCCGCGCGTACCTGCGCAATGCAGCAACAGGCGCGCCACCAACGCGGCCATGGTCATCTCGGGACGGCGCCCCGCCGAGGCACGCTCTATGCGTGCTCGTTCACACAGCCCCGTGATCTTCGAAGGAGGATTCCATGAACGTTCACAGCGGCAAGTCGCAGGACGAGCGCGTAGCCGCACGCAACCCGCAACCGCAAGCGTCGCTCGAGCAGCCCGGCGGCGAAATGGCAGTCGAAGGCACCGAAGCCGACACCACCCATAGCTGCGGCCAACTGTCCGACGCAGGTAGACGCGCCTGGCAGGTGGGAACCGGAATGGACGGCGGCGGCAAGAGCCGCTGACTTGCGGCGCGATCGCGACGGGCGCGGACTCTCGCCAGGCGACAGCGGGCCCGTTCGCACCGAGTGCTTCACCACACGATTAGGAGAGATGCTATGCGTACCCATACCACCCCAACGACTCCCGGCATGACGCAAGGCGCGCGCATCGTCGGCAAAGGCAGCGAAACGGCGTCCGGCCCAGGTCCGGATGTCATGGCCGCCAGCACCTTGGACGGCGATAAGATTCTGAGCACCGACGGCGACGAGGTGGGTAAGGTCAAAGACATCATGCTCGACGTGCAAAGCGGCCGCATCGCGTATGTGGTCATGTCCTCGGGCGGCTTCCTCGGCATCGGGGATAAATTGATGGCCATTCCATGGAGCGCGTTGACGTTGGACACCACTCGCAAGTGTTTCCTACTCGCGCTCTCTTCGGAGCGCATCAAGAACGCGCCGGGGTTCGACAAACAGCACTGGCCGTCGATGGCCGATGCGACCTGGGCAACCTCGATCCACCAGTACTACGGACGAGAGCCCTATTGGCGCAGCCTCGGGGCCGATGACGAGTACGAAGCCGACTACGACGTGGCGCGCGACGACTTGGACCCGGATGCCCCTGAGGCTGGCGGAGTCAAGCTTTAGGGTTGGTCGTCATAGACGGCGCGTGTCGAGCAGATAAGCGTCGTCGGTTCGCGCTTCGGCGTTAGCCCCGTAACCGCAAATGACGAGCGCGGCCGCCCGCATGGGGGCCGCGCTCGTCGCTTGCAGCCTGCCAGGCAAACGCCGGGCAGCACCGGCATTCGTTACGGCTTGGTGGTCGAGGCCGCCTGGGCGGCGGTCGCATGGCGACGATAGTGGTGCGATTTTCCGTGCTTCTTGTGATGCCTGAGCGCAGGGGTCGACGCCCCATCGTCCGGCGCCGGCGCAGCGGTCATCCCCGGCGGCGCCGATGCCCCTGCAACGCCCGCAGCCCCTTCGCCGCCCGGAGTCCTTCCCATCCCCGGCGAGCCGCCGCCTGTCGTCGGCTGCTGCGCGAACGATGGTGGGCAAAGCCACGCCAATGCCGCCGACATGACCGACATCAGAAGCGCTCGGCCTATGGTTTGGCTCTTCATTCAATTCCCTCCTTCAACGATGACGATTCCAAGGATCGACACGGCGCGTCAAAAGCGCAGCATGTCGGTCCGATGCGCCGCAACACGCATGCCTCGGCGCATGACGCAGACGCTCGCGCCTCATCGGTGCAAGACGCTTCTCATCCGGGAAACTTCGCGCGGTGCGACGGGCCGCGCCTCGTTGCCCCATGCATTGCGGACAAACGTGAGCACGCGCGCTATCTCCGTGTCGCTCAACTTGTCTTTGAACGAAGGCATCCGCTGCGGCTTCGGTCCACCCTTCGTCTCGGCGCTGCGACCGCCTTCGAGCAACAAACGAACGAGCGAAGTCGCGTGCGGCGCGACCACCGTCGGATTGCCCGCCAACGAAGGGTACTTGCCCGGCTCGCCGCGGCCGTCGGCATGGTGGCAGCGCGCGCAATAAGCGTTGTAGAGCCCCGCACCCGGATATTCGATCGCGCCCGTTCGCAACACGCCGACCGTGGCCGCGTTACGAGCCGGGTCCGTATCCACGTGCCCGCTCCTTTGTCGCGGCGGCAGCGTCTTCAAGTAAGTCGCGATCGCATGAAGATCATCGTCGGTCATGTATTGGCCGCTGTTTTCGATTACCTCCGTCATGCTGCCGAACGCCGCCAATCCGGCGCCATGACCATGCTCGAGGAATGCAGCGATGTCATCGGGCGAGAGGCGGCCGAGCCCGGAATCCGGATCGCCCGTCAAATTCGGCGCGAACCAGTGATCGTTCGTTCCGCCCGTCAAATAAAGCGGATCGCCGTCGTTGTACCCGCGCTCTTCATAGGCAGGGCCGCGCGGAGTGTGGCAAGCGCCGCAGTGACCCAACGCTTGGACGAGGTAGGCCCCGCGATTCCACTGCGCGCTTCGGTCCGTACGCGGATCGAAGCGCTCCTGCGGCGCAAACAGTTCATCCCAGACGGCAAGCCCCAGGCGCTGATTGAACGGAAACGGCAGCTTCGTCTCGGGCGAAGGTTTCGGTACCGGTGCGACACCGTGCATGAAGTACGCGTAAAGCGCATGCATATCGTCGTCGCTGATCTTCGAGAAGGACGGAAACGGCATGGCCGGATACAAGCGTTTGCCGCCCGGCGCGACTCCCTCGCGCACCGCGCGCTCGAAGTCTTCGTAGCTGTAGCGGCCAATGCCGTAAGTGGGATCGGGCGTGATGTTCGTCGTCCAAATCGTGCCGAACGGCGAGCCCATGGGCAAGCCGCCCGCGAAAGGCGCAGAGGGCCGCGGCGGTTGACCTGTCGGCGCATTCGTATGACAGCCGGCGCAATCGGCTAGCTTGGCAAGATAAGCGCCGCGCGCAATCAGCGCGGCATCAGCCGATTCGCCGGCGCGGCACGGCAACGACACTGTCATGCTCATTGCCATTGCCCAGACGCAGGCGAATCCGCATACGCCACGCACAGCGCGCCGAACGAGCGCACGAGTCCACGAGCCGGGCACCATTTCTCCCTCGTTATCGACGCATTGCATCAGAGGCACGCCTTGACGAGCGCGGTGGCGACGTCGGTCGCCACGAGCGCGAACAGAAACAATCCGCTTGCCATGAGCCCCACCCTTGCCACGAAAGCTTGTCCCTCCACTCTCGCATCGGGCGCATCCGGCGCCTGGCCGCGCTGCGCGCGCGCAAGGCGGCGCCAGTTGCGCCATGCGAGCGACGCGCCGAGCGCCCCGACGATCAGCAACAGCGCGCTCATGCCGGCGACACCCCATCCCACCGCCGGCGCGAGCGGCACGTGCAACGGCACGTCGTGAGGAAAACACGTTTGAGCGATCAACGCCTCCCCCGCGCAAATTTGCAGGAGCCACGCGGCCGGCGTCGCCAGCACGCCGACCGTGAGCGTCCATTTCGAAACGGGTTCGCCGCTTACGGCACGCTTCGCTTCCATTTGCTAAAACCAATAAGGCGTCAGATACAGTGTCGTGAAGATGAAGAGCCAAACGACATCGACGAAGTGCCAATACAAGCTGCCGATGGTCAACGCGGCATGGCGTCGTTCGTCGAAATAGCCGAGTGCAGTCCACCATCCGAGCAACACGAGCACGAAGAGGCCCACGAGCACGTGGGCCAAATGAAACCCCGTTATCGTGAAATAAAGCGAGCCGTAAAGGTGCGACGTGGGGCCATAAGGATGGTCGTGCCATTCGTGCAGTTGAATGCCGACGAACGACACGCCTAGCGCCACGGCCACCGCCATTGCCGCCACGGCCCACTTCTTCTTCCGACGGCGCACGAACCGCTCGCACAGCCAGGCGAACACGCTACTGGTAATGAGGATCGCGGTATTGACCGACGACAGGCCGAGCTTGGGCAACCCCTCGGGCGGCCAATGCGTCGTCTGCTGCACGGCCAGGTAGAGGTACGAGAAGATCAAATAGCCGAACAGCGCCGCCTCGGTTGCAATCAGCATCACGCATCCGAGCAAGCCGCTCGCACGCTCGCCTGCACTGCCGACGGGCAGCGCATTGGCCGGACGCAGCAGGACCGCTTGCGCATCGTCGCTCATTTCACCCCTCCTCGATAGGCGCGGGCTCGCGTTGAATCAGTTCGCGCTGCGGCCAGAGCCAGAGCGCGATCGAGACCGCACAGCCGAGCAACATCGCAAGCGCAGCGCCCCACCACTGCAACGCGAGCGCCGCGAAGAACAACGCGGCGAACACGCTCAACATGAACGGCGCGTACGAATCCTCGGGCATTTTCAGAATGACATAGGGCTTGCCGCTCAACGCGGTCGTGCCGAGCGCTTCGCGCCCCTGCACCAGCAGGTAACCTTCGTCGAGATGCGAGCGCGCCTCGACCAGTTTGTCGGCCTCGCCTTCCATGCGCGCTTCCCATAGCGGGTGCCTGCTTGCGACGATCGGTAGGACTGCGAAGTTATAGGGCGGCGGCGGCGAGGGCACGGACCATTCGAGCGACGGCGCATCCCACGGATTGGGCCCTGCGATCGGCCCGCGCTTCAGGCTGCGGATGACATCGACGAGGAAGACGAGAATGCCGAAGGCGAACACGAACGAGCCGATCGAAGTCAGCATGTTCACCGTATTCCAGCCCATGTCCGGCGGATACGTGTAAATCCGGCGCGGCATGCCGAGCAGGCCGGCGATGTGCATGGGAAAGAAGCCGAGATTGAATCCGACGAACATGAGCCAGAACGCAATGCGGCCGAGCCGTTCGCTCATCATGCGGCCCGTGAACTTCGGAAACCAAAAATAAGTGCCTCCCACAACCGGGAAGACGTTGATGCCGATGAGCACGTAGTGCAGATGCGCGACGACGAAGTAAGTGTCGGTCAGTTGCCAATCGAGCGGCACGGCCGCGGTCATGACGCCCGATACGCCGCCGATGACGAACAGCAGGACGAATCCGGCAAAAAACAAAAACGGCGTTTTGAACACCGGACGGCCGAGCCAGATCGTGGCGATCCATGCGAACGTCGCCACGGCGCTCGGAATGGAGATGATCATGCTGGCCGAGCCGAAAAACGCGAGCGCGAGCGGAGGCAAACCCGTCGCGAACATGTGATGAATCCAGACGACGAAGCCGACCACCATCGTCGCCACCGTCGAGATGGCGACGGGTCCGTAGCCCACGAGCGGCCTGCGGCAAAACACCGGCAACGCATCGGAGACGATGCCCATGGCAGGCAGCACCACCACATACACCCACGGATGCGCGAAGATCCAAAAAAGATGTTGCCAAAGCAGCGCCCGCCCGCCGCCGCCGGTGACGTCGAAGAAATGCATGCCGATGCGGCGATCGAGCCACAGCATCAAAAACGCCAAACTCACCGAAGGAACCGCAAACAAGTTGCCGACGGAAATCGTCAAGGTGCCCCAAACCAGCACCGGAATCCGATCGATCGACATGCCGGGCGCGCGCATGCGCAGCAACGTCACGACGAAGTTGGCCGCGCCGACCGACGTGGAGACGCCGAGCAGCACCATGCCGAGCGCGTAGACGTCGATATTCGGACCGACATCGTAGGTCAAGCTCGAAAGCGGAACGTAATTGAACCAGCCTGCGTCCGCCCCCTGCCCCAGCGGAAAACTCGCATACAGGAAGATGCCGGCGAACAGGAACACCCAATACGAAAACGCGTTGAGCCGTGGGAACGCCATGTCCCGGCTGCCGAGCACGAGCGGCCACAGGTAATTCGAAAAACCGGAAAGCACCGGCAGCGCGTAAAGAAAGATCATCGTCACGCCGTGCATCGTGAACAGTTGATCGTATTGCTCGGGCGTGAGGATGCTCGCGTTCGGACGCGCGAGCTGGACCCGCATCACCAGGGCTTCCAAGCCGCCGATCAGCAAGAACACGAACGCCGTCACGAGGTAGCGCAGGCCGATGGCTTTGTGATCGACGGTCGAAAGCCACCCGCGCCAGCCGGGGCGCGTCTCCCACAGCTCGTGCAAGCGCGCTTTCCCGGCTTCGTCGAGCACGCCGCGTTGCAGCGGGCGGGAAAGGCGAACGGTGCCGGGCGGGTCGCCGGGCAATGCGGAGATAGGCGTCTCTGACATCGTGCTTCGCTCACTGCAAAGTGGAGAGATAGGCCGATAACGCCGCCGCTTCGGAGGCGGGCAGCGCGATCGACGGCATCAGCGAGTCGGGCTTGATGCGCTGCGCGTGCTCGATCCAATCGAGCCGGTGCTCGGGCGTGTTCGTCATTTGCCCCGCGGCAATCAAGCGGCGCGAGGCCAAGTGGGTGAGGTCGGGCGCTTGCATGCCGGCCGCCTCGGTGCCGCGCACCGCATGGCAGCCCGCGCAGCGTTCGCCGAAAATATGTTGGCCCGCGCGCGCATCGCGGGTGGTCGCGGCCTGCGCGCTGCGCCCCTGGGCGTCGCGCCAAGCATCGAATTCGGCCTGCGATTGAGCGACGACTTCGAACGCCATATGCGCATGTTGCACGCCGCAAAACTGGGAGCATTGGCCGCGGTAGACGCCCGGTACATCGGCCTCGATCCATTGCATGTTGGTTTGCCCCGGGATCATCTCCGTCTTGCCCGCAAGTTTGGGCGCCCAAAACGTATGAATCACATCGGCGCTGCGAAGCTCCACACGCACGGGCACCCCCACCGGAATATGAATTTCGTTAGCCGTGACGAACGGGCGCGAGGGATCCTCGGGGTCGAGATAGTCGACTTTCCACCACCAGTCGTATGCGGTGACGACGATAGTCAGCGGCGCTTCGCGCGAGGGCGAGGCCACCGATTCGAGCGTGACCATGGCATAGACCAGTGCGGCGAACAAGGCGACTGAGGACAAGCCCGTCCCGATCGCGAGCCACCGCAAGCCGCCGGCGTCGGCGGGCAGCCGCTCGGCCTCGCCGGCCGCCGGCACACGCCGTCGCCTCGCGATCGCGGCCACGAGCAGGACGGCGATGAGCACCGTCACTGTCGTGACGAGCGCGATCAGCGCCCAACCGAGCCGATAGGTCGGAGCGGCCGCCGGCCCGGCCGCGTGAGTCAGATATTGCAGCGGCGCAGCACTCATCGCCGTTCGCGCTCAACCTGCAATTCCGCTGAGACCGTTATCGCTGTCGGCGCTGGGGTTGGCCCCACCGCGCTTGGCGCGCGAATCCTTCGTGTCGTCGCTGCCGCCGCCGTCCTCGCTCGCCCCGCCTTCGCCGGGCTTGGGCGATCGCTTCGGATCGATGCGCGTGGCGCCACCCACGGCAGGCGAATCGCTCGCGGGAAAGCTTTCGTCCACCCCGTGATCGATGCGCGCCTCTTCATGGCTCTTTTCATCCGATTGCTTGCCGCTTGCGTTCGACATGGCCTGTCCTCCACAACGCTTGAAAACGAGCGTTGCCGTGCAATACGCATGCCCGGCGGCGCGAGCCCCGCAAGCCTTCGCGTTCCCGGCCGATCGTCGCCGCGGAGCGCTTCTCGCAGAGCCGCATGCGCTCGCCTTCTATCGACCGGACCTCGCGTATCGGGATGCGCTCTCCACCACCGCGGATACCCAACAAAGCGCTTGCGCGCGGATGCTATCGAAAAGGCTTTGTCAGCTTCGTTCATCGACGTGCTCGATGCCCAACGGCAATTGGCGCAGGTACGGGCGCAATACATACAGGCGCGAACACAAATCGAAACCGACCTCGCCACGCTTCACAAGGCACTCGGCGGCGGATGGCAATTGGCGGCATAGTGCTTGCTGGTTCGTCGAAGGCGACAGCATCGCGCCTTCGAGCATTGCCCGATGCACCCACCCGCATCCGCACGACCGGTAAGATAATGAGGCCCGTTTCCAGCGATACCTACGGCAACACACCCGCACGAACGCAAGCCACCGCTTGCGCGTCGCGCGTGACCGATGCGCTGGATGTGACGCCGATCGCCGCGGTGCGCGCGCACGCCTATCGAATTCCCACCGACGCACCGGAAGCCGACGGCACGTTCGAGTGGACGTCGACCACGCTCGTCGTCGTGGAAATCGACGCGGGGGGATGCACGGGCCTGGGCTATACCTACACCGACGCCAGCGCGGCCGCATTGATCAGGGAAACGTTAGCCACGACGTTGCTTCACGAGCACGCGGCGCGCGTGCGGGCGTTGACCGCGCGCCTATGGCGTCGTGTGCGCAACATCGGCCGCTCCGGTCTGTGTGCAACGGCGATCTCCGCACTCGATTTCGCGCTGTGGGACCTCAACGCGAAGTTGCTGGAGGTTCCGCTCGTGCGCTTGCTCGGCGGCGGGCTGCGCGAGCGCGTGCCGATTTACGGCAGCGGAGGATTCACGAGCTACGACGATGCCCGATTGCGCGAGCAGTTGGCGCATTGGGTCGAAGCGGATGGTTGCGCCGCGGTGAAGATGAAGATCGGCGCGCAGCCCGAGCGCGATCCGCAGCGCGTGAAAGCCGCGCGCGAAGCGATCGGCGACGCCGAACTGTTCGTCGATGCGAACGGCGCGCTCACCGTCAACCAAGCGCTGCAGTGCGCCGATCGCTTCGCAGGCGAGGGCGTAGCGTGGTTCGAAGAGCCGGTTTCGTCGGATGATCTTGCTGGGCTGCGTCTCGTGCGCGAAGCTGCGCCGCCCTCGATGGACATCGCAGCGGGCGAATACGCGTATACAGGCGACGATTTTCGCCGAATGTTGGAAGCGCAGGCGGTCGATGTGCTGCAAGCGGACGCTACCCGCTGCGGCGGCGTCACCGGCTTCATGCAGGCGGCGCAGCTGTGCGACGCGTGGCACATTCCGCTCTCGGCGCACTGCGCCCCGGCGCTGCACCGCCACTTGGCCGCGGCGGCCCCGCGGCTACGGCACATCGAGTGGTTTCACGATCACGTACGGATCGAATCGATGTTGTTCGACGGCGCGCCGCGCGCCGAACGCGGCGCGATCGCGCCCGACCTCTCGCGCCCCGGTTGCGGTCTCGAGTTCAAGCGCACCGATGCGACACCCTACGCCTTATGAACGGAGAACATCACCCATGAATCGCAAGGCGGACGGCATCGTCGCCGTCTTGGGCCTCACCGCCAGTGCGTTAGCCGCCGCGGCGCTGACCAAAGGCGCCGCGGCCCGCTACACGAAGCGCGGCGAGCCAGCCGCGCACGCGTTGCGCGCTGTGCGCGACGCGGGTGCGTCGGTCCTACCTCGTGCGCATGCACATACGCAACAGGATGCCCACATCCATGCGGCCCGCGCATTCAACCGCAGTTCGGCCTTGCTTGCGTGGTCCGCGCTAGCGGACTCGGCCGTCGAGCATTACCGCGGCTCGTTCGAGAACCGCGCGATGTATGCACCGCTCATCGTCGGCGCGCTGTCATTGACTGCGGGCCTTCATGGGGGCGCCGATCCCGCGGGTAATCGCCACCGCGTGCGCAACGGCATTTATTTGGCGGCTGCCGGTGTCGGTATCGCGGGCACGGGCTTCCATCTTTACAACGTCACGAAACGGCCGGGCCGATTCAACTGGCACAACTTGTTTTATGGCGCGCCGCTCGGCGCGCCGATGTCGCTGCTGCTTTCCGGAGCGCTCGGCGCGGTGGGCGAGCGGCTGCGCGACGAACCATGGCACGACCCGCAATTGTTCGGCATGCCGGCGGGCAAAGCGCTCGCGTTGTTCGCGGCCGCGGGCATGGCAGGCACCGTGGGTGAAGTCGCGCTGCTGCATTTTCGGGGTGCCTTTCAAAACCCGGCCATGTATGCGCCCGTGACCGTGCCGCCGATCGCCGCCGCGCTGCTCGCGCGCGCCGCGCTCGGGCCGCCCCGGACGAATTGGTGGACCCGCCTATGGTTGCGGATGACAGCCGCACTCGGGGCGATCGGCGTCGGTTTTCACATCCGCGGCGTCGCGCGCAATCAAGGCGGCTGGCGCAATTGGTCGCAAAACCTTTTGAGCGGACCGCCGCTGCCTGCGCCACCGAGCTTCACCGCACTGGCAACCGCGGGCCTCGCCGCGTTGCGTTTGAGGGACACGGAACGATGAACACCGAGCGCCGCACGCGCTATCCGGGCTATGACGTCATGCGCAAGCGCGACACGCCGTCGTGGGACGACGCGACGCGTGAGGTGATAGACGCGCGGCTCGCACAGCGCAACACCCCGAGCTTTTGCAACGATGTGCAGTGGCGCGCACTCGATGTGCTATGCGCGGTGATCGTTCCGCACTCACGCGCCGCGCCGCAAGAAACGACCGCGTCCGAGGACGGCACACAAACCGGCCGCCTCGATTGGAGCCAAGCGAGTGTGCCAGTCGCGGCGCTCGTCGATATGAAGCTTCTTCATGACGGCCGCGATGGCTATCGCGACGCGCGGCTGCCCCCCCTGCGCGACGCATGGCGCATCGGCCTTGCCGCGCTCGACGCCGAGAGCCGTCGCGCTCACGGCGCGGCGTTTGCCGACATCGACGATATGCATCGACGCGAACTGGTGACGCGCATGCAGCGGGGCGAGCTGGCCGACCCCGCGTGGGAAGGCATGGCGTGCGATGTCTTCTTCAGCTTGCGTGTGCTCAATGACATTGTCAGCGCGTACTATGCGCATCCGCAGGCCTGGAACGAGATCGGCTTCGGCGGGCCCGCGAATCCGCGCGGCTATGTGCGGATGCAGGCGAACCGGCGCGATCCGTGGGAAGCGGCGGAAGCCACGCCCGGGGACGAAGCGCGCGCGCTCGAGGAGAACCGCCGTGCGCGATGACGCACTACACACCCCGCGCGGCAAGGACGGGCGTGCGCCCGACGTGTTCACCGTGGGCGGATGGGTGCCGATGCAGGAGTACCGGCAAGACGACGCAGTCGATTTCGCGATCGTCGGCACCGGGGCGGGCGGCGGCACGCTCGCTTGCCGCTTGGCCGAACAGGGCTTCCGTGTGGTGGCGTTCGACGCCGGGGCTTGGTGGCGACCGCTCGAGGAATTCGCTTCCGACGAGACCCATCAATCGAAGCTGTACTGGACCGACGAGCGCATTTGCGATGGCGAACAGCCGCTCAAGATGGGCAGCAACAACAGCGGTAAAGCGGTGGGGGGCAGCACGGTCCACTTCGCGATGGTATCGCTGCGCTTTCGTCCCGAATGGTTCAAGGCGCGCAGCCTGCTGGGCTACGGCGCGGATTGGCCCATCGATTGGCGCGAGATGTGGCGCTATTACGCTTACGTCGAAGACGCGCTGAAGATTTCCGGTCCCGTCAATTACCCCTGGGGGCCGCATCGTCCTCGCTACCCCTACCGCGCCCACGAACTGAACGCAGCCGCGTTGGTGCTCGCGCGCGGCTGCGACGCGCTGGGCATCCCGTGGACCCCCACGCCGCTCGCCACCGTTTCGGCGCCGCGCGGCAAGTCCCACCCGTGCGTCTATCGCGGCTTTTGCGTGACCGGTTGTGCAACGAATGCGAAGCAAAGCGCACTCGTCACGTGGATTCCCCGCGCCGTGAAAGCGGGGGCGGAAATTCGCGACCTGTCGATGGTGGGACGCATCGTGCTCGACGAGCACGATCGCGCTCGCGGCGTCGAATATTTTCGCGAGGGACGCTGGCAATTTCAGCCCGCCCGCAATGTGGTGGTGGCCGGTTATGCAATCGAGACGCCCCGATTGTTGCTGATGTCGGCCACGACTCGCTTTCCCGATGGCCTCGCGAATCGCTCGGGCCTCGTCGGCAAGAATCTGATGGTGCAGTCCAATCAAGCCGTGTGGGGCCTGATGGACGAAGAGATCCGCTGGTACAAAGGTCCGCCTTCGCTGGCGATGACCGAGCACTGGAATTACACCGATGAGGGCAAGGACTTCTTCGGCGGCTACTGCTATATGAGCCAAGGTCCGTTGCCGAACGCGTGGGCCGCCGTGCAAACTGGCCGGGGCCTTTGGGGCGAAGCACTGCATCGCGAGATGGAGAAATACAACCATCAAGCAGGGTTGAAGATCGTCGGCGAGACGCTCCCGCAGGAAATGAATCGCGTCACGCTTGCCGACGAGAAAGATGCTTACGGCTTGCCGATCGCACGCATCACGCATTCACTTTGCGACAGCGATAAGCGTCTGGTTCGACATGCGCTCGATTTCATGACGAATGCGCTCGAGGCCGCCGGCGCGAAAGAAGTGTGGCGTCAGGAGGACGATACGTGCCATTTGAACGGCACCGCGCGCATGGGGGACGATCCGCGCACGAGTGTCGTGAACGCCGACTGCCGCAGTTGGGATATTCCGAACCTTTGGATCTGCGATGGTTCCGTGTTTCCAACGGTCGGCGGCGTCAATCCATCGTTGACCATTCAAGCCATCGCATGCCGCACGGCCGATCGCATCGCGGCATTGCGCTCGCGCGGCGAACTGTGAGGGAGCGAGGCGGTCCCACGGGCATGATCGTTGCGCGAAATTCCGCAGGACGTCCAACTTTCAGAGGACAGCTACCGTGGAAAACGCGCAGAACAATCCAACTCAGAGCCAGCAAAACGAAATCGCGGCCAAGAGCCCGGCGAAGACGCCGGCCGCGGGTGATATGCCCGATGCGAAGACGCAAGGGCGCGAATTCGCTCAGAACAAGGGTACGACCTCGCCCGCATCGGTGGCGGCCAAGGAGCCCGCCCCGTTGCCGTCGATCGAGCATGGCACGAAGGATATCGACAGTCCCGATCCGGTCGCGCGAGCCAATGCGCGGACCGTGTCCGTCGACAATGCGGGCATGGCGGCGTCGGACGACACCGTCGATACGGACGGCAAGGGTCTCGAAGCGCGACGCGGGGCCTCGATGTGGCAGGACAACGTCATCAATTCCAACGCAACCCTTGAAAACAATATGCCGGTGCCACCTGTGGGGCTGGTCGATCTCGACAGCCGCCCGAGCGGCAACGTGCCGGTCATCGCGACACGAGCGGGCTGGCGCGTGGCCTATCACGGGACGGTCGAGGTGAAAGAGCGCAATGGCTCGCGCGCCGAACAGGTGATCAGCTTGGAGCGAACCGGGAACGGATACTCGCACGGATAGCCGCCGGGTGACGGAGCGCCTGCGCGCTTTGGGCGCGAGGCCGCCTGGCGCGAATCGTCAGGCCGCGGCTAACAGGTCGAACTCAGTATGAATTTTTTCGTACGGCACATGGATCTTCCCTTCGGGCGTGCGTTGTACGAGGCCCCACTCCAGCAATATCGCGACGTCTTCATGAACTCGCTTGACGTCTCGCGACAGACTACGCGCGAGCGCACGTAGGCTGATCTCGCCGAGCGCCTGCAGGCGTTCGATGAGTTCCCACCGTTTTGGAGTCAGTACGGAGAACAACGCCCTAGGGGATTCGAACTCGAACGTATCGGTGTCGGATTTGCCGTCGTGCCAGGATTGAACGAATCGCTCGCTCATTTCCGCGAGCGCTGTGGCCGTATCTCGACGGATGCGAATAATGGCGGTTTTCATAGTGTCCTCCTGCGCTTGACTTCCGCGATGAACGCCCCAATTAGGTCCTGCGGCCCGGTGAAACGATAGGGTTCTTCGACGCCATCGACATGCCGATGATCATCCTTCGGCCGCTCATTGTCGTATCCAACGAGCCGGTGGCCGGGGTAGCCGTAGAACAATCGATATTTATAACGATGAGAACCGCCTTCGACCGGTTCAGGCACTTCCCAAATCACCATCTCGAGGATCGCGCCGTCGTCGAATGCCATCCTGTCACGGTGGATCAGTCGTGCTTTCATGTTGGCGATCATGCCAACAATTTTGACTGTTGTCAAACATGCCAACAGTACGGCGACTACACCGTGCAGACAAGCGTGGCACGGCATATGCGGCTTGCTACCCGGCGGCTCGCGCATGACATCGCGACTCGCGGACAATAGAACCCTTCCCAGGAGCCCGGCATGCCGCACTCGCGTCGTTTTCCGAACATCGTAGTCATCACCGGCGCCAGCGCGGGTGTAGGCTGCGCCGCAGCGCTCGCCTTCGCCCAACAGGGGGCCGATGTCGCCCTGCTCGCCCGCGACGAAGAAGCGCTCTCCCAAGTCGCGCAGATCGCCCGCGGCTACGGCGTGCGTGCATTGACCATCGCCACCGACATGAGCTCGGTGCAAGCGGTCGAAGCCGCCGCCGAGCGCATCGAGAACGAACTCGGCCCCATCGACGTCTGGGTCAACAACGCCATGGTGACGATGTTCGCGCCCGTCGCGGGCATGACCGCCGACGAGTTCGCGCGCATCACCGAAGTGACCTATCTGGGATACGTTTGGGGAACGATGGCCGCGCTCAAGCGCATGACCGAACGCAACAAAGGCGTGATCGTGCAAGTCGGCTCGGCCCTCGCCTACCGCGCCATTCCGCTGCAATCGGCGTATTGCGGCGCCAAGCATGCGATCCGAGGGTTCACCGACGCATTGAGATGCGAATTGATGCATGACGAAAGCCGCGTGCGGGTAACCATGGTGCAGATGCCCGCGCTCAATACGCCCCAATTCGATTGGGCGGCCAGCCGTATGCCTGGGGCGCCGCGCCCGGTCGCTCCCGTCTACGAACCGGAAGTGGCGGCACGCGCGATCGTATGGGCCGCGCGGCATCCCCGCCGCGAACTGTATGTAGGGCTTTCGTCCATCAAAGCGATCGTCGCCAACAAAATCGCACCGGGCTTGTTGGATCGCTATCTGGCCAAACGCGGGTTCAAAGCGCAGCAACGCAAGAGCGCCACCGATCCCGGCCATGCGGTCGACCTGTGGCAGCCCGTCCCGGGACTGCATAGCATGCGTGGCTCTTTCAGCAAGGAAGCGAAGTCGACATGCGCCTCGCTATGGATCGACACCCATCGCGGCGCGGCGGTGCTCGCGGCGCTCGCGTTGGGCTTGGGCGTCGCGCGGTTGCTCGCCCCGCGGCGCGGTTAGTGTTCGTCGTCCCCGTGCGGCAGCGAAGATCGCTGCTGGACCGGCGGATCGTAAAAGGTGAAGAACTTCGTCGCGGGGCAAGAGCCCACGGAGTTGGCAACCTGAAGGATGACCCACTCCGGGATGGTATCGGTGAAGTACGCGTCGGCGACGACCTGATTCAGCTCGCCCACGTAACTCGGCACCACGAACAGCATCCGGCTGGTCGAATTGGGTTGAACCGAACCGCAATCCGTCGGCTTGGTCGTATCGAACTTCGGCGATCCACTCATGAACAGAAATCGCACGGCGAGCGTCCAATCTTTGGGCGGCAGACCGTTCCAGGTAACGATCGCTCGAGCGTGAATCTCGGCTTTTCCGTCCGCCGGTTGGCCGTCGCGTGTGAGCGATACGAGCGAAAAGTTCAAGCCCGATGGCGGCGGAAAAAACTCGAACGGTTGCGTTTGGGGCTCCACCTCCGGATGGTCGACGAGGGAGGCGATGACCGTGACCGCTTCGGGAGAGGTATCGGCGAAGCACGCTTGCGCGATGTGGTAGCCGTATAGCGGGCGCGCCTTCACATACAGGACGGCGCTGGTGGAATTCGGCTGTATGTAAGACGACCCCTGAATATTGAACGTTGCGGAAGATCCGGGCGAAAATTCGAATTTTACGATTCGCTCGACTTGGGACGTTGCGTCGCTGCAGCTGATGACGGCTCGCGCGAGGTTCTCGGCAATTCCGTCTGCGACCTCGCCACTGCGCGTGATCGCATACAGCGCAAGGCCGTAGACCGGTGGCGAACTGGGCGTGACGAATTCGAAGACTTGCGCTGCGGCCGGCACTTCGGAGTGATCGACGAGACTTGCCGTCAACGTGACGTTTTCTGCAACCGTATCGTGGAAATAGGCATCTGCGATGTCCTTGCGCGTCTGTTCGTCGAAATGCGTTTTTACATTAAGGACGGTGGCGCTGGAATCCGGTTGAACGTATCCTGCGGGCTTGGTTATATCGAAGAGGGTCGACGCTGCGCGATCGAATTCGAACTTCACGATCTGCGGCTGTGCGAGCTTTTCGCCGTTTTGCGTGACGATGGCGCGTCCCGCGTTCTCGGCCTCGCCGTCTGCCGGTTCCTCGTCCGTGAGCGAGCCCAATCGCACACCATAGCCCTGCCCGACGCGGAACGTATAGGGCGCCGTGCTGCCAACGCTCGGGTTGCGCTTCATCCAAGCTTGCATCTCGCCAGACTCGGACACCGTGTCGGTAAACGTCACGTATGAGCGACCGAACGCGTCGGTTGCCGGACCGACCTTTTCGGTCGTTCCATCATCGAATACGGCCGACCCGCTCGTGATTTGGAAGACAACGACTTCCTGCGGCTCGAGCCAATCGTCGAGCGTTAGCTTCGCGCACGCTCGATTGGTCATCTCGCCGTCGGCCACTGGCGGAATATCGAGGGAAAGGGTGTAGCCCGAAGCATCGGCCTCGCCGGCCGGCTGCGACGCAAGCGAGTCTGTCGATTCATTCATGGACGACCCCATGGATTGACGATACCGGTCGTTGGACCGCTTCGGCCGATGAAGCCGTTGGAAACGAAATGAATTCCACCGGCGCGGGCAATTGGACCGATTGCGGCTGCCCGGTCACCGTCAAAGTCACATTGACTTTCTCCGCGCATGTGTCGACGATCTGCGCGAACCCGCTGCCGTCGTCATATAGCCAGATCGTACGGGTATGGGGCGTATCTTTCTCGGCGCCCACCACCATCGCTCGACTGTTTTCGTCGACGATCGTGACCGTCACCGTTTGATTGACGAAAGCGGGCATCACTTGGAAGAAGATCGAACAGGCCGTCACGCCGTCGCTCGGCACGTAGGTGGTATAGATGTACCCTTCGATGCCCGCGGCGCTTCCGTCCAGATAGTTGTCGAACGTCGTGGTTGCCAATGGCGGCTTGCCCACCATCGCATCGGAGCGAGCGATGATCGCAACGGTGCGTTCGTTGCTCGACGACACACTGAAGCTGGCCAGGCCGGCGCCATTGAGCCGCGTTCGATAAGTCGTCGGGTCGCTCGGGCCCGCCTCGACGATCGCGCCGCCGGACACGTAAATCGTCACGTCCAGCCCGGGCTCGCCGAATACGGTGCCGCAATTGCAAGGGTTGAAGTTGGGCAGTTGCGGGGATATCAACGGTGCGCCTACCGTGGACGTCACCTGCAACGCAGTGATGTCGGACCAAGAAATTTCGACCCTGGTAGGCAGCGAACGATGCGTCACGCCCTCGCGCAGCACCTCGTAATAGGCGACGCCCGAACCCAGGTTGCCGAGCGGTTGGATGCAACGCAAAGGGATCGTATCCGACGCATAACCGTTGCCCACATCGCGCTGACCGACCTTCAACGACGGGGACGTCTCGTAGGCCGCTTCCGGAATCTCGTTTCCCCAGATATCGAAACCTTGCCAGTAGAACGTCACCTCATCGCCTAGCTGCAATAGATATTGCGTGTCGAGGCTCGCTCCGTTTTGTCCGGAAATCTTCGCGTAAAGCAATACGCCGTTCGCGGCATCGGGAAAGATGGGCCCGGGATAGCGCTGAGCCGTGGACCCTTTGATCATGACCGGAATAGGCAGAGAGGGGGCGACATCGCCTACTAGGTTCGTCTTTTTATATGTCGCGACGTACGATCCATCCGGCACCTTGCTCGGATCGAACTTCGCATCCCAGGAAAGCCGATCCACGCTGTCCACGACGACCGCGATTTCGGAAGGTAAATCGTCGAGATACGCCCAAACGGTATCGCCCGGCGTGGGATGCCAAAAATCCTGACCATTCGGAATTCGGACGACGATCATCTCGCCGGGCGATAGCGCGCCGATATCGATCGCACCGTCCTGACCGGCTTGCGGGAGACTCGGTGGAACCAAGACGATATCCAACCCCGATAGCGCCTCGCACGCTGCCGTTTCGAAGCTCATGCCGCACTCGCTCGATCCTGCGAACTCGGCGCTGGATAGCCCGGATATTCACAAAAATTCACCGTGAACGGCTTGAGCTGATCGGTTCCGGGAGCATGCGGCAAGCCGATCGTGAATTGCACGATTTCCGCCTTGATATCGGTAAGCACGATCACGGCGCTGCCGTCGCTTTGCAAATTGACCCAGCCTTCGCGCGTCGCTCCGACCACTTTGGCGAGCGAATTCTTGGTGACGATGTCGATTTGGACGACACCCCACTTCGCGCTATCGGCCTTCACGTAGATGCAGCAAGGCGTGAGGCCGTCGGCAGGCGCGCCGGTCGTATAGTTATACGCGACGAAATGCTCGGTTTTGAGGTTCTGCGGATTAGCGTCCGTGTACGGTTGAAACGTCGGGTACCCGAACAGCGGAGGGCCGCCACGCGGGTCCCTCGCAGACGCGGTCACCAACAGCAGGTTCGATCGCGCATTGATCGACGGCGATGGGAATTGCGCTCTGACGATGAACGAAGCCATCCCATTCACGTCGAGGATCGCGTTGTAGGGTCCCGTACCGTAAGAGGCGCCATCGCCGTCATAGGACTGCGGCGGCGGCACGAGCAGCGTCGCATTTTCCGACACGTTGCACACCATCGTATCGCCCGGCGGGCCGTACACGTTGACCCAACAGCAGGGTTGCAGCGAAGTGCCCTCGGCATAATAAGCCGCCTGCGCGGTACTGATGATTGCCGGCGTGCCGGTAGGAGGCGCCGTCGCTTCACGGTTGTCGCTGCCCATGGGTACGCTTTCCTCGAAATGACCCAAGCGTGGTGTGCAAGCGGCGGCCACCGCAGTGCATGGGGAGCCGCCGCTCGCTCGGAACGAGCGATAACGATCCGACTCGTCAGCTTCGATTCGCCGTATTCAATATGACCGACAGTACGCCGGAATTGAGCGGATAGCGCTGCCCCACCGGTTGAACCGTATAGACGATATAGCACATGCTATTCGCGAATTTCGGATCCTGCTGCGAATCGTATCCCTCGAATTTCGTGATATCGGGAAACGGCAGCGTTACCGTAGTCGCGGCGTTGGGACCGAAGTTGCTAGGACCAAGCGTCATGCCGGTCGCGCTCGCAGAGCCCGATTTCGGCTTGCGACCGCCGGGGCCGTAGCCCCTCATGAATGCGACCGCCGTCAACCGGTCGCCCGCTTTCGGTGTCCAGCCGTAGTCTTGAGAAGACTGCTGCAGGTCGACCGTGATCGCCACGCCGTTTGCCTTGAGCCACGCTAAGCTGATGTGTCCCGTCGCCGGGAATAGCCGAGGTGTCTCGAGCGGCCCGGCTTGCGGCACGCCCGGTTGATTCTCGCCCGTGCCATAAAAGCCATTGATCCCGCTCGGCAGGATCTCTCCCGAACCGGGATTGGCGACAACGAAAAGCACCTGGTTCAGATCGCCTGCATTGGGTCCCTCGTTGCTGTGACAAAGGCTGTCGGGAAACGTGGGGCTCCATGTCCAGGAGTCGCCGTTGGGGGCGATATGGGGACCGGCGACGATCGCGCCGTTCACGACCAGATAGACTTGATCGCCCGGCCTTTGATATTGATAAGCGTTGATATCGGCTTTGACGTTGGGCGGGTCGGTGAGCGTGGCGAAATCCAACCAATATTCCGTGCCGCTGCCCGTATCGATCGACGTCACGCCTTCAACGATCGGGCTATACCCGGAAATCTGCGTGTCGCCCGAATTCACGATCAGGAACGACAATGGCAGCGGCGTGAAATCCGTGAAATCGTACTGGGGAATTACGCTGCTTGCCAGTGCGAGGCTACTGCTTTTTGCAACCAAGTAAAGGCTCGCCACCCCTTCGCTGTTCGTGACCATGCGAACGTAATAGCCATCTTGCTGCGAATTGTAGATGAGCGACCCGTCACCGATCGCCAGGCGGTCATCATAGGTCGCCGTGGCCGACGTATAAGCGTTGACCAAGGCGCTGAAAAGCCCCGAGGACTTCAATCCCCCTTCATGCCATTCGACTACATAGTCGGAAATCGAAACTTCGGTAGGCGGATCGATGACGGTATCCACCACTTTGCAGGAAACCTGCGTCGTGTACTTGCCCTGCGCGCTGCCCGGAGCGAGTTCGTCGCCGTCCGCATGGCTGGGCAGCGGAAGCAGGGTCTGCGTGGGACCCGATAAGGTGATCGTCGGGTCGTAATCCAAGACGGTGTATGTCACGGCAGTTGGGGCCGCGGGTGGGATGACCGATCCCCAACCGGACGCCACCGGCGCCACCGTTATCCGATTCGTGCCGTCGGATGGATCATGGCGAATGCAAACCCTCGCGGTACCCTGCGTTTTGTCGCTTTGATCGATGTCGATCTTCACTTTCAGCTGCTCGCCGGGAAGCGCGATCAGGTTGGCGCTGGGGTCGCTCGGGCTCCCGCTGAAATCGATCATGGCGCCTGCTGGAATATCGACGTCGCCGTTTTTGATGGTCGCCACGATATAGCGCCCCTGGTGCCGATACAGCTTCGTACCGTCGGCGGGGCTGATGGTGATGGTTCCGGAGCCACCAAGGTCCTGGCTGGTTCCTAGTTCACTGTGCGACATGGGAGTGCCTCCATGATTGGGCGCTGGCTGCTTCGGGACCTGCCGCGGGACGATCGATTGGCGCGTGCCGGAAAAGACGCTTTCACTGTCGCCCCTCTGTCTCTCGCGGCGCCCAGTAGGCACCATATTCTCGATACGTATCCTCGATGTCAAACCTGCAATTGCGAACTTTCTCAAGTCATCTCAATTGACGGGAATATCTGAAATTTCTGTAACTCGACGGTACCCGCAATATTTAGAATTTCAACGAGAACGCCTCGCAAGCGGCATCGATCTCCGCAGAACGGTCTTACTAAGATTCAGAAGATTCTCGCGCCGCCTAACACAAGGACAAGGCGATTTCATTCCCATTATTTAAGAACATGTCGCACACTCACACTCCATAATATTGCAATTTTCTTTCAACCCATGCTAGATCGATATTTGTCAAAAGCGATTCAAAAAGACAAAGATCGAATTTTGGAAGCACTTCTCAATTATTGAGCACGCTCGCTCCGACCTTGATTCCCAATAAGCCGCCATTCGAGTCATGAAAATTCGACCAAAAGCGGGGGTTCGAAACGCCCCACGACAAGACGCCGCGGGTCGGGGCATCTGCGACGACATCGCAGGCCCAGGCCAATCCGCTCGTTGCGCGTCGCACCGCCCGCATGGCGCCAAGTGCTCGCCTAGTCCGACGATGCCTCGTTTGCGCGCTTGCGCAGCACTTTTATCAATGGCCGGTGCGATCACCGTGTCCGGGATCTCCCCCTGTGTTGCACAAGTCGTCAACGCCGGAGGCGGGGCCGGTGCGTCGGCGGCGTCCGGCAACGGCGGCAGCGGCGGCGGCAACAACGGCGGCGGGGCCGGCGGCAGCGTCGGTTCGACGGCGGGCCTGACCGGGACGCTGCAGCGGGGCGGCGACGGCGCGGGCGCAACGTGCGACGTCAACGTCTATCTGACGGGCTGCGGCGGCATGACGCAAGTCACCAACTCGCCGTTCAGCGGTCCGGTGACGGGGGCAAACGGGGCCGACGGCGGAGCCGGTATCGGCGGCGGGGGCGGCGCAGCCGCTGTCGTCATGACTTCCGGCGACTTGGCGATCGGCCCACCCGGCAGCTCCACGGTGCGAGGCGGCGCAGGCGGCGCAAGCGGGTCGGCCGGCGCCGGAGGCGGTGGCGCGGCGTTGATCTTCACCGGCGGCACGCTGGTCGTCGACGGCAACAACGTATACGGCGGCAGGGGCGGCCCCGGCACATCGGCGAACGCGGGCGGTGGCGGCGGCGTCGGCCTGTACTTCCAGGGCCAGAGGTTCACGTTCAACGCGGAAGGCACCTATCAGATCAGCGGAGGCTGGGGCGGGCAATCCGGCGGCAACGGCGCCGCGGCCGTCGTGGTCAGCAGCGACGGCGCGACGATCACCAACATCGGCCTGAGTGTCGGCACGGGCTTCAACGGCGGCACGGGAGCCTCCGGAGTAGGCGCGATCCCGGACGGCAGCGGCGGCGACGGCATCGACATCTTTGGCAGCAACAACACGCTCGTCAACCGGGGCCTCATCAACCCCGGCGCTTCGGCGGGCAACGCGGCGCTCGCGACCGGCGTCCACGTTCACGGCGACGGCAATACCCTCATCGACGCCAATGGCGGGGACATGGAGGGAGGATGGCGGCTGACGGACCCAACGCAAGCCGCGCCTGGCGGCGTCGCGGTCAGGATCGACGGCAACGGAAATACGCTCGTGCTGCAAGCGGGCGCCATCGTCGGCGGCAAGGCCATTGCAGCCGGGGGCGGCAACATCCTCGCGCTGGGCGGTCCGGCGGACGGCACGTTCGACCTGTCGAAGATCGTCACCGCGCTCGACAACACGTCCAGCGCAGCGCAATACCAAGGCTTCGCCGAATACGAAAAAACCGGCCTCGGCACTTGGACCGTCACGGGCCGCGTGGGCGACGGTCATCCGTGGGCCATCGAACAAAGCACGCTCAAGCTCGGCGCCGACGGCGATCTCTCGCCCGCGAGCAACGTGAGCGTCGACGCCACGCTCGATGTATCCGGCGTTGCGGCAAACAGCACGAGCATTCAAAGCCTATCGGGCGCTTCGACGGGCGCCGTCGCGCTCGGCGCTAAAACGCTCGTCCTGACCAACGGCCAAGGTGGCAGCACCCCCGTCGATGCGGGCAACTTCGCCGGCAACGTCTCGGGCGCCGGCGGCGTCGAAATCGCGGGCGGCACTCAAGTCTTCTCGGGCATCAATACCTATGCAGGCGGCACGCTTCTGAGCGGCGGCACGCTATCCGTATCGACGGACGCCAATCTCGGCACGGGCGCACTCTCGTTCAACGGCGGGACGCTCGAGAACACGGCGGCCTTTCATTCGTCGCGCACGATCGCATTGAACGGCGGCGGCGGCACATTCGAAACCGACGCTGCGCTCGCGCTCGCAGGCACGATCAACGGCGCGGGCGGCTTGACGAAGACGGGATCGGGCTCGCTGACCCTCACCGGCGCAGGCACCTATTCAGGGTCCACTACGATCGCGGGCGGCACGCTCGCGATCGGCAACGGCTTCGATAGTTCGTTCGTTAGCGCCATCGTCGATAACGCCACCCTTCTGTTCAACGATAGCAGGGCGTTCTCCTACAGCGGCGCCATCAGCGGCGCCGGCAGCATCGTGCAAAGCGGCGCAGGCGTCGTGACCCTATCCGGCAATAGCGGCAGTTTTTCCGGGGTGACAACGGTCAATGCAGGCACGCTTTCCGTCAACGGCGAACTCGGCGGCGCCGTGACCGTCAACGGCGGTACGCTCAAAGGCACGGGCACGATCGCAGGCGACACTACGGTGGGGGCGGGAACGCTCGCGGGCCGGCAAGGCGACGTGCTCGATTTCGGCGGCAACCTGACCTTGTCGAGCAACTCGTCGGTGAACGCCTCGCTCGGCGCGCCGGACGGTTCGGCGGGGCTGTTCAACGTGGCGGGCAATCTCACGCTCGCGGGCGCACTCGATGTCACGGACCTCGGCGGCTTCGGCCCGGGGCTTTATCGCTTGTTCGACTATGCGGGCAACTTAACCGACAACGGCTTGCAGATCGACCGCGTTCCCGCCGGCATCAGTTCGAGCGACGTGTCCGTGCAAACGTCGATCCTCCACCAGGTCAATCTAGTCAACACCGGCGGCGCGGCGGTCAACTTCTGGGACGGGGGCAATGCGGCGAACCACAACAACGGCGCAGTGGATGGCGGCAGCGGCATCTGGAACACGGCGAACGACAATTGGACGAGCGCAAGCGGCGCCGTCAATGCGCCCTGGCAAGCGGGCCAATTCGCGGTCTTCGCCGGACAAGCGGGGACCGTCACGGTGGACGACAGCGCCGGCGCCGTCTCCGTCGCCGGCATGCAGTTCGCAGCAGATGGCTACGTGCTCGACGGCGGCCCGGTCACGCTCGCCAACACGCCGACGATCATCCGCGTGGGCACGGGAGGCGGCGCCATCAGCCGGGGCATTACCGCGACGATCGCCGCGCCGCTGACGGGCTCGGGCGCGTTGGAAAAAACCGATAACGGCACGCTCGTCCTATCGGGGGCAAACAGCTATACGGGTGGCACGTTCGTCGAAGGCGGCACGCTGTCGGTTGCATCGGACGCGAATCTGGGCGCGGCTTCCGGTGCGCTCACGCTCGATGGGGGCACGCTCGAGAGCACGGCAAGACTCACCTCCGCGCGCAGCGTCACGCTCGGGGCCAGTGGCGGCGAACTGAAGACGGACGCCGATCTCGCGTTGACAGGCGTCGTCGGCGGCGCCGGAGGGTTGCTGAAAAGCGGCGCCGGCACGCTAACGCTGAGTGCGAACAATACGTACGCGGGCGGCACGGAGATCGCGGCAGGAACGCTGCAATTGGGCAACGGCGGGACCTCGGGCTCGATCGTTGGAGATATCGACAATGACGCCAAGCTCGTTTTCGATCGCTCCGACGCTTGGACGCTGGCCGGCGCGATCAGCGGCAGCGGCAGCGTGACGCAAGCCGGCGCCGGCACTGTCGTGCTGACCGGCGACAGCAGCTATCAAGGCGGCACGACGATCTCGGCCGGGACGCTGCGACTGGGAGACGGCGGCGCCTCCGGTTCGATCGCGGGCGACGTAGCCGATAACGGCACGCTGGCCTTCGATCGCTCCGATGCCATCGTCTTCGACGGAAAGATCAGCGGCAACGGCAAAGTGCAGCAGATCGGCGCGGGGCTCACCGATTTGACCGGCGATTCGACCGCATTCACAGGCACGACCGCTGTCGCGAACGGCACCCTGGCGGTCGACGGCACGCTCGGCGGGATCCTGTCGGTGCTCGCAGGCGGCACGCTGGCCGGCACGGGCACCGTGGGCACGACCACGGTCGCGGCAGGCGGCGTCATCGCCCCGGGGCATTCGCCGGGCACGCTGCACGTGAACGGCGACTTGACCTTCAATGCCGGTTCGACCTATGCCGTCGACATCAGCCCGAATCAAAGCGGCGATCTCATCGCCAGCAGCGGCAAAGTCACGATCAACGGGGGTACGGTAGAGGCCGTCAAAGCGGGGGGCGTCTATACGCCCGCCAGCCAGTGGACCATCGTAGCGGCAAACGGCGGCGTCGCGGGCAAGTTCGACGGCCTGACGCAGAACTTGCCGTTCGTCGACCTGTCGCTCGCCTACGACGCTAATCACGTCTACATCGGTTCGGCGCGCAATAACGCCGCATTCTGCAGCGTCGCGCTCACGCCGAACCAATGCGCCACCGGCGGCGGCGTGGAAAGCCTCGGCCAAGGCAACGCGCTATACAACGCCCTGGCAGCCGCGCCCGACGACGCCACCGCGCGCCGCGCGCTCGATGCGCTGTCCGGCGACACCTATGCTTCGCAAAAGAGCGCGATGATCGACGACAGCCGCATCCCTCGCGACGCCGCCGTGGCCCGGCTGCGCGTCGCCTTCGACGATGTCGGCGCGGCCATGGCGACGCAGGTCGCCTCCACCGGCGACGGCTTCCTACCGCTGGCCGCCGGTGCGAAACGCGTAGCCTTCTGGGCGCAAGGCGCCGGCGCATGGAACCAGTGGGACGGCGACGGCAACGCAGCGACTTACAGCCGCTCCAGCGGCGGCTTGTTCGTCGGCGCGGACACCCCGGTGATGCGAAACTGGCGCGTCGGCGTCATGGCGGGCGCCAGCAACTCGCGCTTCGATGTGGACGCGCGCAACGCGTCCGGCTCCATCGTGAATGGCGATCTGGCGCTCTACGCAGGATCGCAATGGGGACCGCTCGGTTTGCGCTTCGGCTTGGGCTACGCCTGGCACGACATCGATACGCATCGCTCGATCGCCTTCCCGGGGTTCGCCGCCGATCTGAACTCGCATTACGGTGCGCAAACCATGCAAGCGTTCGGTGAAGCCGCTTACCGTCTCGTCTTCCCCGCGCTCACGCTCGAGCCCTTCATCGACCTCGCAACGATCGACCTGCATACGAACGCCTTCACCGAAACGGGGACGGGCAGCGCCGCGGCGTTGACTAGCCCCGGGAGCACGAGCAACGTCACGTTCTCCACGATGGGCGTCAGGGGCGAAAAAGCCTATGTGTTCCACGGTTGGAAGACGACTGTGCATGCGACGCTCGGCTGGCGTAATGCCGCTGGCGATACGAGACCGCTGTCATCGTTCGCGTTCCCGGGCGGCAGCGCCTTCACCATCGCGGGCGTGCCGATCGCCCGCGACGCCGCGAGCGTGGACGCGGGCGTCGATTTGGCATTGAGCCGTGCGGTGACCTTGAGCATCGACTACTCGGGACAATATGCGCACCACGCTGCCGACTACGGCGCCGAAGCCAAGCTCATCGTGGCGTTCTGAACCTGCGGATCGGATCGATCGGCTATTCCTTCTTCCCCGGCAAAACCGAGGCCATGACCTGCTTCGCCGTATTGACGATGACGCTGCCCTCTTCGGGATCGCCCTCCATCAACGTGCGCGCGAACTTGCGGGCCTGCACGAGCGTGACGTGCGGCGGCAGCGGCGGCACTTCGGGATCGGTCTTGATTTCGAGCACGACGGGACGGCCCGCCGCGAGCGCTTCGTCCCATGCCGGGCCGATCGCTTCGGGCGTATCGACGTAAATCCCCCTCAGCCCGATCAATTCCGCAAAACGGTGGTACGGCACGTTCGGCAGTTCCTGCGACGCCTCGAACTTCGGATCGCCCTCCATGACGCGCTGCTCCCACGTCACTTGGTTCAGGTCCTCGTTGTTCATCACCATGCAGATCCAGCGGCCGTCCTTCCATTGCTGCCAATACTTGGCCACGGTGATCAGCTCGGCCATGTTGTTCATCTGCATGGCGCCGTCGCCCACGAATGCAATCACGGGGCGATCCGGATGCGCGAACTTCGCTGCGATTGCATAGGGCACGGCCGCGCCCATCGACGCGAGCCCGCCCGATAGCGAGCACATCATCCCGCGCCGCATCTTCAGATCGCGCGCGTACCAGTTCGCGCATGACCCCGAGTCGCTCGTCAAGATCACCTCGTTCGGCAACTTCGGCGAAAGCTCGGTGAAAATGCGCTGCGGATTGACGCCGTGCTTGGCCGATTCCATCGCGCGCTTATCGAGCGTCTCCCACCATTCCGCGGTCCACCCTTCGATGCGCTTGTGCCATGCGTCGTCGGTCTTTTGATCGAGCAGCGGCAACAGGGCGCGTAGCGTCTCCGCGCTATCGCCCACGAGATTGACTTCCATCGGATAGCGCAGGCTCAACATGTCGGCGCCGATGTCGATTTGCACCCCGCGCGCATCGCCTTCCTTCGGCAGGAATTCGGAATACGGAAAGCCCGAGCCGACCATCAACAACGTGTCGCAATGCGTCATCAGCTCCCAACTCGGTTTCGTGCCGAGCAAACCGATCGAACCCGTCACCCAGGGGTATTCATCCGGCACTACGGCCTTGCCCAAGAGCGCCTTCGCCACCCCCGCTTTCAATCGTTCGGCCACGGCGATCACTTCGTCGGTGGCATGCAAAGCGCCCGCGCCCACCAGCATCGCGACGCGGCGGCCGGCGTTGAGCACTTCGGCCGCGCGGGCCAGATCGGCAGGCTCGGGCATGATCCGCGGCCGCGAGTAGCCGACGCCGGAATGCGCCGTGCCGTGTTTGCGCGGCGGCGGGCAATACTCGAGTTCCTGCAAATCGTTGGGCAGAATGATGGCCGTCACGCGGCGCTGCGAGAGCGCGATGCGCACGGCGCGATCGACCATGTGCCGCACTTGCGCGGGCACGCTCGCCTGCTGCACATACGATCCGGCTACGTCTTTGAGTAGCGAGGCGAGATCGACTTCCTGCTGGTAATGCGAGCCGAGCGCCGCGCGCGCTTGTTGGCCGCAGATCGCGAGCACGGGCATATGGTCGAGCCTGGCATCGTAAAGGCCCGTGACGAGGTGCGCGGCGCCGGGGCCCGACGTCGCGATGCACACGCCGAGCTCGCCCGTGAACTTCGCGTGCGCGCTCGCCATGAATGCCGCCATTTCCTCGTGGCGGGCCTGCACGAACTCGATCTTGCCGTCCGCGCGGCGCAGTGCGCCGAACACCCCGTTGATGCCGTCGCCGGGGTAGCCGAACATGCGTCGCACGCCCCATTGATGCAACCTTTCGACGATGAAATCGCCTACCGTGTGCGCCATCTGTGCCTCCGATAGAGTGTGTTTGCCAGACTCTATGCAGCGCAAAAAGTGCGCCCGAGACAACGCTTACGGCAGCCGTCAAATACCCTTCAATCCCAAGCGCTCGCGCATGCCGTTCGTAATGCGCTGCTTGGCCGCGGCATAGTCGTCCCACGGGTCCGCCCCCAGCGATCGAAGCCGCTCGTGCACGTTTTGGACGGTCCATTGCGCCCCGCCCGTGGTGTCGGCCAGTTCGTCCCACGCAAGAGGAACCGAGACCCCCATGCCCGGCCGCGCCCTGGGAGAGAATGCCGCGACCGTGCTGGAGCCGCGGTTGTTGCGCAAGTAATCGACGAAAATCCGGCCGCGGCGGTTTTGCGCCCCCATCTTCGCGCTGAAGCGGTCGGGCAGCGTCGCGGCCATGTGCTGCGCGGCCGCTTGAGCGAACGCCTTGACGTCGTCCCATCCGGCATGGCGCGCGAGCGGCACCACCACATGCAGGCCCTTGCCTCCGCTCGTTTTGCACCACGATTGCAAGCCCAGCTCGGTCAGCAGATCGCGCGTCAGTTGCGCCGCTTCGATCATCCGCTCCCAGCCCAGCGACGGATCGGGGTCGAGATCGAACACGATCCGGTCGGGCTTTTCGATGTTCGTCGCGAGTGCATTCCACGTATGGAGCTCGACGGTTCCCATTTGAGCGACGCCGACGAGCGCTTGCGCGCTGTCGATCGTGAGCAATGGCGGATGACCGGGATCGAGCCCTTCGTGTTGCGTGATATGGGGAAGCGACAGGCGGGAGCTGTGCTTCTGAAAGAACAGCTCCCCGCCGATGCCGTCGGGCGCCCTCACGAGCGCGACCGGCCGCCCCTTCACATGGGGCAGCAGCCAAGGGGCGATGCGTTCGAAGTAACGCACGAGGTCTTGCTTGGCGAAGCCGATCGACGGGTCGATCATCCTGCCGGGGTGCGAGATTCGAACCCCCGCCACCGTATCGCCCTCTTTGATTGCGTCGTCCATTTGATCTGGATTCCTAACTGTTTTGCTTCTTGGTTCATCATTCGTGACCTTGGCTGTTTTCTTTGTCGGAGTCTTTTGTTTTCCGCCTCGCTCGGCCCGGCTGTCCCCTTGCTCGGCCGCATCCCGCGCCGTCGCCTGTTCCGCTTGCACGGCATCGGCCCGATGCGGCGCTTCCTGCACGATCTCGCGCGCCGGCTTGTCTCGGCGCAGGCTGATGAACGAAGCCTGCCGCACGATGCGCTCGCTCGTCCATTCCGAAAAATTGCATTCGGCGACGAGTTCGGGACGTACCCAATGAATCTTCGTCCGGCTGCGCTCGCTGGGCGGCTCGGCGAACGGCGAGTGCGTTGTCTCTAGCGCGTCGAGTTCGCGCTTGATGGCGCGCAATGCCGTCGCACCGAAGCCCGTCCCCACACGCCCGGCATAATGCAGCTTGCCCCGGGCGTCGAAGACGCCGAGCAATAGCGCGCCGAA
This sequence comes from Trinickia sp. Z7, assembly GCF_056498045.1. Lineage (NCBI taxonomy): Bacteria > Pseudomonadati > Pseudomonadota > Betaproteobacteria > Burkholderiales > Burkholderiaceae > Trinickia > Trinickia sp. Z7. The sequence goes on from NZ_JAUEQW010000002.1 coordinate 202,046, forward strand.
GCCGCTGCGGCTGCCGGAGGGCTCCGAATAGCCGCCAATCACGAATTCTTGCCGGCGGCGGCATCGCAGCTTGATCCACGCACCGCTGCGCGTCGAGGTATAGCGGCTGTCGCGCCGCTTGCCGACGATTCCTTCCAGCGCCATTTCGCAGGCGCTATGCAGTAGGTCGTGCGCATCGAGGGCGAAGTCTTCGGAAAAGCGCACCGTGTCGTCGCCGAAATCGGCCAGCAAGGCCCGCAACAGCGCTCTGCGCTGAACGAGCGGCACACCGCGCAAGTCATAGCCGTTCAGGTAGGGGAGATCGAACGCGAAGAAGACGATGTCCTGCGGACGATTCGCATCGAACGCGTTCTGCAGCGCTTGAAAACTCGGCACGCCATGTTCGTCGAGCACCACGGCTTCACCGTCTATCCAAGCCGTTTCCACCTCGATCGCGGCGAGCGCCTGGGCCTGCCGTTCGAACTTGGCAGTCCAATCGAGACCGCTGCGCGTCAACACGCGCACCGGCTTCGCCGCGCCGTGGTCGATGCGGATCAACGCGCGATAGCCGTCGAACTTGATCTCGTACGACCAATCGTCGCCGCTCGGCACATCGTCGACCAGCGTCGCCAACTGCGGTTTGAGCGAGTCGGGCAAGCGCGCTTTGACCGCGCCTTCGATCGACGGCGAGACGGCAAGCTCGCGCAGCGACTGAGTCGTGCGCGTGGCGACGATGTCCGGGTGCCCCGAGGCCGATTGCCCCGCGTGGGCGGCGTGGGCGGGCACCGGCAAGTCGCTCTTGCGGGATTTTTTGGCCGCGCCGCCATTCGCGGCGCGCTTGCCCGCTTTGGCCGGCTTGCTCGCCGCAGCGTCGCCGCCAGATAGCGCGCTGCCCGGTCGCTCCGCAATCACGTCGAACTCGCTCTCGGGCCGCGCCTCGTCGTCGCGCTCCTTGATCAACAGCCATTGTTCCTTGTCGCCGCTGCCGCGCATACCGCTGCGCACGAGCGCCCATCCTCCGTGCAGCTTCTCGCCGTGCAGCGTGAACTTGAGCTTGCCGGCCGCGTAGGCTTTGCGGGCTTGCTCGACGCCACCGGCCGGCTCCCACGTGCCGCGATCCCAGACGATGACCGTCCCGGCGCCGTAGTTGCCGGGCGGGATTTCACCTTCGAAGGTTCCGTATTCGACGGGGTGATCCTCGACGTGAACCGCGAGCCGCTTGACCGACGGGTCGAGGCATGGCCCCTTGGGCACCGCCCACGACTTGAGCGTTCCGTCGAGTTCCAGTCTGAAATCGTAGTGCAAGCGTCGCGCGTGATGTTCCTGAATCAAGTAGGACAGCGCCGGACCTGCGCCGCGCCGCGCCGCCTGCTGATCGCGACGTGCGCGCTCGGCGCCCGACGGCTCCGGCGTGTCCGCGAAGCGGCGTTTCTTGCGATAGGTTTCGAGTTTGTCCGCCATGCTGTTTCACTCGCCTCGTTGCGCCGACCAGCCGCGGGCGGCATCTCATGCGGCATGCTTGCCCTTGCCTCTGCCCAAGCTGCGCTTGAGCAATTCCGACAAATCGACGACATCGGCCGTGGCGCGCGTGCGTACGGGCGCTGTGCCGCCTTCGCTGATCTCATGCGTCTTGCCTTCACGCACTTTCCGATCGACGAGCGCGAGAATATCGTCGCGAAACGTGTCGTGATACCGCATCGGCTCCCATTCCTCGGTCATGTCTTCGATCAACTTCTTGGCCATGTCCAACTCGCGCGGACTGACGCCCGCGGATTTGGCGTCGGCCGGCGGCAATGAAAGATCGCCTGCGTCGAGCACTTCGCCGCCCCAGCGCAGGGTGTTCAGCGCCAGTACGGGTCCGGCGGGGATCAGCGCCGCCAGGTGCTGCTTGTTGTGCAGCACCACGTTGGCGATGCCGATCTTGCCCGATTGGGCGAGCGCCTCGCGCAAGAGTGCATACGCTTTCTTGCCTTGCCGCTCGGGCACGAGATAGTACGGCGTGTCGAGATAGAGGAAGGAGACGGCGTAAGCTTGGACGAACGCGAGAATGTCCACCGTCTGCGTGGACTCGGGGCTCGCCGAGCGGATCTCGTCGTCGGTGAGAATGACGTAGTTGTTTTTTTCGTATTCATAGCCGCGCACGATGTTCTCGCGGCGCACTTCCTTGCCGGTCCGCTTATTGATCTGCTTATAGCCGATCGGATCGGCCGTGGCTTTATCGAGCAGATTGAAGCTCGTGCGCTCCGCTCGCGTAGCCGGATGCAATTGCACCGGCACGTTGACGAGACCGAAACTGATCGCCCCTTTCCAAATCACGCGTGACATGGCGGCTCTCCTTGTGCTGCCGGTCCCCGCTGCCGACGGCGGGTGCGGGAGCCGGCCGCGCTTGGCTCGCAGGACGAGCGCCGAGCATTCCTTGCAAAGCGCTCGTAATCCCTGCAACGCCAGCAACGATTACGTTCCTCGCATCGTCACCTGAGCACACCTATCAGGAGCGTCGCCAGGAAAATGACGAGGAAGATGAAAAACAAGATCTTCGCGATCTCCGCGGCGCCGGCCGCAATGCCGGTGAAACCGAAGATAGCCGCGATGACCGCGATGATGAAAAATACGACTGCGTATCGAAGCATGGCGTCCTCCTGATGAAAGCCGGCGCGCCGGCAAGCGTCGCCGCCGCGCTGGCTTACCGCGGCAGGCACTCAGCGTTGTGGTTGTTCAAGTCAACGCTCGATCTGGTACTGCAATGACTATGCCCATCAGCGACGGCCGCGACCGTGGGATGCGCCGCATTGCCGGATCTCGAGCGCGCTTCGGGTCGCTGCGGCTCGATGCGTTGGAAAAAGACCGCGACGGCCTATCGGCCGATCGCGGTCCAGGACACAGCTGTCGGATCTCTTCCTACTAATGATGCGCGGGCGCTTGCGTGCCCGTTGCCGAAGGGGGGCGCGCAGCCGCGCCGCCCTCGATCGGCTCGACGTCCTTGGTCGGATCGAAGTCGGCCCAGCGGCCATGCTGCCACCTTCCGTGGGCGCGCTCCACTTCGAGGCTGCCCGCTTCGCGCAATACGCGCGCCGCTTCCTGCTGGTTATCGGGAGACACGTGCACCGCAACGAGCACCCCCGAATCGCGCGCCTCGTGCATGACCCGATGCGCGGGCACGTTGCCGCCGCCGCGCGTATGCGTCATCGCACCGATCAACGAACCCAAGTAGGCGCCCACCCCGGCGGCCACGACCAATATCAGAAATGGCGAGGAAAATGCGCTGAACAACGCAACGCCTATCACGGCGCCTATCACCGCGCCGATGGCCCCGCCTTTACCCGCACCTTTGGACGCGTTCGCCGCCTGCGGGTCGGCGTAGTGATCGCCCCCGATCGGATAGCGCGCGTGCTGGCCGCGCGGATTGACGAAGAACAGCGTGACATCCTCTTGCACGAACCCCGCCGCGAAGAGGCGGTTTGCGGCGGCCTCGGCATCGGCGAACGTGGTGAAGCGGCCTGCGACGATGAGCGACATGACATGTCCTCCTAGTTCGTTTTGGCGCGACTTGGCAACTTGGCGACGTAGCGCCCGACGGCAAGCGCGCTAGATGCGGAACAGGCCGCTGCGCAATACGACGGCGGCCCCGCCGCTTTGTTCGATGGTGCGCTTGCATACCTCGTGAATACGTTCGCGGCCTTGCTCGAAGGCGCGCAGCAATTGAGCCTCGAGCGTGGATTCGGCGCCGAAATGGTCTTCCAACGCCTCGGCCGTGATCGCGCACGACACGGGCACCCCATCGACGATGGCAACGAAACGCACCACCATCTGGGCACCGTCGAACACCGGGACGTCATCGGAAAAGATTACGCGCATGGCCGGCCCCGCGCTCTTCGCAGAAGCGGCCGGCCACCCGCGCTTCGCGGCATGCCTCGCGCGCGCCTCATGCGGCCTGCCCGCGATGTTCGAGCTGCTCGATCAGCTTTTGATTGAACGCCGGGATGTCGTCGGGTTTGCGGCTCGTGATGAAGTTGCCGTCCTCGACGACTTCCTCGTCCACCCAGGTCGCTCCCGCGTTGCGCAAGTCGTCTTGCAAGCTCGGCCAGCTCGTCATGGTGTGACCTGCGACGATGCCCGCAGAGATCGGAAGCCAACCGCCATGACAAATCACGGCGACGGGCTTATGGGCTTCGTCGATGCCGCGCACGAACGCCTGCGCCTCGGGCACCGTGCGCAGCGCATCGGCGTTGACCACGCCCCCGGGCAACACGACCGCGTCGTATTGCTCGGGGCGCACTTGGTCGAAGGTCGCATCGACGGTTACGGTGCCGCCGCGTTCGACGTGGCGAAAGCCTTGAATTTGCCCGTGCTTGTTCGAAATCACATGCACGAGCGCGCCCGCCTCCGACAACGCCCGTTTCGGTTCGGCAAGCTCCGCCTCTTCGAAGCCGTCCGTTGCCAGCATCGCGACCTTGCAACCCTCTAGCGGTTTGATCTTCGTGGTCATCGGCCCCGCTCCTTTCATTGGATGAAGTGCTGTACGCACCGCAGCAATCGCGGTGCCCAGCGTCGATCAACGCCCCTTGTGCTCACCCGGCAAACCGGCCAGCAAGTCCGCCATATCGTCGGCATGCTCCTCTTCGACGGCGAGGATGCTTTCCATGACGCGCCGCGTAGTAGGGTCCTTTTCGCCCAAGTATTGAATGATCTCGCGATAGCTGTCGATCGCCACGCGCTCGGCGACGAGGTCTTCCTTGATCATGTCGACGAGCGAGGTCCCCTCCACGTATTCGGCATGGCTGCGCGAAAGCAGTCCCTCGGGGGAAAAGTTCGGTTCGCCGCCGAGCTGCACGATGCGTTCCGCCAGTTGATCGGCGTGGCCTTGCTCCTCGTTCGAATGCTGCAAGAACTCATCGGCGATGCTTTTCGATTGAATGCCTTTCGCCATGAAATAGTGCCGGCGATAGCGCAGCGTGCAGACCAATTCCGTGGCCAACGCGTCGTTCAGCAGCTTGAGCACCGTTGTGCGGTCGGCCTGATAGCCGGCGGTCACGGCCCCTTCCTCCATATGCTCGCGCGCACGTTTTCGAATGGCCTGGACGTCCGACACGAAAGGTTGATTCGCCATGGGATTTCTCCATCGATTTGTATTTACGAAATGCAGCTTAGACTGCGCGCCGCCTGGGGTGGGGGGCGAAGCGCGACCTATCGCTTGGCACGCATCAATCGTGCCAAAACGCATGCCGCGTCACAGCAACACGCCGGGCATAGGCATTGCGTGACTTCCGCCCGACGAACAACGCGGGCCAAGCAGCCGATGCTCCGTGTGCACTGTGCCGCTCCCGGCCCGTGCCACCTATCCACATGGGAGACGACCAATGGCCTCCAACACTGCTCACGCATCGACGCGACGCCGCGCCGGCCGTCCGCCGCGACAACGCCACGCCCATAGCCGGGCCGAACACAACAAAACCAACCGGCATGCACGAGCGCGCAAGCCATCGCAACGCTGGTCGCACGAAGTGATGGCGCGTAGCGATGCCCTCGATCTCGAACCGGGCATTTTCAAATCGGGGAGCGCGCAAGAGATCGCGCAATCGCTCAAACGCTCGTCGCTCGCCAGCAAGCGCAGGCGCGGGACGCCTTATCAATCCGCGATGTCGATGCTCAACTTCTTCATCAACCGGGCGGGCAAGAACCTGCCCAAGACGCGCCGCAACGTGCTGCAAGCCGCCAAAGGCAAACTGCGCGAAGCGTTCGGTCGTCCCCGATAACGCCGCACGAGTTCGATTCACCTCAATCGCATGCGCGAAACAACCTGGTTTCTGATCGTCGGCGGCATGTTCGTCGGCATGGGCATCGCAAGTTCGCTGCTCAAGCGCTTGCCTCTGACGGGCGCGATGCTGTATTTGGCGACCGGGTTCGCACTGGGGCCGAGCGGCGCCGGCCTCTTGGCGATCGATATCGTCAAACAGACGCCGCTCGTGCGCATCGTGACCGAAGTGGCACTGCTCGCTTCATTGTTTGCGATCGGGCTGCGTTTGCGAGCGCCCATTCTCGCGGCGCTCTGGTCACTCCCCGTGCGTCTGGGCTTGCTGGCGATGATCGTCACCGTGCCCTTGCTCGCGGCGTTTTGCGCTTGGGGGCTAGGGCTCGAATGGGGTCCCGCTTGGGTCCTGGCGGCGATGCTCGCACCCACCGACCCGGTGCTCGCGCACGACGTGCAAGTGCGCGACGCGAACGATCTCGACATCGTGCGGTTTTCGCTCTCGGGCGAAGGCGGGCTGAACGACGGCATCGCTCTGCCCTTCATGTTGTTCGCGCTCGCCTTCAGCATCCACGGCGCACCGCACGCGGACGCGCTCGCCACGCTGCGTGGGCTGGGAGTAGCAGCATGGGGCATCGTCGGGGCCATCGCCGTCGGCGCGTTGCTCGGCTTTGCGACGACGCACGCGGTGGCATGGCTGCGAACGCGCTACGCACAAGCGCTCGGGCTCGAAGGCTTCTTCGCCCTGGGTCTGATCGAGCTGTCGTACGGCACCGCGCAATTGCTCCATACGTTCGGGTTCCTTGCCGCCTTCGCGGCCGGCGTTGCGATGCGCCGCGTCGAGCATCGGGCGACGGGCGCGCGTTCGCCGCAGGATGCGATAGGCGCGATCGACTCATCCGACGTCGCGGCCACCGCGGCAGACCCGGCGAAAGCCCATGCGTACATGGCCGAATCCGTGCTGCATTTCACCATCGAGCTCGAACGCATCGCCGAAATGGGGATGATGATCATGATCGGGAATTTGCTGAGCACGGTCTCGGCGCCGCTCGTCACGTGGCGCACAGCCGCGCTGGTGCTCGCGCTGTTCGTGGCGATCCGGCCCGCCGCCGTCGAGCTCGCGCTCTTGGGCTCCCGCGCCGAGCCGGTGGAGCGGCGGATGATGAGTTGGTTCGGCATTCGCGGCATCGGCACCGTCTACTACCTGGCCTACGCGCTCGAAAGCGGTCGCAGCGAGGACATCGCACCGCTCGCGCCCTATGCGCTCGCCGTCGTAACGGCTTCGGTGTTCGTGCATGGCATGTCCGCCATGCCGCTCATGAAGAGCTACCGGCGCGCGCGTGCGGCAACGCGGCGCTAGTCTGCACCGTGCGGATAGGCGGGCTTATCGGGATCGGCCAACGTGCGATAGGGCAGCGACGAGGATGCTGGATCGGCCGTCGTCTCGTCGATGACGCGCTCGACGTCGGCCGTTTTCCCCAGCTCGGAAAGAAACGCTTGCTTGTCGAAGTCCGGCGCGACGCACCCTTGCACGTAAATGAAGCGCCGCTGCAAGGTCAACCAGAGCGTCGTGCGCTCGCGCCAGTGCGTCGCGGCCTCGATATTGGTCAGACGCCGCTTGGCCGCTTCCTCGACTTCCTTGTCGTAGAGATAGCCGTTCGGCAACCTACAGCGCCCCTCCCACCAGCAACTGTTGCCGCGCTCGATTCGATAATGCGATTCGCCGAGCCACTCCTGCTCGGTCTCGAGCGGCCCGAGCGGGGCCGGGCACCCAGGTATGGCCTGCGAAACCTGAAAGAACGGGTCGTTGCCATGATTTGCGCGCGAGGCGTCGGCCCAGGCCGGCCCGCTCACCGTCATGGCGACCGCTTCGACGGCCGCGATGACGCATGCGTGCAGCGAATGCTTCATCGTCTGTCCCCCCCCGGATTGGCGCTACGCCTCACGGTATCGGCGCAGCCTCGGCTCGGCGCGATTGGATCACGCCGTAACGGCCTTGGCAAGTGGAGTGGAACGTTGGGAACGTTGCGCGCGCAACCTATGCGACGACCGCAGCGGCCGCGCCGTTCAAAGACGCGTGCAAGCCGCGTCGCCGCTCGACCCGTCCATCTCGTCGGCGGCGCGACGCGTGCCTTCGCTCGCGAACTCGAGCACGCGCAAAATCAGTTGCGGCGTGAGCGGCTTCGCGCAATGAGCGTCGAAGCCTGCCTGGCGCGCGCGCGCCCGATCCTCCGAGGAGGCGTAGCCCGTGCACGCGATCAGCAGCATGTGCTCGGTGGCGGGGTCAGCTCGCAGCCGCCGCGCCAGTTCGAGACCGTCGATACCCGGCATGGCGATATCGAGCAAAACGGCGAACGGCTGCCATTCACGCGCGATCGCGCAGGCAGCGTGCGGATCGCTCGTCGCCCGGCATTCGAAGCCATCGGCATCGAGCAAAAGTTGCAAGGCCTCGGCGGCATCGCGGTAGTCGTCGACCACCAGCACCCGGCGATGATCGGCCATCGCCGGTCTGAACGATCGCCACAGCACGACGTCTTCGCTCGTTTTGTCAGGCTCGGTCACAGCCGCTTCTCCTAGGTTGGTCTCGACGCAGAGCCGAAGCAATGCAATTTGCGAACCCGAGCCGCACACTGCGACAAAAAAAAGGCATGCGCTTTGCTGTCAGCTCTGGCACGATTTGCTCAGGCAGCGCGCGCACCGTTCGCATGCCGTCGGGCCGTTCCATAAGGAAAACAGTTTATGTCGACCTCACACGCGGCATCGCGCATCGTCATCGCCGGCGCGGCTCTCGCGGTCCTCGCGCCCGCATCGGTCCGTGCGCAAACGCCCTCGCCGCTCGCCGAGTGGCAATACTCGTCGGGCATTCTGCTCGAGCAAATGTTCGAGCCGCAAATGCCGACCTGGCGCGTTCGCGTCGGCCCATCCGCGAGCTTCCAACCGCTCTACGACGGCTCCGACCGTTACCACTGGCTAGCCGGCCCCAGCATCGACGTTCGCTATCGCGATCGTTTCTTCCTTTCGACGGGAGAAGGCATCGGCGTGAACCTCGCGACCGGACCGAATTGGCGGCTCGGCATCGCAGCCAGCTACGATCTCGGAAGGCGAGCAGCGGACGATCTAGGTCACCTGAATGGAATGGGCAACATCAATCCCGCTCCAAGCCTGCGATTGCTCGGCGAATATGCGATTTCGAAATCGTTTCCGCTCGTGCTGCGCGCCGATCTTCGCCGCAACTTCGGCGGCGACAACGGATGGATAGGCGATCTGGGGGCTTATATGCCGATGCCCGGGAGTTCGGAGCGATTCGCATGGTTCGCCGGCCCGACGATGACGATCGCCGATTCCCGCTACATGAACAGTTGGTTCGGCGTCAATGCGCAGCAGTCGGCGCGGTCGGGGTACCGGCAATACAATGCATCGGCCGGGATCCGATCGGTCGGGTTCGGCGTCACTGCGTCGCTGACGCTCAACAAGCATTGGATCGTGAGCGCCGACGGGGCATTCCAGCAACTCGTGGGCGCGGCCGCGCACAGCCCCATCACGCAAACGCGCGCCTCCGGCGTGTTCGACGTTTCCGTCAACTACCAATTCTGAACCGCGCGCCCCGGTGCCCCCGCCTCGGGGAAGCCGCTCGTTTGCGGCAGGCTTGCGGCGCGGCGCGAGCCGCACATCGCGCGGCGTCGCTGGGTGAGCGTCAGGACGATGCCGGCAATTCCACGGCCGCGCGGGGCACCGACAAGCGGATCGAAAACCCCTCGCCCGATTCCCTGCCGATCGCTACCGAGCCGCCGAGGCGGCGCACCCGCTCACGGATCCCCGCAAGCCCGGAAGGACTCGGCCGCCCCTCGTGCCCGGCCGCGCGCGCATCCCCTTCCACGCCGTTATCGCGAATCGCCACCTCGCACGTCGTATCGTCGCACGCGAGTTCGATGCGGACGGCGGTCGCGTTGTGCGCATGCCGCACGACGTTGGTCAGTGCTTCCTGCACGATGCGAAAGATCGCTGTCGATGCGGCCTCGTTGAACATGACATCGTGTGCGTCGCTCTCGATGTCGATTCGCAAGCGAGAACGCTGGCGAAAATCGTCGACGAGCCATTCGAGTGCCGGCAGCAAGCCGAGATCGTCCAGCACCGCGGGACGCAGGCCGGCCGCGAGCCGGCGCACGGAGGCGATCGCATGATCGACGGCGTCGCGCATCGCGAGCGCCCGTGTTCGCACCGCATCGAGCGCCTGCGGCTCGCTTTCGAACGCCCGGGCGTCCGCGGTCGCGAGTGTCGCTAGATCCATCTTCAGCGCGGTGAGCTGCTGCCCCAAGTCATCGTGCAACTCGCGCGCAATGCGCTTCTTCTCTTCTTCGCGGGTGGCCTCGATCCGCGCGGCGAGCTCGCTCGCGTATTCGAGTTGCCGCAACTGGTTGCGCTCGGTGATGTCGCGCACCACCTTGGCAAAGCCGACGAGTTCCCCTGCCACGCCATGAACGGCTGTCACGACGATATTCGCGCAAAAGCGCGTGCCATCGCGGCGCATCCGCCAGCCTTCCTGCTCGATCCGGCCATGGGCGGCGGCCTCGTCCAGGTCGTGCTCCGGGCGGCGCGCGGCCGTCTCCTCGATCGGATAAAGACGCGAAAAATGCCGGCCGATGATTTCCTCCGCGCGAAAACCGAGCACGCGCGTAGCACCGCCATTCCAACTCGTGATCTGCCCTCGTGGGTCGAGCATGAAGATCGCGTCTTCGACGGCATCCATGAGCCGGCGCAAACGCTCCTCGCTTTGGCGCAGTCGCTCCTCGTTGCGGCGCCGTTCGGTCAGGTCGCGCGTGATCTTGGCGAAACCCAACAGATCGCCCTTCTCGTCGCGCATTGCCGTAATCACGACGTTGGCCCATAGGCGCGAGCCGTCTTTGCGGACCCGCCAGCCCTCGTCCTCCCAACGGCCGAGTTCGGCGGCGTGACGCAGCTCTTCGTCGGGATAGCCGCGCGCGGCGACCTCTTGGGGATAAAACACCGAAAGATGGCGGCCGATGATTTCCTGCGCCCGATAACCCTGGATCCGCTCGGCCCCCGCATTCCATGTCGCGATCCGGCCCTTCGCATCGAGTAGAAAGATCGCGTAATCCTTGATCGAATCGACTAGCGCGCGATAGCGATCTTCCGGCGAAATGCGGGCCGATAGCGTGTCGCCAAAAGGCGTGTTCGAAGGTGAGGGTTGACTATCCACTGACCCGGCTCCCGCTTGCGCAGATACCTCAGTCTAGCCTCAGCGCAAGAAACGTGTCACGCAAGGCCGCCCCGCGTCGCAAACGTTTGCCTCGACCCGCTTGTAGGCTTTGCCTGACAAGGCGGCCGAAAGGCGCACAGAAATCACGTCCACCGCTGATTTTCTCGGCGAATCGTTTCATGGAAACTCGGAGCGTCAAGTCGAATTCATAGCTGTCAATCATGAAGGTGTTACTCGTAGAAGACTTTGCGCCCATCCGCGACCGCTTGTGCGAACTCGTGCAGATGGTCCCGGGCGCACACATCGTGGGGCAAGCCGACGAGCCCGTCGCCGCACTTGCCGCCATCCGCGACAGCGAACCCGACGTCGTGATCCTGGACCTGCAGCTCAGAGCCGGCACGAGCGGCCTCACGATCCTGAAGTGGTTGCACGAGCATCGGCCGGCAATTGCGGCGATCGTGCTCAGCAATTCAGCCTACGCGCAGATGCGGACGGCTTGTCTGAAGCTCGGCGCGCGGCTTTTTCTCGACAAGGCGAGCGAATTTGCGCGCCTGCCCGGTGCATTGGCCGAGTTGAGCGCTCAGTTGCCGCCTTCGGCCTAGCGCTCGGACTCGGGCTCGGGCTCGGGCTCGGGCTCGGGCTCGGGCTCGGGCTCGTGCGCGTTCGGAAAGGCTCGCTGCCGCGCAAAGCCGTCGCTTTACTTTCTTTGTCTTTTCGATTGACTTTCATTAACGATACAACGCTCACAAATACGTTGCAGGACCAAGGCGCTGCGCTTTACCGGTTGATTCATGTCAAAAGCGTGGCGTCGACGCCCCCATAGAGTGAAGCCGACACGGACGGAGATCGTCATGCAGCAGACTCATCACGTTGATCGCACAATCGCGCCGCAGGGCGCGCCCACGTACCTGGGCAGCTATGTCTTTCCCGTGCTGCTTCTCGTCTTCGAGGTGTATCGGGTGGGCCATTGGATGGCCGCGCACGGAGTGGACTTCGCGGGGTTCGGCGAGCGCAGTTTCGAATATCCGCTGATGCTCGCCATGTTCGCCGTTCAACTCGTAGCCGAAGGCGTGTTTCTCGCCATCGCGTGGGTGAGCCGGCAATCCGACCTCGAGCGCCGCTTCACCACGCTCTCGCTCGGCCTCGTCAGCTCGTTGCTCGTCCTCGCCTTCGACTACGGTTTGCAAATCGCGTTTTGACGGTCACCCAGCGCGGCGCAACTTCACACGCTCGATGTAGGCAAATGCCGACAACGATGCTCGCGCACCTACGCGAAGTTCGGCGGCCCCTTATTTTCAACGCACGCGGCGCAGCCAATACTTTAGACAACGGATACCGATCCGCAGAGCCGCGCACCGGACTTCCCAATCTCGGCTCTCGATCAAACGCCATACGGAGAGCCGCCATGTCACCCCATGTCACGAAAAAAGCCCCGGCCGGGAGCGTCGAAGCCATCCTCGAGCTTGCGCGCGACGCCGGTTTGCTCATCACGCTCGATGGCCAGATCGGACGCGAGAAATACCAAAGCGTGGCCGGTTCGCTCACGTCGTTTTTGCGGTTCGTCGACGCGCTGCGCGAGACGAACGGCAACTGAGCTTGGCCGCTTGGCGCACGCGCCGGGCAAGCGCGTTGCTCCCTGTCTACCCTGTTTGCTGTCGCAATGCGAGCGAAGCGCAAGCCAAAGCCGGAACGACACGAGCATCGACGAGTTGATGGGCGTCATCGATCATCCGATGACCTACCCGCGCCATTCAGCAGATCGAGCCTCATCCATTGCCCACTCGATGCCGTGCTGGGCTGGCTGATGTGCATGCCTTCCGAATATGCGCCGTTTTCGCAATCAAGTGCGCGCTAATTCATCGCGTCTTTTTCTTCTCTGATCTATTCTTTGCGTGAGCGGCGCCGGTACGCACGATAAACGCCCGCCATTGGCATGCGGGCGTTTATCCAGCACAATTGCCCGGTGCACGCATAAAGCGCGCCAGGCAGTCAACAGCCAGCACCACCCATTTCGGCCCCGGCCTGTTGGCGGCACGGGAATTGGACCTCCGCAGGATGCGCATGCCCGCAGCAGGAAACACGCCCTCATCCGCCACACCAGCCGCTGCACGAAAGGACGGCGGCACGCCGCTGCGCGCGCCCTCGCTGGCAGCTGCGCTGACGGCGGCCATTTTCCTGGCCGCGGCCCTCGTCGCCGCATTCGTCGTGCGCGACCATCTACTAGACGTCGCGCAGGCCAACTTCGATGCGCGGGCCGCGCACGTCACCTCCGACATCAGGCGCGAACTGTCGCTGTGCACCGAGTTGCTGCGCGGCGCCAGCGGCCTCATCGTCGCCCAAACGCAGTCGAGCGGCGACGGCAAGCCGTCGGCGGAGGTCTGGGACCGGTATATCTCGCGCCTGGATTTGGACGATACGCCGCCCTGCGTACGCACATTGGGTTACGCCGACGCATCGCCGGCTGCGATCGCGGCGGCCCCCGTGGGCGCGAGCGGGGGCGCGGCGACGGGTCCGCTCGCTCATGCGGTCCTGATGTGGCCGCCGCGCGGGGACGCGACCGATGGCACGGACCTCGGCGTTAGCGAAGCGACGCGCGCCGCCCTGATGCGCGCCGCCAATAGCGGCGACGTGGCGATGTCGGTGCGGCCGATCGCACGAGAAGGCGCGAACGCGACGGAGCCCGCCGAAAGCCAAACGCGCGCGCGGGTCGACCTCTATTTGCCCGTCTACCGAGTGGCGCCGCCGCCCGTGCTCGTGCCCGAGCGCCGCGCCGCGCTACTCGGTTTCGTCCTCGCGCGTCTGGACACCGAGTACCTGTTCGCGAGCATCGCCGCGCATGAACCCAATATGCAAATGCGTGTCTCGGCCGGCCAGCCGCTCATCGCGCTTTATCCACCGGGCGCCGCCGTTTCGGCGCAAGACGACCGCAACCAGCGTTTTCGCCATACCGATACGCTGCGTGTGGGCGGCCAGCCGCTCTCGCTCGACTACGCGACGAGCGATCCCGCACTCACGGCCTCGGCAGATTTCAGCAGCAGCGCGATCTTGTCCGCGGGCTTCGCGGCCGCTCTGATTACCGGCGCGGCGGTGTTCGTGTTTATGCGCAAGCGCGGCATGACGCTTGCGGAAGCCGGATTGGCGCGTTCTCGCTCTTCCGTGAACGAAGCACGAATGATGGCGATTTTTCACTCGTCGGGTGAAGCGATCATCACGCTCGACGAACGACAGCGGATCGTGATGTTCAATCCCAGCGCGGAACAAGTGTTTCGCTGCTCGGCGATGGACGCGATCGGCACGTCGATCGACCGCTTCATTCCCGCGCGCTTTCGCGAGGCGCACCGCAATCATGTCGAGCGCTTCGGCGAAACGGGCGTCACGCAACGCAAAATGGGCCGGCAGCAGTTGGTGCTCATGGGGCTGAGGGCCGATGGCGAAGAGTTTCCGCTCGAAGCCTCGATCGCGCAGGTGAGCGACGGCCAGGGCGGAAAACTATTCGCGGTCATGCTGCGCGACGTCACCGAGCGCGTTCAAGCGGAAGAGGCGCTGAAGGCGTCGCGCCAGGAGCTGCGCGAGCTGTCGGCCAACTTGCAGAACGTTCGCGAAGACGAGAAGACCCGTATCGCGCGGGAGCTGCACGACGACCTCGGTCAGCAATTGACCGCATTGAAGATGGATTTGTCCTCGGTCGAGCAGACCTTGGCCGAAGTGCCGACGGCGCCCCCGCCCGTGTTGGCGCAACTGCATGGCATGCGACGGCTCATCGATTCGACGGTCGGCTCGGTGCGGCGCATCGCGGCCGATTTGCGACCCGTCATGCTCGACGACCTAGGCTTGCTGCCGGCGATCGATTGGTTGCTCAACGATTTCACGACGCGCTATGGGATCGACATAGAGCGCCGCATCGAACCGGGCAATACGAGCTTTTCGAAGAGCGGTGCAACGACGATATTTCGCATCGTCCAAGAGGCGTTGACGAACGTGGTGAAACACGCAGAAGCCACGCGTGTGTCGATTTCGCTCGTCGGCGAAGATGGCCACTGCACGGTGTGCATTGCCGACAACGGGCGCGGAGCGCGCGATGCGCAAGCAACCGAAGGGCATGGGGAAAAATCCTTCGGGTTACTGGGGATACGTGAACGGGTGCATATCTTGGGCGGGTCGGTTTCGATCGATACGGCGCTCGGCCGCGGCTTCGCGCTGACCGTGCGCATCCCGCTGGCCGCAATACAACAGGAAGAGGCCCTGCAATGACCAAAGTACTTCTGGCAGACGACCATGCGCTCGTGCGCGACGGCCTGCGCCATATTCTCGAAGGCACGAGCGGCTTCGAGGTAGTCGGGGAGGCATACGATGGACCCACCACCATCGCGCTCGTGCGCAGCACGCCCGCGGACGTTCTCGTGCTCGATCTGTCGATGCCAGGGCGCAACGGCATCGAGCTCGTCAAGCAAATCAAAGATGAGTTGCCGATGTTGCGGGTGCTCGTATTGACGATGCATGCCGAGCAACAATACGCCGTACGCGCGTTCAAAGCGGGCGCCTCGGGCTATTTGACCAAGGAAAGCGCGAGCAAGGAACTCGTATCGGCACTGAGCAAAATCTCGGCCGGCGGCGTATACGTGAGCTTGTCGATGGCGGAGCGGCTCGCGCAAAGCCTGAACGAGCCCACCGATATGCTGCCGCATCAACGGTTGTCGGACCGTGAATTCGACGTCTTCCGGCGCATCGCGTCGGGTCAGACGATCAGTGAGATCGCGCACGAGCTGTGCGTCAGCGCAAAGACCGTCAGCACCTACAAGACACGCATTCTCGAAAAGATGCAGATGCCGCACGAAGCGGCCCTCGTCCGCTACGCGATTCAGCACAAACTGTTCGAAGACAGCGAGGATTTGTAACGATCCGTTACCTCGCAGTCGCCCTTCCTCGCGCCGAAGAGCCGCCGCACGGGAGGGTCGAGCTTCCTGTAGGCAAAGGCTGACAAGCGCCTTCCGCATGACTTACAACACATTCCTACCGGGACGATATTTATTTGACCGAGCGCTGACGATACTGTGCTCATGAAATCGAGCCTCCCTTCACCGCTAAGAGTGTTCGTCGTCGACGAGTCGACCCTCGTGCGCGAACGTCTCACCCAGCATATCGGCCCCGATGGCGCTGCATGCATCGTCGGCGAAGCCGAGGACGTCGAAATGGCGCTACAAGGTATCGCCGATACGGATGCCGAGGCCGTCGTCCTCGATCTGCGCCTGATCGACAGCAACGGTATGGACTTGCTCCACGCCTTGCGCGGACGAACCGATCCCATCGTCACGATCGTGCTGACCAACTACGCGTCTCCGGTGTTCCGCGAGGCGAGCGTGACCGCCGGTGCCGACTACTTCTTCGACAAGACGACGGAATTCGATTTGGCGATGGAGACGATTGCCCGCTTAGCGCGCGAAAAGGCGCACGGCGCCGGGCATCATTGAACGCTCGGGGCGGTCGAGCCGAAACGCGCCGGCTTCATGCGCCGCCGCGCGCGAAATCGCTGCCGTGGTGGGTCAGTTCCCGTTCGGCATAGTCGAACGCCGCGCGCACCGCTGCCTCCGGATCCTGGTCGGCACAATGCGGCAGCGGAATGAATTGCTTCGCGGGCGTCACGATATCTAGTCGAGCATCGTAATAGCGCCCGTTGGGTCCGCTCAGCGCTTCGATCGCGAGATGGCAATGGCTCACCTGCCCCGCAAAGCGCATGAGGCGCAGTAGTTGGACGCCCGCCTCGGCCTCTATTCGCGCCGCCCCGGGAAAGCCGACGTACACGATTTGCATGCCGATGCCCATGTCCCATTCCTCACCTTGGTTCGGTGACCGGTCGGCCGCCGCAAGCATGCGGCCGCCGACTGGCTGGTTCCCATGTTGGCGCATCGGATTCGGAGCCGATTGACCTGGGTCAAGGGAGCGCGACGGTGCAGACGCGCATATCGTGGCCGGCCAGCGCCGGCCCGATCCAGGGTCGCCCTTCGAAACGGGGGGCCTCAGCGCAAGCGCACGTCCTCGCAGAGAAAATCGAGGAAGGTTCTGACCTTCGGCGAAAGATACTTCCGATGGCTATAGACACCATAAAGCTGGGTGCCGAAGAAGCGATAGTCGGCCAGCACCGCCACCAGCGCGCCCGCCTCGAGATCGCGCGCGACCAGCACTTTCGGCAAGAACGCGAGTCCCATGCCTTCTAGCGCAGCCAGGCGCAGCAACGACTCGTTGTTCGTCTGCAAGACAGGATCGAACTTCAGCGCTTCGAGGCCCCGCGGCCCTTCCACCTGCAGCGTGTTGTTGGCGGGCAGCATGGAATAGCCGAGCACGGCATGGCTAGCCAACGCTTGCGCATCGGCCGGCACGCCTGCCCGACGCAAATAGGCGGGCGAAGCGACGAGATGAAACGTCACCGGCGCGATCGGCCGCGCGATCAGCGCCGGCCCCAATGAAAGCGGATGGGTCACACGCAGTGCAAGGTCGAAGGCCTCTTCGACGAGATTGACGAAACGGCCCGACAAATCCACGTCGAACATGACGTCGGGGTACCGCTTTCGATAATCGTTCAGCACGCCGACGAAGTCGGGATTGGCCATCCAAACCGGCACGCTGAGTTTGAGCGTGCCGTGCGGCGCAGCCGTCGATCGAGCGAGCGCCGCTTCCGCATCGTCCATTTCGTCGAGCCATTGGCGCACGTGCTCGAAATAGGTCGAACCCGATTCGGTGAGACTCAGATGCCGGCTGGTTCGATTGAGCAGCAAGGCCCCCAAGCGGCGCTCCAGATGCATGACGTGCTTGCTCGCCATGGCCGGAGACATCTCGAGCCGGCGCGCCGCCGCCGCGAAACTCTTCAGTTCGACCGCAAGCCGAAACACTCGCATGCTCGTAAGCGTATCCATCCATCGTCAACCAGGAGTAAATGATGGATCAATCATAGTCGAGTTGATCGGCGCCGCCGGCAAACGTATCGTGGCGAAACGCGTGGGCATCCGCGCTCGCCTGGAAAAATGTCTTTGACGAGTGCCCGCCCCAACCTTTCTTATTCGTTACGGTAGACCATCATGATCAACGACAAAGCCGCACCGCTCGCCGCGCTCCTGCTGCGCGTCGGCCTGGGCGTTCTGTTTCTCGCGCACGTCGGCCTGAAGCTGTTCGTCTTCAGCGTGCCGGGATTCGTCGGCTATTTCGCCTCGCTCGGTTTGCCGGCCGTCGCGGCCTATGTGACGATTGCCCTCGAACTCGTCGGCGGGTTCGCGCTGATTCTCGGCATTTATGCGCCGTGGGTGGCGGTGCCGCTCGCCGTGGAAATGCTCGGCACGATCGTCCTCGTTCACGGGGCGAACGGGTGGCTTTTCACGAACAAGGGCGGCGGCTGGGAATATCCCGCGTTTTGGGCCGTCGCCCTCGTCGTGTTGTTCTTGCTGGGCGATGGCGCCTACGCGTTGCGCCCGTCCAAGCGCAGCGCGTAGCACGCGGCCATATCCTTCAACGCATGTTGCCCGTATGCCCGAGCGAGTATCGCCCGGGCTGCGGCCATACCGTCAGGCCATGCGGCTCCATGCCCACCGGAATCGACTTGACCGCGCCTGTCGCGGTATCGAACGCATAAACGACATCGTCGAAACGGCCCGAAAGCCACAGCGTCTTGCCGTCGGCGCTGACGTTGCCCATATCCGGGCTGCCGCCGCCGGGAATCGACCACGTCGCCACGACCTGACGCGTGGCGAAGTCGAGCACCGAGACGCTGCCCTTGCCGTGCCGCGAACCGTGCACGCGGTTCGACCCGCGATTGGCGATATACAGCTTCGTGCCGTCGCGGCTCGGATACAGTCCGTGCGTGCCCACCCCGGTATGGACGAAGCCGATGCGCTGGAAGCTGTCGCCATCGACGAGATACACGCCATCGGCCATCATATCGGCCACGTAGAACACCTTGCCGTCGGGCGAGACGCGAATGTCTTGCGGCATACCCTTGCTGTGCAGTTCCAGATAACCGGCAACCTTACGCTGCACCATGTCGATTTTGGCGAGCTTGCCGCCGAACTCGCAAGTGAAGATCGCGTATTTACCGTCGATCGAAAACTCGGCGTGATTGATGCCCTTGCATTCGGGCACGTCCAGGCTCGATAGCAGGCGCATGGTGTGCGGATCGCGAAAATCGAGCCGCGCGTGGGCCTCCGCGACGACTATCGCTTCCTTGCCGTCCGGCGTGAAATACATGTTGTAGGGATCGTCGACCGTCACGTCCTTGCCGGGCTTCCCAGTGGTCGGATCGATCGGCGTGAGGCTGCCGTCGGTGCGGCCTTCGGCATTATTCGTCACCCAAAGGGTATGCAGGTCCCACGACGGCACGATGTGCTGCGGACTGCGGCCCACGGGAAACTTGTCGACGACCTTGAACGTCGACGGATCGATGACGTACACGTCGTTGGAGCGCAAGTTCGGCACATAGACGCGCGACAGTGCGCCGGTCACGGCTGGGCTCAGGTGATTCGCGCGCGCCTCGCCGTAGAGATTCGAGGCGTCGGCGACACTCGGCATGCCCGGCACCGTTTGTATGGGCGATGCCGCTGCCGATGCCGTGCTTGCCCCGAAAGCCATGGATGCGCCGACGAGCGCCGCGCCGATAGCCGATCCCAATTGCGTGTACCGAAAGCCTTTGAAGCGCATGACGCCTCCTATCGAGGACCCGCGCCGCAGGCAGGCGGCGAAGGCCACGTTTGTTTCAATGGCCCGCCGTCTCCTTGCGAATGGCCTCGGTCGTGCGGGCAACGATTGCATCGATACCTAACCGACCCAATTCGGCGCTCGCGCGCCGCGGGTCTCCACCGTAGACGCCATCTGCCGCGCCAAGCTTCGGCGCGTGGCGCAGCGCATCGAGCCGCACCATGTTCGGGGCAACGGCGAGCAGCAACGACGTATCGGCCAGTCCCGCATGCGTGCCGATCTCGTCGTCGCGATAACCCTTCTCCCGCAGCTTGCGCGCATAGCCGTCCGAGCTTTCCGCGTAATACTCGGGCGGCGCGAAAGCGCGCGCTTTCGAGCCGGCCCACGCTTTGTTCAAACGCGCCACTGCGCGCTTGATGTCGTCCTGGTAGCCGCCGTGATCGCCCAGGAACACCACGTTCTCGATGCCATGCACTTTGAAGCTATTGGCCGCCGATTCCAATGTTTTCTCGAAGACATCGTCCGATACCGTGATCGTGCCTGGAAAACGCATGTGCGAGGTAGGCGGCAAATAGCCGCCCTCGGGAACATAAGCGACGACCGGTGCGACGAGCGCATTGCCGAGCGCCCGAGCGATGCGTGTCGCAAGAAACTGAGCGCGCGCGTTGTGCTTGCCGAGCGCGACGTAGGGCCCGCTTTGCTCCGTGCCGCCGATGGGAACGATGACCGTCGTCTTGCCCGCGGCGATCTGGTCGCGAAATTCCGTCCACGTCAGCGCTTCGAGCTCGACCGTATCGGGTGCTTGCGCAAACGAATGAATTTGCAATACGGACAGACTCAGGCCAATGAAAGCTTTTTGTAACGTCAATCTCATGCCGAACTCCGCAATGAAGCTGCAATGATGCGCCGGGCAGCGCGTCGATTATGACCAATTTTGTAACGATGATTTCTCCAATTAGGCGTTAACCCTAGCGCTTTCGATCGCTAGACTGCAGTCATCGGTTCCACACAACGAACCCGATGCAACAGCCAGGACAAACAAACTTTGGAGGTCGTTATCATGAAATCCCTCATTCAATCCGTCGTCATCGCCGCCGCTCTGACCGCTCCGGTTGCCGTCTTTGCCCAATCGAGCGCCCCGGTGAGCCGCGCGCAAGTCAAGGCCGAACTCGTGCAATTCGAGCAAGCCGGCGGCCCGCGCAGCTTCAGCAACGACCCGTACTACCCCACGGATGCGCAAACGATCCAAGCGCGCGTCGATGCGCAAAACGGCAACAGCCAAGCGGTAGGCGGCGTCCACGCCGGTTCGTCGGCCTCGGGCGTGCCGCTGCAAACGGCCGGCGCCAAGTCGCTGTATTTCGGCAATTGAGTTGAGCCGCTGTGACGCGGCGCGCAACGGTGGTGCGCTGGCCGCAAAGGTCGATCTGAGGCATCTTCCCCGTATCGAAGCGAAACCGGCTTGCTTCGTCATCGCGACGACAAGCCGGTTTTGCGTTTCTTGCGCGCTCTGCGTTTCTCGGGCCGCCCCGGCGACCTCGCTCCGCGCGGCAGGGCGCCCCGCCGTCCGCTCTCGCTTCACGCGCAACGACGCATCGATCGCGGCATAATTCGCGAGTACCGTGTACCAGCGGTCGCTCACCGCGAGGAAAACCCCATGCTCCACGATCTAGTCGCGCGCTACGGCCCCGCCCTGGTCTTCGTCAATACGCTGGCGGCGGCGCTGGGGCTGCCTGTGCCCGCCATGCCGACGCTCATTGCATTCGGCGCCATGGCCGCGTTGCACCCCGCTTCGATCGGCGAGCAACTGCTGCCGGTGCTCGTGCTCGCGGTGTGCGCGTCGGTCGCGGGCGATAGCGTTTGGTTCTTCGCGGGCCGCCACTACGGCGGCGCCACCCTCAAGACACTCTGCCGCCTCTCGCTCTCGCGCGATACCTGCGTGAAGAAAACCGAGCGCTTTTTCGGCCGCTGGGGGGTGCGTGTGCTGACCGTCTCCAAGCTCGTGCCGGGATTGTCGCTGTTGTCCGTGCCGATGGCCGGCGCAGTGGGCGTCCCGTATCGCGCGTTCGTCGCGCACGACGGCATCGGCGCAGCGATCTGGGCGACGCTCGGCTTAGCCGTGGGCGTCATGGTCTCGCGCCAAGTCGATTGGCTGCTCGGCGCCGTCAACCGCTTGGGTCCCCGCAGCTTGTTCGTCGTCGCGGCCCTGTTGGCCGCTTACGCGGGCTATCGCTGGCTGCGGCGGCGCGCGCTCAAAACCAAACTCGTCGACGCCCGTATCGCCGTCGACGAGTTGCATGCGTTGCTGTCGGGCGAACCGGCCCCGGTCGTGCTCGACATTCGCTCCGATGAAAAACGGCAACTCGAGCCCTATGTGATCCCGGGCGCGCAATTGGCGGACGAACGGCGGCTCGACGAGATCATTGCCGCTTATCCCCCCGATCAAAAGCTCGTGATCTATTGCTCGTGCCCGAACGAAGTGTCCGCCGCGTGGATGGCGAAAAAGCTGGTGGAGGCGGGCTTTCGCGATGTATTGCCGCTCAAGGGCGGCATCGACGCCTGGCGTGACGCCGGCCGAGCCGTTGCCGCACTGCCGCTTCGCGCGGACGTCGCGGCTCAGGCCGAGCGTCACTCGGCCCCCCGCGCAGCCTAATCGTGCACGCTCGACCCGCCTCGAGCGAGAAACCCTGACACCGCGTCGACGAACGCGCGTTCCGCTTCGACGTTCGGCAGGTGGACGCACGGCAGCACGAGATATCGTGCGCCGGGTATGGCCGCGGCGATCGCTTCACCGTGGCTGGCGGCCGTGACCGTGTCGTGTTCCCCCGCGATGACCAGCGTGGGCCGCCTCACGAGCTTGATGACGGGCCGCAAATCGGCGTCGCGCACCGCTGCAAAGCTTCCGGCCAGCCCTTGCGCCGGCGTTTGCAGCACCATGTTCCGAAACGCCTCGACCACGGGTAGGCGCGCATCCACCATGCGTGCCGGAAACCAGTTTCGAATGAACCCTTCGGCCGTCTCGATCATCTCGACATCGTGCGCGAGCTCCACAATGCGGCGATCGAATTGCTCGGGCGGTCCGAGATGGGCGGACGTATTGCTCAGCACGAGCCGATCGATGCGCTCCGGCGCATGCACGCCCAGCCATTGGCCGATGAACCCGCCAAGCGACAATCCCAGGAAATGCACCCGTTCGAGACCGAGCGCGTCCAGCAGTTCGATGACGTCGCGCCCGAGTCGATCCAGCGAATAGGCCCCGGCAGGCGCTTGCGACGCGCCATTGCCCCGCGTGTCGTAACGCAACACGCGAAACCGCTCGGCGAAATGGGGCATCACGCCGTCCCACATATGCAACGACGTCGCGATCGAATTGGACAGCATCAGCACCGGCGCGCCTTCTGGTCCATCGAAGCGATATGCGATGCGCACACCGTCGCCGGTGGTGAAGAACGATAGGTCTTGCATGAAGCTTTTCTCCTCGTGAGTCGAATCACTCGATTCGGTATTGGGATCGTAGGTGTCCCCTGTCCGAAAAGACATTACAAAGTTTTGATATTCTTTGTAATGCCGCCGTTTGGTGGTCAGCTTGCCGCGCCATGCAAACGGCTCGTCACGCGCCGCGATCCAGAAGCGGCCTTTCGGCAGCTAGCGCTGCGCGCCATCCTGAAGCGCGAGCTTCGACCGGAGCCTTATTGCCATGAACGAATTCACACTGCACGACCTGCAGTGCTTCGACGCCGTCGTCCGCGCAGGCGGATTTCAAGCGGCTGCCACCGCATTGCACCGGTCGCATCCGGCCGTCTTCGCAGCGGTGGCAAGGCTCGAGCGGCAGTTGGGGCTCGCCTTGCTCGATCGCAGCGGCTACCGCGTGCGCATGACCGCAGAAGGCCGCGCGCTGCACCGCAAAGCGCAAACTTTGCTGAGCGAATGCGAGGGGCTGCGCACCTACGCCACGCAGTTGGCGATGGGGGAAGAAAGCGAGTTGCACGTCGTGATCGGCGACTTGTGCCCGAGGCAACGGACGCTCGAACTGCTCGCCCGCTTCTTCAGAGCGTGCCCGGGCACGCGCCTGCATCTGTACTTGGAAGCCGTGGCCGGCCCGCAGGAGCGCTTGCTCGACGGCGATGCCGATTTGATCGTCCACCCCGTCGACAAAGCCGATCCTCGGATCGAATGGATCGATATCTGCAAAGTCGCGCTCGTCCCCGTGATCGCCCCGGCGTTGTTGCCGCCGGGACTGCCGCGCGCCGTCAAGCCCGAGCATTTACGGGAACTGACGCAATGCGTCATGCGAGATACCGCGCGCCATACGCCGGCGCGCAACTATTTCGTGATCGAAGGCGCCGCTCAGTGCACCGTCGCCGATCAATCGATGAAACGCGACGTCATCCTGCAAGGGCTTGGCTGGGGACATCTACCGCGCTATCTGATCGAAGAGGATCTGCTGCGCGACCGGCTGCGCTCGTTGGCCGGCCGTCATTTGCCGGGTGCGAGCGAGCACGTCGTCATCGCGCGCCGCGCCGACCGGCCTCACGGGCCCGTCGCCGAGCGGCTTTGGCGCTATCTGGCCGAGCGGGCGCCGACCGCCATCGGCGCGCCCAAACCGCCCGAGAAGAGGGGGCGTGCATAAGGAGGGACTGGGCCGGAAGCGGCCGACGAAACGGCGAGCGCGGCCCATCGGAGCACTCGATCCATCGGCAGCGCGAATGCGATTATCCCACCCATGAGACGGTGAGTGCGTCCTGTGAGCCTTCTTGCGGACGGTGCATTGGCCTAGACTTCTTAGTCATCGACGCTGGCATGTATCTATTGGTTCGGCGTCCTAACGTTTCGGAGAAACGATAATGATCGACATCAGAAAAGCGGCTGACCGCGGCGTTGCCGAGCATGGATGGCTCAGTTCACGGCACACGTTTTCGTTCGCCAACTACTTCGACCCGGAGCAAACGGGCTTCTCCGACCTGCTCGTCATCAACGACGATCGGGTCGCCGCGGGCCAAGGCTTCGGCCGCCACCCGCATCGCGACATGGAGATCTTCTCGTATGTGCTCGAGGGCGCGCTCGAACACCGCGATTCGATGGGCAACGGTTCGACGATCGTGCCGGGCGACGTGCAGTTGATGAGCGCCGGCACGGGCGTCGCGCACAGCGAATACAACCCGTCGCCAGATGACCCGGTGCATTTCCTGCAGATTTGGATTCTTCCTTCCGAATCGGCGCTGGGGGCGCAGCCTCGCTATCAGCAAATGCATGTGGAGCCGCAAGAGAAACGCGGGAAGCTGCGCCTCATGCTTTCGCCTGACGGTGCGGCTTCCTCGCTTGCGCTGCGGCAGGATGCGCGCGTGTACGCCGCGCAGCTCGATGGTGACGAAGCGGTGTCGCTATCGCTGCCGAGCGGCCGTTACGCATACGTGCACGTGGCGCGCGGCGAGGTGACGCTCAACGGCATCAGGTTGAACGCAGGCGACGGCGCGAAGCTGCGCGATGAGACGGCGTTGACGCTCACCGACGGCGACTCGGCGGAAGTGCTCGTGTTCGATCTGCGTGCGCGGGAGACGCCGCGGATGCGGTGAACCCATGAATGCGCGGGGCGGGCTGACCGGGTCACGGCCCTGATCTCGCACCGGCCCGTTTCTTCTTCGTCCAAGATGCATTCGGGCCGATGGCCGGACGAGCATCCCAGATGCATTCGCACGCGCATCGGGATCGCCGCCCGGCCCTCCAACGTCACAGCCGCAACACCCATCGGCCGCCTCCAAAGGCGTCGCCCGCGTTGAAGGATTGCCCCTCAAGACCCGAGCAGCCCCGCCGCTATATTCACCGAAAGCCCCACCACGGCGGCATTGAAGAAAAACGACAAAATCGATTGCGCCAATGCCGTGCGTCTAGCGCGACGCGAGCACAGCGAAACATCGGAGGTCTGCGATGCCACCGCGATCGTGAACGAGAAGTACAGGAAGTCCCAGTAATCCAGCGGCTGGGAAGGCTCCGGAAATTTCAGCGATGCTTCGTCCTTTCCCGCCTGGTGGTAATAGCGGGCGTACTGCAGGGTGAACACGGTCGGAATCAGCAGCCAAGTCCCGATCATCGTTGCGCCCGTCAACGAGTAGTTGATGCTCGCTTGAGCCGCCCCCAGCCCCTTCGCGGCCGATAGCTCGACGACGATCGCCACCAAACTCGCAATGGCCGCGACCGTGATGATCGCCAATACGGCCGTCGCGCCCTCGTCCTCGCGCTCGGCCACGCGCTGCACGTCTTCCGGGCTCGCCCGAGCCATGAGGGCCCATATCATCGCGAGATACATCCACATGCCGATGTCCCACGCGAGCAGCGCCCGCTGGATTGGCCTCAAATGCCAAGGCTCGATCAAATACGCCACGACACCCAGTACGGCAGCGGCGAAAATGCGCGGGCGGTTGCGCAAAAAGCGAACGATGCGAGTCGACGTAGCCATACGGCTCCAAACAAGTTGAACAAAACAAAGCAAGAGCCCGCGTAGCGGGCCGTCGGCCATTATCGCCGCGCTTGCCCCGCAGCGCGGATTCAATCTACCGGCTCGAACCACCGCCCGTGGGCGTGAATTTGCTATTATTCCTGTATATTTATACAGTGCCCGTGAAACCGTCGTGTCGCCCCCCGCTCCGTCCCCCTACTACTTGTCGAACTTCGAGCGTGCGCTGGCCTGGATCGCCGAGCGCTACGAGGACTTGCTCGACACTCACGAGCACGCGTTTCTGCGAAATTTCACCCAGTTGCCCCAGTCTTCGCGCGCGTTGCTCGTGCGCATGCTGATGCGGCAAGGGCCGCTCTTTCGCGCAAGCCGGCTCGTATACGAAGAGATCGGATGCGCGCTCGAAGCCGCGGCGCCTTTGGCCACGCTCGGTTGGGTCGAGGCCGACGCACCGGTGACCATCGACGAACTGTTCTCGCTCGCCACGCGCCCCGAGTTGTCCCGCATGTTTCCATGCGCATCGGGTAGCAAGCACGCGCGTAAAGCGGCCTGGCTGGAAGCGTTGCGCGAGACGCATCCCGAGCCGCGCCGCTACGGCGAATGGGACGCGGCCGCAACCGAATCCGACGCCGCGTTGCGCACGACGATCGATGCCCTTTGCGAGCGCCTGCGGTTGATGTTCTTCGGCAACCTCCACCAAGACTGGTCGGAGTTCGTGCTCGCCGATTTGGGCATCTTCCAATACGAATCCGTGCCTTTTCCCGCGTCGGCTCGCGCGTTTCGCCGGCGCGCCGATATCGACGCCTATCTCGCGCTCCATGCGTGTCGCGCAGCACTCGATCCGCTCCTCGATGAAGAGAGCATGGTCCGCTTGCTCGCGGCGGCTCGGGCCATCGACATCGACAACCCGTGGCTCGAGACGCGGCGCGCCAAGCTGCTGTTTCGCATCGGCCAGCATGCCGAACGACTCGCTCGCTGGCCGCTTGCGCTCGATGCCTACGCGGGCAGCGAATGGCCCGGCGCGCGGCATCGCCGAATACGCGTGCTGGAACGCGACGGGCGCTGCGCCCAAGCGCTCGATTTGGCGAAGCGAGCGCTGCACGAACCGGAAAGCGAAGCCGAACGTCAGCGCGTCGCGCGCATGCTGCCGAGGCTGCACAAAGCAATGGGACTGCCTGCACGGCGCCCCGCGCGCGAACATGCAATCGAGCGCGAAACGCTCGTGCTGCCCTACCCCGACGCACCGTTTTCAGTGGAGTACGTGGCGCGCGATCATTTGAGCACGGAAGCGGCCCCTGTCTTTTACGTCGAAAACGGCCTCGTCAATTCGCTGTTCGGGCTGCTGTGCTGGGAAGCCGTATTTGCCCCCGTGCCGGGCGCGTTCTTCCATCCGTTTCAACGCGGCCCGGCCGATCTGCACGCGCCCGATTTCCTCTCGCGCCGCGCGCACGAGTTCGGCCGCTGCCTTTCGCAACTCGATAACGGTGGCTATCGGGCCACGATCCGGCATCACTTCGAAGCGAAGGCCGGGCGGCAATCGCCGTTCGTATTTTGGTCGATGCTGACGCCCCAACTCGTCGATCTCGCCCTCGACTGCTTGCCCGCCGCGCACTTGAAACTGTGGTTCACACGGTTGCTCGAGGACATCCGAGAAAACCGCTCGGGCCTGCCCGACCTCGTCCGCTTTTGGCCCGCCGAGCAACGCTACGAGTTCATCGAAGTCAAAGGGCCGGGCGACAAGCTGCAAGACAATCAAACGCGCTGGCTGCGCTTTTGCATTGCACACGGCATGCCGGTGCGCGTGCTCGATGTCCGCTGGGCTCAAGGGGCCGGCGTTGCCACGGTGATGGCCGCGGCATGACGTACGTCGTAGCAGTGCGAACGCTGTGCGAGTTCACGGCCAAGCGCGGCGACCTCGATCTTCGCTTCACGCCCTCGCCCACGGCGTTGGAGGGCATCGAAGGTCACGCGTTCGTCACGTCCCGCCGCGCCGCCGGCTACGAGTCAGAGCTGACACTGAGCGGCGCCCACGGCGAGCTGACCGTGCGCGGCCGCGCCGACGGCTACGATCCAAAGGCAAACCGGCTCGAAGAAATCAAGACCTATCGCGGTACGCTCGATGCGATGCCCGACAATCACCGTGCGCTGCATTGGGCGCAAGCGCTCGTATACGGCCATTTGCTGTGCCAAGCAAGAGGGCTCGCGCAGTTGGATGTGGCGCTCGTCTATTTCGACATCGGCACGCGCAAGGAAACCGTCCTCGCGCAATCGTACGATGCGCCCGCACTCCACCGTTTCTTCGCCGAGCAATGCGAACGATTCCTCCGTTGGGCCGCGCGCGAAAGCGCACACCGGGATGCACGCAATGCCGCGCTCGAAGCAATGCAATTTCCGCACGGCGCATTTCGCAGCGGGCAGCGCGAGCTCGCGGTGGCGGTGTACCGTGCCGCACGTGGCGCAAGCGCATTGATGGCGCAAGCTCCGACCGGCATCGGCAAAACGCTCGCAACGTTGTTTCCCGCCCTCAAGGCCTGCGGGCAAGGGCATATTGAACGAATTTTCTTTCTCACGGCAAAGACGCCAGGCCGCGCGCTCGCGCTCGACGCCATCGAGTCGCTGCATCGGCACGCCGCCGCGCAGGCCGCCGAAGTGCCATTGCGCACGCTCGAACTCGTCGCGCGCGACAAGGCCTGCGAACATCCGGACAAAGCTTGCCACGGGCAATCCTGCCCGCTCGCACGCGGCTTTTACGATCGGCTCGCCGGCGCGCGCGAACAGGCGCTCGCCCAGCGCCGCCTCGATCGCGAGACGGTGCGTGAAGCGGCGCTCGCGCATGGCGTGTGCCCTTACTACTTGGCGCAAGAGCTAGCGCGATGGTGCGACGTGGTCGTGGGCGACTACAACTATTACTACGACGGCAGCGCGCTGCTGTACGCGCTCGCGCGCATCAATCAATGGCGTGTCGCGGTGCTCGTCGACGAAGCGCATAACCTGCTCGAGCGCGCCCGCAAGATGTACTCAGCATCGATCGACCAAGCTGCGTTCAAAGCCGCGGCAAAGAGCGCGCCGCAGGGGCTCAAGCAACCGCTGCAACGCTTGCAGCGCGAATGGAACGCGCTCAACCGGACGCAAACGGACGCGTATCTTGCGTATGCCGAGGTGCCGTCGCGGGTATTGTCCGCCGCGCAGAATCTGATCGGCGCCGTCACCGATCATCTGGCCGACGCGCCGCTTTCGATCGACGACGCGCTGATGCGCGTGTTCTTCGACGCCATGCATTTCGTTTCGCTGTCCGAACAATTCGCCGAGCATTCGATCTTCGACGTGCGCTTGAGCACGCAAGCCGCAGCGCGCCGCACAAAGCCTCGATCGACGCTGTGCGTGCGCAACGTCGTGCCGGCGCCGTTTCTCGCGCCGCGCCACGCACAGGCGCATACGACGGTCATGTTTTCCGGCACGTTCGCACCGGAGCATTTTTATCGCGACATGCTCGGCTTACCCGAGCGCGCCGCATTCATGAACGTCGACGGTCCTTTTCGCCCGCAGCAATTGAAAGTCCATATTGCGGCGCACATCTCCACGCGCTGGCGCGATCGCGAACGCTCGCTGTCGCCCATTGCCGATCTGATGGCGCGGCAGTATGCCGACCGCCCCGGAAATTACTTAGGTTTTTTGAGTAGCTTCGACTACGTTCAACGCGTTTTCACGCTCATGCAAGAACGGCACCCGGACATCCCCCTATGGGTGCAAGCGCCCGGCATGGACGAAGCGGCGCGCGATGCCTTCCTCGCCCGATTTCGCGCGGCCGAGCGCGGGATCGGCTTGGCGGTGCTGGGCGGCGCGTTCTCCGAGGGCGTCGATCTGGCAGGCGAACAGTTGATCGGCGCGTTCGTCGCCACCTTGGGCCTGCCGCAAGTGAACGAAGTCAACGAACAAATGCGCCGCACGATGGAGGCCAAGTTCGGCAGCGGCTACGACTACGTCTACTTGTACCCTGGCTTACAAAAAGTCGTGCAGGCGGCCGGGCGCGTCATTCGCACCGAGACGGACGTTGGCGTCTTGCATTTGATCGACGACCGCTATCGGCGCGCCGAAGTACGGCGCCTGCCGCCGAAGTGGTGGGCGCTGCCTTGATGCCCATTAAGCAAACGCCCCATTCGCCGTTCAGCCGAACTCTGTGCGTTGTAGGCCACGCAACGCAGCAGCGAGCGCTGCCGGTCTCCCGGCCTAAAGTCAAGGCTCCCCGCGCCGATAACACCGGATGAGATGGTCGCCATCCAACTCTATTCCTGACAGCTGGGACCCGGAGGAGGCGGAGAGTGCGTCCCCCTGCTGCTAACCAAGAGAGACTCGGACCTATGCTGGCATCGATTCGCGGACGTATCCTGGCGGCTTGCGTCGCCATCGTGGCGACAGCCCTGGCTGTGACGGGAGGCCTCGTCTACACCGTCGTCAAGCACCACAACGACGAGGCGATCGAGCAGAACTTGATGTCGATCTTGACGGGGCATTCGCTTGCGATCGATGAATGGATCTCCGACCGCGCAAGACAAACTCAAGCACTGGCCGATACGATCGCAATCGGCGAAGGCGATCCGCTGCCGGCGCTGAAGCTGCTGGCGAAATCGGGCGGTTTCGAGGTGATGACGCTCGGGTTGCCGGATAAAACCGCGTTCTCCAACGTGCCGCTCGCACCCGGGTACGATCCGACCGCGCGGCCCTGGTACAAGCAAGCGGTTGCCGCCCAGCAATTGGTCGTCACGGCGCTGTACAAAGACGCGTCGAACGGAAAGCCCGCCTTCGCGTTCGCCGTGCCGATCGTCCGCGATGGCGCCGTGAAGGCGGTCATGGCGGCCAGTCTCTACATGGAAAGTGTGAGCAGCATCGTGACATCGGTGCATCCCACGCCATCGAGCTTCGCATTTCTGGTCGACAAGGCCGGCCGCATTATCGCGTCGGCCAAAACCGATCTCATCATGAAGCCGGCCACCGAACTCTCGCCGGCGTTGACACCGGAGACGCTCGAAGGGCTGAAGTCCGGGGCTAATACGGCTACGGTCGACATCGACGGCGCCGCTAAACTACTGCGCGCGCAGCCCATCACGGGCACCGATTGGTCGCTGGTGCTTGCGCTGGACAAGTCCGACGTGACGGCGGGGATGCGCGCCGTTGCAACGACGACCCTCGTCGCCATCATTCTGGTTGCGCTGATCGCCGCCGCACTCGTGGGTGCGCTGACCAACGCGGCTTTCAAACGCGTGCTGCGCGTGCGCGACGCATTGATCGACGTCGCGAGCGGCAGCGGCGATCTCTCGACCCGATTGCCTGCCGCAGGCAAAGACGAAGCTGCTCAGATCGCACACGCGTTCAATCTCTTTGCGGAAAAAGTCAGCGCGATCCTGCTGCAGATCCGCGTAAGCAGCGAATCGGTCAACGTTGCCAGCGCCGAGATCGCTCAGGGCAATCAGAACCTATCGAGCCGCACGGAGCACGCGGCGTCTAGCTTGCAGGAGACTGCCGCGGCGCTGGAGGAAATCGCCGGCACCGCGCGCAACTCGGCAGATGCGGTCACGCAAGTGAGCCAGCTCGCCGCGTCCGCCTCGACGGTCGCGACGCGCGGGGGTCAAGTCGTGGGCGATGTCGTTTCGACGATGGAAGAAATCACGAAGGCTTCGGATAAGATCGCCGACATCATTGGCGTGATCGACGGCATCGCCTTCCAGACGAATATCCTTGCGCTCAACGCAGCAGTGGAAGCGGCACGGGCGAGCGAGCACGGGCGCGGTTTCGCCGTCGTGGCCGCCGAGGTCCGCGCGCTCGCGCAGCGTAGCGCGCAGGCCGCCAAAGAGATCAAGGAACTCATTCACTCCTCCGTCGAAAAGATCGGGGAAGGATCGGCGCTCGTGCAAACGGCCGGCGCGACGATGACCGAGATCGTCGACAGCGTGCGCAGCATCTCGGGCGTGATCGGCGAGATCACGGTCGCCGCTAGCGAGCAGAGCACCGGGCTGGGGCAGGTGAACCAGGCCCTCGCGCAGCTCGATCACACGACGCAGCAAAACGCGGCGCTGGTCGAGCAGTCGACCGCGGCGGCCGCGCTATTGCGTGAAGAAGCGTCGAAGCTCGCCCATGCGGTCGGGGAGTTCAAGCTCGCGCACCACTGAAGCGTCGTCTAACTCATGGTGATGGTGCGTCACCGCTCAGACAAGCGCATCCCAGCCTCGTCACAATCGATGGGCACGGCTCGAGAAGACCGTCTACGAGCCTGACCGGCCGCTCTGCGCGCCGTGTTTCCAACGACAAGAAAGACGAACGCAATGGGGCAGCGCCATGGCTCGTCGCATCGCATTGATCGGAGCCGGGGTCGCTTTGTTGGGACTGTATGCCGCCGCACAACCGGCGCCGCCGTTGGCTGTGCGCCCGTTCTCGGTGCGAGCGCCTCTCGCCCGCGTGGTGGTCGATGCGCCGAAGGCGGCATCCGCGGCCGATGCCACGCAAATCGAAAGCTTGTTGGCGGGCCAGCAATTGAAGCCCGTGCCCGGCACCGTTCCCGCCGATGCCGGCGCCGACGCAGCGACCGAGATCTCCCGTTGCGTTGCGCAAAACATCCGCGCCCTCGATCCGAGCAATCCGCATTGGAACGAAACGGACCCGCGCTGGCAGCCTATGCAACGAATGATCGAGCACGATTGCGCTCGACGCCGCGAATACCGGATCCAGCACGTGGAGCCGCAATTGCAGCGGCTGTACCGGGATGCACTGGCGAACAGCTATGCGAGACGCTTGTCGCATGGCGATGCAGACTTCTTGATCGGTTTTTACGCCACTGAAACGGGTCACCGTTTCCAGGCATTTCAAAACCGTTTGACGGCGATCGAATTTGCCGCCATGCAAAACATCCAGGCGCTAGGCGATCGCAACGGCGGCGTCAACCCGCCCGCCGCCGCCCCGCCCGATGTCGTCAAACGTCGTGCCTCCCTCTTGCTCATGTCGCGTCAGACCTTGCTGATGGTGCAATGGCAGCGCGATGCCGTCCGAGCGGGCGGCGACGCGAGCGGCGGCGCGGTCGCGCCGATGGTCATGAGCATGGCCGCGGCCACGGAAGGCGACGCGATCGATCGCGTCGACAAGGAGTTCGCACGCGACTTGCCGGCATTTTCCGCATTTCTCGCCTCACCGGCCGAGAAGAACGAAATCCGCGCATTGGCGGACGCGCAAATGTCCTTCGGTAAGGCTTCGGCCACGCAATTGATCAAGCTAGCGCCCGAATGGAACGGAGATTTGCG
Source organism: Trinickia sp. Z7 (assembly GCF_056498045.1). Classification (NCBI taxonomy): domain Bacteria; kingdom Pseudomonadati; phylum Pseudomonadota; class Betaproteobacteria; order Burkholderiales; family Burkholderiaceae; genus Trinickia; species Trinickia sp. Z7. Next base: position 235,399 of record NZ_JAUEQW010000002.1, read on the forward strand.
CAAGTGGCAGGAACGCTACCGCGCCTTGGCGCACGCATCGGGCGCAGCCCCTGCCAATGCACCCGAGCGCAAGTGACTGGGTACGCACGCGAGCGTAGCCGCGATTGCGCTCGATACTTCACCGCCGGGCATCTTCCACTTCGTAGTGCACGGAGAGCTGCCCTTTCTTTTCCTTGACCTTGAGGATGCGGATCGCGCCGACGGCCGCCGACGCGGCGACATGGGTACCGCCGCAGCCGTAGGCGGGCAGATGGCCGAAACCGATGACCCGTTTCTCGCCGTCCCACGTCATCTGGCGTGGCAGATCGGCGGCGACATAGGCATTGGCCATCGCGGAGACCGTGTCCGCATCGAACGCGGGCGCGCCTTCATTCGCTTCGAAGACGACGCGCGCCTCGCCCGGCCAATGGTGCCCCTTGACGGCGCGCCAGCCAAGCGCGTCGCCACAGTAGCCGATCAGATGGCCCGCCGAGTGCAGGCGCGCATGGAGCGCCCGCGATTCGCCGCACACTTCGATCGCGACTTCGCCTTCGGCAACGGCCCGATCGCAGATATGGACGACCTCGGCGTCGACCGCCACCACCCGCACGACATTCGCGTCCGCGATCGTGCCGCGATCGGACAGTTGGCCGCCCCCTTGCGGATGAAACAGCGTTGCCGATAGAACGACGTCGAAATGACCGTCATCGCGTTGCGTGCAACGCTGCACGCGCGCCTTCGTCGCGAGGCTGTCGTCCGTCATGTAGAGGCGTTCCGTCATGCTGCGTATCCTTCTCTCCGGGTGGGTTGGAGGAGAATCGAGCGCATCGTCGCGATGCGCCCGGGTCCCGCTCTTTGCATGGGCAAGAGCGTATCGGGACCCACGTCGCGGGAATTGTAAAAAATTGACGGATGGACCGCGGCAGGGCGCGATTGCCGAAATCGAGCGCGGTCCTCAATACCTCGATGGCGCCACGCCGAATGCTTGACGGAAAGCGCGATTGAAGTGACTTTGATCGTAGAACCCCACGCCGTGCGCCACTTCGGCGATCGTCTTCGAACCGCGCGCCAACAGCCCACAGGCATGCTCGAGACGCAGCCGTAGCAGCCACGCGTGCGGCGTCATGCCGATCGTCTGCTTGAACTGCCGCAGAAATTGAAAACGACCAAGCGCGCACAGCGCAGCCAGTTCATCGAGCGTAATTTTTTCGCTCAAGTGTGCGCAACAATAGTCTCTGACGCTTTGCCACTGCCACGGCGCGAGCACGCCGCCCGTCTCCCGCGGCACGATCGCGCGCGAGCGCGTCAGCAATAAGTTCATCGAGCGCAGCCACTCCGACTGCACCGCGAGCGAATCGGTCGCCTCGCTCGCCCGCATCACATCGAACAATCGCACGAGCTGCGCCGCAAGCTCGGGATCTTCGAGCAGCGCGCCGCCAAACCGCGGCTCCCGCGGCGTCTCGCTCACGGCTTCAGACACGTCGCACAGCAAATCGCGCGAAAGCCGAAACGTCCTCAGCGTGTATCCGCGCTCGCCCTCGCTTACCCCATCATGAATTTCTCCGGGCGGCATCAGCGAGATGCAGCCGGGGCCGACCCGCACCGTTTTGCCGCCGAAGCGTTGCCGCTGCACCCCCTCCGTCACGAGCCCAACGTGGTAGTCGAGGTGGAAATGACGCTCGAAGCTGAACGTCGAAAACTGCGCGGCGCCCAGCACGAGGCCGGGCATGTCGGCCAGATGCCGGTAGTGGACGAAGTCTTGCCCGACGCTGAGCGGCCTCGTTCTCGACATGTCAATCCACCTGCTCCATGGGCCGTCCCGTCATCGGCACGGCCCCGCTCGCTCGTTCGCCCGCGGCCCGCCGTGCGCCTGCGCGTGCAAGGCCCCAGTCGTCCCCGCCGTCACCGTATCGTTCACGTAGAAACGCCAAAAATGCGTTGACCTTCGGCGATGCGCTCAAGCGCGCCGGATGCAGCGCATAAAGCTGCAGCGGCTCGAGCTCCCAATCGGGCAGCAGCCGGATGAGCCGGCCCGCCTCGACGTCGCTTCGCGCCGCCTCGGGTTTGACCGCCGCGATGCCGCCGCCGCTCAGCGCGACCTGATAGCCGATCGACGGATCGGCCACGGTCAGGCGCGGTTCGAAACATACCTCCTGACGGGTTGCGCCACGGCGCAGCCGCCATGAGGCAAACCCGGCCGGAACCCCCGGCCCGCGACAGTGGACGGTGATGCAATGGTGCTCGCGCAGATCGGCCGGTACCGCAGGCATGCGCCGGCCTGCGAGATACCCGGGGCTCGCGTACGTTGCGAGCCGGATCTTGAACAGCGGCGTCGCGCGCAACGTGGAATCCGGGCTGGGGTAAGGGCCTATCACGATGTCGGGCGCGGGATCGGGCGCGCGATTCTCGCCGGACACGAGCTGCAGCTCCACACGCACTTCGGGATAAGCCGACAGAAAATCGCCCAGCACCGGCCCCACGGCGAAGCGTGCGAACGGCACCGAGGTTGCGACGCGCAACAGCCCGCGAGGCCGCGCGTGCATCGCCCCGATCGCGAGATCGGCTTGCTCGGCTTCCTCCAACATGCGCCTGCAACGCTCGAGGTAGAGCTCGCCGGCTTCGGTCAGCATCAGGCTGCGTGTCGTGCGTTCGATGAGCCGCACGCCCAAGCGATCTTCGAGCCGCGTCAGCGCACGGCTGACGCTCGATTTAGGCAGGCCGAGCCGCTGCGCCGCCACGGTGAAACTTCGCGCCTCGCAGATGTGCGCAAAGCATTGCATCTCGTTCAGGTCGATCATCGGTGCTTCTCACGCATTGTTCCCCCTCGGCAACAGATTGTTCAAGCTCTGTCAATTGTTGCAAATGATAGCCAATCTTTCGAGCGAGCGTCCGATTCGGATTCCATCCACCCGAGGGAGAACATCGATGTACGTAATTACCGGAGCAAGCGGCAATGTGGGCCGTGATATCGTTGCGCAGTTGGCGGCGGCGGGGCATCCCGTGCGCGCATATGTGCGCGACCCGTCGAAGTTGGCGCAATGGGCGGAGCGCATCGAACTGGTCGCGGGAGACTACGACACGCCCGATGCGTTCTCGGACGCGCTCGAAGGTCATGTCGAGGGCGTCTTTCTGATGAACATCGGCAGCGCCGAGGCTTTTCGCGAGCTCGTCGCGCGCATTGCCGCGAAGCGCGTGCCGCGCGTGGTTTTCCTGTCGACGGCGATGGTGCAAAACGCGCCCGACACCCTGCTCGGCCGGCTGCATGGCGAGAAGGAAGACATCGTTCGCGCGGCGGGGCTCGACGGGCGTTTTCTGCGTCCTACCGGTTTCATGTCGAACGCTTACCTATGGCTGCCGAGCATCCGCGCGAACGGCGTCGTCCCCAATCCAATGGGCGACGGGCGCGCTGCCCCGATCGCGCCCGAAGACATCGCTGCCGTCGCCGTGCGGGCCTTGACCGACGCATCGCTCAAGGAAAGTGTATTGACGCTGACTGGAGGCGAGGCCATCAGCGTGCCCGAGCAAGCCGCACTCCTTGCGCAAACCCTCGATCGCCCATTGCGCTGTGTCGACATCACGCTCGACGAAGCGCTGGGGAACCTGACGCGAGCCGGCGTGCCGCTGCCGGTCGCGGCGTCGGTCGTGAAGGCGTACGAGCAGGTCAAGGCGGGCCACGCGGCCACGATCGTGCATACCGTGGAACGCGTGCTCGGCCGCAAACCGATGCGGTTCGAGCAATGGTTGAAGACGCACGCCGAGCGTTTCGAATAACGCCTCGCGCATTCGCCCGCTCGCGACAACGGGACACGAAGCGGCACGCTTGCCGAATCAGGCTTGCGCGACGCAGTAATAGGGAGGGGTTGAATCTCCCATGCCAAGCGGACTATGCTTTCCTGTTGGTCACCCACGGGAGCGAGCATGGACCGCATTCAAGCAATGGAAGTTTTCACGCGCGTCGTCGATGCGAACAGCTTCACGCGCGCGGCCGAAACGCTGGGCATGCCGCGCGCATCGGTGACGACGATCATTCAAAACCTCGAGGCTTTTCTCGGCCTGCGTCTCATGCACCGCACGACGCGCCGGCTTTCGCTCACGCCCGACGGCGCCGCCTACTACGAGCATTGCATCAAGATCCTCACTGAAATTGCCGAGGCCGATGCGAGCTTTCAAGTCGGCAATCGCAAGCCGAGCGGTGCATTGCGCGTTCACATGCCGAGCGCGCTCGGGCGGCGCATCGTCATTCCGGCGTTATCCACGTTCCATCAACGCTTTCCCGACATCACGCTCGAGCTCGGGTTGTCGGACCGGCCGGTCGATCCGATCGAAGAAGGCGTCGATTGCATGATTCGCATCGGCCCGCTCGAGGATTCGTCGATGGTGGCGCGGCGCATCGGCATGCTCAAACGCATCACGTGCGCATCGCCCGCCTATCTCGCGCGATGCGGGGAACCCACTAGCATCGAGGATCTGGCCTCGCATCGTGCCGTGAATTTCCGCGCGGCGCATGGTGGACGACCGATTCCGTGGGTGTTCGTCATCGACGGCAAACCCGTCGAAGTCAAAATGGACAGCCTCGTCTCGGTGAACGACTCCGACGCCTACGTGACCTGCGCCATCGAGGGCTTCGGCATGATCCAGCCCACGCTATTCATGGTGCTGCCCCAACTGCTCGACGGCTCCTTGAAAGAGGTGTTGACCGGTTTCAACCCCAAGCCGAAGCCGATTTCGATCGTCTATCCGCACAATCGTCATCTTTCCGCCAAAGTACGCGCCTTCGCGGAGTGGATCGACGAGTTGTTCGATTCCATGCCGGCGCTCGACGATGTCTCCCGTCCGCGTGAAACCCCCAAACAAAAAGAAACGCGGCAACGTCGCGATGCTGTCACCGCCTGACTGGGGGTATCGGGTGGGCGTTGGTTGTTAGCTGTCGGTGATCGCGGTGCACCTGCCCGTCAACCCGGTGTGCCGCCGATCGAAATCACGCGAGGCGGCCGCACGGGCTCGACGCTTGCCGGCGGTGCGGCGCGCCACGCCGCCGGCGTGAGGCTCGTTTCCCGCTTGAACGCTCGCTGGAATGCCGCCTCCGATGCATAACCGACGGCTTCGCCCACCGCCGCCACCGACTGTTCGCTTTCTTTCAACAATCGGCTCGCTTCGGCAATGCGAATACGCGTCACGAATTCGGCGGGCGTCATCCCAGCCGCCGCGCCGAAGCTGCGAATCAACGACGAGCGCGACATATTCGCGATCTCGCCCATCTCTTCGATCGTCCAAGCTTGCGACGGCGTTTGAACGATCCGAACGGCGAGTTCCCGCAGGCGCGGATGAGCGGCCAATGCAAGCATGCCCGCGGGGGCTTGCGATTCATGCATCGCCGCACGCAGCGTAAGGCCGAACAGCGCCGCGGACAAGTTGCGCAAGACCGAGGCATAGCCGGGCTGCAACTGCTCGGTTTCCTCCTTCATCAGCGTGAGCAAACGGCCCAAGCGCCTCTCGTTCGATGTGGCGGTTGCGCTCGATGTGGCGGTTGCGCTCGCGGCGGCGCCCGCGTTCGCGCGCACGATCAGATGTTCCGGAAGCAACGCGCGATACAGCCGCCAGGCCGAGTAGCTCAATAGGAACCGCCCGCACAGCAGGACCGTGGGCACGCTGCCGGTCTCGTCGTGCATTGCCCCTTGCGCGTGGCTCGACCGCCCGTGGGCGAGCATGGCGCCGTCCGCCAGGTCCACGATGCCGTGCGCCTCGCCCGAAGGCAACACCAAGATGTCGCCGGCATATAGCGTGGTCGGTTCGAGGCTCGGCCCATGCACCACCGCAGCGCCTGCCATCACTGCGTGATAGGGCATTTCTCTCGGTCCGCTGCCTGCGTTCTCGAGCGCCCACGGCGAGCGCAATTCGCATCGCTCGTCGAGGCGGCCGTCGACGGCGCCGAGGTTCAACAGTCCATCGAGCAAATCCAAAGCTATCGGCATATGCATATTGGAACGATCGAGCATGTTTGTGAGCCTGGCGAGCATTCATCGAATGCCGCCCGCTTTCTTAAAGTACAGACACCGCATCACGCGGCTTCATCCACCGAATGCAACCCAGGAGAGCAATATGTCCAGACTTCCCGCCATCGCCCCCGAAGATACGTCCGACGCCGCGCGCCTCGTGTTCGATCGTGTCCGCAAGGCAGCCGGCAAGGTACCGAACGCCTATGCGCTGATCGGCGGCTACAGCCCCGCCACGCTCGAACTCATGCTGCAAGGCGACGCGATGCTCGCCGGCGGCCAACTGAGCAAGGCCGAAATCGAAGCGATTCGAATCGCCGTCAGTTCGCTCAACGGTTGCGATTATTGCGTAGCCGCCCATTCGATGCTGGGCCAGCGCGCGGGCTTGCCAGCCGACAGCTTGCGTCGGCTTCGCTCGGGCGAGGCGTTGGATGATGCACGACGCGATGCGCTCGTCACCTTCGCGCGCACTGTCGCCAGCACGCGAGGCACGACCGACCCCGCTGTGCTCGCGGCCGTGCGCGAAGCAGGTTATTCGCCTGCGCAAATCGTCGAAGCGTTGCTCGCCATTTCGTTGATTACGTTTACGAATCTGTTCAACCGTGTCAACGATACGGAGATCGATTTTCCGATCCCGCAATGACGGTTGTAGCGTAGCGACGCGATGCACGGCGGCACACACGTCAGTTCGAATCGAGATCGTTCGGGCTCGATTCGGTGCATCATACTAGCCCGCGATAGCAGGGGCGATATGAATTGAATTCCCGGCGATGGGGCGGCGCACGTCGTCCCTCGCCGGCCGCCGCTCGACTGTTACGAAAACCTTGATGCGTTGGAGAAGACTTTGAATAAAGCGAATTCGACGGAAAGCCGGCCCGCATCCGAACTCATCGATGAAAAAATCGCGAGCTTGGGCGACTGGCGCGGCGAGACTTTGAAAACCGTGCGCGCGCTGATCCGAGAAGCCGAGCCCAATGTCGTGGAAGAGTGGAAATGGATGGGCACACCCGTGTGGTCGCACGACGGCATCATCTGCACCGGGGAGTCGTATAAAGCGGTCGTGAAGCTCACCTTTCTCAAAGGGGCTGCGTTGAACGATCCGGCCAAGCTCTTCAACTCGAGTCTGGACGGCAACGCCCGGCGCGCCATCGACCTGAGAGCAGGCGAGCAGATCGACGCAAAGGCGTTCAAGGCGCTCATCCGCGAAGCGGTCGAGCTCAATGCCGCGAGCGCCGCAGCCAAGCCCAAGCGAGCAAAGAAGTAGCTCCCCTTTTGATCGGGGGCCGCTAAGCGGCAACGATTGCCGCGCCCCGCGCGGGCGCGCCTGTTCGACAGCGAGGAAGGGCGCGCAAACGGTCCGCGCGGCCCGCTCACGCTCGTTTCCGGCCTCGTGCAAGTCCCTAGGGGTTGTCCGCACACTTCAGAAAGCGCTCCTTGCTGCCGTTATCCCGACGGAGAGCGCAGCTTCGGCGCGCAGCGACGCCGCCGATTCAGGAACCGCAGCCTGAGCGGCACTGCTTGGACGAATAGCCACTTGGACGGCATGGAAAACCCTGAGATGGACTGCGACGACGAGTACCGCGTGCCGGTCGGAGACCTGCATATCGCCGTCATTCGCTACGATGCAAGCGGCCAGCGACGCTACATGAACCGCGCCGCCACGGCAATGATGACCGCCTTGTCGGGTGGCTCGCGCGTGGTGCTCAGCGAAGCTCAACTGCTCTCCGCGCCCCGGTACCGGCGCTACCTCGACGCCATCCGCGACGTGGCGGCCACCGGGGTCGCTCGCGAGATGGAACTCGCATTCGACGGCCTGCCCTCGGCGCAACGTCAGCATTATCTCGTTCAGTTGGCAGCCGACCCCGTCAACGACGGCACATCGAGCGTGCTCGCGATCTGCTTCGACATCACCGCGCGCATCCACGCGGAGGCGCAGCTGCGCGAACGCGAATCATTCCTCGAATCGTTGCTCGATACGATTCCGATCCCGGTCTTCTCGAAGGACCGAGCGGGGCGGTATCTGCAATTGAACCAAGCGTTTCAAGATTTTTTGGGAATTTCGAAAGCGCAATTCGTCGGCAAGACCGTATTCGAAGTCAATCCGCCCGAAATGGCGAAAACGTATTTCGAGAAGGACGAAGAGCTATTTACCCAAGGCGGCATTCAGCGTTACGAATTCAAAGCGCGCAATGCAAAGAAGGAAGACCGCGAAGTCGAATTCACGAAGGCGGTGTTTCACGACGCCGAGGGCCGACAGGCTGGGCTGATCGGCGCCATCTTGGACATTACCGAGCGCAATCGCGCCGGCGCCGAGCTGCAAGCTCAATACGACCGCATTCTCGAACTGAACAAGAACCTCGAGGAAAAGGCGCTGGAACTGTCCAAGCGCGAGCGCGAATTCCGTACGCTCGTCGAGCATTCGCCCGATACGGTCGCCCGTTACAACCGTGATCTTCGCCGTCTGTACGTCAACCCCACTTTTGCGTCGCATGCGCCCGGCGGCGTTCGTGCCGTGCTCGGCAAAACGCCCTCCGAATATCCGGGCGGCGCGAGCGCCGCGCACTACGAGCAAGAGATCGCACGGGTGCTCGCTACCGGCGTCGATAGTCAGTTCGAACTGAAATGGCGGCCGGGTGATGGCGAACAGTTGTGCCATTTGATCAGGCTGACGCCGGAATTCGGACCGAACGGCGAGGTGGAAACCGTGCTCGCCGTAGGCCGCGATATCAGCGAACTGCATGCATCGCGCGAGAAGATCCATCGCATGGCGTATTACGATCCGCTGACGGACTTGCCGAACCGGACGATGTTCAACGAAACGCTGCGCCGCGTGGCCGATGCAGGCGCGCAGGACCGGCTGACGGCCGTGATGATGATCGACATGGATCGCTTCAAAGGCGTCAACGACACCATGGGTCACGCGGTCGGCGACGAACTGTTGCGCGAGGCGGCCGTGCGGCTGCTCGAAAGCGTGCGGCCCGGCGATACCGTCGCGCGCTTCGGCGGCGACGAATTCGCCGTCCTGCTGCCGGATGCACGCAATCGCCGCACGCTGGAGCAGATTTCGACCGCGATCATCAACCGCCTTGGAGAGCGCTTCCTGCTGGGCGGCAAAGAGGTCTTCATTTCGTGCAGCGTCGGCATTGCGCTGTTTCCGATCGACAGCACCGATGCGGACGATCTGCTCAAATATGCCGATTCCGCGATGTATCTCGCCAAGCGCTCGGGCCGTCGCGGCTTTCGCTTCTACACGAACGAGCTGACCGTCGAAGCGACGTCGAATTTGCAGTTGGAAACCGAGCTTCGACGTGCTATCGATCACGGTGAACTCGAACTGCACTATCAGCCGCAAGTTGCGTTCTGCGATGCGAGGGTGATCGGCGTGGAAGCGCTCTTGCGCTGGAATCGCGCCGGTTCGGGTTTCATTCCGCCCGATCGATTCGTGCCCGTCGCCGAGGAAACGGGGCTCATCATCGACCTCGGAAAGTGGGTGCTGCGCGAGGCCTGCAAAGCGGCCGCGGAGTGGAACACGGCGGGCGCGGCGCGGCACACCGTCGCCATCAATCTCTCGCCCCGGCAGTTCCAAGCGCGCGGTTTGGTGCAGACGGTCGAAAAGATTCTCGGCGAAACAGGCTGCCGGCCCGAATGGCTCGAATTCGAAATCACCGAAAGCCTGCTGCTCGAGGAAGACGAATCGGTTACGCGCGCCCTTGCCGCATTCAAGGAAATGGGAAGCTCGATCGCCATCGACGATTTCGGCACGGGTTACTCGGCGCTCAGCTACCTCGCCCGATTCCCGATCGATACGCTGAAAATCGATCGCTCCTTCGTGCAGAAAGTCACGTGCGATGCTCGCCATGCGGAACTCGTCAAAGCCATTCTGTCGATTTCGCGGTGCCTCGGGCATCGCGTCGTCGCGGAGGGCGTGGAGACGCCGGAACAAGCGGCGTTTCTCGATATGCATGGGTGCGAAGTGGCGCAGGGCTTTCTCTACAGCAAGCCGTTGCGCAAGGTGGAAGTCGCCTCGCTGCCTCGCTACCTGAGGCCGGAAGCCGAGCTCGACTCCGACCTGCAAATGGCTAGCAGCGGCCGCTAGCCGCGATCCGGCCCAAAGCCGATGCGATAGGCGAAGCGCGGTTGCTGCGCTATCCCACCCGGGCCTTGATGCGACCCAGGATCTCCTGGGTATGCTCTCCGATCCGAGCCAGCGCCTGCCGCACGCCCGGCCGCCGGCCGCCCATCGTCAAGGGCAGCAAGACGACGTCGGTCGTACCGCCCTCGTCCGTCGTCATCGGCGCAAGGCCGCCGCTTGCCTTCAGATGCGGGTCGTCCAGCAACTGCTCGGGCCTGACTATCGGGGCATAGGGGATGCCCGCGGCTTCGAGCTTCGGCACGAGTTCGGCGACACGCTGCGCCGCGAGAAGCTCGCAAAGCATCGGAATCAGCTCGCCGCGCGCCGCCACGCGTTGCGCATTCGTCGCGAAACGCGGCTCGGCCGCCAGATCGGGACGCTGCAGCACGCCGCACAGCGCGACGAATTGCTTGTCGCTGACCGCGCCGATGAATAATTGCTCGCCCTGAGCCAGCGTGAAAACTTCGTAGACGCTCCACGCCGACACCCGCGCCGGCATGGGCGGCAGCGGCTGCCCCGTCATCGCATACTGCTGCATATGCTGCGAGCACAAGAACACGCAGTTCTCGAACAGTGCGCTTTGCACTTCTTGCCCGCGCCCCGTTCGGTCGCGCTCGCGCAGCGCCGCCAAAATCCCGATCGCGCCGAACATGCCGCCCATGATGTCGTTGACCGAGGCCCCGGCGCGCAGGGGGCGCCCGGCCGGGCCGGTCATATAGGCTAGCCCGCCCATCATCTGCACGACTTCGTCGAGTGCGAGTCGCTTCTCGTACGGTCCTGGGAGAAAGCCCTTGTGCGATGCGTAGACGAGCCGCGGGTAGCGCGCGCTGAGCGTCTCGTAGTCGAGCCCGAACTCGCGCATCAAGCCGGGCCGGAAGTTCTCGATCACCACGTCGCATTCGCCGATCAGTTCGACGGCCTGCGCTTGCCCTTGCGGCGTCGCGATATCGATGACCACGCTCTTCTTGTTGCGATTGAAAGTGCGGAAGAAGCCGATGCCCAGCCCCGGGAGCCGGCGTGTCTTGTCGCCGCCGGGCGGCTCGACTTTGATGACCTCGGCGCCAAGATCGGCGAGGATCATGCCGCAGGTCGGCCCCATCACCATATGCGTGAATTCGACGATACGAATTCCCGAGAGAGGAAGTGAGGATGCGTCGTTCATTGGATCTCGTTCGCCAAGTTGCCGGACATGCCCGTAGCCCAAGCCTTCGGCAAACCGGAGCGCGCAAGCGCGCCGTGCAACGTCTCGCCCGGCAACCAAGCAGGCAAGTGGGCGCGCAGCGCGAGCAAACGCTCGATGTCGATGCCGGTTTGGACACCCATCTCTTCTAGCATGAACACCAGGTCTTCACTCGAGGCGTTGCCGCTCGCACCGGGCGCATGGGGACAGCCCCCTATCCCGCCAAGCGATGCGTCGAACCGCTCGATACCGGTTTCGAGCGCCGCATGGACGTTCGCCAATGCAAGGCCCCTCGTATCGTGGAAGTGCGCGCACGCCAGAGCTTGGCCCGCGATCCTCCGCGCTTTCTCGAACAAGGCACGCACGGCCCCAGGCCCCGCATACCCGACCGTATCGGCAAGCCCGACCCGATCGGCTCCGGCATCGAGTGCCGCCTGCATGCAGCGCAGCACTTCTTGGTGGGGCACCTCCCCTTGGATCGTGCAGCCGAAAGCCGTGCTGATGCCCACTTCGATACGCGTGCGCGCTCCCGATGCGTCGCGCGCCGACCGTATCCGCGCGATCTCGGCCACCACTTCATCCGGCGTTCGGCGCAAGTTGGCAAGGCTGTGCGCGTGACTCGCCGATAACGGCACGAGCAGCGCGTGCGCCTGCGCTTCGAGCGCACGCTCGGCCCCTTTCAGGTTGGGCACGAGCACGGATACGGCCAGACCGGGCAAGCGCTTGGCGTAGGCGACGAGTTCCGCGGTATCGGCCAACTGCGGCATCAGGCGGGCGGGAACGAACGAACCGACCTCGATTTCGCGCTGCCCTGCCTCGTAGGCCCGGCGTATCCATTCGCATTTGCGGGCCGTGGGCAGGATCGTTCGAATGCTCTGCAGACCATCGCGCAAGCCCACTTCTCTGACGATTGCGCGGGAAGGGAGTGACTTCATCGTAAAGGCTGTCTCCGGTGACTTCGCCGGTCGCTTGCTCGCCGGCCGTGTGCTAACTTTAGACATTCCCGCCCGTCCATCAAGCGTTATTTTGGAAGCGGAGACATTCCAGATCGGAAATCCATAAACCGCAGGTTCGACTGCATACCGCACGGGCGTTCGAATGCGTGACATCGATTTGAAGACGCTGCGCCTGTTCGTGGCCGTGTGCGATCACCGCAATATGGCGCGGGCCGCCGAAGAAATGCATATCGAGCCGTCGGCGATCAGCAAACGCATCGCGCAGCTCGAAAGCGATCTGGGCGTCCCCTTGCTCGTGCGCACCCGCCGCGGCGCGCGACCGACGCCGGCCGGCATCGTCCTGCTCGAACATGCGCGCAATGCGCTGTTTACGATGGAGCGGATCGCCAACGATGTGGCGGGCTTCAAGCGCGGGCTCGTCGGCAGCGTCACGGTATGTGCATCGGCATCGGCGATCGCCGAGACGTTGCTCGACGACATCGCTTCGTTTCTGCGTCAGCCCGAACATGAAAACGTGAAGGTCAGCGTGGACGAGCAAATCTCGCTCGAACTCGTGCGGCGCGTGCGCGACGGCGAAACCTCGATCGGCGTGTGTTGGGACAACGTCGATCTGCAGGGACTCACGCATCGCCCCTATCGGCACGACCATTTGGCGTTGGCCGTCCATCCCAGCCACCCGCTGGCGCGCCACAAGTCGCTTTCGTTCGAACAAACGCTCGATCACGAGCACGTGGGCTTGCCGCCTTCGACGGCGGTGCACACCATGCTGCGCCGGGCGGCCGCCGCGCTGGGGCGCAGCGTGTCGTATCGCATGATCGTCTCCACCTTCGACGCAACGTTTCGCGTCGTAGCAGCCAACCTCGGCATCAGCGTCGTACCCGCCGAAGTGGGGCGAACCTATGCCCGGATCTTCGACATGAAGATCGTCGCGCTGACCGACCCATGGGCCGAGCGCCGATTCGCCGTGTGCTTCAAAGACTACGAAGCATTGCAGCCGGCCGCGCGCAGGCTCGTCGAGCATTTGACGGCACGCCCGGCCGCGCGTCGCAGGGAAAACGAAAGTTGATGGCCGCGGCAAGTTTGCTCACAATCGCGTGATCGACCGACGGCCATGCGCCCCGCTCTTCACGCTCGTGCTGCGCGTCGATGTCATGGCAGTGTCACGCAGGGTCTTCGCATCGAAAAACGGCGCACCGCGCGCCCACACTCAACGAGCATTGCATGGAGACACCCGATGAAAGCCACTTCTCTTGCAACTCCCATTGCGGTTCTACTCACGAGCGCGGCCATCGCCGGCGTATCGTTCTTGTCCACGGCACGTGCGGATGATCGGGACGGCGCTCGATCGAATCTCGATCGCTTGCCGTGGTTCGTCGTCGCGAGCAGCCTGAGAGCCACGACCTACGATGGCGTCAGCGACGATCTGCTCACGGCAGGGCTCGGCAAAACCGGGCTCGCCGGGCCGGCGCCCACGATCGCGAACCCCACTACGCCAACCGCCGCCGAACTGCGCCGGCTGGCGATCTGGTCGAACTACCGCGCGCTCGTCGATATGACCGCCAACGGGGGCTATGGGCGCTTCTGGGGTCCCAATATCGACGTCGACGGCAACGACACCCTCGGTGAAGGAAAAATCGCAGGCGCCGAATACATCGCCTATGCGGACAATGGCAGCGGCAAGCAAAACGTCACGTTGATGGTGCAAGTGCCCGCGCAATTCGATCCGCAAAAACCTTGCATCGTGACCGCGACCTCGTCGGGTTCGCGAGGCGTCTACGGCGCCGTCTCCGCGGCGGGCGAATGGGGGCTCAAGCGCGGCTGCGCGGTCGCTTATACCGACAAAGGCTCGGGCAACGGCGCGCAAGAATTGATGACGGGTCAAGTCACGCTGATCGACGGCCTACTCGCCGACGCCGCGACCGCCGGCAACAAGAGCCTGTTCACGGTCGACGCGAGCGCGAGCGAGCTCGCGAGCTACAACGCGGCCTTCCCCTACCGGTACGCATTCAAGCACGCCTACTCGCAACAAAACCCCGAGCAGGACTGGGGCACGGACACGCTCGAAGCGGTTCAATTCGCCTACTGGGTGTTGAACCACCAATTCGGCGCAGCCGCCGCGGGCGCGCATCGTCGCGGGCGCTACGAGCCGGGCAGCATCACGACGATCGCCGCCTCGGTCAGCAACGGCGGCGGGGCCTCGCTCGCCGCGGCCGAACAAGACACGCGCGGGTGGATCACGGCGGTCGTCGTGGGCGAGCCGCAGATCAACGTCGACATGCCCCATCGCGCTCGTGTCGTCGAAGGCGGTCAACCGATCGCGGAGGCAGGCAAACCACTGGCCGATTACGTGACGCTCGCCAACCTGCTGCAACCGTGCGCGGCGCTCGCACAAGCCGCAACCGGTGCGCCTTATTTGACCGCGCTACCCCTTGCGCGCACCACGGCGATTCGGCAAGCGCGCTGCGCCTCGCTTGCGGCCGCCGGCTACGTGAAAGGCGCCGACCTGCAAGCGCAAGCCGACGATGCGCTCGCGCAACTGCATGCCGCAGGCTACGAAGCCGATTCCGACACGTTGCAAGCGCCCATGTGGGACTCCCAGGCCGAGCCGGCCGTCGCGGTGACTTATGCGAACGCTTATACGCGCTCGAGCGTGCTCGATAACCTTTGCGGCTTCAGCTTCGGCACGACGAACCCAGCGACGGGCGCGGCAGGCGTGCCGCCGGCCGTCTCGCCCATGCCCACCGTGTTCGGCCTGGGCAACGGCATCCCTCCCACCAATGGCATCAGCCTCGTCTATCACGCCGGGACGACGGGTGCTGCCGATCATCGGCTCGCTACGCCCGACGCAAGCTTTGCGGGCGCTGTATGCATGCGTCGCCTTTGGACGCAGCACGACCCGCGCATGCGCATGAGCGTGCGCGCCATCAGCGTCCGCGCCGACTTGCACGGCAAGCCCGCGATTCTCGTCCAAGGCCGCAGCGACGCGCTGGTCCCGATCAATCACGCTTCGCGCGCTTTTCTGGCCGCGAACAGCGTGCGAGAAGGCGCACGCAGCCAGGTGTCACTGTACGAAGTGACCAACGGCCAGCACTTCGACGCGTTCCTCGGCGTGCCCGGTTTCGATACGCGCTTCGTACCGGTCCATTACTACTACCTGCAGGCGCTCGACCTCATGTGGCGTCATTTGCACGAGGGTGCGCCGCTGCCGCCGTCGCAAGTGATTCGCACCGTGCCGCGCGGCGGCACGCCCGGCGCGGCGCCGGCTCTGACCACGGCCAACCTGCCCGCCATTCGATCGAATCCGGGCAGCAACGCCATCGAGGCGCGCCACGGCGTGGTGGACGTGCCGCATTAAGCCTGAACTTCCGCGGCGTTTGCGTTGTCTTCTTATTGACCAGCGGCTTGTACCGGGCGCCACGCGCTACAAGCCGTCATTCGATCGTACGTCTCATCAGGAGAATTCATGCAACGCCGTCGATTCATTGCACTGACGGGCGCCGCACTCGCATCGAGCGGGCTCGCGCTCTCGGGATGCACGACCACGCCGCCCTCCTCGAGCGCCACACCCGAGGCCAACGCCGGACGGCGCGCATCGATCGACGCCGACGTCGACGCAACGCTCGGCCGTCTTTACTCGACCGTGCATGGGTCGCGCGAGTTGGCGGGCAACGCGCGCGGCGTGCTCGTCTTCCCCTCGGTCATCTCGGCGGGCTTCTGGATAGGCGGGCAATACGGCCAAGGCTCGCTGCGCGTCGGCGGCCAAACGAGCGGCTATTACAGCATTGCAGCGGCCTCGTTCGGGCTGCAGATCGGCGCGCAATCGAAAGCCATCATCATGCTCTTCATGACGCAAGAGGCGCTCGACAAATTCACGCACAGCCAAGGCTGGGCGGCCGGGGTCGACGCCACCGTCGCCGTGGTGCGCGTCGGCGCGAACGGCAACGTCGATACGTCGACCGCAACGGGTCCCGTGGAAGCGTTCGTGCTCACGAACGCGGGATTGATGGCCGGCGTTTCGCTGGAAGGCACGAAGATTTCGCGCCTCGTGATCTAAGGTAGCTGGCGCGAGCGCCGCCCGCGCACGGCCTGCGCAAGCGACTCGAGCACGGGCGCAGTCTGCGCCCAGCTCAAGCAGGCGTCGGTGATCGATACGCCGTGACGCAACGGCACGCCCGGCTTCAAATCCTGCCGGCCGGCCTCCAAATGACTCTCGATCATGACGCCGACGATGCGCTTTTCGCCGCTCGAAAGCTGCTCGGCGATATCGTTGGCGACGTCGATCTGCTTCTCGTGCGCCTTGCCCGAATTGGCGTGGGAGCAATCGATCATCACTTGTTCGCGCAGCCCGGCGGATCGAAGCGCTGCGCAACATGCCTCGACGCTCGCCCGATCGTAGTTCGGCCCATGCTTGCCGCCGCGCAAGATCACATGGGCATCCTGATTGCCGCGCGTTTCGAAAATCGCGGCCATGCCCATTTTCGTCATACCCATGAACGCGTGGCTCGCGCGCGCCGCGACGATCGCATCGGCTGCGATCTGCACGCCGCCGTCGGTGCCGTTCTTGAACCCGATCGGGCAGCTCAAGCCCGACGCCAACTGGCGATGGCTTTGGCTTTCCGTCGTGCGCGCGCCGATAGCGCCCCACGCGATCAGATCGGCGATGTACTGCGGACCCAACAAGTCGAGAAACTCGGTCGCCGCCGGCAGCCCCAGGCCGTTGATATCGAGCAGCAACCGGCGCGCGGCCCGCAAACCTTCGTTGATGCGGAAACTGCCGTCGAGCCGCGGATCGTTGATATAGCCCTTCCAGCCGACTGTCGTGCGCGGCTTCTCGAAATACACGCGCATGACGATGAGCAACTCGTCGCGCCATTGTGCGGCGGCGGCCTCGAGCCGCTGAGCATAATCGAGCGCTTGATCGTGATCGTGGATCGAACAGGGGCCGACCACCGTCACGAGCCGATCGTCGCGGCCGTGGAGGATGTCGCCAATTTCCACGCGCGTGCGCTCGACGAGCGTTTGCACCTCGGGCGGCACGGGCAATTCGTCTTGCAGGAGCGCGGGAGAGATCAGCGGACGCACCGCACCGATGCGGACGTCGTCGATTCGGGTCGTGTCTTGCGTCGCGTCCGCAACGCCGACTTCTAGGTCGTGTGATGGATTGTCGATGTTTCTCATTACCGTCGCTCCTGGCCGCATTAGAGGCGTCGATTATGGCACTTGCGACGCGGCCAACAGCGGCCGAAACACCCAAGGGATGAAAGGCATGCGTGAGGTCGATCACCGCACGCGAGGGTGCGGCCGCGCCATGGCGCGGCCGCCAAGGCTGGCCGCTTACTTCCTTACTTCTCCTCGCCCTTGATTTGCGGGAGCGCCGACGCCTCGCCCGGCGTGAGCAGCCCGACTTGCGAGTAGATGCGCAGCTTCTCGCGCGTGTCGGTGATGTCGAGATTGCGCATGGTCAACTGCCCGATGCGATCGCGCGGCGAGAACGTCGATTGCACCTTCTCCATCGACAAGCGTTCCGGCTGATAGGTCAGATTCGGCGACTTCGTGCTGAGCAGCGAATAATCGTTGCCGCGACGCAGTTCGACCGTTACCTCGCCCGTGATCGCGCGTGCCACCCAGCGTTGGGCCGTCTCGCGCAGCATGATGGCTTGCGGGTCGAACCAGCGGCCTTGATAGAGCAAGCGGCCCAGACGGCGGCCATTGTCGCGGTATTGCTCGATCGTGTCTTCGTTGTGAATGCCCGTGACGAGGCGTTCGTAGGCGATGAACAGCAGCGCGAGCCCCGGAGCCTCGTAGATGCCGCGGCTTTTCGCTTCGATGATGCGGTTCTCGATCTGATCGCTCATTCCGAGGCCGTGGCGACCGCCGATGCGGTTGGCCTCGAGCAGCAACTCGACGGCATCGGCATATTCGACGCCGTTGAGCGCCACGGGGCGGCCTTCTTCGAAGCGAATCGTGACTTCTTCGTTGGCGATTTTCACATCGTCGCGCCAGAACGCCACGCCCATGATCGGGTTCACGATCTTGATGCCCGACTCGAGGCTTTCGAGGTCCTTCGCTTCGTGCGTGGCGCCGAGCAGGTTCGAATCGGTCGAATAGGCCTTCTCGGCCGACATCTTGTATTCGAAGCCCGATTGGCGCATGAATTCGGACATTTCCGCGCGGCCGCCGAGTTCATCGATGAATTGCTGATCGAGCCAGGGCTTGTAGATCTTCAGACCGGGGTTGACCAGCAGGCCATAGCGGTAGAAGCGCTCGATGTCGTTGCCCTTGTACGTGCTGCCGTCGCCCCAGATGTTGACGCCGTCTTCCTTCATCGCGGCGACGAGCATCGTGCCCGTGACGGCGCGGCCGATCGGCGTGGTGTTGAAGTACGTCAGGCCGGCCGTCGATACATGGAAGGCGCCGCATTGCAGCGCCGCGATGCCTTCGGCGACGAGTTGCGCGCGGCAGTCGATCAAGCGAGCGCCGGCGGCGCCGTATTCGAGCGCGCGGCGGGGGATCGAATCGTAATCGTCCTCGTCGGGCTGGCCCAAATTGGCCGTATAGGCGTAGGGGACCGCGCCCTTGAGCTTCATCCAGTGCAGCGCGGCGCTCGTGTCGAGGCCGCCGGAGAAGGCGATGCCGACCTTCTGGCCAGCCGGGAGGCTTTCAAGAATAGTACTCATGAGGAAAACCGTTCAATCGAGGAATGGAGGTTGAATCGAGCAAACCGGCCGTCTGGCGCCCGCGCAAGCGCCGCCCCAGGGGGACGAACGAAGCGCGAAAAGCGCTATTGTAGCCCGTGCGAGGGGGAGGCGGCCCGGTTTGGGGGCTCACCGAGGGCTTCCGCATGAAGACCCGCATGGACAAACGGATTGCCGCAGCCGTAAACACGCGACAGGCCATTGAGGTTACCCGCGCGTTTTCCGGCCGCGCCGGTATCCGAGTTCGGTGTGCAGGCGTCACCTCCCGCGTCATGCGGATGCGCGTTCGCCCCGTGCCGATCGGCGGCCGGCACCGCTTGCCCTTCGGATAGCGCGGCTCGACAGGCCACAGCGAACGCCGTCATGCGGCAAGCTGCGCCGGCTTCGTCAGAACGCGCTGCCGCTTGGCGACGCGCTTCGCGCCCACGCTTTCCGCGTCCGCAAGACCGATGCGCAGCTTCCTCGGCGCGGGTCCGGTCCGTACGCTTGCAATGACCTCGGCGGCGGATGTGATGACCGCCGAGCCGAACAAATCAGTGCTTCCCTAACATACCGGAATGCAATGTAGCGAGGCACATCCAAACATGCCGACGGCAAGTACGAGTGCCGTTGCGATTTCAATGAGCTTCCTGATCATCCCTTTCCCTCTAAGTTCAAACCTCGATATATGACGCAGACTGCGACGCGACGAGCCTCGGAGGCGTTGGGCACTGGCAGACGCAGAGGTCGTCGCTTAGCGCTGCCTGTCGCCCATCCGGCCCGGTGGTTGATATCCGCGGACCATCGCACACGATCTTTCCCATCGACTTACAAGCAGGACACCAAACTGGATCGTTCTCATAGGCCTGCTCGCGATCGCCGATCAGATCGTTACCGTCCCCGCTCTGTACGATGCCGCCAGCGGTTGTGGTGTCGCCTTTGACAATGTCGTACCGGCGCATAGCGGGCTCTCTTACACCGCGCCAGGACGCAAACGCAAGCTGTTCAGCAACGTGTCCCAGACCTGAAGCGCGCCGGCTTCGTCGACGGGGGAGGTGGCTTGTTCCGGCGTTAAATCGGGGCTGCTCGCACCAAGCAGTAGTTGAATAGCCGTGTGGGGCATCGCTAGCGTACCCGGTGTGCCCGGTGCTAGCAGGTAGAACTGATAGGAAGTGATCCCACCGTCTTTAATCTCGAATAGCACTTCTTCTGCATCCATGCCGGCAACCGTGCGCTTACCTTCGCGCAGAATGCGGAAATGTCCCGGCAGGCGGTTCAACTGCGCCTGTAGTTCCGGCAGAGTTTTCGTCAGCGGCTCGTTTTGATCCCCATCTATCGAGTTGCGCATCTTGATCAGGAACAGAGCGGGCCTCCCAGGCATCAGCGCGAATGACTGGCTAACCTCTTCGCCGTATGGCGAAGAGCCCGTTACAATTCCGCCGTCAAAGCAAAAACCGGCTTCCGTCGGTACCGTCGAGTTATTTCGTACCTTAATTCTGTGGTACGTGTCGTTGTAGATTTCACCTACTCTGTCAATCGCAGATGAGCCGATCCACCCCGTTGTATGGAACAACGTCCCATCCGAAAACATGTACCCCTCCGTGTGAAAGGGCAGCTTTGCTGCCTTTGCAACCCCTTCCTGATACACAAAGACCTTGGACCCCTTAGTTGGCGAAACAATCCTCTCGAGCCAGGCATGTCCCGTCTTTTCAGTCAAATCGACGGGATTTACGCGCTGGTTGGTACGTAACGTCTTCTCCAAGGCCTCGATCTTGGAGTGATACGTTTCTGGCGACACGTTGTACTGTGTCTCGAGCCGGTCTCCTCTAATCTCGTACCGCTGGTTTGAAATCTCGCTAGTCGCGGGTCGATCGAATACGAAGCGCCCGATGCACCACGGACGCCCGTTGGAAAGTAAGGGATTAGTCATCGTCGGTTCCCCTGAGAATGCGGTCGAGAGGGCACACATGCCCGCCAGGAACAATAGAATTTTTGCAATGGGTCTCAGCATGTTGGCTCCGGTGCGTCCTGCGCGATTTGCACGATGCTGTATAGGAGGGCCCAGCGCGTCCACGGATGCTTGTAGCTGAACTGGTGATCGTAACCGTGTTGAACGAAGGCCATCCTTACGCCTGGCGCGGCATCTCCTTTCACCCCCGGAACGAGTCCCCTTGCCTGCGCTTCGGCCGACCACACGGGGACCGTGCCATCGCCAGCAATGATTCCATTCTTGCTGTCGTGCGGCACCAGGTCGGACGGGGCAGCATCTGCGGGCAGCCTGCTTGTCTTCTGCACCTCGAACTCGATGGTCAACTTGCGTGCTTCCAAATAGACGCGCAAGTTACCGGTATGCGAATCACGCAGTAGCTTTGCAGCACGCAACTCCTCCTCCGTGACATCGGATGGCATGTTGCCTTTCCATATCACCCTACCCCAGGTCAGCAGGTCCTTAAGATTTTTCCCTTTCTCAACACCCGGTTTCAGCGCGCCATTGCCATATGAAACGTATGTCGTCCCATGATATGCGTTCTTAATTTTCGATTGATTTTGTACAACTTTGAACATTGTGTCACCAAAATGTTCTAGCACGGTTTTCCCGGAATTACTTATATCAAGTTTTTTCTTTACGATTCCGGACGGATCAAGCAGCGATGGGTCCGGCACTAGGCCGTACCATTTTTGATTGACATAGATTTCATTGTACGCGTCGCCGCCTTCCGGTAACTGCATTACGGGTGTCCCATCGAGCCGTGTAAATATCCACCAAGGCTCGCCGTTGATGTAGTCCGGCATTGGGATCAGCTCGAAGGGGCCCGGTGCGTTCGCGATGACGGCTGTGAACTCGTTTGCATCACGTCCGACAAGACTGCCATTGATGAAGCTACTGAGGCCGCCTTCATTTCCACCGCCAGTGCGGAACCGCTTGGCCGCAACAGGCGCCCCCGTTGCCGGCTGCACGCTGTGAAACACACCGTGCATCAGATCCGCGGCACCGTGCATGGCGATTGCCATTCGGGCAACTAGTCCGCCCATGGAGTGCGTCAAGATGATTGCCTTGCCGGTATGGTTTTCCGCGCAGATCTCCCTGATGCCCATCAGCCGCGTTGTTTTCTTGGTCTTTGGGTCGTAGTAGTCCGAGCCCTCGATTACTTCCTTGCCTGAGTCTGCGTTCGACTGCAGCCAGTTATAGCCAATCGCATACACGCGGTACCGATACTTCGCGAAGTGCTGGAACGCTGGGGAATCCTCCGTCAGCACATCGCCCTTGCCGTATGCGCCATAGTCGGCCGGTGACGTACCCAACAGAGGCTTGAGCGCCCACGTTTCGCCCTCGGGGTCCGGGTTGATCCAGGCTCCCGTTGTCTTACCAAGCTTCATTGGTTCATTGAGTTGCTCTTCTAGCCAGGCCAGCACCGGTTGATAGCTTGTGCGATGCACAGATCCCCAGCCGCGCCGTCTCGCCTCGGTTTCATCGATAAACTGGTTTGTGGTGTCGCCCTTATCGTGCTTCCCGACATTGATCGGCCCGAGCGGCGTCACGGCCGCCTGCGTCGGATCGAAGGTTTTCTCGCGCGACGAGGCACCGGTAAACCACAACTCGATCAGCGTCCCGAGCGCTCCGACGCTTGCCGACACAGTGTCCGTGTTAGGCGCGAAAAACAGTTCGCCGCCAGTTTCCTTGTTGGTGAGCAGCGACCCCATCACGCCCGGCAAGAGAATCACCGGAATGATCGGCCGCACGTCGCACAGCATCTCTTTCGGCCGAGTGTCGCTCGCCGGCGTCAACGTCGCGTGCGCGTACGAGGCCCCATCCTTATCCGTGCGTCCCGCCAGCCGCACGACCTCTTGCTGCGCGCTGTCATCGAAGGGCGACCCGTTGCCCTGACCGTCTGTCTGGTTATCGCTCATTTCGGCTTATCGAATTAGAGTTTTTATCGCGAATCACGCTGAAGTTCCGCCGGTCTTCGGATTCGGCCGCAGCGCGCGCAGCATGATCGACTCGACGTTTTCGCTCTTCTGCTCGGGCACATGTCCGAGTTCGTTCGTCGTACCGGTAAGGCGCGTGCCGTCCGCCCGAACAAGCTCGTACGGGTGGTTCTTCAACACCTCACCGGTTATGCGATCTCGCAGCACATAAGGATCGTTGAACTTCGTTTTCGGTAAGCTGTTCATGTGCTCCGCGACGGAACTCGGCCCCTGTCTGCTGAATGAAGCCGATTTGAACGTTCTGGCGCCGCGCGTGCCATCCTCGATGCCGTCGGCCGTAATGCGGATGTAGGAACCGCCGCACGTGAGCATCAATTCCTGTTTGGCCTCGAGAATGATCCGTCCTTGGTTGCTCGTCAGCGTCATGTTCTGATCCGCGTAGAGCTGCATCTCGTCGCTTTGGGCCGCAACTTCGATCTTGCCCTTAGCCGCGAAAAGCTTCATTCCGGCCTGCTGAACGAACAGGCTGAACTTCTCGGCGGCCGCCATGACGAGTGACTTTCCAGCGGCAACATTCGCGTTTTCGCCACTGACCACGCTAACCTGTCGATCGGCCGCCAGTTGAGCCGATTGCTGCGTTGACAGAACGATGCCGGCAGGGCTCGCCATTGCGATGACTGGCGTAGCGAAGCTATTGGCTGCACCCGTGCCACCGCCCCCCGTGCGCCCACTGGGCGTGGTGCCCGAACTGCTTTGACGCGTTGCGCTCACCATCGCCTCGAGAACGTCTTGGCTCGCTTGCAACGGCTCGGCCCGTGCCGTCGTACTGGCATTCGACAACGACTCGACCAGCATCCCTGTGCGATTCAACTGATCGTGTAGCTCGTCCGCACCAAGCTGTTCACTGTCGTATGACTTTGCATGCGTGCTGACATATAGCCCGCGATTGGCTCGCACTGCCCCGTAATCATCGGTGTGCAAGATAAACCCGCTGCCCAGATAGCGGCCCCGCGTATTGCCGTCCTGCTGAATCAGGTAGCCCTGGTGGAAAGCGCTGTAGCTCTTGCCCGTGTAGCTCGTAAGGCGTGTCGCGCCCTGGTTCGTCGCGTCGTCGTGGACCAGCGCGTTATATGCTCCGGAATTGCCGAACCCGCGCGAGCGGAAACCGGAATGCAAAACGTTTGTGTGCCAAGGCGGTCGGGTCGTGCCACCCGTGAGTCGGCCGAGGACGAACGGACGATCACAATCGCCACCCCAATGGCCGATCGCCAACCATTCACCCGCGCGGGGCACGTGAACGCCGCCGTAGCCGTTGCCGGTATCGGCTTGCATCGTGAGCAACAAAGGTGAAGAAACGAATGCGCCTTCCGGTGTCTGCCGGTCCCACGCAAAGCGCGCGCGGATCCGATTCAGCTCGTCGGCCCATGCCTCTTCGCCTTGCGGCGCAACAGCCTGCGCATGCTCGATCGGCATGACGGGCTTACGGTGCTCGAAGGGGCTTCGGTATTCAACTTTTGCCGGCTGCGCCTCGAGTTCGACGACGAAAAAGCCCGTCTGCCCATCGGCAATATGCGGTTTCGACGTGAAGCGCTTGCCGTGTGCGGCTTTCGCTTGCGCAATCGCACGTTGCAGACTGTGAGGGAAGGCCGCGTCATGGCGTCCGATGGGCACGTTATTCTCGATATGCCAGCGCAATTCGATAGCGACGAACTCCCGATCCTGCGGTTGCCCCTTGGCGTGCCGCGGGTGGTTATTTAACTCGAACTGCGAACCGACATCCGCCCATCGCAAGGCGCCCACGCCCAAGAAGCGACACGCCTGCGCATCCCAGGCCTGGGTACGCAAGCGCGCACGATCGTAGCCGGCATCCGAACTAGGATAGCCGTAGGGCAGCGACTCGAACACTTCCATCGGCGCCGCCGGGATCTGGCGCGACTCATCGTATCGCCATTTCTCGATGGTGTATGTGGTCGCTTCGAGCCGACTCGACGCTTCGAAGTCATAGCCCGGCCGCATGTAGTCGAACGACCGGTTGGTATAGCGCACGCTTTGGAGCGTCTGCAGGGCCGACCACTGCGTGAGGCCGTCGACTTCATCGTCCGTATTGCCCCGATAATACTGAACCGATTTTCCCTTGGGCAGTGCCGCGAGACGATCCACGATGACAAGCGTGGTCTGCCCTGACTGGTCGCGTGCGTGCTCCCAAAAGAAGTACCAGCCTTCGTCCTCGAGCATGCGATGGACGAAATTCAGATCGGATTCCGCCTGCCGACAATACGAGCGCACGCGGGGCTCTTGCGCGATGTCAAGACGAACGCAGCCTTGCAGTTGCGGATACCGATCGAGGACGTCGAGCACGATTTGGCGCGCGTCTTTCTCGAGCCAGTAACGGTCGTCGCGAGTATGACCAAGGAAATAAAGCGCCGACGAAAATTCGAGCTGATAGACAGCTAGATCGCCGTCGCTGCCGAGCACGCCGATACGATGGACAAAGCCGTGGATGGGACGGTATGTCGAACCGGACGATGATGCAGTTGCCTGCTGAAGCCATAACGTTACGGGCTGATGCATCAAGGACAATAGCGAAATATTGTTCTGGATCGAAACCGCATCCACCGTCCAACGATAATCGCGGCCGATCTTCGCCCAGCCTTGGGCGCGCAGCGGAATGAGGACGTCCGGGCCGAGCGGTGTATCGAGCCTCAGCAAGCGTTCTCGTTGCAGCACCCCTCGCTGTATTGCAGCGTATAGGTCGCCGTACTTCAGTTCCCCGAGCGAAGCGGATCTGATTAGCATTGTTGTTCCAATCTCTCAGTTGCTCGCGACGGCCGCGGAGCGAAGAAAGCCGCTGACTTTCGTGCGGCTTCGATATTTATCCTACGATACTAACATGGTGCCAGTACCCTCTGCCTCAAAATGGCTGGGATGCTTGAGCATCCAGATGAGGGGCCTTTTGGGGTATCCGAGGCGGCGAGATTACGAATGTTTTTCAGGTCATCTGGCGCCGCGCGCTAGCTGCCAGGGCCCGTGAATGTCGGGCCGTTTGGTACCATGCAGCCTTTTCAGACCAGGCTGACCGCAGCGTGACGCACCGACTCATCACGAACGTAAGCGATTCATGCATCAGATGGGCGCGCCGCATGCGGCATCCGACCCGGCGCGGCGTGCTGTTCGCGCTTGCCGCCCCGCCCGCCCTCATCGTGCTGTACGTGCTCGTGCTGATTCCGTTCACGCCGAGCATCAGCGACATCCGCAAGGCGCGCGTCGATCGCCCGGCGCAGATCCTCTCGGCGGATGGGAAGCTGCTGGCCGAATTCAAGCCGTCGAACCGCGAATGGGTCACGCTCAAGCAGATTTCGCCGCACATGGTCGATGCGCTGATTTCGACCGAGGATCATCGCTTCTACGAGCACCACGGCATCGACTGGAAACGCACTGCCGCCGCGGCGTTGCACACCTTTCACGGCGATCGTCAGGGCGGCTCGACGATCACTCAGCAACTCGCGCGCAACCTGTACCCCGACGAAGTGGGCCGTGCCCCGACGCTCACGCGCAAGATCAAGGAAGCGATCACCGCCGAGAAGATCGAGATGGCCTACAGCAAGGACCAGATTCTCGAAACCTACTTGAACACGGTGCCGTTTCTCTACAACGCCTATGGCGTGGAGATGGCCGCACGCACCTATTTCAGCAAGTCGGCCGCCGAGCTCGACATTCTCGAAGCCGCCACGCTCACCGGCATGCTGAAAGGCAACAGCTACTACAACCCGGTGCTCAACCCCGAACGCGCGCTGCAGCGGCGTAATACGGTGCTCGCTCAGATGGTGAAGTACGGCCGGCTGAGTCCCGCCGCCTACGACAAGCTCAAAGTCAAGCCGCTCGCCGTCGATTTCGAGCGTCAAGTCGAGCCGCCCGGCCCCGCGCCGCATTTCGCGCAGCAATTGCGCAAGTGGTTGATCGGTTGGGCCGATGCGAACGACTACAACGTCTACTCCGACGGCCTGATCGTGCATACGACGATCGATGCGCGCCTGCAGGCAATGGCCACTGCAGCCGTCGCGCTGCAGGGCAAAGCCTTGCAATCGATTGCCAACGGTCAATGGAGCGGCCGCGCGGGTTGCTCGCCGGCGAACGATCTATTCAGGACGTTCATGCGCGAATCGCCCGAATATCGCAGTGCACGCGCAGCGGGTCAGAGCGACGAGGCTGCGTTGAAACAGCTCGGCGCCGACCGCGGCTTCGTGCGCACCCTATGTCGCGACAAAACCGAGGTGCAGGCGGGTTTTCTCGCGATCGATCCGCGCAGCGGTGCCATCAAGGCTTGGGTGGGTAGCCGCGACTTCACGGAAGAACCGTTCGACCATGTGCAACAGGCGCGGCGCCAGCCCGGCTCGACGTTCAAGCCGTTCGTCTATGGCGCGGCGTTCGCGACCGGGGCGAAGCCGACGGATACGTTCATCGACCAGCCCGTCGAGATTGCGCTGAAGGGCGGCGAGATCTGGCGCCCGGACGACGACGCCCCGCCGAGCGGCAAGCCGATGACGCTGCGCGATGCGCTCGCCTACTCGCGCAACCGGATTACGGCGCAGCTGATCGAACGGATCGGCGCCGAGCGCGTCGCGCGGCTCGCGCAAGCGATGGGCGTGCGCGACAGCAAGCTCGACCCGGTGCCCTCGCTCGCGCTCGGCACCAGTCCGGTCACGGTCAAGGAAATGGTGTCGGCCTATGCCACCATTGCAAACGACGGCGCCTATCTCGAGCCGCGCATGATAACGAGCATCGAGGATCACGACGGCCGCGTGCTGGCGCAGTTCGAGCCCGCCGCCCCGGAACAGGCGTTGCCGGTCGCGGCCGATCGCACGTTGATCGACGTCATGCGCGATGTGGTCAATCGCGGGACCGGCGCCGCCATTCGCTCGCGCTACGGGATTCGCGCCGACGTGGCGGGCAAGACCGGCACGACCCAGGGCAACACCGACGGCTGGTTCATTCTGATGCACCCGCAACTGGTTGCGGGCGCATGGGTAGGCTTCGACGACGGCCGCGTCACGCTCGGCGGCAATTACTGGGGCGAGGGCGCGCACAGCGCGCTGCCGATCATCGGCGACTTCTATCAACGGGCATTGCGCGCGCGCCTGATCGATGCTCGCGTGCGATTCGACACCGAGGTGCAGCCGGGCGCCTTCGATAGGTTCCGCGACAAACTGCGCGCGTGGATGGCGTGGCTCTCCGGCGCGAAGCCGCCGGTGCCGGCGCATCGCGCGCCGGTGCAACGCGCGCCGTCGCCCGCGCCTGCCGCGCCGTCCGGCCCTGCGTCGGAAGCGCCGCCTGCGTCGGCGACTGCGCCCGCTTCGTCGGCTTCACCTTCGTCGGCCTCCGCCCCGTTGCCGGCGTCGGTGCCGCCGCTGCTCGGCGTACCCGGGAGCAGCCCGCCGTCGGCGGCGTCCAGCACTTCCGGCGGCGCCGCGCCGCAACTGGCGCCAACCATCGTGCCGCCAGCGCCGAGTGCACCGAATGCGCCAAGTGCGCCGCCACCCAGTACGCCGCATGAAAACCGCGGTTTCCCGCCGATAGGGGCGGGATCGTCGCCAACCCCGACGCCCGATCAGCCGCCGGCTCCGGCTCCGGGGCCATCCGGGAACGGCGCTGCGGGCAATACACCGCAGTGAGGCCGGCTCGCGCGCTAGCTCGCCTAGACCGCGCCGCCGGTGAGCGCCCGCACGTCTCGCTGAAGCCACCCGGCCGGACGGAACCGATTCCATTCCAAGCGAACATTTCGCCACGCTACTAGAATTGCTGCTTTGCGGGTTTTCCCCGCTTGATTACGGCAGCCCGCAATGCACCACAACGAAGCAGCAGTAAGAATTAAAGCCGGCTGGGTCCTCCTAGCCTTGGCGGTAGGCGGCTTCGCGATCGGCACGACCGAGTTCGCGACGATGAGCGTCTTGCCGCTATTCGCGCAGGGCCTAGGCATCAGCGCACCCGTGGCCGGGCATGTCATCAGCGCCTATGCGTTGGGTGTGGTGGTCGGCGCGCCCGCGCTTGCCGTGCTGGGCGCGCGGCTAGATCGTCGCGACCTGCTGATCGCGCTGATGGCGCTGTTCGCCGTGGGCAATACGCTGAGCGCGCTCGCGCCGAGCTACCGCTGGATGCTCCTGTTCCGCTTCATTAGCGGACTGCCGCATGGCGCTTATTTCGGCGTCGCGGCACTCGTCGCCACCTCGCTCGTGCCCGAGAACCGCCGCACGGTCGCCGTCGGCCGCATGTTTCTTGGGCTCACGGTCGCGACCATCGTGGGCGTGCCGTTCGCGAACTGGCTCGGTCATGCAATCGGCTGGCGCTGGAGCTTCGGCTTCGCGGCGCTGATGGGCGCGCTCACGATGACGTGCGTACGGCTATGGGCGCCTTCCACGCCGGCCGCCGCCGGCGCGAGCCCGCTGCGCGAATTGAGCGCGCTAGGCCGTGCACAGGTCTGGTACACGCTCGGTATCGGCGCGATCGGCTTCGGCGGATTATTCGCTGTCTATACCTATTTGGCCAACGTGCTCATGTCGGTGACGCATGCGTCGGTGGGCATGGCTTCCTTGGTGTTGAGCATCTTCGGGGTTGGGCTCACCGCGGGCAATATCGTCGTGCCGATGTTCGCCGACCGCGCATTGATGCGCACAGCCGGGCTCTTGCTGGTCTGGAGCGCGCTGACGCTGCTGGCGTTCCCGTTGGCCGCCTCGAACGTCTGGACGATTGCGATCGATGTTTTCCTCATCGGGGTGGGCGGCGCGCTCGGCACCGTATTGCAGACGCGTTTGATGGACGTCGCGGAAGATGCGCAAAGCCTCGCCGCTTCGCTCAATCACTCCGCGTTCAACACCGCCAACGCGCTCGGGCCGTTCCTCGGCGGCCTCGCGATCGCAGGCGGCTTCGGCTGGACCTCGCCGGGTTGGGTCGGAGCGTTGCTCGCAGTGGCCGGCCTCGGCGTTTGGGCGATAGCGGGCTTCGCGCAGCGCAACGCCGAACGAAAAGCGGCGCGATTGGCGTGCGGCGCCTGCTTGGAAACTCAGGGGCGGTGAGCAGGTTCGTACCCGCCGCTGTGCGATGGCCATGTACCTGCGTAACGCGTCGGCCCGCTTCCGACTGTGCATTCTCGACATCAATGCATGAGGCAAACCTAAAGGGTCGCGGTGACGCCTCCATCGACATAAAGAATGTGGCCATTGACGAAGTTCGACGCATCGCTCGCCAAAAACACCGCCGCGCCAACGAGGTCCTCCACGTCGCCCCAGCGCCGCGAGGGCGTGCGCCCGATCAGCCACTCGCTGAACTTCTGGTCCTTGACGAGCGCGTCGGTCAACTCGGTCTTGAAGTACCCGGGACCGAGACCGTTCACCTGAATGCCATGCTGCCCCCAGTCGATCGCCATGCCTTTGGTCAGCATCTTCACCGCGCCCTTACTCGCGGTATAAGCCGCGATGCTCGGACGACCTAGTTCACTCTGCACGGAACAGATATTGATGATCTTGCCGTGCTTGCGCTCGATCATGTGCCGTGCCACCGCCTGACCCACCAGAAACACGCTTTCGACGTTCGTCTTCATCAGTTCGTCCCACTGTTCGTGCGAGAACTGTTCAAGCGGCGCCCGACGCTGCATGCCGGCATTGTTGACGAGGATGTCGATCGCACCGACATCCTGCTCGATGCGCGCGACGGCACGCTCGACGTCTTCCGGCGAGGTTACGTCGAAGGGGGCGGCATGCGCCGTCGCCCCCTCGCCGCGCAATCGCGCGACCGCTCCAGCGAGCCGTGCTTCGTTACGCGCATTCAGCACGACTTCAGCGCCCGCGCCCGCCAACCCTCTCGCCAGCGCGAAGCCGATTCCCATGCTCGCCCCCGTGATGAGCGCACGGCGGCCCGTGAGATCGAACATCCCCAGATTGCTTTTCAATTCGACTCCTCGTTCAATCGATACATTCCCTGCGGTCGCCCTGCGCCGCGATCCATCGGATCGCCTCGACCAGGTTGCGCTCTACGGACTGTCCCGCGGATAAACACAGCACGCGTTCCTCGCCCACGGGCGATTCCAGCGCGGCGAACTGATCGGCCACGAGCGACGCGGGAAACGTATGCCCCTGCCGTTGCGAGACGCGTGCGTTCGCTTCGGGCAGCGGGATCTCCAAGAACACGAACATCAGGCCGTTCAAGCCGCCGCGCAAGCGCTCACGGTAGCTGCGTTTCAGCGCGGAACACGAGAGGATCGTCGTCCCTTCGTCCGCACCCATGCAGGCACACAACCGGTCGAGCCAAGGCTCCCGATCGCGGTCGCACAACGCAATTCCTCGACTCATCTTGGCGCGGCTCTGCGCACAATGATAGTCGTCCCCTTCGATGAAACCGCCGTTCAACGCCTTGGCGAGTTGCAGCCCGAGCGTCGACTTCCCCGATCCGGACACGCCCATCACCACCACTTTATGCGCCACGTTCCGCAGTCCAATTCAATGCTTCGCTCGTCGATACCGTCATACCGGCGCATGGATCACTCGCGCCGGCATTGCTTTCGGGGTGTTCATCCTCATCACGGGCCTGCGAACGTGCCTTCCCGGCCGCAGTGCACAGGCCCCTAGCTCGAATCAAGACAGCGGCGTGAACTTGAGCTGATCGATGGGCGTCACCTTATCGGTGCGGGTAAGTCCATAAGGTGTCTTCGGCCCAAGCCACTTGTCGAAGATACTGCTCATTTCGCCACCTTGCTCCATCGCATTGAGCGACTTGTTGACGGCGTCCAGCATCGCCGGCTCGTTCTTGCGCAAACCCACGGCGATCGGTTCGATCAGCATCGGCTCCGACGCGATCGCCACGGCGCCGTCGGTGCCTGCCACCTGCTTGACGATTTCCGTGGCCGTCATCTGATTCGTGACGAAGCCTTTCACTTTGTTCTGCTCGAGCGCCAGAAACGCCGAGCTCGTGTCGTGGAACGTAACGGCCTGCCCGCCTTTGATCGAGAGCGGGATCGACTGCGCCGAAGTCGATCCGTCTGCCGCGCTGATCTTCTGTCCCGCGAAATCAGTCAACTTCTTGTTCGCATCGGACTTCTTCACGACCAGCACTTCCTTGGTTGAATAATACGCATCGCTGAAATCGATCTGCGTCGCTCGGGTCTTCGTATACGCTAGATTCGCCACCACGATATCGACACGCCCCAGCTTCAGTTGCGGAATGCGCGCCTCCACGGCCAGCGGTTCGAGCTTCGCCTTGACGCCAATGTGCTTCGCCACGGCGGTGCATAAGTCGACATCCATCCCTTCCAGTTGACGCGTTTGCGCATTGGGATACGAGAAAGGCTGGACATTCGAGTACACGCCGCAGGTCAGTTCACCGCGGCCTTTGATATCGGCCAGTTGATCGGCGAAAGCGGGAGCCATCCACGCGACAGCGCCCAATGCGACCCCTATCCCGGCGTAAATCTTCTTTACCTGCATTGCAAACTCCTCATATTGTGTAGTGCGCTAAACCACCAATCAACCGGGCATCTGGGCGATGCCCAACCTGCTTCTCGAGCGCCTGCCGACGCACTCAATGCGTACGAAGATCGGACAGGAACCGCTGCGCCCGCGCGTGCCTCGGGCGCGTGAAAAACTCGTGCGGCGGAGCCGTTTCGAGTATCTGCCCCGCGTCCATGAACCACACTCGGTCTGCCACTTCGCGTGCAAAGCCCATCTCGTGCGTGACGCACATCATCGTCATGCCCTCCTGCGCGAGGCTCTTCATCACGCTCAATACCTCACCTACCATCTCAGGGTCGAGCGCACTGGTGGGCTCGTCGAATAGCATTGCCGGGGGGTCCATCGCCAGTGCGCGCGCAATCGCGACACGCTGCTGCTGCCCGCCCGACAACTGCGCCGGGTACGCATTCGCCTTGCTGGATAGGCCGACTCGCGACAACAGATCGTTGGCCTTGCGCTCCGCTTCCGCGCGCCTGAGCCCATTTACTCGCATTGGCGACAGCGTGATGTTCTCGAGCACGGACAGGTGCGGAAATAGATTGAACTGCTGGAATACGAAGCCGATACGACTACGGTACGTGTTGAGCCCGAGCTTCTTATCGTGGATGTCATGGCCGTCGAAGAAGATTTTCCCGCGATTGATTTCCTCTAGACGATTGACGGTGCGAATCAATGTCGACTTGCCCGACCCCGAGGGCCCGCACACAACGACAACCTCGCCTTTGCGCACCTCGGCGCTCACGCCCACGAGCGCGTGATACTCGCCGTACCATTTGTCGACGCTGGAAAATTTGATCATGCGACATACCTCGAAATGAAGGAGCGCCTAGTTCTTGGTGGGCAACGGATCGGCCAACGCGACCGCACTCGCCTTCAAGTTCGCGACGGGCGTGCCTGCCCGCTTGCGCGTCACACGCCGCTCCAAGTACTGTGCGAATTGAGTCAGCCCGTAGCACAGCACGAAGTAGCTCATCGCAAGGATCAGGTAGACGGGGAATGGCTTGGTCAGCAAGCGATTGTTGATTTGATCGGCGGCAAACGAAATTTCTTGCACGTTGATGATGTAGCCGAGCGAGGTCTCTTTGATGGTCGAGACGAACTGAGTGACCATGCTCGGCACCACGTTGTAGAGCGCCTGCGGCAAGATCACGGCGCGCATGGTCTTCAGATAGCTCAGCCCCAGCGCGCGCGCTGCTTCCGTCTGTCCGCGCGGCAGCCCTTCGATGCCGGAGCGAATGATTTCTCCCAAATAGGCCGAGTCGTACACCACGAGCGCGCACAGCATCGTGACGAAGCCCGTGACGGGATAACCGGTCAACACGGGCACGAGGAAATACACCCAAAAGATCACCATGAGAAGGGGCACGCCGCGGACCAAGTACACCAGCCCCGTGGCGGGGGCGCGCAGGATCGCGAACGGGCTGATGCGCGCCAGCGCAACCAAAACGCCCAGCGGAAAAGCAATGGCGAGTGCCGAAAGCGAAAGCAAGATGGTGAGCACGACGCCGCCTAGCGGACCATGTGGGTATTGCCCGATCAGCAGAAGCGTCCAGTTCTCGCGCAGGATGTCGAACATGTTCACCTGGCTCCCGGAACACGGAAGTGCGCTGCAACCCGCGCCCCGCACAGCATGATGACGAGCGAGATGCCGAGGTAGACCACCGTCGCGACGAAATACGATTCAAACGACAAGAACGTCTCGTTTTCCACCTGGCGCGTCACGTAGGTGAGTTCCGCCGCGCCGATGGCCATCGCGAGGCTGGTATTTTTGAAGAGCAGCACCGTGTGATTGATCATCGGCGGAATTGCCTTGCGCAGCGCCTGGGGCAGTACCACGTGACGCATTGCACTGAGAAAATTCAGACCCAGTGCGCGCGACGCTTCGAACTGTCCATACGGAATAGCGCGCAACCCGCTGCGGATATCCTCCGATAAATACGCGGCACTGCACAAGCCAATCGCAATGACCGCGAAGATGAACTGTCCGTTGTAGTTGTTGAGTAGCGCTTGCACCTGAGGCGGCAGAATGTTCGAAATGCCGAAATACCAAAAGAGGATCTGCACCAGCATCGGAACGTTGCGATGATAGGCGACGAACCCGGCGACGAACGCCGTCGCGAGACGGAAAGGGGTCATGCGAATCAGCGTCAGGAGAATGCCGACGATCATGGAAAACACCCAGGCCAACGCCGCCATCGCGAGCGTAAGCCCGATGCCGTGGAGGAACAACGCCCCATAATCTCCATGCAGAACAGCTGCTAGGTCAAAATGAAGCTTCATGTGTCGCATCCTCTAAATTCAAATCCGGATTCGAACCGGTCCCATACGACGGCATTAAACGCAGTTTTGAACCGTGCGTCGTCCGCCAGCGATCGTTTTCCTTGCAGGGTTGAATCGATACTAGCTCGCAAAAATAAGCCCTTGCAGACGCCTTTCCTCTGGTGCGATAAGTTTCGGAAATGACGGCCGAAACGAGCCCGAAGCCGTGCCTCGCCGAAATTGGGCACAATGCGTAGCGCCAATGCGAGGCGCATCGCCGGGCGCTGTATCGTTCTTCGCGGCATGCACGCACTCGCAATCCGAGCGCGTCGCCTTCGGTCACGTGACGCGCTCTACGGTTGCGCGAGCGCGCTCGTCAAAACCTGCGGATTCACGGGCGTCGGCGGCTTGCCCGCGGAAGACCCGCAGCCCAAAGCGGCAATCAGGTTCTCCACGCAAAGCGAGGCCATGGCGCGCCGCGTCGATACTGACGCACTTCCGATATGCGGGGTCAACACGACGTTCGCCTGCGCGAGCAAGGCTGGACAAACGAGCGGCTCGCCTTCGAAAACGTCCAGCCCCGCCGCCGCGATGCTGCCTTCGTTGAGCGCCACCGCCAGAGCGGCATCGTCGACCACGCCCCCGCGCGCGATATTGGTCAGCGTCGCCGACGATTTCATCTGTTTCAGCTCTGCCGCGCCGATCGCGTGATGCACACTCGCGGAATAAGGCACGACAACGATCAGATGATCGGATTCGCGCAGCAGGGTTGCCTTGTCGACGTAGCTTGCGCGGCAGGTCTGCTCAACCTGCGCGGGCAATTGCGAGCGGTTGTGATAAATCACCCGCATGCCGAAGCCGAACGCCCCTCGCCGCGCGATTGCTTGCCCGATGCGACCCATGCCGAGAATGCCGAGCGTCGTCCCATGCACGTCGCCGCCGACGAACATGTCGTAGCGACCCGTCTTCGTCCATAGGCCGCCGCGCAGATAGTGCTCCGACTCGACGATGCGCCGTGCGGCAGCCATCATCAGCGCGAAGCCGAAATCGGCCGTCGTTTCCGTCAGCACGTCCGGCGTATTGGTCACGAGCACGCCGCGCGCGGTGCATGCATCGACGTCGATGTTGTTGTACCCGACGCCGATATTGCACACGACCTTCAGGCCGGGACAGGCATCGAGCAGCGTCGCATCGATGCGGTCGCTGCCCGCCGTCACTGCGCCCGCTTTACCTTGTAAGCGCTCGATCAACTCGGGTTGCGTCCAGATCGTGTCGTCCGGATTGTCGGCAACGTCGAAGGCCGCCCGCAAGCGATCGACGATATCGGGAAACGACGCTCGAGTCACGAGTACCGGTAAACGCATGAAAATCTCCTTATCGAACCGATGCAGATTGAAGGGGCAACTAGGTCTCGGATACTCGAAGACGGTGATCGCCTATTTGCCCTGCCCGGCCGGTTCCCGCTTGATCGTGGTTAGGCCGCCCGGCACTTGCAGCGTGGGCAAAATCTCCATGTTGCTGATGTTCACCGCCAGCGGCGCTGCAATGGCGAATGCGATGGCGTCGGCAATATCGCTCGGCGTCGGCAGTTCGAAACCTTCGATGAACTGCTTGCGCGCCTCTTCGAGGTTGCCATGCACGTGACCGAAGATATCGGTCGCGACACGGCCCGGGCAGATCTCCGTGACGCGCACGCGCTTGCCCGTCGCATCCACGCGCAACTGGCGCGATAGCGCATGAATCGCCGCCTTGGTCGCGTGATAGATCGAGTTGCCGTTGAAGTTGTAGATCGCCGCAATCGAGCTGATATTGACGATATGGCCGCGATCGCGTGCGACCATGCCCGGCATCGTGAGTCGAACGATATGCAGCACGGCCTGCAGGTTGACTTCCACTTGCACGTCTACATCCTCGACGCCGGCATCCAGGATCGAGCCCTTGCGCGATACGCCGGCATTGTTGACGACGATGTCGAACGGCACTTCCTGCGTCAACTTCGTCACGGCAGGCAGATCGCTGACATCGATCGCATGGGCGATGCAACCGGTACGCTGCGCCAGTTCATCGAGGCGATCGGCGCTGCGCGCCAGCGCATGCACTTCGAGTCCTTCGCGGCAAAAACGCTCGACGATCGCGGCGCCCATGCCCGTGGAGGCGCCCGTGACAAGCGCGGTCTTATAGTCTGAAAATGGCATGAATAACCTCTGTTTCAAGTTCTGCGTATCGCGCGGCGATGCGGACGGCACGTCTACGATCAATGTATGCGTCGTTAAAACGCGAGCAAAAGACGACTTGGCTTTGCGGCAATAAGGCTCGCTTATGGATGGTCATCGCCTGCATCGCCGGCGCGAAAGTTATCGGACGAGCTGCGAGAGTGGCGTCACCCTGCCGCCCGCCGCTTCAATCGCGCCACGCACCGCCCGCGCAAGCTCGACAGCTCCGGGCGTGTCCCCGTGCAGCAGGATCGACCGCACCTTCATGTCGAGCCTGCCGCCCGTGATGGTTGTGATCGTGCCGTCTTCGAGCAACGACTGGACCCGCGCCATCACAGCCGCGCGGTCCTTGATGACGGCCCCTTCGAGCTTGCGCGACACGAGGGCGCCCTGATCGTCGTAAGCTCGATCGGCGAGAAACGTAGTTGCCGTTCGTATGCCGATGCGATCCGCTGCGCGTTCGATCTCCGTATTGGTGGACACGCTGACGATCAGCTCGCGATCGAACTCCGCGACGGCCCGCACCAGCGGCTCGGCCAATTCGTATGAAGCGGCGGCCATATTGCCCAGCGCGCCGTGGAAGCTCATATGGGTGACGCGATGCCCCGCCGCCTTCGCGATGCCGGCGAGCGCACCCATCTGATACAGGACGTACTTCGCCACTTCAAGCGGGTCGGCCTGAATCGGCCGACGGCCGAAGCCCAGCAGATCCGGAAAACCCACATGTGCCCCAACGTCGATCCGGCGCTCGAGCGCGAGACGCACGGTTCGGTCCATGATGACGGGATCGCCCGCGTGGAATCCGCATGCAACGTTTGCGGACGACACCACCTCCAGCATCGCCTCGTCTTCACCCATCCGGTACGGTCCGAAGCCTTCTCCGAGATCAGCATTCAGATCTATTTCCATTTCTTACGCTCCGTTCTTCGATTCGATGCCATGGCTCATTGCCACCTTCACGGCGCCGGTGAAATGTCGAATAACGGCGTGCCATAGCCCACCGTCGCTCCATGGGCCACGAGGCGCCGCACCACCACGCCAGTGCGCGGAGCGACCACGGGCAAGCACAGATGCGAAATCTGCAAGAGGCCCACC
The DNA here is from genome assembly GCF_056498045.1 of Trinickia sp. Z7. Lineage (NCBI taxonomy): Bacteria > Pseudomonadati > Pseudomonadota > Betaproteobacteria > Burkholderiales > Burkholderiaceae > Trinickia > Trinickia sp. Z7. The sequence continues at coordinate 273,301 of NZ_JAUEQW010000002.1, forward strand.
GTGTCGCCTTCTGCGACGCGCGAGCCGGGGGCGGCCAGCGGCGTCGAACGCGCCGGATGCGACGCGAGAAACACGCCGACCGATTTCGCGGTGACGGTAACCGTCCTCGATTTAAACGGCTGCATTTCGTCGGCCGCATGCGCAAATGCGACGGTCGATGGGTAAGCACGGGAGGAGCGCGACGCGTCGTCATCCTCCCTATCTTCGACCTCCAAACGCAGCATCGTCCCGGGCCCGCTCACCTCGATGCATGTGACGCCGCTCGCCGCCAGCCACGACGCGATTTGCCGAATCTCCCCGAGATCCACTTCGTTTCTCTGTGTCATGTCTAGTGTTTCGATGGACGCACGAGGCCAACGAGATGCCGGACCCGCGTGAGGTAGCGATCGAGTTCTTCCAGCGCGGCGACGGCTTGCCGATACGTCGTCTGCACGAAGCGTATTTTCGTCCCGATGCGGGCCTGTGCGAGCCGCCACAGGTCCGCTTCGATCACCGTGCCGATTTTCGGATAGCCGCCGGACGGCTGCGCGTCGCGCAATTGGATGATGGGCTGCCCGCTGCGCGGCACCTGGATCACGCCGGGCACGATGCCGTGCGATCGCTTCTCGACCTCGCGCGCGGGGATGAGCGCGGGGCCGGCGAGCCTGTAGCCGTAACGGTCGCTCTGCGGCGTGACTTTCCATCCTTCGCGCCAAAAAACGTCGATCGACTGCGGCTGATAGCAATCGTATTCGGCCGCGGGCAGCACACGCACGACGGTGTCGCCCGCTTCAGCGCTCGGCGCACAGATAGGCGCCGGCAATGCATGTTCGGGCGGCACCGTGCCAAAGGCTGCGTCGCACACGGCGGCCTCGCGCACGGGTACCTGCGCGGCGCCGATCGCCTTGAGCACATCGCCTTTTTGCAGTTGACGGCCTTCATGACCGCCGAATTGGCCGCGCAATTGCGTGCTGCGCGAGCCAAGGACGACAGGCACGTCCACGCCGCCCGCCAGCGACAGATAGCAGCGCGTACCGTCGGTCGGCACACCGATCGTCAACACATCGCCCCTTCGCGCATGCATTGTCCACCAGGGCAGCGCGGGTTTCTCGCCCAGGCGCGCGGCGCAGTCGGCGCCCGTGATCGCAAAGGCGAGATTCTCGAGAAAGCGGACGCGAAACGGGAACATCGGAATTTCGATGCCGGCCGCGTCGTCCGGATTGCCGAGCAGTAGATTGCCAACGGCCAGCGCCAGCCGATCCATCGCTCCCGCCGTACCGACGCCGTAGCGCAGACAGCCTTCGCGCCCATGGTCCTGTACCGTGGCCAGCGCGGATGAAGACAGTACCTCGATCATCGAATAACCCTCTCGACGCAAAAACGGATCATGTCGCCGGGCGCGAGCGTCGCGGGCTGCTCGCGCGACGGATCGAAGAAGACCATCGAAGTGTGACCGATCGTGTTCCATCCGCTCGGTCCCGTCGATGCGGACACGCCCGTCTGCGCGCCGCCTATCGACACGGCGCCGCCCGGCAGACCCAGCACCGGCACCTTGCGGCGCGGCGTGGCAATACGCGGATCCATGCCGCCCAGATAGCAGTAACCCGGGTGGCTGCCGAGCGCATAAACGGTATAGAGCGGCGCACAATGCAACTGCACGACTTCATCGACCGACAATCCCGTGTGGTCGACGACATCCTGCAGGTGCGGCCCGAACTCGCCACCGTACGCGACGGGCAGTTCGATCACCTTGCCTTCGATCTCCAACTCGGCTGCCCTCGCCCATGCCTCGAGCAATGCGGCAGCAAGCGCATCAGGGTCGGCCGGCGGGCGCACGAACGTCAGCATCAGATTGGTCACGCCGGGCACGGCCTCGCGCACGCCGGGCCACGTTTCGACCTCGCGGGCGAGCGACCAGATACGCCGTTGCGCCGGCAAGTCGAGTTCGCCCGGCGCTTCGAACAGCATGGCCGTCGTCCCGAGCATGCTGATGGCCGGACGCTGTTCGGCTGGGTCGTGGTCGATTGCGGGCACGATCTCCTTCCCGTCCTGTCGACCCCCACCGCTTGTGGCCGCGCCACCCATCGACGCGTGTTCAATGGTCAGCGTCATCGTGTTTCCTTTGTGCGAGCCAGCGTTCCAGATGATGAATATCCACCCCGCCTGCTTCGAAGCCCGGATCGCAAAGCACGGCTCGATGCAGCGGCACGTTGGTGCGGATGCCGTCGATGCGCAACTCAGACAACGCGCTGCGCATGCGTTCCAACGCCTCGCGGCGCGTATCGCCATGGGTAATGACCTTAGCGATCAACGAGTCGTAATAGGGCGGAACGACGCTTGCGCAGCTCATGTGGGAATCCACCCGTACGCCGTTGCCGCCGGGCAACTCCCATGTCTCGATGCGACCCGGGCAAGGCACGAACGAGAACGGGTCCTCGGCATTGATGCGGCATTCCAGCGCGTGCCCTCGGGTGCGGATATCGCGCTGGCTCAACGTCAGCGCATGACCCTGGGCGATGCGGATCTGCTCGCGCACGATATCGATGCCCGAGGTCATCTCCGTTACCGGGTGTTCGACCTGTAGGCGCGTATTCATTTCGATGAAGTAGAAGCGGCCATCCTCGAACAAGAACTCGAACGTGCCGGCGCCGCGATAGCCGATTTGCCGGCATGCGTTGGCACAACGCTCACCGGCTTCGAGAAGCAATTCAGGATCGATGCCCGGCGCCGGCGCTTCCTCGAGCACCTTCTGATGCCGCCGTTGCAGCGAGCAATCGCGCGAACCCAGCCAAAGCGCCGTGCCGTGCGTATCGCATAGCACCTGGATTTCGACATGACGCGGATGCTCGAGGAATTTTTCGATATACAGCTCGGGTTTGCCGAACGCGCGGCGCGCTTCCTCGCGCGTGACGCTGACAGCCTCGAACAGTTGCGCCGGCTCGCGCACGACACGCATGCCGCGGCCGCCGCCACCGCCCGCCGCCTTCACGATCACGGGAAAGCCGATCTCCTCGGCAATCTTCATGATCGCCTCGCGATCGTCCGGCAGGCTGCCGTCCGGCCCCGGAACGCAGGGCACCCCGGCTGCGCGCATCGCGCGCTTGGCGGCCACCTTGTCGCCCATCGCGCGAATCGATTGCGGCGCCGGGCCGATGAAGGTCAATCCAGCCGCCTCGACCGCCGTTGCAAAGTCCGCGTTTTCGGAAAGGAACCCGTAGCCGGGGTGAACCGCCTCAGCCCCACTCACATGCGCCGCAAACAAAATGGCGGCGGCGTTCAGATAGCTCTGGCCGGGCGCTGCGGGACCGATGCAAATAGCGTCGTCTGCCAATCGAACGTAGCGCGCATCGGCATCCGGCTCGGCGTAGACCGCGACGGTTTCGAGCCCGAGCTCGCGGCAGGCGCGCTGAATGCGGAGCGCAATCTCGCCGCGATTGGCAATCAATACTTTGTCGAACATGATCGATCAGCCGATGCGAAAGAGCGGTTGGCCCGATTCCACTTCACTGCCGGGCGCCACGAGCACCTCACGCACCGTGCCATGGCAATCGGATTCGATCGCGTTGAACATCTTCATCGCTTCGATTGCGCACAGCACCTGCCCCTCTTCGACTGTATCGCCCACTTGCACGAAGGGCGCTGCGTCCGGTGAAGGAGTAAGGTGAACGATGCCGAACATCGGCGCACACACGAGCTTCGGCAAAAGCACCGGGGTGCTTTGCGCCACGCCTTGCTGCGGCACGATGGCGGCCTCCACAGGGTCCGCCGCATGCGCCGCCTCGCTGCGCGGCCGGTCCGATCCCTGCCCGGCCACGGCCGGCGGCATCCCGGCGCCGGCGGCGCTGCGCTTGCCTCGACGTTTCGCCTTCACGAGCTTGACCCGCTCTTCACCCTCGATCACTTCGATCTTCCGGAGCGGCGAATCGGCTAGCAGTTCGATCAGTGCTTTTATCTTCTGAAGATCCATCTTTGAGTCCGTAGCCGGTTAGGCGCACGCCGCGAGACTGGCGTGCGCGAAACACCGCGGCTGCTCAACGCCCCGGACTCGGGGTCCGGTGAGGTCGCCAGCTCGACGGCAAGCCGTGTCGCGCCGGCTCACTGAGCGCCGGGCGAGTGGCGATGGACTCACTGTATCCGGCGCGGAAAAATTGCGCCAAGACGGTTTGGCTTTGTCGCGATAAGGTGCGCTTATGTATCGCTTCCCGGCCCGGCACGCACGCCGAGCGCGAGGTCGCCGGCCAACTCCAGCAAGATATCCCTGACGGCCGCCGCCGGCTCGGACAGCGGAAGGTGGTCGGACAGACACACCGACAGCGGAATCTTGATGACGGGCGACACGATGCGCGACTGCACGATGTCCCCCGTCGCCGCCACCACGCGCGCGGTGGATTCGGGCAGGATGGTCGCGCCGATCCCCGCGCTCACGGCAGCCGACAAGGTCGACGCGGACTCGATCTCGGCCACGACGTTCGGCGTCATCTGCACGCTCGCGAAGCCTTCGTCGACGTACTTGCGCAGGTAGTTGTACGGGCGCGGCAGCAGGAGCGGCACGTCCCGCAGGTCGCTCACGGCGAGCTTATCCTGCACGATGCCCATGCTGCGCGGCGCGACGAGAAACATCTCCTCGTTCATCAGCAGTTGGAACGACAAACCATGCACCGGCTTGTCGCCGTACAGCACAGCCATGTCCATCCGACCGTTCATGATGAGCTCGCTCAGCGTCGTGCCGAAATTTTCGTTGATGTAGAGCAGGATGTTCGGATGTCGCGCCCGCACCGTGCGCAACAGCGGCAACGACAACGCCGACGCGCCCGTGCCGGGCGCGAGCCCGACGGACACCTGCCCCGACAACGCTTGGCCGGCGCTTTTTACGTCGGCCTGCGCCTGTTCGTATTGGCGCAGGATCAATTGTGCGTGGCGATAGAGTGTGGCGCCCGCCTCGGTAGCCGTGACGCCGCGCTTCGTGCGCACCAGCAACTGCTGCTGGAATTCGTCTTCTAGCGTGATCAACTGCTGGCTCAACGCGGGCTGTGCGATATGGAGCACTTCGGCAGCCTGCGTCAGGCTGCCGACATCGACGATCTTCACGAAATACTTCAAACGCCGCAAATTCACGGTTTTGCGTCTCAGGTAAACGGACTGCAATCATCATAGGGCAAGCGCCGCGCAACGGACAGCCGCCAAAACCCCCAGTCTCGCGCCAGGCAGCCTCGCCGCTCAGCGCACGCATTGCGGCGCCGCACGTGCCACGGCGCCCATCTACCGACATCGCCAGCCGTCTCGCGCGAGGGTGGGCCTCGCGGTGCGTCATAAGCGGATGTTATTGCGCCAGCAGAAAGTCATCTTGGCTCGAACTTTTTCGCGCGCTTAATGTTAAGCCTCATCAAATGCCGTCGAGGAGTCCAGTGTGAGTGCATCGCGCATCGCCGCCCGCGTCCAGCGAATCAAGCCGTCCCCCAGCAGCGCGGCGGCTGACCGCGCCGCGGCGCTCAGACGGGAGGGAAAGCATATCGTCAACCTCGTCATCGGCGAACCCGATTTCGACACGCCTGCACATATCCGCAAGGCCGCTTACGAGGCGATGGAGCGCGGTGAAACACGCTATACGCAAACGGCCGGCACACCCGCGCTGCGCGCGGCAATAGCGGCGAAGCTGCAACGCGAGAACGGTCTCGCCTACGATCCCAAGAACATCGTCGTGACCTGCGGCGCCAAGCATGCGATCTTCAATGCGCTAGCGATCACCGTCGAAGCGGGCGACGAAGTGCTGATTCCCGCGCCGTACTGGGTCTCGTACCCGGATATGACGCTGGCGTGCGACGGGGTGCCCGTTGTCGTGCCCTGTTCAGAAGCCCACGGTTTCAAGCTGACGCCTGCCTTGCTCGAAAGCGCGATCACGCCACGTACGCGATGGCTGATCATCAATTCCCCAACCAATCCGACGGGCGCAACCTACGCGGCCGGAGAACTGAGGGCGCTCGCCGACGTGCTGCTGCGTCACCCGCACGTGCTGATCATGATGGACGACATCTACGAGCACATCCGTTTCCAATCCGACGCTGCGCCACATCTGCTCGCCATCGAACCAGAGTTGGCGTCACGCACGCTGGTGGTCAACGGCGTCTCGAAGACCTACGCCATGACCGGATGGCGCATCGGCTACGTGGCCGGCCCCTCCGACTTGATCGCCGCGCTCGACACGCTGCAATCGCAATCGACGAGCAATGCCTGCTCCATCAGCCAGGCCGCTGCGCTTGCCGCGCTGACGGGCGACCAGAGTTTCGTGCGGGAATCCGTGCGGACCTACGAGGCGCGCCGCGACTTCGCGCTCGAAGCCCTCAACGCAATTCCTGGCATCAGTTGCAAAGCACCGGGCGGCGCGTTCTATTTGTATGTGAGCTGCAGCGGCATGATCGGACGCTCGACGCCCCAAGGCAAGCGGCTCGAAAGCGATACCGACGTCGTCCTGTATCTGCTCGAGCAGGCGGGCGTCGCGCTCGTCGCCGGGTCTGCCTATGGCATGTCGCCGTTCTTCCGGATGTCGATTGCGACGAGCATCGACATCATCGACGAAGGCTGTCGAAAGATCTCGGCCGCCGTCGCAGCGCTGGATTGAGAGTGACGCGGCGGGGCCGACCAAGGGACCGCCGCGCGAACGTAGAAAGACATGCGGCGCCGTGGGAATGCTGCAGTCGGATGGGCGATTTCTTCTTTCGTTTAACAGGCAAGGGGCGTATTCGTGAAAAAAATATTATTAGGAGTACTAATCATCTCGGCCATGGCTTCGTCCGATATGGCGTGGGCCCAGTCGAGCGTCACCCTCTACGGCATCATCGACGAAGCGGTGCGTTTCGATACGCACCAAAACGCGTCGGGCGGAAAGCTCTTCACGATGGGGAGCGGCGGCGAGATTCAGGGCAGTCGCTGGGGCTTGCAAGGCACCGAAAATCTGGGTGGCGGTCTCGCCGCCATCTTTCAGTTGGAAGGCGGCTTCACGCCGAATACCGGCGTGACCCAGCAATCCACGCCGTCGGGCGCGGCGCGCCTGTTCGGGCGCACGGCGCTGGTCGGCCTGAGCAGCCCGTACGGTACCGTGACGTTAGGACGCCAGTACACGCTCGTCCATGAAACGGGTTGGACCCACGATATCTTCGCGTTCGCCAATTACACGGGCACGATCGGCTTTCAGGGTGCGGGCCTGACGGGCGGCGGACGACTCGACAATACGGTTCGATATACCTCGCCGACGCTCGCGCGCTTCACGGTCAAGGGCGCCTATACCTTCGGCCAGACGGCGGGAAACTTCCATCAGAATTCGTCGCCCGCCGTCAGCGTTTCGTATGACAACGGGCCCTTGAGCGTGGGTGCGGCCTATCAGATCATCAATAACATCGGCGGCTTGACGCCTTCGACCACGGCTTATGGCAGTACGTATTTCGGCCTGACGATTCCCGACAGCTCGCAGAAGGTCTTCACGGCAGGCGCGACCTACAAGTTCGGCGCGGCCAAGGTGTTCGGCTCGTACATCTACAGTCACGTTTATCCGGCGGACTATCGCAACGACTCGTTCTCTGCCGCCGTGCAGTACGCCTTCACGCCCACTTTCGTGCTCGATCTGCCCTTCTACGTCGATTTCGTTCATCACGCCGGTCAAAGCGGCACGCGTATCACGGGCGGCCCCACGTTCGACTATCTGCTGAGCAAGCGCACCGACGTGTATCTCGGCGTGGACTACAACCACCTGACGGGCGCATGGACGACGCTCGCAGCAGCCTCGGGCGGGAACCAACCGTTCTTCGGCCACAACTCGCTGTTCGAAGCCGCGATCGGCTTGCGTCATAAGTTCTGATGCTCTGATTCGCCTGGCGTCCTGGGATACCCCACTCGCGACGCCTGCTTATTTCCTCCCCTTGATCGATCGCATCGGGACACGCCACGTGTCCCGATCGTGCTCGCCCTTCGTCCGACAGGAAATCGGGTTCGATCCACCGCCCGACTTCCGCTATTTCAGGAGCACATCCAGATGAGAATCGGCATCCCTGCCGAGATTCGCGCCGGCGAAACACGTGTTGCCGCGACGCCTGAGACTGTCAAGAAGCTCGCAGCGCAAGGCCATACCGTGCTCGTCGAGCAAGGCGCCGGAGAGCGCGCCTACTTCACCGACGCCGCCTACGCGCTCGCCGGAGCAGTGCTGGTCGACACCATGCAAGCCTGGAATGCCGATCTCGTGCTGAAGGTGCAGGCGCCGACCGACGCCGAGCTCGCGCACCTCATCCGCGGCAGCCTACTCGTTGGCATGCTCAATCCGTTCGATGCGGACCAAACCGCACGCATCAACGCACACGGCGTCCGCGCGTTCGCGCTCGAATCGATCCCGCGCACGACGCGCGCGCAGAGCATGGACGTGCTCTCTTCCCAAGCCAACATCGCGGGCTATAAAGCCGTTCTGGTTGCGGCAACGCTCTACCAGCGCTTCTTTCCAATGTTGATGACGGCGGCAGGCACGGTCAAGGCCGCGAGGGTACTCGTACTCGGCGCAGGCGTCGCCGGCCTGCAGGCAATCGCGACCGCAAAGCGCCTGGGCGCGGTGATCGAAGCATCGGACGTGCGCCCCACCGTAAAAGAGCAGATCGAATCGCTGGGCGCGAAGTTTCTCGATATCCCGTACGAGACCGAAGACGAGCGCGCGGCTGCCCAAGGCGTAGGGGGCTATGCGCGCCCGATGCCCGCCACATGGCTCGCACGCCAGAGCGCACGGGTGCGTGAACGAGCGAAAGAGGCCGATATCGTCATCACGACGGCGCTGATTCCAGGGCGCGTGGCCCCCGCGCTCCTCGATGAAGATACGGTCCGTGCCATGAAGCCGGGCTCGGTCATAGTCGATCTCGCCGCAGGCCGAGGCGCGCCGAGCGGCGAGCGGTGCGGCGGAAACTGCACGCTCACCGAGGCCGATGAAGTGGTCGTCAGGCATGGCGTGCTTATCGTCGGCTACACGAACTTGCCCGCGATGGTGGCGACGGAAGCGTCCTCGCTCTATGCACGGAACGTATTGGAATTTTTGAAACTGATCGTCGATGCCGACGGCCAGCCGAAGATCGACCCCAGCGATGACATCGTCGCTGCGACGTGGCTCGGTCACGACGCGTCGATGCTGAAGACGGCATAAGGAGAACACGATGGAAATCATCGCCCACACCACGACCAACCTCATTACCTTCGTCCTAGCCATCTATGTCGGGTATCACGTCGTCTGGAACGTGACGCCCGCGCTGCATACGCCTCTCATGGCCGTGACCAACGCTATCTCCGCCATCGTCATCGTCGGCGCCATGCTTGCGGCGGGATTGACACTCGGCACGGCGGGCAAGGCATTCGGCGCCATCGCCGTCGCACTCGCGGCAGTCAATGTATTCGGCGGCTTCCTCGTCACGCGCCGCATGCTCGAGATGTTCAGGAAAAAGGACGGCGGCAAGCCCGCTGCGAGCCAAGCCACCGGAGCTTCGCGATGAGCATGAACGTCGTCACGCTGTTGTATCTGGTCGCCTCCGTTTGCTTCATCCAGGCGCTCAAAGGACTCTCGCACCCCAAAAGCGCGCGGCTCGGCAATACCTTCGGCATGGCCGGCATGGCGCTCGCGATCCTCACCACGGTGGCGCTCATCGCCAAACAGGCGTCAGCGCTGGGCTCGAACCTGACCATCGGTCTGTCGGCGCTTGCTTTGGCGCTGATCGTCGGCGGCTCGATCGGTGCGGTGATCGCCGCTCGCGTCGAAATGACGAAAATGCCCGAACTGATCGCAGCGATGCATTCACTGATTGGGCTCGCGGCCGTTTGCATCGCCTATGCGGTGGTGATCGAGCCGTCCGCATTTGGTCTAACCGCAGCGGATGGCGCGCTGCCCTATGGCAACCGAATCGAACTGTCCATCGGCACGTTCATCGGTGCGGTCACGTTCTCGGGATCGATCATCGCGTTCGGCAAACTGTCCGGCAAATACCGCTTCCGGCTCTTTCAAGGCACGCCCGTCGTGTTCCAAGGCCAGCATGGGCTCAACCTTGCACTTGCGCTCGCCGCGATCGCTTTCGGCGTCGTGTTCGTCGTCACGCAGGCGTGGTTGCCGTTCGCTATCGTCACGGCCATCGCCTTCGTGCTCGGCGTGCTCATCATCATTCCGATCGGCGGCGCCGATATGCCCGTCGTCGTCTCGATGCTGAACTCGTACTCCGGGTGGGCGGCCGCGGGCATCGGTTTTTCGCTCAACAATTCGATGCTCATCATCGCGGGATCGCTCGTGGGTTCATCCGGAGCGATTCTCTCGTACATCATGTGTCGCGCAATGAACCGCTCGTTCTTCGGCGTGCTGCTGGGCGGCTTCGGCTCGGAATCCTCGGCCAACGACGGCGCACAGCGTGAACAGCGTCCCGTCAAATCCGGTTCCGCCGACGATGCCGCGTTTCTGCTCGGCAATGCTCAATCCGTCGTGATCGTGCCCGGCTACGGACTGGCCGTCGCGCGCGCGCAGCATGCGCTCAAGGAGCTGAGCGACAAGCTCGTGAGCAAGGGCATCGACGTGCGCTATGCGATCCATCCGGTGGCAGGCCGCATGCCGGGCCACATGAACGTCCTGCTGGCCGAAGCGGAAGTGCCGTACGAGCAGGTGTATGAAATGGAGGACATCAACGCGGAGTTCAGCCAGACCGATGTCGTGCTCGTGCTCGGCGCGAACGACGTGGTCAACCCCGCGGCGAAAAACGATCCGGCATCGCCGATCGCAGGCATGCCCATCCTCGAGGCGTATAAGGCACGGACCGTGATCGTCAACAAGCGGTCGATGGCGTCGGGGTATGCCGGTCTCGACAACGATCTCTTCTACATGGACAAGACGATGATGGTGTTCTCGGACGCGAAAAAGGTCATCGAGAACATGAGCAAGGCGCTCGACTAGTTAGACATAAGCCACGGCTATCGGCCCATAGGACTTCGATCTTTGCCAACGGCTCGATTAGCGTCTACCGTTCGAAGGATCGTTCCATGCTCGCTCCCTCTTCATACAGGCAAATCACCATGCACGCACTCGTCATCCACGCGCCGCAGGATCTGCGCATCGAGGACGTTCCGACGCCGGAACCCGAAGCCAATCAGTTGCTCGTGCGGATTCGCGCCGGAGGCATCTGCGGCTCCGATCTTCACTATTTCAACCACGGCGGCTTTGGCACCGTCCGCATTCAGGAACCGATGGTACTCGGCCATGAAGTCTCGGGCGTGATTTCGCGCGTCGGTTCGTCAGTGAGCGACATGCCCGCGGGCACGCGCATCGCCATCAGCCCGAGCCGGCCGTGCGGAGCGTGTCAGTACTGTCAGCAAGGGCTGCAGAATCATTGCATCGACATGCGGTATTACGGTAGCGCGATGCGCGTGCCTCACGTTCAGGGTGCTTTTCGCCAAGAGATCGTGATCGACCGTTCGCAAGCCCACGTCGTTGCCGATTCGCTGAGCGACGCCGAAGCGGCGATGGCCGAACCGTTATCGGTCGCCCTGCATGCGGTTCGGCGCGCCGGCCCCATGCTCGGCAAACGCGTGCTCGTCACCGGCTGCGGACCGATCGGCGCGCTGATCGTCGCCGCCGCTCGCCGGGCGGGCGCTGCCATGATCGCCGCGACCGACATGAACGAATTGCCGCTGGAAAGCGCCAAGAAAGTCGGCGCCGACGTCGCGTTCAACGTGGCCGACACGCCGGACGCGCTGCAACCCTTCGCCGCCGGCAAGGGCCACTTCGACGTCCTGTTCGAAGCGAGCGGTAGCGCAGCAGCACTGCGGGGCGCCTTCGACGTGCTCAAACCGCGTGCGGTCATCGTCCAAATCGGCCTCGGCGGAGAAATTGCATTGCCGGTGAACGTGCTAGTTGCGAAGGAATTCGATCTACGCGGGGCGTTTCGTTTTCACGAAGAATTCGCGGTGGCCGTCGAGTTGTTGAACAAGGGGCTCATCGACGTCAAACCGTTGATCTCGGACGTGTTTCCTTATCGCGAATCGGTGCAGGCGTTTAGAACCGCGAGCGACCGATCGAAGTCGATGAAAGTGTTGATGACGTTCGATTGATATCGCCCCGGCCCCAGTCGTGGCCGGTCGCACGATGGCGATGTGTGGCCGGCCGAGGGCTTGGCGTTGCACATTGCTCGCGATGACTGGAAGAAAAAAAGCCGACGCAGCACATCGCGCGTCGGCCTTTTTCCTAAGGCCAGTTCGATCAGTTGTTGCAGCGTGCCTCCAACGCATCGACGAATGCGCGACTCCAGCGTCCTTCCTTCATCGCGCGAATGGTTTCGGCTTCTGCCGCGAGCACCGCACGCGCTTTCTCGATAACCTCTTGCACGTCCACTTGCGCAATAGCGAGCAGCCCGTCCTGATCGCCGAGCACGATGTCGCCCGGATTCACCACCATCCCGCCTACCGATATGGATACGTTGATTTCGCCAGGGCCGTCCTTGTAGGGTCCGCGATGCGTCACGCCGCGAGCGTAGACCGGAAAATCGCGTTCGCGAATCTCCGCCACGTCGCGAATGGCGCCATCGATCACAAGACCGACCACGCCCACGCTCGCCGCGTAGAACGTAAGAATGCCGCCGACCACGGCGTTGTTCAAATCGCCGCCGGCATCGATCACTAGCACGTCGCCGGGGCGGCAAAAATCGAGCGCGCGCAGATACGTCAGGTTATCGCCGCCGCGCGAGCGCATCGTCACTGCCGTACCGGCCATCGTTGGCTTGCTCGGCAGGTGGTATGGCTGTAGTCCGACCGTGCCGATGTTGCGGTGCATGCTGTCGCTGAGCGCCGAGACCGGGAGATTGCGAAGCGCATCGAGCAGCGATTCGTCGGCTTGGCAGGCGGAGGGATTCTTTCTGATGGCTTTGTACATGATCGGTCGCAATTGGGCTGCTATGGATGTAACAGTACGTTCCCCGTGCGAGCCCCGCCAAGACAGGATTAGTCTGGCGCAATAGCGAAGTCTTATGGTTGGGTCACATCGATTTGAACCTATCGGCCGCGACCCCGCGCAGGAGCCCTATCCCCTCATCACTGCGAAAACGCCTCGAACACCAACTGCCGGAGCCACTGATTGCTGGGTTCCCGATGGTTCCGTGCGTGCCAGAGCACATTGATCGTGATATCGGGGATCTTGACCGGGCATGGGGCACTATCGAGACCGAAGGGCTCGAGCGTGCGCGCAGCGTATGCCTCGGGAACCACCGCAATCAAATCGGTCGTCTGAAGGATATGCCCGACGGCCACGAAGTGCGGCACGCGCAGACGAACACGACGCGGCACGCCTGCGCGCTGGATCGCGGTATCGACCATGCCGTGCCCCGTCCCCTCGGCGACGATCGAAACATGCTCCGCTTCGAGAAATGCCTTCATCGTCATTCCCCCCTTCGCGAGCGGGTGCCCCTCACGAAACAGACACACGTATCGCTGCTTGAATAATCGGCGTTGGAAGTAGCCCGTTTTAAGGTCAGGCAAAAAGCCGATGGCGAGATCGACCTGGCCCGCCTCCATGGCATCGCACAGCGCATCGGCCTGATTGCGCACCGTGCTGATCGTGACGCCCGGTGAAGCCTCGGCCAGGCGTTTCATGAGTGCCGGCAAAAAATAGATCTCGCCGATATCGGTCTTGGCGACCGTAAACGACCGGTTGCTCGAGGCCGGCTCGAAACTCGACGTCGCATTGAGCGTGTTGTAGATCGCACCAAGCGCGTAACCGATCGGCTCGGCAAGCGACTCGGCGAACGGCGTCGGCATCATGCCCTTCGAAGTGCGAAGAAAAAGCTCATCTCCCAGCAACTTACGCAATCGGTTCAGCGCATTGCTGATCGCCGGCTGCGAAATGCCCAACGTAGTGGCAACGGTCGACACCCGCCGCTGGCGAAGCAACTCGTTGAAGACCACGAGCAGATTCAGATCGATGTCCTGAAGCTCCATTGCTTTGTCTTCCTCCTGCTCCGCCTCTCACGTGCCCGCGTTTCCATGCCGCATTATCACTACCGATGATGTGAATTATCAAGCAGATTCTATTTATCAATAGCGCAGCCGGCGGCATCATGACCTCGTGAATTGACCAGCCTCGGAGACACTGGCGCCATGGATGTTTCGATTTTGCCGTTGCAGCGGATGCTCGATGTGCGCGCCGGCGAAAACCTGCTCGATGTGCTGCGCGCGCATGAGATCCCCGTTTCCTACAGTTGCATGGCGGGCCGCTGCGGCACCTGCCGTTGCCGTGTGGTTTCAGGCAACGTGCTCGTGACGGGATCGCGGGAGACGAACGCCCCCGCGGCGACGGGTCAATCCGTTCTGGCCTGTCAAACGACGATCATCGAGGACTGCGCGATCGAGCTGCCCGAAGTCGACGAGATCGTCGTGCATCCGGCCAAGATCATCAAGACGACCGTCATAGGCATCGAAGACGTGACGCACGACATCAAGCGCGTTCGTCTCGCACTGTCGAAGCCGTTCGAATTTTCGCCGGGACAGTATGCGACGTTGCAGTTCACCCCGCGGCATATCAGGCCCTATTCGATGGCCGTCACCCAGAATCCGCACGCGGTGGAGTTTCATATCCGTCTCGTGCCGGACGGACGCGTGACCTCTTATGTGGCGAATCGCCTCAAGGTAGGCGATACGGTGCGTCTGAGCGGCCCGCTCGGCACCGCCTACTTGCGTCGCAGGGCGACCGATCCGGTCGTATGTATCGCCGGCGGAACCGGCTTGGCTCCCATCCTTTCGATTCTGCGCGGCATGGCCGAAGCAGGCACGGCCACTCCCGTGCACGTGTATTTCGGCGTGCGCTCGCCACGCGATGTCTATGGCACGCATTGGCTCGACGAACTGCAAGAGCGACTGCCGAATTTGACCGCGCACGTCGTCGTGGCTTCGTGGGACAAGTCGGAAAAGTATCGCCGGGGCGTGGTGACGGAGGCCGTCGGCGCAGATTGGTCGAGCCTCAAAGGCTGGCGGGCCTATCTGGCCGGCGCGCCGGTCATGGTGGAGGCCGCCTCGATCCTGCTTCGGCAAAAAGGCGTCGCCAGCGAACATATCTACGCCGATGCGTTTTATGCGAGCGGCGTCTGACCGCCTCGCTCAAGACATCGCAACACCTACAGCAAACTCAGGAGACAGCGTATGAACGACACGCCGCTCGTTTTCACTGCGCCGCAATGGAAGCGGGAAGGTTCAAGCCGGATTCCGTTTTGGGCGTATACCGATGCCGACATCTACCGCCGCGAACTCGAGCGCTTCTTTTATTCGGGCCATTGGTGCTACGTCGGGCTCGAAGCCGAGATTCCGAATCCGGGCGATTTCAAGCGAACGGTCGTAGGCGAGCGTTCCGTCATCGTCGCGCGCACGCAGGAGGGCGACATCAGCGTCGTCGAGAACGTCTGCGCGCATCGCGGCGTACGCTTTTGCAGGGAAAAGTTCGGCAACCGCAAGGACTTCACCTGCCCTTACCATCAATGGAACTACGACCTAAAGGGCAACCTCGTCGGCGTGCCGTTCCGCCGCGGCGTCAAGCTCGACGGCAAGATCAACGGCGGCATGCCCGCCGATTTCGACACGAAGGAGCACGGGCTCACGAAGCTCAACGTGGCAACGCGTAACGGCGTCATCTTCGCGTCGTTCGATCACGACCTGCCGTCGCTCGAAGCGTTCCTCGGCCCAACGATACTGCGCTACTTCGACCGCGTATTCGACGGGCGCAAGCTGACGATCCTCGGATACAACCGTCAGCGTATTCCCGGCAATTGGAAGCTGATGCAGGAAAACATCAAGGATCCGTACCACCCGGGCCTACTCCATACGTGGTTCGTCACGTTCGGCCTTTGGCGTGCCGACAACAAGTCCGAATTGAAAATGGACGAGCACTTTAGGCATGCCGCGATGATTTCCGCGCGAGGCTCCGGCGGCAAGGGGGAAGTGACGAGCGGCGTATCGAGCTTCAAGGATCAGATGACGCTGAACGACAACCGCTTTCTCGACGTAGCCCATGAGCCCTGGTGGGGTGCGCCGACGGCCGTCATGATGACGGTCTTCCCGAGCGTCATCATCCAGCAGCAAGTGAATTCCGTGTCCACGCGGCACATTCAGCCCAACGCAGAGGGCTCGTTCGATTTCGTCTGGACGCACTTCGGCTTCGAAGAAGACAGCGAAGACATGACGCGCCGCCGGTTGCGACAAGCGAACTTGTTCGGGCCCGCGGGCTTCGTCTCCGCGGACGACGGTGAAGTCATCGAATTCTCTCAAGAAGGATTCGAGCAAAAACCGTTTCATCAAACCATCGTGGAACTAGGCGGGCGCGAAATCGCCGACACCGATCACATGGTGACCGAAACCCTGATTCGCGGAATGTACGACTACTGGCGACGCGTCATGGAGATCTGACATGCTCGATTTCGATACCTACCAGAAACTCCTCGCGCTCTACGCAGACTACGCCGCTGTGGTGGATAACAACGAGTGGGACAAGTGGCCGGAATTCTTTACCGAGCATTGCGTCTACAAGGTCCAGCCGCGCGAGAACTACGACCGCGCTCTTCCCCTCGCGACGCTTTCCTTCGAAAGCAAGGGCATGTTGAAGGACCGCGTCTACGGCATGACCGAAACGATTTTTCACGACCCTTACTATCAGCGGCACGTCGTAGGAACTCCACGCGTTCTGCGCGCCGATCACGAGCGCATCGAAGCTCAGGCGAACTACGCCGTGTTTCGTACCAAGCCCGATGAGATGTCGACCGTCTTCAACGTCGGCCGATACATCGATGTAATTCGCCGCACGAAGGACGGCTTGAGGTTCGAGTCGCGGCTTTGCGTGTTCGACAGCGAAATGATAGCCAACTCGCTCATTTATCCGATTTGAGGTCAATCATGTCGAAGCAGTGGACCAAAGTCATCGATTGCGCGGCAGTACCCAGCGCCGATGTGGTAGCCGTCGAGGCTGCCGGGCGCGAACTCGCCATCTATGGCGTGGACGGGGAAGTGTATGCAACGGACAACATTTGCACGCATGGCCACGCGCGCCTGTGCGACGGATTCCTAGAGGGTCACGAGATCGAATGCCCTTTGCATCAAGGCCGCTTCGACGTCCGTAACGGAAAGGCGCTGTGCGAGCCGCTCGCCGCCGATATCCGCACCTACCCCATCAAGATTGAAGACGGAAGCGTGTACGTCGAAATTTGATCACTCATGACCCGAAGGAGACGCTGATGACGATAGCTTCGATGCGCGAAGCACGCTCGACCTTCTACGTGAAACTCGGAGAACAGCGGCTCTCTCCGCTGTGGGAATCACTGCACCACCTCGTGCCGAAGGCGCCTCAGCCGCAAGCAGTCGCGGCCATCTGGAAATATTCGCAGATTCGCGACCTCGTCATCGAGGCGGGCACAGTGATCAGCGCGGAAGAAGCGGTTCGGCGCGTGCTCGTTCTAGAAAACCCCGGTTTGCCTGGAAAGGCGAGCATTACGTCCACCCTGTACGCCGGTCTGCAGCTCATCTTGCCGGGAGAGATCGCACCGAGCCACCGGCATACGCAATCGGCGCTGCGGTTCATCGTCGAAGGCAGCGGTGCATGGACCGCCGTCAACGGCGAGCGCACCACCATGCGCCCGGGCGATTTCATCATCACGCCCACTTGGACTTGGCACGATCACGGCAACCCAGCGCTGGACCAGGGCGGCGAACCGGTCGTCTGGCTCGACGGACTCGACATTCCGTTGATTGCGAACCTCAATGCAGGCTTCGCGGAAAGCTATCCCGAATCGACTCAACCGATCACTCGCCCTGAGGGCGACAGCTTCGCGCGCTTCGGCCACAACATGTTGCCGGTTCGTCATCGCGTATCCGATCCGACCTCGCCGATCTTCAGCTATCCCTATGAGAGGACCCGAGAAGCGCTCGATGCGCTCTATCGGAACGGCGATCTCGACGAATGGGACGGCGTGAAGCTGCGCTACGTAAATCCGACGACGGGCGGATGGCCGATGCCCACCATCGCCACCTTCATGCAGTTTTTGCCCTCCGGCTTTTCCGGCAGAACTTATCGCAGCACCGATGCGACTGTGTACTGCGTCGTGCAAGGGCATGGCCAGGCATCGATCGCCGGTACGCCCTTCGCGTTCGAACCGCACGACGTGTTCGTCGTGCCTGCATGGCAGCCCGTCAGTCTCGCCGCTTCCACGGACAGCGTGCTGTTCAGCTACTCGGACCGGCCCGTGCTGTCCGCGCTCAACCTGTTGCGCGAAGAACGCGCGTAGCGCGCGCAGTACCCATCGATCGAGGGCAAACCGTTGCGTTGCGTTGCATTGAGTTGCGCTGCATTGCGCTTCGTCTCCTCGCCCTTCCCGGTCGATGTCGCTCATTCGAATCTCTTCTCTCGACAATCGAGGCCTACCGTCATGTCATTCGTCTTCCCCCCCGAACCGACCGTCGCCGTCCCCGTCGCCGGCACTCAGGACCAGTTCCCCGTGCGGCGTGTTTACTGCGTGGGTCGGAACTACGCCGCACACGCCCGCGAGATGGGCTTCGATCCCGATCGCGAGCCGCCATTCTTTTTCTGCAAGCCCGCCGATGCCGTGGTACCCGTCGCCTACGGAGACACGCTCGAGCTGCCGTTTCCCGCGCAGACGGCCAACTACCACTACGAGGCAGAACTCGTGGCTGCGATCGGCAAGGGCGGCTCGGACATCGCGCTTGCCGATGCGCCCGATCATGTCTGGGGTTATGCCGTGGGCCTGGACATGACTCGCCGCGACTTGCAAATGAAGATGCGCGAAATGGGGCGGCCGTGGGAAATCGGCAAGGCCTTCGATCGTTCGGCGCCGATCGGGCCGATTCACGTCGCGAGCGAGGTCGGGCATTTCGAACACGGTCGATTGTGGCTGAACGTGAATGGCGTTCCGAAGCAGAACAGCGACGTCTCGCACTTGATATGGTCCGTTGCAGAGACGGTCGCCGATCTCTCGAAGTTCTTCCGTCTCGAGCCCGGCGATCTCATCTATACCGGGACCCCGGAAGGCGTGGGCGCGGTGGTCAGAGGCGATTTGATGACCGTCGGCGTCGAACGTCTCGGCGAGCTGAACGTTCGCGTCGCCTGAGGCGGAGCCTCCATGAATCTTCATAGCTTCTTCAACAGCTCGGCTTCGTATCGCGTGAGGATTGCACTCGCACTGAAAGGGGTGCCTTTCGATTACATTCCCGTGAACATTCGCACCGGCGTGCATCGCGAGGCGCAATACGTCGAGCGAATCAACGCTTCGGCGAGCGTCCCTGCTTTGGTCGACGGCGAACTCGCCCTCGGCCAATCGCTGGCTATCATCGATTATCTCGATGCGCATTACCCGGAGCCCCGCTTGGTTCCGGTGGGCACGATGCAGCGAGCGCGCGTTCTCGAGTTGTCGTATTTGATCGCTTGCGACATTCATCCCGTCAACAATTTGCGCATCCTCAAGTACCTCGACTCGGTGCTCCACGTTACGCCCGAGCAAAAGGACGCCTGGTACAAGCACTGGATTGCCGAGGGAATGAGCGCCGTCGAACGGATGCTCGCACAACACTGCGATGGACCGTGGTGCTTTGGCGACACGCCGACGCTTGCCGATTGCTGCCTAGTGCCGCAAATGGCGAACGCGCAGCGAATGGGCTGCGAGATCGGCCGCTATCCGTTGAGTCTCGCCGTGTATCGCCATGCCATGGCGCATCCGGCGTTCGACGCGGCACAACCGAACCGGCAGCCCGATTTCGTCGGGACGTGAGGCGCGGGCTTCGCGGGCGCCGTGACAATTGAATCGCCTGCGGCCGATACGGCACGCGGGCGATTCACGTCGTTTCGAAGAACCTTAGAACTTGTGGCGTATGCCGAGACGCATGCCGATCTGCTTGTCCGTCGAAGAAGGCGTGAAGCCGCTGACGTTAGCCACGGCGGGCTGCCCCAGCGAATCGCGCCCCGTGGCGCGCTGGAGGACGGCGAGCGCGTAGAGATCCGTCCGCTTCGAAAGACTGTAGATGGCGCCAAGATCGAGTTGCAGATACTTTGCCCCACCGTCTCCGTTGACGGAATTGCGCTTCGTGTAGTCGAAGGCCGCGCCGGTCAGCAAAGCTGGCGTCCAACGGTATCGCACGCCGAGTTCTGCGCTCGTAAAGGCTGCGTGGCCCGTATAGCCGCGCGGATTCGGACCTGAGGAAGCGCCCAGCGCATCGAACCGCGTGCTGGTCACGACAGCCGACACCGTTGCGGCGCCGAGCGTATAGGAAGCGCCGGCGCCGAGTATTTCGGTCGTATGTGCGGATGCGTATCCCGCAATCGCCGGCGACGACTCGGGCGTCGTCGCCGATCCGAACGATCCAATATTGTTTGCCGACGCAGGTCCCTTGTTTGGCGTATTGCCATAGAACGAGATGTTCGGATTGCGTGCGTTCAGATAACCTATCCCGGCCGCAAACGTGTCGCTGCTGTAGCTCGCGCCCACCGACCAGATCTGATTCTGGCTCTGGTTGCCCGCGACGCCGCCGAAACTATAGAGGGCTCCCGCGCGCAGCCCATGAAAATTCGGCGTAGTGAACTTGATCGAGTTATTGATCCGATTCGTGTTGCTGAGATTATCGACGTCGTTCAGATGCGAGGACATGTAGCCGCCCCACGCACCCGAGGCCCCGAATGGCTGCACCGAGTCGACCAACGGATCGTATTGGCGCCCGAGCGTGACGGTACCGGCGTTCGTCGACATCAGACCCACGTAAGCCTGCCTGCCGGACTCGGCGCCGCCTTGCGCGAGGGCGCCGCTATTCGTCATGAAGCCGTTTTCCAGAACGAAGATCGCACTAAGGCCGCCGCCGAGCTCTTCTTTGCCTCGCAATCCCCATCGGCTTCCCGAGAGCCCCGTGGTATGCGCATCGGAGATCGCGAACTGAGCGCCTCCGCGCGGGACGCCACCCGTCACCCCCGTTTGCGCGTTGTTGGTGTAGGTGAGCCCGATATCGACGATACCGTAGAGCGTAACGCTGCTCTGGGCGTGCGATGCCGTTGCCGCGACGGCGAGGCCGCAAGCGGCGAGTTGCTTCTTCATCGAGTGTCTCCGTGATGTCGTTAGGACTACTTAGGGTTGGCAGTTGACGGCGATCTGCAACGTATGACGAATTGCAGAGCGCTCGGCCGCTTCTCTTAGGAATGTTCGTCGTGCAGTTGGATGCCGATCGCGCCAACGAAGCGGTGCTCAGGACGCATCGGCCCTAGCCAGTGCCGCGAGCGCTGTCCCTGCCGCACGTCGGCTCGCTTGCAGGCCGCACAGGTAGATGGCGGCGGCCGCGATAACCGCTGGCGCCGCAACGATAAGGAACAGCACCGGGAGGCGGATATTGGCTGCGAGTAACGCGCCGCCGAAGAGCGCGCCGCATACGGAGCCGAGGCGGCCGATGCCGAGTGCCCAACTAAGGCCGGTGACACGACTCGCGGTAGGGTAGTAACGCGCGGCGAACGCGTTTGCTCCGATTTGCGAACCGCTGATGCAAAAACCGATACCGGTCACGGCTAGGCCGAGCGCGGCGCCGTGCGCGGAGCCTGTCACCGCGAGAAAGACGGCGCCGAGTGCGTAGGCGAAGGCGAGCACGACAGTGGCGGAATATCGATCCATTAGTCGCCCAATCACCAGCGCACCGAGCGTGCCGCCGACCTGATAGAGGACGGCGATTCGCGATGCGGCGACTAGCGACAGGCCCGACGCGTGAATGAGCATCGGCAGCCAATTGGTCATGAGGTAGACGATGAGAAGGCTCATGAAGAACACGCACCACAAGAGCACGGTTCCGACGCGGAACGGCTCGTCGAATAGCTGCTTCACCGGCGAACCCTCGGTCTTCACCTCGTGCAGCACGAAGCGCGTGTCGGCTTCGTTCGGCACCGGCGCGATACGCTCTAGCAACGTGCGCACTTTTTTCGGGTCTGCGCCGCTCACGACCAGGTAGCGAACCGATTCGGGCAGCCACGCCGCCATCGCGCCTATGAGGACAAGCGGCGCCACACCGCCGAAGACGAACACGCCGCGCCAGCCGTAGTCAGGAATCAGTTGCGCCGCGATCACGCCGCCCAGCCCAGAGCCCATCGTAAACCCGCAGAACATGACGGTGGTCAGAAATGCCCGGCGGCGCTCGGGACAATATTCGGACGTCAGTGCAATGGCATTGGGCATCGCAGCGCCGAGCCCAAGGCCGGTGGCAAAGCGCAACGCAACGAGGACCGGCACGCTCGCGGAGAACGTGGTGGCGAGGCTCGCCATGCCGAAAAAGCCGACCGTGGCCATCAGCGTCTTCTTGCGTCCGATGCGATCGGCGACCGGCCCGAGCAGCAACGCGCCGATCATCAGCCCGCCGAGCCCTGCGCCAAACAACACGCCGAGAATCTGCGGGCCCAGGTGCCAGTCACGCATGAGCACGGGTGCAATGAAACCCACGCACGCCGTATCGAAACCGTCCACGGCGACGATGCAAAAGCACAGGAAAAGGATTCGCCATTGAAAGAACGAGAAGGGGCGCCCGTCGAGCCACGCTCGAACGTCGATAACGGATACCGGGGGTTGCTGCATTGACGTGTCTCCTTTCATTTCGGCCTTCATGGCCTTCGTTATGGAAGGAAACTAACCGGGCAGTGCGGTCCCGTCGACATAGGAACGTGAATGCGCCGCATTCACCGCGTCAATATTGCTGAAGCGCGCGGCACGACTGCGCGACTTATCGGCCGATGAAATGCACTATCCGCTTTGGTCACGCAGGTCCGACTGCCCTACCGGCTCCATTCAACGCAAGGCCGAGAAAGCGACCGCCACGGAAAAAGCGCCAAGCACGAGCGAAGCACTGCGTAGCAGACGTGTCGGCGTCAAAACCCCTAGGCGACCGGTGCCGAGTCGTGCACCCAGCCCCACCCATAGCAGTCCGATCGGAAATACCAAGGCGAGAAAACTCCCCATCGCCTGCAGATAGGCCACGCCGCTTGCGAAGGCTGCTTTCGGAAAAATGGTACCGGCAAACAGAATCGCTTTTGGATTCAGCGATGTCGCCAAAAACAGGTCCCGCATACCGATCACTTTATGCTCCGCGTCCGTGAGCGCTAGCGTCGCATTCCACAAGCGCACCGCGAGATATGCGAGGTAGGTCGCGCTTCCAACGCGCACAACGGCGGGGAGCCAAGGCAAGATTTGCGCAAGCGTGGCAAGGCACATACCCCAGAAGGAAATAGCGACCACATAGCCAGCGGATTCCGCCAGCGTGAGCCGCGATGCCCGGCGAAAACCGCTTGCCAGTCCGGCGGCGGCAAGCAGCGTATTGGTGGGGCCCGGCATCACTAGAACGAGGAGTGCTCCAAGAAGGAACAAGCCGAGGCTTTGAATCGGAATCATCGTGTCGTGAGAGGGTGTGTCCGTGCGGACTGCATGAACTGCGCCGAAGCCCGCGACTATGTGTATATCAACCCTACGTTGTCAAGGCCCGACGGTAGCGTCGATAGCGTCCCGTCACTGCTTCTCCCGGCGGAGGACGTCTGGGGATCAGTTCTCGAGCAAGAGGCCGATCGTGATTTCTACAAGTTTCGTTACATCTCTTACGCCCCCCGAACCACACGGCAACATTTGCCTTTCTGCGACTGGATATACTTTGCGCGGTCATTTTTACGAGAATTAAAGGTCTGACATGCGAAAGAAAAACGTTCGTATTGCTGTATCGGCAACGGTGGTCGCACTGGCCGCATTGAGTTCCTTGCCGGTCTTCGCGGGCGATTTGAACAATGCTCTCGGCGGGGCGGTTGGCGGGGCGGCCGGCGCGGCCTTGGGCGGCGCCGTAGGCGGTAGCACCGGCTCCGTCATCGGCGGCGCGGTAGGCGGCGGCGCGGGCGGCGCCATTACTTCGAATCGCCGAGAACGCACCGGCGCGATTGTCGGCGGCGCGCTCGGTGGCGGCGTAGGCGCGGCGGCTGGCAACGCGATGGGCGGGCGCACGGGCGGCATCATCGGCGCTGCTGCCGGCGGCGGGGGCGGTGCGGCGCTTGGCGGCCATATCTCCCGCGCGAATTCCTACGCTAACGACTACCGCGCCCACCCGAGCTGGCGGCATCGCCGGCATCATCATCGCGACTAACAGCAGACGCAGGAAATCGATCGTGTAAGCGGTCATCACGAGCAGCGTCATCAGTGCGAAGCGCGTTGCATGCACTCAGCGCGCTACGCGAACGTCGACGTGACGAAGTCGATGAAACTACGCATCTTCGGGGTCAGCCTGCGATCGGGCGCAAACAAAACATGCATGGGGTGCGACGGCGTTTCGTAGTCGGGCAGCACGCGCACGAGGCGGCCTGAAGCGAGGTCATCGCCCAACAGCTCGGTTGGCTGAAGAATGATGCCGAGCCCTGCGAGCGCCGCCATTCGCAGCGCCTGGCCGTTGTTGATCGACAAGCGGCCGCCGACGCGCACGCTGTGCCGTCCCCGCTCGGTCGTGAATTCCCATTCGGGTTCGGGTGGGCGCGCCCAGTACGCGAAGCCGAGGCATTCGTGTTCGGCGAGATCCTCGGGGCGTTGCGGAACCCCGCGCGCCGCGAGATAGCCTGGCGACGCGCATGCAATGAGACGATAAGGCGCAAGCGGGCGCGCAATCAGGCGGGAATCGGGCAGCGGCGCGATCCGAATCACCGCGTCGTAGCCCTCGTCAACCAGATCGACGACGCGATCGCTAAGCGTCAAATCGATTTGCACCTCGGGATTGTCGGCCAAGTAGAGCGCGAGTGCAGGCACGAGCCGATAGGCGCCGAAACTCACAGGTGCGTTCACCCGCAGCTTGCCGCGCGGGACGGCTTGCACGTTCGCCGCAAGCGCCTCCACGGCTTCGGCTTCGGCCAGCAACGCCTTGCTGCGTTCGTAGAACGCCCGCCCGGCTTCCGTGAGGCTCTGGCGCCGCGTCGTGCGATTGATGAGCTGCATCCCGTAACGGGTCTCCAGCCAGCGCACATGCTTGCCCACCAGTTGCGACGACAGACCCAACGCGCTACCCGCAGCGGCGAACGAGCCGGCCTCGGCCGCCTTGACGAAGATTGCCATGCTCGTGAGTCGATCCATGATTAGAAACGATCCGTTTCGACAGAATGATCATGCACGTCGTTTTTCTCCGTTTTGGATCGAATTATATTGAGCTTCCTTCAATCCTGCGGAGAACCCGTCATGTCACGAATCGTCCGCTTCCATGAGCATGGAGGCCCTGAAGTTCTGAAGATCGAGGAACTCGCCACGCCCTCGCCCGGCCCCGGCGAGGTCACGTTGCAGGTCAAGGCGATCGGCCTGAACCGAGCCGAATCGATGTTCCGAACCGGGCTCTATATCGAGTCGCCCCGGTTTCCTGCCCGGCTAGGCTATGAGGCCGCCGGCGTCGTCGCCGCGCTCGGCAGCGGCGTCGATGGCTTGTCGATCGGCGACGCGGTCAGCCTCGTGCCGCCGCCGTCGATCACGCGTTGGGGAACGTATGGCGAGGTCGCGAACGTACCGGCTCAATATCTCGTCAAGCACCCTGCTTCGCTTAGCTGGCCGCAGGCCGCCGCCATCTGGATGCAGTACGTGACAGCCTGGGGCGCCCTCGTCCATCTAGCGCAGCTAGCACCCAACGACACCGTGATCGTCACGGCCGCCTCGAGCAGCGTTGGCATCGCCGCCATTCAAATGGCCAAGATGATCGGCGCGACCGTGATCGCGACGACGCGCACGAGCGCAAAGCGCGACGCACTCCGGGCGGCAGGCGCCCACCATGTGGTTGCGACTCAGGAAGAAGACTTGGTCGAGCGCATTCGCGAGATCACGAATGGCGCCGGCGCACGCGTCGCCTTCGACGCTGTTGCCGGGCCTCAGTTCGAGCAAATCGCGCAAGTCCTCTCGGCAGATAGCGTCGCGCTCGTTTACGGCGCGCTGAGCCCCGAACCCACGCCGATGCCGCTGTTCCCAATGCTCGGCAAGCGCATCAGCGTGCATGGCTATACCTATAAGCGCGTCATCAACGATTCCGACCGATTCGCGCGCGCCAAGCGTTTCATTGTCGATGCGCTGCGATCGGGCGAACTCGAGCCGGTCATCGACAAGATATTCACATTCGACGATATCGTCGATGCGCACCGCTATCTCGAATCGAATCAGCAATTCGGTAAAATCGTCGTGACGTTGTAAGCAGCTGCAGCAGTCGAAACAGCTCGCCGAAAGCGATCAGAACCGGTGAGCCATGGCTACGCCCGCCTCGATCTGATTGCGCGTGGACGACGGAATGCCGCTGAAGCCATCGCCGATCGACGCCGTCGCGCTAACGATTGCCCCTATCGCCGATAGTGCCGTTTGCGCGCCGCCATTCGAGGTGTTCGAGAATGCACCCCACGCCCCGCGGCCCGAACTCTATGCTTGTTCTGCACCACAGTCCAATGCTCGAGGTGATTCATGACGGATACGTCGCCGCAACTTCAACCGCTGTCTTCCGGGGCGTTGCCTTTGGCGCATTCTTTTGACTTCCATGGCCAGTCGGTAAGATACGGCGTCATCGGCTCAGGACGGCCAATGGTGCTGGTACATGGAACGCCGTTTTCTTCGCAGGTCTGGCGTCGCATTGCACCGATCGCGGCTCGCTTTCGCCAAGTCTTCTACTTCGATCTCCTTGGCTATGGCATGTCGGAGC
The DNA here is from genome assembly GCF_056498045.1 of Trinickia sp. Z7. NCBI lineage: Bacteria > Pseudomonadati > Pseudomonadota > Betaproteobacteria > Burkholderiales > Burkholderiaceae > Trinickia > Trinickia sp. Z7. The sequence continues at coordinate 300,001 of NZ_JAUEQW010000002.1, forward strand.
AGCGCGCCGACCAGGACGTCTCACTCGGCATTCAGAATCGCCTGCTCGCGGCCTTGCTAGAGCATTGGCAACTCGACAAGCCTGACATGGTTGCTCATGATTTCGGAGGCGCCACTGCACTTAGGGCGGCCTTGTTGGATGGATGCGAGTATCGATCGTTGTTGCTGATCGATCCCGTGGCGCTCGCCCCATGGGGCTCGCCGTTTGTTCGTCATGTGCTCGCGCATGAGGCTGCATTCGCGAGCGTGCCCGCGTACATTCATGAGGCGATGGTCGATGCATATCTACGGGGCGCCGTGAACCGAGCACTGGCTGCAGACACCATGCGCATTTACTCGTCGCCATGGATAGGCGAACGGGGTCAAGCGGCGTTTTATCGCCAAATCGCCCAGATGGACCAGCGCTATACCGATGAGGTCCAGCCGCGTTATAAAGAACTTCGCTGCCCGGTTTCGATCTTGTGGGGCGAAGACGATGAGTGGATTCCGGTCGATCGGGGCGTGGAATTATCGGCGATGATCCCCGGCGCACGCTTCACTCGGGTTCCCGCCTCGGGACATTTGATGCAGGAAGACGCGCCCGAAGCGATTGTCGGTGAGATGATGGATTTTATGCAGTTGGGCGCGCGACATTAGATCGGCCATATGCAACTTCAAACCGGTAACTTGTTCAGCTTCGACGGGAAGCACGGCGGCGATGAGCAGATCGACATGCTCGTCGCGGAGCCGCACCTGAACGTGGAGCGCATCGTATCGATGGGCCACGCGAGTCCCGAGGGCTTCTGGTATGACGACTCGCGAGTCGAATGGGTGGTGCTGCTATCGGGTGCTGCCGTGCTCGAGTTCGAACGGGACTCGACGCTGCTCGAAATGCGTCCCGGCGACTACGTTCTGATCGAGCCGCATTGCCGGCATCGCGTCGCGTCGACTCATGCAGAAGAGCAAACCGTCTGGCTTGCGATCTATTACGAGCGCTGAAGCGCGCGCGACTTCATACACGGTAGCCGGGACTCCACCTGCCGGGTAGTTCACGCCCGCCGTCTTTCCCTACGGCTATCCCGCGGTAAATCGGTCTAAGAAATCAGACCGCTAGTGGTCCAACCATCCCTTCTCTAGCAAAATCGCGCCGCGCAATGCCAGGTCCGACGAAGGCACGTCTTTCGGCTACGCGTATTTGTCGCCTACCGTACTGCGAATCGGATGGGTATCGTAGACGATGATCATCCGCTCGATGAGCCCATTGTCGTCGAACTCGAAAACATCGACGCACTCGAAACGCACCGCAGACCCGTCCTTCAGCCCCCAGTCGTAGACGAAGTACCCGGTCGCCCGTCGAGCCCCCATCGTGCTAGCGCAGATATCGATAAGCGTGATTCTGCTTTCTCCGGACGCTGCTTTGACCTTTGCAAAGAAAGGCGCAGCGGGCATCCAGCCGAGAAACGGCGAGAAGATCTGCGCGTCCGGCGTGAAGAGCGCACAGATCGCTGCGACATCGCCGCGCTCCAACTGCTCGAGATAGCTGCGCACCTGTCGCGTGTATAGCGCTTCCGACGTTGAGGTCATCCTCATCCTCCGATCATTCGTTGACAACTGCGCGCGTTCGAACGAACACGTGTCCGGTACGTGGCGCCGTTGGTTGCCCAATTAATCGCCACGCGTCATCTCAGCCGCCGCAGGACCACTTCGGCCGTACCGCCGCTCGAAGCCGGCGTCGTCCACTTGAGTTGGTCTCCATCGATGTTAAACGGCCGCTTCTGCTCGACGCCATTCCAGTTCGGAAACGAACTGGTGGCGACATGGAACGTGATTGTCTTGTCAGACTCGTTCACTGTATAGGTGCCGAAGTGAGCGATCATGCAACACCGCCGAAGTACGCCCCGCGAAAGAGCCCATTTGTCTCATCACGCTTCTCCAACAGAGAATACTCGGGAACGGTTCGCCGTATCTCGCCATCGGGTTGTTTTGAATGCCGCAAATCCAATTACCGAGCTGCTTCAGAAGACTACTTGGCAACATGTCGTGCGACTAGGCTCGTTTTCCTGCATTGGTGAGGGGGCCATGAGCCCGCCATCCGTGCCCGCGTGGCTCTCTTCGCAAGCGTGGTCATACGTTCCTAATGGGACACGTTGGGGCGAAGGCCGCAGCAACCGAGGACTCGTCAACCGAGATCAGCCAGCGAAGGTCCGCTGCCTCGTGCGGCCCGGACGTTCGATTGTCGGGCATCGTACAAGGCCGACTGGCCTGTTATGGCCGATCGGCGACCGACGATGCCGTCTCAACGCTCGACGCCGTGGGGAGGTCGTAGTTCGACGCAAAGCGGATCTCCGATCAGCCCAAAGCGGCTGATCGGGTGCGAATGCTCGCCTCTCTCGGACACAGTTTCGTTGCCCGCGCCAAAGTCCTGACCGCGCGGGCAATACCGTGCTTGTTACTTGACGGCAACGCCCGCCAGATGTCCGATCCCGTCGGCCGTCTGTGTGCCCACGTTCCTCGCGACGACACCCAGGCCACCCACCACCGTGACGCCCGTGTCGGCCACCTCGAACTCGGTTCCGGCGACCGCGACCGTCCCCTTGATGTGGTCGCTGCCGGCCAGCGCGCCGAAGAGTATCCGTGCCGCAACGGGACGTGTCTTAAATTCGCTTACGTGAAGAACGACCGGAGCGCCTGACGCCGTAACCGGAATACCGATCTTCGTCATCTCAGCATGGAAGGCCCCGAGAAGGTCCGCCTTCGCTTCAGAGGAAATGTCGAACGATCCAGCATCGATCTGCAACTCACTCACACCGCCGGTAAGTGCGACACTTACATCGTGCCCCCGGTCCGCGGGTAGAGGATTCATGGTTGGTGTTCCAGCACACGCGGCAAGGGCGATGACGCAGATCGCTGAAAGGGAGATCAGACGCATTTTGATATTTCCGAATTTATTGTTGAGAAATTGATGATCGGCAGTGCCGCAGTCAAGGCTTCGCCACGCAGAGCATCCGAACTTTTCAGACCGCGGGAGCTGCGGTTCGTCATCGGTCTGATGGGTGAGTATCGGCCGTGGGAGATGAGTTCTTTAGGGTTATCGTGTCGCACGGCCTCGGTTTGGAATATGAAGAAGACTTGCTCCTATACAAACCGCCGGTAATCCGCCCGCCATTCACCATTATTGACCTTGCCGCCGTTTCGCCTCATTGCAATTGGGCCAGTGGGCACCGATCGCCGCCACTCTGGCGCGTACCGTCGAGAGTCTGAAACTGGCCGACCAGTGCCCCGCAATCAAGCGCAGCGATCGTCCGTGGACGAGCATCTAATGCAGAAGGCATGAAGTACCCCCAACCGCCGTTAGGGTTGGTGAAACATTAATGGCGGCTTCCAGGACCGTTTGGGACATCGGCCCGGCGATTTGCTGCACCTCGCAGGTGGTGGGGTGTGCCTTTCGTTCGTGCGACGTGACAGGGTGTGCTTGCAGTCGGCCTCATTCCTTTCGTTCAGGAAAGAGACACCCGCCATTGCGGACCAGCGCCTTCACCTCTTCGCTCACCTGTAAGGGGCTTTGACTCAATCGAGCAACGAATTCCTTACGGCGTCTGACGTACGACTTCGAATCGTACTTCGCGCTCCAAAGGACTATGTTGAGCACGACGGGAATGAGGTCCAAGCCCTTCTCGGTGAGCGTGTAAAAGTCCTTCCGCCTGTCGTCGGGGCTGGGTGCCCTCGAGAGAATTCCTTGCTGCTCAAGAAACGCAAGGCGGGAAGCAAGGACATTGGTCGCGATTCCCTCCTCCGATTTCAGGAACTCGCCATACGTCTTCTTGCCGACAAAAACGATGTCGCGAATGATCAAGAGCGACCACCGGTCGCCGAAGATCTCCACGCCGTAGTTCACCGCACAATGGGACCGAACGTCTTCTTTGGATGTCGTCTTCATCGCTAGATATTAGCATCGCTTGCATCTTGCAAGTTAATTTGCGCTGTTTACTTGCTTTTTGCAAGTGATATACCTAGGATGCGTGTTAGGGGGTGCGGGCAGCACCCAACAATCCACCAACTTCTCAATCGGCGTCAGCCTTCTCGGCTGAGCGCACCGGTACGCCCCCTTCTCGCATCACATTACTCGTAAGGAACATTCACATGCACGTTTTCGTCACTGGCGGGACCGGCCATTCCGGTCCGTACATCATCTCCGACCTCATCGCCGCCGGCCATGAAGTCACCGCCCTGGCTCGTTCGGACAAGGCGGCTGCTGCGGTGTCCGCACTCGGCGCGAAGGCGCGTCTTGGTAGCCTCGAGGATCTTGACGGTCTTAAAGAAGCGGCCACCGCCTCCGACGGTGTCATCCATGTCGCACACCGACAAGACCTGATTCCGGCCGGCGGGATCAACGCCGTGGCCGATGCGGAGCTTCAGATCATGCTCGCATATGGCGAGGCGCTGGCCGGCACCGGAAAGCCGCTGGTCTCATCGGGAAGCATCGGCTCGCCCGGCTGGGAAAACCTGGGTCGACCAGCCACCGAGGAGGATCCGCCTCTTCCCGGCGGCGATCCATACAAGAACACCTTGCGGGTTCGTAACATCGTGGAAACCACCGTAATCGGCCTCGCCGAAAAAGGCGTGCGGTCTTCGGTCGTTCGGATTCCTGAAATCATGCACAGCACGACCGATCATGCCGGCTTCCTCCCGCTGCTGATCGGGCTGGCGAAGGAAAAGGGGGTCGCCGGTTACCCCGGAGACGGTGCGAACAGGTGGGCCGCCGTGCACACCCGCGACCTCGCCACCGTGTTCCGCCTGGCGCTCGAGAAGGGCGCCGCCGGCAGAAGCTGGCACGCGGTTGCAGACGAGAGCATTCCGTACCGCGAGATCGCCGAGGCCATCGGCAGTCGCTTGAAGCTGCCCGCCGTGCCCATTCCCGCGGACGTGCTGATGTTGCCAGGGTATTTCGGGTTCCTTGCGAATCTAGTCACGCTGGATACCCCGGCGTCGAATGCCATCACGCGCCAGACGCTCGGCTGGACACCAACGCAGCCCGGCCTGCTTGCCGATATGGACAACGGCCACTACTTCCCTGTCAACTAAGCTAAGCGGACGGTAGGGACTCCCGCATCGCGCCGAGGCCGACCACAAGACACGAACCTCCCGGAGGGGCAGGAGAGCGACGCAAGTGGCTCGGCGCACACGAAAAACATTATGGGCGAAAGCCTCGTACGGATTACGGGCATGCGCCACTCGAAAGGATATTTTCATGAGCACGATCAGCATCATTGGCGCAGGAAGCATGGCCACGGCGGTCGCCGGCCGTATCGCCAAAGCAGGACATACCGTCGAGGTCCTGAGCCGCAACCCAGCCAAAGCGCGGGCGCTGGCCGATAAGCTCTCGGCGGGAGCGATCGCGGGGAGTTACGCCTCAGCGCCGACGGGCGATATCGTCATTCTCGCCGTGCCGTACGGCAGTGCGTCGGCGGTAGTGGTCGATTTCGGAGCTGCGCTCGACGGCAAGGTGATCGTCGACATCACCAATCCGGTCGCCCCGGACCTTTCCGGCCTCGTCAGCCCACACGGCAGTTCGGGCGCGCAGGAGATCGCCAAGGGTCTTCCCGCCACCGCGCACGTCGTAAAGGCGTTCAACACCGTCTTTGGCCACGTCCTTGCCAAGAACGGACGCCTCGACGCGTTCATCGCAGCCGACGATGCGCAGAGCAAGGCGCGCGTTTCGACGTTCATCGAGAGTCTCGGACTACGTCCGTTGGATGTCGGTGGCCTGCACATGGCCTCGACGCTCGAGGCGCTAGGTTTGATGATGATCGGACTGGCCAAAAATGGCGCCGGCACCTGGGATATCGCCTTGAACGTCGAGATCGGCTGAAGCACCGGCACCACGTCTTCACCGGCGGGTTAATCGAATTCGTCACCGGGAACCACCGGCTCCGATCAGGCGTTGGAACGAGCTTCCGGCACGCATGCGGTCAGTCGAAACTCATGACGCACCGCCGCTGCGATTCCGTCAACGACATCCGTCGCTAATAGACGTCCCTTTTCGCGGCTCGAGTCTTTCGCCGACGACAAGACTCCGCTCGACGGGACCCAGTCGGTACGAGCCGGGTACATGTCATAAGCCGGAAATCGAGCGGGCCCGTGCGCCGGGATGCGCTCGAGCGACACGAGTTGCGGGTGATAGTGAAGCATCATCGACGTCTCGATCACGGCCGCATGTTCGAGCGCAATGCCGGGAAATCCCTTCGGGAAAATCTCGTCGAGCGTTTCTCTGCGACAAAACTCCCAGTGCTCGACGCGCATCACTTCCATCCCGCTGCCAATGCCCGCCTCCCGCATCGCGAGTTCGATGCCCTCGGTGACGAACCACTGGTTCTCAAAATGCCCAACGACGATTACAAGACGCCTGACGCCGTGGTGATGAAACTCGCGCACCGTGTCGCGGATCATCGCGCTCAACGTCGCTCCGTCGACGCTCGTGGTGCCGCAAAAATGCTGACCGCCGCCGCTCCTGGGTTGCGACTTATAGCCGTATGAAAGCGCTGGCGCCACGATGCCCCCTACCTCCCGCGCAACGTCCTCGCTAATCGCGCTGGCCAGCATGGCATCCGTTCCAAGCGGCAGATGAGGGCCGTGCTGTTCCGTCGCGCCGCACGGCAGAAATACGACAGACCCAGCTTTGACTCGCCGTTCGTATTCAACCCAGTTCATGTTGTCCATGCGCACGTTGTTCACGTCGAACTCCTGTTGTCAGCGACAGAGCCCGGCTCAGATCGGGCGCCTTGTCTTGCGGTATAGAAAAAGTAGTAACTTCCGCCCCCCACCACGAGCCCTGCGAGCCATGAAAGATCGATGCCGCCCAGCGCCATCGCAATGGGTCCCTGCATCGACTCGATACTGCCGACCTGAAACAGCCAGGCTGCAACGACACCCAACGCCAGCGCCACAGCGCCGGACCCATTGACGTCGCCACATGGGCTCTCCGAGTGGTGGCGGTAAAGCGCGCCGACATCGATCTGCCCACGCCGGATCAAGAAGAAATCGACGAGCACGATGCCCGCCCACGGCGCAATCCACACGACAAAGAAGACCATCACATTCTCGAAGGTGTCGGCGAACGCGCCGGAATGCAGGAATAAATAGAGAATCACGAGACCGACAACGCCCGACACAACGGATACGATCCAGCGCGGAACACGCAGATCGAGCGACAGCGTGGCGAGCGCCGCCGAATAGACGACAACGATGTTGGTCGCGATCGGACCGTGGACGAGCATGAGCAGGACGGGCAACGCCATCGCGCCGAACACCGCGATGATGAGTTGGGCAGGATCCGCGCCGCTCCCTGCCGACGCGATCATCGCTCCCAAAAAGGCAAGCCAAACAGTTGGAACAAACATGCCGAGCGCGGTCGCACGAAATACCTGCAGGCTGCTCAGCCGCGGTTGCGTAAAGCGCGTGTAATCCGACGCATAGACCAGCCACGAGATACCCCACCCGATACCGATCGCCGTCATGAGCTTGCTCATCGCGGAAAGCTTGCCGATGCCGTGAGCGGTCGCAACGTGCCAGCGAATGTCCACATGTGTGAAGGCAAGCACGGTCATCACGACCATGATGGCCAGAACGACCGGCATCGTATAACGCTCGAAATAGCGAATCGCGTGAAAGCCCCATGTCGCGATACCCACCTGAATGAGCATGACCGAAATCGCGATGACGTACTTGAGCTCGATGCTGCCCGCTATTCCCATGCGCTCGAGCGCAGCGGCAGCGAGATCCAAAACGATCCATGTATTGATCGCCACCCATCCCATCGGCATCAACACTTGCATAAGCGTAGGCAACCACGCTCCGCGCCGGCCGAATGCCAGCCGCGAGAGCACCATTTGCGGAACGCCCGTGCGATGTCCAATCACGCACATCGCGCCAAACAACGCGCATCCGAGCGCGTTGCCGACCACGATAACGGCCAAGGTCTCGATGAGGCTCAAGCCCAGTTGGATGCCGATTGCTCCCAACACCCAGTTGATCGGAGCGACGTTCGCACCGGCCCAGATCCAAAACTGGTCCAACTGCCCGGATGTCCTGCTCGCGTGCGGTACGGGTTCTATGCCATGCATGTCGAATACGCCGTCCGCGGTCGTATTCGCTTGCGTTGCTCGATCGGTTGACACGATTGTCTCCTCCTTTGATCGCGACTGTGATTCTCTGAGTCCGCATTTAAGCCGAGACAAATAAACGGCGAAATCGACGAATCCTCAACGGGGGTTGAGAAAAATTCGACCGGGTTCGCGGCATCTCCCAGGTAGTTGAGTTTTTCTCAACACCAAAGAAAAATTCATCAATCGTGCAAATGAGCGCGTCGTGGCTAAATCGGTGCTCTCGTTCTATCTGTTTGAGCAAGCAAAGGAGTGCACACGCCATGACTACCCTGCTTCACATCAACGCCAGCGCGCGCGGTGACCGGTCACTGAGCCGCAAGCTTTCCGGCGCCTTCATCGACGCCTGGAAAGCGCTCGAACCTGCGGTGCAAATCATTACCCGTGACGTGGGCGCCAATCCGCCGCCGATCATCACGGAAGGCTGGATCGCCGCCGTCTTCACGCCGGAAGAGCGAACGACACCGCAGCAACGCGAGGCGTTGCGTCTTTCCGACGAACTCATCGACGAAATCGACCGCGCGGACCTGATTGTGATCGGCACGCCCATGTACAACTATGGGATGCCGGCGGCGCTCAAGTCTTGGTTCGACAACGTCATTCGCATTGGAAAGACATTCACGTTCGATCTCGCACGCGGGGATTTCCCGCTCGAACCCGTAATGCGCGGCAAGACGCTCGTCATCCTGAGTTCGCACGGCGAGTTCGGCTTCGGCCCTGGCGGCGTTCGCGAGAAGATGAATCACCTGGAAACGCATATCCAAACCTGTGCGCACTATCTGGGCGTTGAACAAAGCCACGCGATCAGCATCAGCTATCAAGAATTCGGCGATGCACGACATGAGGTGTCGGTGGCCGATGCTTTCGCCGCGGCTCCCGTGTTGGCTCGTCAACTGGCCGAAGCTCGCTCGAAACACCTGACCATCGAAGGCTCATGCACACCCGTTTGACGATGGCAGAGACTGCCTCGAAGCTGCAAGACCGAAGCATCGATGCGGTCGACTTGGTCGACGCCGCAATGAGGAAAGCGCGCGCCTCGCGTGGCGTCTTCATCTCGTTCATCGATCGGGCGCACGACGATGCCGTGGCATCCGCGCGCCGACGTAGATTGGGCACGCCGCTTAGTCCGCTCGACGGCATCCCGTTTGCCGTGAAGGACATGATCGATGTGGCAGGCAGCAGAACGACGGCTGGATCGATGACACGGATAGATGCGCCGCCGGCATGCGACGACGCTTACGTTGTTAGCGCCATGCGAGGTATTGGCATGATCCCTATCGGCAAAACGAACCTCAGCGAATTTGCCTTTTCGGGTCTTGGGCTCAATCCGCACTTTGGCACTCCGACGGCGGACTTCCACGCCGTATCGTCGCGTGCGCCAGGCGGCTCATCGTCCGGGTCCGCAATCGCGATCCAGCGCGGCTTCGTAACAGCCGCGATCGGCACCGACACCGCGGGGTCCGTCCGCGTACCGGCGGCGCTCAACGGGCTGGTCGGATTCCGGGCATCGACCGGCCGTTACGGCATGGAGGGCGCACACCCGCTCGCCGTCACCCTTGATAGCCTCGGGCCGCTCGCCCGCAGTGTCGAAGACTGCGTACTGCTCGATGGAGCGATGCGAGGGTGCGCCAACGCCGAAATACGGGCTGTTCCGCTGGAATTGGAGCAGGTCCGGTTTGTAGTCGATTCGTCGATGCTCGAGGACCCTACGCTTCAGTCAGACGTGGCGACGAATTTGCGCAGCGTGGCGGCACGGTTGCGCCAATGCGGCGCATGCGTGGAAGAACGCCCCGTGGAAGCACTCATGCGTACCCGCGAGGCGATTTCGAACCACGGCTGGCTCGGGGCGATCGAGGCCTGGTCGGCACTTCGGCAAGTGGTCGAAGGCGAACGCGGTCATCAGATCGATCGTCGTGTTCGAAGCCGATTGCTAGCCGCGAAAAGCATCGGTCCGCAGGCGGAAGCACACCTGCGTATGCTGCGCGCCGAACTGATGCAACACATGCTGCATGAACTCGGCGACGCCGTTCTCGTCACGCCTACGGTAAAGCATGTGGCTCCGCCGCTTGCGGCACTCGAGGCCGACGACAGGCTGTTCGCCGCAACCAACCTCGAAACGCTTGCGCTGACGATGCCCGGCAGCTTCCTCGATATGCCGGGCGTCGCCGTCCCGTCCGGCGCCGATCGACAGGGCCTGCCCACGTCCGTTCTCTTCTCCGCCCCGCAAGGACACGATGATCGTCTGTTGCGCGCGTGTCTTGCGGTCGAGTCGGTGCTGCCGACCCGATCGATCCTATAAAACGTTTGAGGAAAGCACCCATGAACACGACAACCCCGCACGTTGACAACACGCTCATGCGTATTCCCGCCCGTAGCGGTGTGGCGATCGAACTCGCCAAAGGCAAGACGATCAAAGTCATCAATACTCATGGTCATCAGGTAGTCGACACGTGGGCATTCAATCAGGAAGACATCGAAGAATGTATGTCGATGGAGCATAGCCGCGCGTCTCTCTTGACGCTCTCGCCGAAGGTGGGCGACACACTGGTCACGAACCATCGGCGAGCCATCCTAACGCTCGTCGAAGACACGACGCCAGGCGTGCACGACACGCTGATCGCAGCCTGCGACCGGCACCGGTATAAGCAATTGGGTGTAGACGGCCACCATGACAATTGCACCGACAACCTCGCCGCCGCGCTCGGCAGTCTCGGCCGGACCGCCGAAGCAACGCCGTGTCCGCTGAATCTGTTCATGAACGTGCCGGTACACGCGGAGGGGCGGCTCGAATTCGTCCCGCCCGTGAGTCAGGCGGGCCAATACGTCGCCCTACGCGCCGAAATGGACCTCATCATCGTGATGTCGGCTTGCCCTCAGGATGTCACGGCAGTCAACGGGATGGCTCCTACGGACGCGCACTATTCGATTTGTTGAATGCGCTGTGGCATGCCACGCGGCGCTGCGACGGTCGCTGCGTTCGCCGATAGGTCGACGTGGTGGGCGTAGGCTTCGAGCAAATGCGCACCGCTTTGTGCGGTAAGATCCATGCACTGCAACCGGCCGGCTTCCGGATGAAGGGTTTTTCGCTATGCGTAAGTTGCCACCGCTCAATTCGATCCGCGCGTTCGAGGCGGCGGCCCGACATCAGAGCTTCACGGCCGCCGCGGCTGAGCTGTCGGTCACGATCACGGCGGTGAGCCATCAGATCCGGCAACTCGAGGCCCGCATCGGGCACAAGCTTTTCGAAAGAACGGGCCGCGCCGTCACGCTTACCCCTGTCGGCAAGACGATCTACCCGATCCTGAGAGACGGCTTCGACCAGATTGCTCAGGCATTCGAAGTCGTCAATGCCCGCGCAAACGAAGATTCGATCCAGATCTCGGCCACTCGCGCCTTTGCGGAGCGCTGGCTGATGCCCCGCCTATCGCAATTCAATGCGCTCCACCCGGACGTCATGGTGCATATTCACGGCTCCGAGAAAGCGGTCGATTTGCGTGCCGAAGAGATCGACCTTGCCATCCGGTACGGTCCCGTCGAAACGGACCAACAGGATTCGGTGATTTTGAATGACTGCTATGTCGCAGTTGCCGATCGAAGCATCTGTGCCGAAGGCCGTACTCCAACGATCGAGGACTTTCGCAATCGTCCGTTGCTCGCCTACAAGTGGGAAAACCGCGCGCTGAATGCCCCGGACTGGTCCGCCTGGCTCGCGCTCGTGAAACACGATCAAACGGTCGACTTCCGCATTTCCTGGTACAGCGAGGAAATGCTCGCGCTCTATGCCGCCGAGTGTGGTCTGGGGCCGCTGATATGCAGCAATGTGCTGATCGACGAAGAGCTGCGCACCGGACGCCTGCGCAGAATCGAAGGCCCTTGTTTGCCGGGCTTCTCTTATCGGCTCGTGGAGATGCCCTCTCCACGGCCGAAGAAAGGTCTTCACCTTTTCACGAAATGGCTCCGTGAAGAGGCCGAATTGTTTCGCACCAAGGCCCAACATTCTCACGATGCCAGCCATGCATGAGGCTGCGCATGCTGTCGGATTGAAACCGCGGAACGTCGTCACGTCACGAAAATTGTGTGGGCCGATCGAGAACCACGCTAACAAGTCCACCTCGAGCGCGGGCGGCACATAACCCACGATCGAAAAAAATGGCACCGCAGGCGCTTTGCCCGCGATGCCATCGTGCAGCGCTACGACGAGAACGGCATGACGACCGAACGATTCGCCGTAGTACACCAGCACGCTTACATCGTCACGGTGTCTGCCACTTCCTTGAAATCTTCGATTTGACCGAAGTTCATGTATTGGTAGATCTTGTCGCCGTTGGCGTTCAGCACGCCCATGTCGGCCATGTACTCCTCGCGGGTCGGAATGCGGCCCAAGCGCGAGCAGATCGCGGCGAGTTCCGCCGAGCCCAGATACACGTTCGTGTTCTTGCCCAAGCGATTCGGGAAGTTGCGAGTCGAGGTGGACATGACCGTTGCACCTTCGCGTACCTGTGCCTGGTTACCCATGCACAGCGAGCAGCCCGGCATTTCGGTACGCGCTCCCGCGGTACCGAACACACCGTAGTGGCCCTCCTCGGTCAATTGCTTCTGATCCATCTTGGTGGGCGGGGCCACCCACAACTTGACCGGGATGTCGCGCTTTCCTTCCAGCAGCTTGGACGCGGCACGGAAGTGGCCGATGTTGGTCATGCACGAGCCGATGAACACTTCGTCGATCTTGTTGCCGGCCACGTCCGACAGCGTCTTCACGTCGTCCGGATCGTTCGGGCAGGCCACGATCGGCTCGTGGATGTCGGCCAAGTCGATCTCGATGACCGCTGCGTACTCGGCGTCCGCATCGGGCGACAGCAGTTGCGGGTCGGCCAGCCACTGCTCCATCGCCTTGATGCGGCGCTGCAAGCTGCGCGGGTCCTGGTAGCCTTGCGCGATCATCCACTTCAGCAGCGTGACGTTGCTGTTGAGGTATTCGATGATCGGTTCCTTGTTCAGGTGGACCGTGCAGCCTGCGGCCGAGCGTTCGGCGGATGCATCGGACAATTCGAACGCTTGCTCGACCTTCAAATCGGGCAGGCCTTCGATTTCGAGGATGCGGCCGGAGAAGATGTTTTTCTTGCCTTGCTTGGCAACGGTCAGCATGCCTTGCTTGATGGCGTAGAGCGGGATCGCGTTGACCAAGTCACGCAGGGTCACGCCAGGCTGCATCTTGCCCTTGAAGCGGACCAACACCGATTCCGGCATATCGAGCGGCATGGTGCCGGTGGCGGCAGCGAAGGCGACCAAGCCCGAACCAGCCGGGAAGCTGATGCCGATCGGGAAGCGGGTGTGCGAATCGCCACCCGTCCCTACGGTGTCGGGCAACAACATGCGGTTGAGCCACGAGTGGATCACGCCGTCGCCCGGGCGCAGCGCGATGCCGCCGCGGGTGCTGATGAAGTTCGGCAAGGTATGGTGCGTCTTGACGTCCACCGGCTTCGGATAAGCGGCGGTGTGGCAGAACGACTGCATGACGAGATCGGCTGAGAAGCCGAGACACGCCAAGTCCTTCAGCTCGTCGCGGGTCATCGGGCCGGTCGTGTCCTGTGAGCCGACCGACGTCATCTTCGGTTCGCAGTACGTGCCCGGCCGGACGCCCTGACCTTCCGGCAGCCCGCATGCGCGGCCGACCATCTTCTGAGCCAGCGAGAAGCCTTTGCCGCTATCGGCCGGTTGCTGCGGCAGACGGAACAGCGTGGACGGCGGCAGCCCCAACGCTTCACGCGCCTTGGCGGTCAACCCGCGGCCGATGATCAGCGGAATGCGGCCACCGGCGCGCACTTCGTCGAACAGTACATCGGACTTGACCTGAAATTCGGCAATCACCTCGCCATTCTTCAGCGCTTTGCCTTCGTAGGGGCGCAGTTCGACCACGTCGCCCATTTCCATCTTCGATACGTCGAGTTCGATCGGCAACGCGCCGGCGTCTTCCATCGTGTTGTAGAAGATCGGCGCAATCTTGCCGCCCAGGCAGACGCCGCCGAAGCGCTTGTTCGGGATGAAGGGGATGTCTTCGCCCGTGAACCACAGCACCGAATTGGTGGCCGACTTGCGCGAGGACCCGGTGCCGACCACGTCGCCCACGTACGCGACCAGGTGGCCCTTTTCCTTCAGCGACTCGATGAACTTGACTGGACCGCGCTTGCCGTCCTCTTCCGGCGTGATGCCGGGACGGGCGTTCTTCAGCATGGCCAGCGCATGCAGCGGGATGTCGGGGCGGGTGGTGGCATCCGGGGCCGGCGACAGGTCGTCGGTGTTGGTTTCGCCCGGCACCTTGAAGACGGTGACCGTCAAGCTTTGCGGCACTTCCGGACGGCTCGTGAACCATTCGGCGTCGGCCCAGCTTTGCATCACGGAGCGGGCGTTGGCGTTGCCCTTGTCGGCGAGTTCCTTCACGTCGTGGAACTGATCGAACATGAGGAGCGTTTTCTTCAGCGCGTCGCCCGCCGTGGCGCCCACTTCGGCGTCGGACAGCAGGTCGATCAGCGGCTCGATGTTGTAGCCGCCCAGCATCGTGCCCAGCAGTTCGGTGGCATGTGCCCGCGAAATCAGCGCGCAGACGGTTTGACCCTTGGCCACGGCGGCAAGGAACCCTGCCTTCACTCGCGCCGCTTCGTCCACGCCGGCCGGCACGCGGTGGGCGAGCAGATCGACCAGGGTCTGTTCTTCGCCGGCGGGCGGATGGGCCAGCAGTTCCACCAATTCGGCCGTCTGCTGGGCCGTCAGCGGGAGCGGAGGAATGCCGAGCGCGGCGCGTGCGGCTGCGTGAGCACGATAGTTTTCGAGCATGAGGGACCACCTGCAGGTATTGCGGTTCAGGGGAAGGGCCAGGTGCGCCGAGGCTGTTCCTGGCACCGGTACGATCGCGATTCTAGTTTCATTGCCGGGCAACGTCAAATGTCTTATGTCTTATATAAGACATACAAACGCGACGTTGAGCTTGGAAGGCGGCTCACGAGTTCGCCCGTGGCAAATAAAGATGGCGCCCCCTATATCGTCTCACTGTGCCGGTAGAGGGCGCCCACAGTTGCCGTCCGCCTTGATTTCCTGAACGCGGATCGCGGCCGCTGCATTGGCCGCGTTCAAATACGCCCCTGAGAAAAAATCCAAGCTGCCGCCCGGACTGTGCGGCTAGGCGCGCGCCCGTCTTCGAGCTCGCGCCGGTTGCCCGGTTAGACAGCGACGGGCGCAGACTGCAGACAGGACCATGAGGACTGGAGCCGTTCGCGGATCTCCGCGAGTGTCGTAGTCACCAGCAGCTCGCCGTTGCGGAACACCGGTCTCAATTCCCCGCGCTCGAATTCCTCGGGTGACTGCTGTTCGTACAGCACGTAGTCGTTGCCTTCCTTCTCCACCCGGAGCAAGCCCTTCGCAGACTTCTTCGTGCCGTCGTCAGTCGCTGGGTCTTTGTAGATATCGACCTTTTCATTGCCGACTTCGGCATAAATGGCTTTCATGGCCCAGCCAAAGGTGTCGCGCGAAAGCATGTTGTACGTGTACGATCCGATGCCGAACACCACATTGCACGATGCAAAACCTTTCTCGGCTAGGCGCGTCAGAATCTCGAAGGCGCGGGCGAGGCTGATGCTGTCTCCGTAGATCAAGCCCACTTTGTCGTTGAGGACCTTGTAGCCTTTCGTCGTTGCGGTGCCGCCGTAGATATCCCACAGACATTGGATCGACCCCTTGCGTTCAGCCTCCGTGATCGACGATCCGTTCGACTCCACGATGTATCCGCCGTCCTGCATGCGCAGAGAACCATCGGCCTCACGAACAAGTTCGCTATCGCGGTAGCCCGCCACGATACGCACCGGATCTCCACTGTCCGGACGAAACACGACACGGCTTTGGCCCAGTGCGTTCGGCATGCGCGCCAAGATATCGTTTTTCAGCTCCTTGGCGATGACCGTGATCACGTTCCAATAGTCGAAGCTGTCCGACACCAGCGACACCATTCCGGCCGGATAATCCTCGGTCACGAACTCACGAATGACTTCACGCTCCGCCTGGCGGCGCAGTTCCTTCTCATCGAGCCATTCGTTGCCCGGGGCACGCTTCAAGCGATCGAGCGTTGCCAGAATGCGCAGGGTCATGACGCTATGCTCGGAGGCTGGAATCGAGCCACCGACCAGTTCCAGATCGGCGTTGGCGCCGTAGTAGTCCTCGACGTAGTCAATCGCCGGGATCGTGTCGGTTCCCGCGAACGATAGGAGGTGGCCTGCGCCGCAGCGCATCGCGTCATGCACGCCGCTCATCCCGCGCATCGAGAAGTCGTGTCCTTGCCAGTTCACGAAATCGAGCGGTGCAGCGGTGATGTCGGCGAAGTAAGTCAGCACCTTGCGGAATTCGAATGCAATGGTGGCCACGGTCGTAGGCTTCCAAATTTCCGTGCTGAACAGCGTCTCGAAGTAGGTCGAGACCCATGGGAAATCCGGGTGCGTATTGATGAACACGATCGGCGGCACCTTGATGTTCACACGCACGCCTTCCGGAAGTGCACGAAGTTCGAGCGGCAGATAGCCGAGGTCGTGCAGCGCCTCGAGACGATCGACCGGAACAGCGCCCGGGCCTAGCGCGGTGTCCATGCGGCGCTTGTACTTGCGGATGGCTTCGGCCTTCGGCGCGCGGAAGAACTCGCGCTGGAACACGTCGACCAGCCATTCCTTGATGAAACCCTGCAGGCCGAACCAGACGATCTTGTTGTCGAAGAATTGCGGCAGCACCGGGGCGTACTTCGCCGAGCGCGGCGTGAAGTTGGCGACGAGTTTGGTCGTTGCCGCCGGGTACATGGACGGGTGGCCCGTCTTGTAGAAGTCGGCGATATTGAAAGGGATCAGTCCGTTCATTGTTGTTCTCCCGAGGCTGTGAGGATGAGTCAGACTTGGATGGCGCGCGAATCGCTCGTCCAGTTGTTGCGAGTGAATACGCCACGATAGATGTCCAGCAACGGGTCGAGGCCTTTGCTGAAAATGCCGTGCGTGACGTACAGGTACAGGAGATGGCTTGCTCCGCACGCGGCCTGCCGCGCGTAAAGGGCACGACCGAGTTCGGTAAAGGTGCGCCCCCCGTCGCAGATATCGTCCACCACCAGCAGCGCGCCGTCCGGGACGTCGTCCTGCACCTGGGTGCCCCTGATCGCGCCGGTCTTCGTGTCGCGAGTCTTGTCGGCGAAGACCACTGACGCCTCGAGCGCGTCGGCGAGCTTCTGCACGCGCTTGCGCGCACCGGCATCGGGCGCAACCAGCGTGACCTTCGTGCAGGTTTGCTTGATGTGATCGACGACGCGGCGCAGCGCCGGCACGGGATCCTCGATTTCAACGCGATCGAGCAGTGCGGTAACAACATCGCTGTGCGGGTCTTGCACGACGACTCGGCGGTAGCCCTGTGCGTTGATCAGATTGCAGAAGACCTTGGCGCTGAGCGCCTCGCCGGGATTGGCCACGCGGTCCTGGCGCGCATACGGCACGTACGGCAAATGCAGGTCGATCGGCAATTGCGGATAGGCTCGGCGCAGCGCATCCGTCGCCATAAGCAGGGTCATCAGCGCATCAGCGTGCGGCAGATGCGCCTTCACTTCAAGTTCGCTTCCGGGCACACCGGTCTGGACCGTAACGTGCATTTCCCCGCCCGGAAACTTCATAGCCGTCATTTCCACTGGCTTACGCCCTTTCCCAGGGGACTCGAACTCGTGCCTCGTGACGCTCAACGCGCTGATATTCAGCATCGCCCTCTCCACTTAGTTATAAATTACGACTAACATGGCGCGAAGCATAGCTCTGCTTAGTCGATAATGTCAACTATGTTGTGCTAGAATTTTTCAATCGCTAGTCAGGCAGGGGATCACACATGGGCAAAGGCTATGCAAAACCGGACGTGAGCGTGGACGCGGTGCTGCTCACCCTGTCGAAAGAAGGTCTGATGGTTGCCCTGCACGAGCGCAATAGGGAACCGTTTCGTGGAGCGCTGGCGCTGCCTGGCGGGTACATCCATACGAACGAGGACGCCTCGCTCGAGGACGCAGTGCGTCGCATGATGCGTGAGAAGACCGGGCTGGAACCGCGCTATATCGAGCAGCTCCAGACTTTCGCCGGACCCGCTCGAGATCCTCGCGGGTGGTCGGTCGCGATCAGTTATGTTGCGCTCGTACCGATGGAAGATCTGATTGCGAGGCAACCAGGCGTGTTCCGGTTCTATGCGGTGGACGAGCTTCCATCTCTGGCCTTCGATCATGCGGATCAGATCCGCGCCGCGGTGCAGCGGGTGCGAAACAAATCGAGCTACTCAACTCTGCCTTGCTGGTTGCTCCCCGGGAAGTTCACATTGACCCAACTGCAACATACCTACGAGGGGGTGTTCGGTGAAACGGTGACGAGAGCGACCTTTCGTTCGCGACTAGGGATCAAGGTTGGTGATGTACAGTCGGGCGAAGCGGTTGATGAAGCCGGCGTGATCATTGCCACGGAGGACTATCAACTCGGTAATCAGCGGCCCGCGCGCCTGTTCCGCGTGGACCAGCTCGGGTTGTACAAGCGTGCAAGCTGGTAGCCAACCGTCCTCGTGCGATCACTGCCCCCGGGCAGCGCTCGGTTCTGGACGAAGCAATTCTGCGTCGCGCGTCGGCGTTGCCTGCGCAACAGGCAGCGGAATGCGCACTTCGATCGACGTGCCGCCACCGGGCGACGACTCGATACTAACGTCGCCCCCGACAAGATAGGCCCGCTCGCGAAGGCCCGATAGCCCAAACGAATTTAGCTTGCGCGGCATTGAAAGATCAAACCCGACGCCGTTGTCTTTCACGATCAACAAGACGTGATCGTCCTTGCGCGTCAAGCTCAGTGTTGCTCGCGAGGCGTGCGCATGTCGTCCGATGTTGGTCAGCGACTCCTGCATGATGCGAAACACTGCAGTCGCTTGCGGCTCGTCGAGATCGAGGCTGGGTGGCTCGACGGTTAGCTCGCATTCGATGCCGTGGCGCTGTCGGAAGTTCTGCGCGAGCCAATCCGCCGCGGCGACGAGGCCGAGGTCGTCGAGCACCAAGGGTCTAAGATCCGCCGCGATGCGGCGGGTGGCGACGATCGCGTCGTCGAGCAGCGTATGCACGGGCGCGAGTTCCGCACTCAACGCCTTGCGTTCAGAGACCAATTCAAGCTCGAGGCGCGATGCTGCCAGCGTCTGGCAAAGTTCATCATGCAATTCCCGCGCGATACGTCGATTTTCTTGCTCGCGCGCGGAGGTCCCAATCGACGCCAGTTCGCGCAACTCCTCGCGTGAGTGCCCGAGCGCCGCTTCGGCGCGCTTGCGCTCGAGCACTTCATTGACCAAGTCGCGGTTCGCCGCCGTCAGCGCAGCCGTGCGTGAAGCCACGCGCTGCTCCAGCAGCGCATTCGCTTCGTTCAATTGCACGGTCTGCAACTGCACGCGTTGCCGCTCGATACGTTCGCTCTCGAGTGCCTGTACGACGCGCGCGTAGAGGCCGATGTTTTCGAGCGTCAATATGACGAGCACGAAGCTGGCAGCGCATAGGCTGTAAATGCGGCCGACGTAGAAACCAAGATCGAAGCGGCTATGATTGAGCACGCCCGCGAACGTGATATCGAAAAGCCACGCGCACATGACGACCATGAGCCATAGGTCCAGCACGGAGTGCGGCCGCCGCAAGAGGAGCGTCGCGAGCGCAAGCAGGCTGAGCAACCAGATGAGCGTCAGTACGACGCCGTGCGCCACTGTGTAGCGCGGTGCCAGCGGCGGCCCGGACAACTGCGGCGGCAGCAAATCGTAGCCGCGGGTGGCCAGTATCGCGAACGCGACAGCGAGGAGCGCGGCAAAAGCAATGCCGGCCAAAATCGCCGGCGCGCAAGCGCCCTCCCGCTGCCTTCGCGTTGCTGCGCCGTCACGCTTTAGCCACGCATAGGCAATGACGACGAGTGGAAAACTGCCATGCCAGAAAACGTAGAGCCAGGCCGTGCTTTGACTGCGCGCCCCTAACCAGCCGGTATCGGAGAAAACGCCGGGAAACGTTAGTAAGTGCGCCGTCGCCGTGAAGGAGGTCAGCAAATATCCCGTAGCCAAGACCAGCAATGCGCGCGACCGCAAAATGCGGTACTGGCCAAGCAAGAGCGCTGCCGTAAGCAAATCGCATACGACGACCGCGGATTCGTAGACCGGAATGAAGGCCCAAACCCTCGGTAACTGAAGTTTCGCGAATGGCACAGCTGCAAGGAAGGCGACCGCTGTAATCAGGACGACAGCAATCGCGAGTCGCCGCTCGCGGCGACCGGGCGGCAAGGTCGAGAGGAATACCCGTGAATCGGTCGTCACCTCGGTCACGCTCGCCCCTGTGCTCGTTCATGCGTTGGTTTTGGATCGATGCCGGGTATCTTACTACCAGAAAATGCAACGCTGCACGTCGTCACCAACCCTGCTCATCACGGCGGCCGGTGATTGCACGCGCTCCTACGTATTGCAGGGCCCCGCTGGAATGCGGGGCCCTGCGCCTTGCGATGCCGCATCAATGTTTGTGGCGATGCAGCCAACTCATGTGGTGCGAGTCGAGCCACTGATCCATCGTCCCCTCGTCGGGGTGCTCGCGCCTGTAACGTTGTGCCACCATGAACCCGGCGATCAACAAGACCGCCAAGCCGACGACGAGGTAGATCATAGACTGAGTCATGGCAGCCTCCTTATAAGGTCGCGACCATGGTTACATTGTAGGTCAGCGGTTTGGGCGCTGCGCCCCAGGCTTGCGTTTGTTTTCGCCGCTTTGTCGGCGCGGCTTCTTGCCGATCACCTGCGCGGCGCTCGACGCAGCCCGCAGTGCTTTGGGCTTCTTGGGCTTTTTAGGTTTCTTGATGATCTGGCCCGTCGTGCTGGTTTGCGGCACGCGGTGTTCGGCTTCGAACCCCGGCTCCTCTTCGCGGGGCAGCATTTGCCCGATCAGCGCTTCGATCGCGGCCAGTTGCGGCGCTTCGTCGGCGCATACGAGGGACACCGCCACGCCACTGGCGCCCGCGCGTCCGGTACGGCCAATACGGTGCACGTAATCTTGCGCCACGATCGGCAGATCGACGTTGATCACCAGCGGCAGGTCGTCGATATCCAGCCCGCGCGCAGCCACATCGGTGGCTACCAACATATTTACTTCGCCCGTTTTGAAGCGCTCCAGCGCACGCAGGCGCGCGGGTTGCGGCTTGTCGCCGTGGATGGTGTCGACCGCGTAGCCCGCTTCGTCCAGCACGGCCGCCAGGTAATCCACGCCTTTGCGGGTCTTGACGAACACTAGCGCGTGCTCCCAGCCGTTCTGGGCCACCAGGTGCATGAAGAGGTCGGGCTTGTTCCTTTTATCCACCGGAACCACCCACTGCTTGATCTTGCTGGCCGTGGCATTGGGCGGGCTGACGCTGATATGGACCGGGCCGCGCAGAATGCCCGCCGCCATGGCGCGAATATCATCGGTAAACGTGGCAGAGAACAGCAGTGTCTGGCGCCGAGCGGGCAACGCAGCAAAGACCGCGTTGAGTTCGCGCGCAAAGCCCAAATCCAGCATGCGGTCGGCTTCATCCAGCACCAGCGTTTCCACCTGATCGAACTGCACCGCGTTCTGCCGATTGAGATCCAACAAACGACCGGGCGTGGCAACGAGCACATCCACGCCTTTGCGCAGCTTCATCATCTGCGGGTTGATACTGACACCGCCATAAGCGGCCAGAAATCGTAGATCGAGGCCTTTACCGTAATCGACAAAGCTTTGCAGCACTTGCTCAGCCAGTTCACGCGTGGGCACCAGCACCAGAACACGCACGCGGTTGCTGGAAACCGCCGGGCCCTGTTGCACCAGCCGTTGCAGCAGCGGCAGCGCAAAGCCCGCGGTTTTGCCAGTGCCGGTTTGCGCGGCAGCCATGACGTCCTTGCCACTGAGCACAGCTGGAATCGCCTTGGCCTGCACCGGCGTAGGCGTCTGGTAATTGGCGTCCTGCACATTGCGCAGCAAGGGATCAATCAGGCCAAGCGAGGCAAAAGACATTGGCGTATTCCGGGCTAAAACCGCGAATTGTAGCGGTTACCGGCGCAGAGCGGCAGCTCTCCGAGGTCGCGCTGTCATACGCCGTGCCGCGCACTACTTCCACTTCGAGCCAAGCATTTCGAGTCCGGCCTTCTTGAGGTCCTCCGCCACCATCACGACGCGAAACTCGCAGTCGGCATTGAACGTCAGAAACCATGGCTCGGCGAATTTTGGAATCTGCGACGGCTCCTCGAGGTCAACGACGAGGATTGCTCCCCGTGTTCCGTTCTGCTCCGTAAAGTAGGCGGCCTCCGGCTTCATTTCTGCGAGTATCTTCTCTATCAACACGCCGATGGATCCATCGCGCACAAACGCGTTGAATGGCTCATGAGGTATTCGTATGTTTAGAAGCATGCGCATGGTCTGTCTCCTCGATAGGGTCCAAATGGACTCTTCAAGCATAGGAGTTAGTCGGGAGTTTCGAGTTCTATAATCAAAAAAGTGCCGGCTTCGATCGCATTCGGAACGATGGCGCAACCCATGCCAACTGGCTCAGGCGCATCGGCGTGGCCAGGTGGCGCTAGGGCACGCCGCCGCACAACCGCACGAAGCAATACGCGCGACGGCACATCCACCGACAGGCAGCGATAGCTCAGTGAGGAACGTATGGAAATTGAACCGACGGGCTGGTTTCCGCTCGACGACTTCGCCCCGGTCCGCGATGGATGGTACGAGGTTCAACTCGTCAGTGGGGACACGACCTTCGCGAAGTTCGGCGCGGGCGAGTGGACCGAAAAGCCCTTGCTCGTCTTTACTCATTGGCGCGGCTTGAGCGCCGATCCGGCCAGATCCGGCGAAACGGAAACGATCGGCGCGGAGGCAACTCTGGCAGAAGGCGTCCGCGACGTCTTGAACGTTTTTTTCCCCGGCCGGGGCAATGAGGCGCATCAGCCGTCCGAAGATTCCGAGCACGGCAAGGGGTAGTTGCGCGCCGCGCGCGGCGGTCAAGGTATCGCTGGGCGCAATATCGCAGGACGCCGTCACGCCGGCGGTCACGGCGAAACGCATGCCCCGGCAGGCTCACTTCGGAGCGGCGCGATACGCATCGAGACTTCTGCGCGCTCGCGCTCGAATTGCCCGCTGCACGAAAGGCGTCCAGCCGAGCAAGGCCCCCTTCGTGCCCAGCGCTTGGCGCGCCCACCGCCACACATCGAAGCTGTCGCGATGCTCGACAATGCGCCCGTCGCGAAACACAAAGCGCGCCTCGATCCGGTTCGTCACCGCGCGTCCGGTCGGACTGAACAAATAGCGCGCTACCCACCGCGCCCGCCCGGTCTGATCGTTCGCGTCGACATCGGCAAACGTCAACGAAAACGCTTGTGCGCGCTGCACGAGCATGCGCCACATGTCGCGTGCGGCCTCGCCGCGCAGTTCACCGAACACGGGATCGCTGAAGACCACGTCGTCGGCATAGCAAGCAGCCATCGCGGTCGCATCGCGCCGCTGAAAAGCCTCGTAAAAGCGTTGAATCAACGCGGTGTTGGGATGAATCATCTTGAGTGTCGTCGTCGTCGTCGTCGTCGTCGTTGTCGTTGTCGTTGTCGTTGTCGTTGCGAACGAGCCCCTGGCTCGACGCGGTGGCGAGATACCGAGCAGGAGCAACGATATCGCAAATCGGCCAAGCCGTCGCATACGCGGGCCGCCGAATCAGGGCTTGCCAACGAAAACCGTGCGGAATGATCAATCCCGCCCTCGCGTATTAGCAGGCTGTTGAAGTATCCCGCTCGCTGAAGTGCTCGCCGGAGAGATGACCGCGTGCATGCGCCGTCTCCACCATCTCGTTGAACAAACCCACGATGACATCGTGCGCCATCAGTCGATCTCGGTTCTTGCTGAACGTCGAGTGGTCCCACACCGCATCGTCGATCGCCAGGCCGACCAACCAACGAAACAGCATGTCGTAGGAGATTTGCTCCATTAGGATGCGCCCGCTGCGAATCGTGTACAGCACCTGCAGCAACAGCGCGCGAATTAGCTTCTCGGGCGCAATGCTCGGCCTGCTGCCTTTCGCATCGCTCTCGTACATGCACGCAAACACCCCGTCCATGCGCTTGAGAGCGTCGTTCAGCCGGAGGCGAATCGGTCGCAGCGGAAGATTGACCGGCACGAAGTCATCAAGCTTCGCAATCGTGAACATGGTCTCGGTGTATCCGTCCGCTCCGCGCATCCCTTCGCTCTCAGTGTTGGTCGATTCCTTGTTTCAACGTTTACCCCTCCCGCTCGGATGACGTCTGCGGGAGGTATTTCAACAGCCTCTTAAAACTTCGAACGAATGCCGACTCGAACGGCCAGTTGATTTTGATTGTTCGACGCGCTCAGCGCACTGATCGATGCGACAGCGGGCACGATTGCCGTCCCGGCGGTCGACAACGTATCCCCCAGCGCGTGCTGATACACCCCGATCGCGTAGAGGTCGGTGCGTTTGGAAAGGAAGTAATCGATTCCCAACGACAACTGGTGAAATTGCGCGGCCGAATGGCCGTTGACCTGACTGCCGCGCGTAAAGTCGTATGCCGTTCCGAGTAGCAAGGCCGGCGTAGCCCGATAGAGCAAGCTCAATTCGCCGTTGTTGAAGCTCGCCGATTGCCCGGCGAACGGCGACGCGTAGGACGAGCCGAGAGACGTGAACTTGATGTTCGAATAAGTCGCCCCGAGCGTTCCCGCGCCCAGTTTATAGGTGCCGCCCGCACCGATGACCTGGTATGTGTTCGCGGAACCGAAGCCGGAATAGACCGGCGAACTCACATTCGATGCCGTCGACGAAACGGTGCCGGAAGTACTGTTCCCGAAAAAGCTCACGTTCGGATTGCGCACGTTCAAATAGCCGATGCCGAGCGTGAGCGGCCCGCTCGCATATCCTGCGCCGAGCGAATAGATCTGGTTCCGGCCCGGCTGACCGGCGATGCCTCCAAGGCTGTACAGGCCTCCAAACGTGAAGCCGCGATAGTCTGCGCTGCGAAATTTAATGGCGTTGTTGACGCGATAACTGTTGTTGAAGTTGTCGATATCGCCCGTGTGGGCGGTGATGCTCCCGCCGAACTGGTCGCCAAACTCCAAGCGGCCGACGTAGTCGACCACGGAATCGTATTGGCGGCCCACCGTGACGGAACCGTAGTCATTCGCAAGCCCAACGTAGGCTTGCCGCCCGAACTCCAGGCCGCCCTGAGCGAGCTTGCCGTTGCTGATATCGAAGCCGTTCTCGATCACGAAGATCGCCCTCAGGTTCCCGCCGAGGTCCTCCGTTCCGCGCAGCCCCCAACGATTGCCCTGCATGTTCCCGCTCGCCATGCTGTACAAATGCTTGCCGCCCGAGTTCGAGACGAAGCTGAGTCCTTCGTCCAAGATGCCGTAGAGCGTCACATTGCTCTGGGCAAACGCCGCGGAAGAGACGACGCTCATCGCCGCAAAAACAACCAATCTACTTTTCATCGAGATATCCCCTAGATCAACGGGCTTGTATTAATAGGAACTACGGAAGAACGGGCTCCAAACAACGCGTGGTTTATTTAGTTATCCTAATTAATCATTGCGCTCGCCCGCGTACAGCGAGCGGCCCAAGATAGGCCCGGCAAATTTCGCTGTCAAAGGCCGTTATTCGCGTGGGTTATTCCGAGGGGTTATATACGGATGCGCGTGTGAATGTGCGGTCGACCAGCTCGCCAGGGGGCGCCAGGTCTGCGCGGCGAGCGCAGGAAAGCACCCCGCACATGCTCGACCGGGAAGCGTGAACGGGGCCGGTATCGATGCAAGACTAGATGAGTCGACCTACGACCGATCCGACATCTCCCGCACGACCTCCCCCGCCACATTACGCACCTCTTCGAAGAACGCTTCGACCAGATTCGAGTTCTGCGAGGCAGGCATTCGGCAAAGCTGAAAGCGAAAGTTCACTTCCGGCTCGAAACGGCGCAGCACGATACGGTCCTGCATCCCGCCGCCGAACAGCGGGTGAATCAACGAGACACCCAAGCCCTGCGCGACGAATTCGCATACGCTAGGCGCGTTATCGGTCTCGAGCACGACGTTCAAACGCACGTTGTGATTTTCGAAAACCGTCTCCACCAATTGCCGCGTTTGGCTCATGAAAAAGAACGTGACGAACGGCAGGTTGTCCAGATCACGCGGGCGAATCACCTTCTTCTTGCAGAGCGGATGCGAGGGTGGCAAAGCGCAGACGAGCGCATGCTCCATCAAAGGTTCTCGTTCGATGTAACTGTTGTCCACCAAGCCGTTGACGAGCCCCAGATCCAGTTGGCGCGTAACGAGCCACTCGGTCACGATCTGCGAACTGCGAGAGTGAATCGCCAGTGTCACGTCCGGATGCGTTTTCAGAAAATTGAGCGTCACACGCCGGATGAACGAGCCGCCCAATGCGGGCAACGTGCCGACCGTCAAGTGACTCTGCTCGTCGCGACGGATCGAGTCGATGGCCTGCTCGAGTTGACGCAACCCCGCGAAGATCCGATCGATTTCACCGTATAGCCGCATCCCCTGACGCGTGGGCGCGAGCTTGCCTCGCACACGGTCGAACAACGTCAAGCCGGAGTCGTCCTCGAGATGGCTCAGCATCTTGCTGACCGCAGGCTGCGAAATATAGAGGATCTCGGCGGCGCGGCTCACCGTGCCCTGTTCGATGACGGCCTTGAACGCCTCGATTTGCCGCAGATTTACCTGACGCTTCATATCGTCACCCGGTAGGAGCAATTTCATGGGGCAGTGCTTCGAAGCTACGATCATGCATCGGAGGCGACGATATCCGCAATGCGCTCCTGCACGCGGACGTCTCGATCCCGCCACCGCCCTCGGCATCAACGTGCCCTGCGCTCCAGCGTCGGCGTACCGAGGCACGCCATCAGGCTCGCCCCATCGCCGCAAGCCAATGCGTCGACAGCGTCGAGCACTTCGCCGCGCTGCGCCTCCGATGCCACCCACTTCGTGGCCGAGTGAAACTTTGCCTCGAGTTCTGCCCAGGTCAGCGCATTGGTTGCGTCGCCGCTCGGCGAAGTGACGTCGGATGTGAACGACCGGCCAGCGCAGGTCACCTTGACGCGGGCCAACGTCCGTGCGGGGAAGCACGCATCGAGCTCGGGGTCCAATCGCAGCGTCACTCTTTCCGCCAACGCGCTCACATCGCTCCGAAACAATTGCAAATCGCTGCCCGCCCGGAGCCGAACGTCTCGAGCGCCATCCCGCGCACGGCGACCACGCCCGGCTCGTGCAACCCCGCCGCCGCCGCGCTCAGTAAGTCGAGGATGCATCGAAATGCCGCTTGTGTGTCCGCTTCGCTCGCGCGGTCGCCACGTGCCGTCACCACGAATTCGGCAATGCGCCGCACTATGCCGCGGGCACGCGCCGAGCCGCTCACGCTCGCCCCCTTTGGACTCGCCGCCTGCAACCGCTTGTTCGAAGCAACCATGATGGGCTCTGACGATTCGTCGGGTTGGGTTGAGTTGAGTCGAGTTCGGTTGTGAGGCGGCGCGCGGCCCGCTGGTTTCGGTGAAAGTCGAACGCGTGCCGTCGCCATGACTAGGTCGATGCGATCGCACACCCCTGCAACGGAAAGTAGCAGGCGACTCGGCGTTCCGATGCAACCAGGTCCAGATCCGGCGCCCGCTCCATGCACGCGCCGGCCGCGCGCGCGCACCGCGGATGAAAGGCACAACCCGCCGGTAGGTTCGTAGGCGAGGGGATTTCGCCTTCGATCTTCGCAAGCACGATCCTGTTGCTCGGATCGGGGACGGGCGATGAGTCTCGCAGCACGCGACTGTAGGGGTGCGCAGGCGCATCGAGCAACGAACGCGTCGGCCCGCTCTCGACGATGCGGCCCAGATACATCACGCTGACCGTATCGCAGAACTGCCGTACCACCCCCAGGTCGTGCGAGACGAAGACGAACGATAGGCCTCGCTCTTTGCGCAGCTTCTCGAGCAGTTGAAGGATCTGCGCCTGCACTGAGACATCGAGTGCTGAAACCGGCTCGTCAGCAATGATGAGTTCGGGATCGAGCACGAGGGCGCGCGCGATGCCGACACGTTGACGCTGCCCGCCTGAAAATTCGTACGGGTAGCGCTCGAGCGCATCGAGCGGCAAGCCCACGTCGATCACGGTTTGCGCGACCTTATCGGCAATCGCGCGAGCGTTGCCCCGCCGATGGACCCGCAGCGGCTCCTCCAACGTTTGCCGCACGGTCCGGCGTGGGTTGAGCGACGCGTAGGGATCCTGAAACACTATCTGAATGCGCTGCCGCAATGCGCGCATGTGGGCCGCGCTCGCACGCCGCAGATCGATGCCGTCGAAAATGATCGAGCCGGAATCGGGCTCGATTAGGCGCAGCAACGTGCGCGCAACCGTGGATTTGCCGCAGCCGGATTCACCCACGAGGCCCATCGAGCTGCCCCGACGCACGGCGAAAGAGACTTCGTTGACGGCGCGCACGACCTTCTTCGGCGCATCGAATCGGCCGCCGCCGCTGACGAAATGCTTGACGAGATTGTCCACGCGCAAGAGTTCGCTCATAGCGGTGACTCCGAATTGGTTCTCAACTGTTCGACGTTGACGGGGCAACGCACCCAATGCCCCGGCGTGCTGCCCGGCACGGGCAGCAGATCCGGATGCGCCTGCTCGCATCTGGCTTGCCGATGCCTGCAGCGCGCCGCGAACGCACAGCCGGAGGGCATCGCCGCAAGCGAGGGCGCTTGTCCCGATATGCCCTGGAAGTCATCGAGATCCACGTCCACGCGCGGCATCGCACGCAGCAACGCCTGCGTGTAAGGATGCGTGGGCTGCGCGAAAAGCGCATCGACGTTCGCCAACTCGACGATCTCGCCCGCATACATGACTGCGACGCGATCGGCGATTTGCGCGACGACCCCAAGGTTGTGCGTGATGAACAACACCGACATCCCGTGGGCCGCCTGCAATTGCGCGAGCAACGCCAAGATTTGCGCTTGGATCGTGACATCCAACGCAGTCGTGGGTTCGTCGGCCACTAGCAGCGCGGGCTTGCAGGCCAACGCCATGGCAATCATGGCGCGTTGGCGCATGCCGCCGGAAAACTGATGCGGGTAATCGCCGAAACGGTTCGCCGCGCCCGGGATGCCGACTTCCCGCAACGCCTCGAGCGCGCGCCGGCGCGCATCGGCATAAGACACGTCATGATGTTGACGGATGGCCTCGACGATCTGGTCGCCCACGCGCATGGTGGGATCGAGCGAAGTCATCGGATCTTGGAACACCATGGCGATTCGATCGCCGCGCACCTGCGAGAGCTGGGCTTCGGACAACGTCGACAGATCGCGTCCTTCAAACAGAATCTGCCCGCCGCCATGACGCGCGGCCGCGCCGGGAAGCAAACGCAAGATCGATAGCGCGGTCACGCTCTTGCCGCTGCCCGATTCGCCGACGAGCGCAACGGTCTCGTTGCGTTCGATCGTCAATGACACGCCACGCACGGCTGCATGCCATTGCCGCCGGATGCGAAATTCCGTTCGAAGCTCGCGAAGCTCGAGGACTGGCGAAGGCTGCGTCATCGTTTTTCTCCACGAAGCTTGGGATCGAGCGCATCGCGCAAGGCATCGCCCAATAGGTTCAACGCCAACACCGTCAGCAAAATGGCAACGCACGGAAAGACGATCAGCCACCAGGCGTCGAGTATGTTGTCGAAACCATCGCGGATCATGCCGCCCCAGGTCGCGATCGGCGGCGGCACGCCCAGGCCCACGAAGCTGAGCGAGGCCTCGGTGCGGATCGCCGTGGCCATCCACATCGATCCGAGCACGATCACTTCGGAAATCATGTTCGGCAGGATATGCACCGCCATCAAGCGAATCGGCCCGAACCCGAGCGCCCGGCCCGCCTCGATGAAGTCACGCTGTTTGAGCGCGATCGTCGGCGCCCGCGCGACCCGCACGAACGGAGCGATCTCCGTAATGGCGATCGCCACGATCAAGTTCTGCAAGCTCGCGCCGAGCATGGCGGCCACCATCAGCCCGAGCAATAGCGCGGGAAAGGACAGCAGCACGTCGACGAGCCCCATCACGATTTGGTCGACCCAGCCGCCGAGATACCCCGCCAAGATGCCGAGCGAGGAGCCCACGACCATCGCGATCAACACGGCGAGAAAACCGACGAGCAACGAAATGCGCGCGCCGTAGATCAAGCGCGAAAGAACATCGCGCCCGTAGCTATCGGTGCCGAGCCAATACTGCGCCGAGGGCGGATCCAAGCGGTAGGCGATGTGCTGTTGAATTGGATCCTGCGGTGCGATCCAGGGCGCGAACAGCGCGGCCAATACGACGACCGCCAGAAGAAACAAGCCGACCCAGGCAATGCGGTTGCCGAGTAACGTGCGCCATGTCTTGGGGGGACGGCTGACGGGCGCGCTGCTAGGGGAAGAAGTTGCGACAGTGCTCATTTGTATTTCACTCGCGGGTCGATCCACGCATAAGCGAGGTCGGTCAATAGATTGACGACGATCACGCAAAACGCGAAGACGATCATCAGGCCTTGCAACAAGGTGTAGTCGCGCGCGTTCAACGCGCCGAGAATCAGCTTGCCTATTCCGGGCCGGTTGAACACGATCTCGGTCAAGACCGAATTGCCGATCAGCGTGCCGAAGTACAAGCCGACGACGGTCAAAATCGGGATCAGCGCATTGCGCAACGCATGGCGCAGAATCAGTTGACCAGGTCGCAGCCCTTTGGCGCGAGCCGTGCCAATGTAGTCTTCGCCTAGCACGTTGAGCATCGACGAGCGCGTGACGCGCGTCACATAAGCCGTCATGATGAGCCCGAGGTTGAAGGCGGGTAGCACGAGACCGCGCCACTGTCCCCACGGGTTGCCCGAGGTCGTGCTGCCTATGACGGGAAACCAATCGAGTTCGATGGCGAAGGCGAGCAGCATCAAGATGCCCGAGACGAAGGCCGGGAACGATAAGCCCGCCAACGAGAGAACGCGCGTGAGATAGTCGGGCCACGCATTGCGCCGCAGCGCAGCCCAAATGCCCAAGGGCAAGCCCAGGCCGATACCGACGACGACCGCCGCGACGGTCAGTTGCAGGGTCCAAGGCAAGACGGCCGCGACTTCTCGCAACACGCTTTGTCCGTTCGAGAGCGAACGGCCCAAGTTGCCGCTCAGCACATCGCCCACGAAATGCACATACTGCGTGTGCAACGGCAGGTCCAGACCGAGCTGCTTGCGCAATGCCGACAGCGCCTGGGCGCTCGCCTGATCGCCCAGCATGGCGGCGGCCGGATCGCCCGGCACGAGACGCACGAGCACGAACACGGCGGTCAGCATCGCCAATAGTGTGGGGATTGCAAGCAGCAGGCGTTTGACGGTATATCGAATCATGCGGAAACCTCCGAAAGCGAAGCGGCCATCAAGCGGCGCGCACCGAGGGCCGCGATCGGGCGGCGGGTCGAACCATCGACGATCAAATCCGCCAGCGCGGCGCCGACCACGGGCGCGAGTTGAAAGCCGTGACCGGAATAGCCGAAAGCATGGAACACGCCCGGCGCGTTGACCGCGGGCCCCACTACCGGAAGCAAGTCGGCTGTCTTCGCTTCGAGGCCGGACCACACTCGCACGATCCGAATGTCGCGCACGTCAGGAAACAAGTCGGTGGCCGCGCGCGCTCCTTTGGCCAATATGCCCATTCGCACCTCGGAGGTCTCCCGGTCGAGATCGGGCACGCCCTGCAGTCCGCCGCCGATCACGAGCGTGCCCTGGTCCGCTTGCTTGAAAGACAGCGAGCGGCCCATGACCGAGACGACGGGTTCGATCATGGGCGCGACGCGCTCGGTGACGATCATCATCGAAGCCTTCGTGCCGAGCGGGATGGAATCGCCGACCATTGCCGCGACACGCCCCGCCCAGGCCCCGGCAGCATTGACGAGAGCGGGCACGACGAGCCGGTGGGCATGCCCCGGAGCGCCGCCCCCAGCATGATCGATGTGCAGCGTCCAATCCGGCCCATGCCGCTCGATGCGAGCTACGCCAGCGCCCTCGCGAATCACGACACCGACCGCTTCGGCACTGCGCCGAAACGCGGCCAACGTGCGATGCGGATCGGCTGCGCCGTTATCCGCCGCAATCGACGCGCCGACGCAATGCCCGCTGATCGCGGGCACGCGCCGCTGCAGTTCCTTGCGATCGATGATCGCTTCATGGGTGTACCCCCTTGCGTTCAGATCGGCGACGCGTGCCTCGAGCTTCGACAGATTCGTCCCGTCTTCGGCCACGCAAATCTGCCCGTGCGCGTGAAAACCGCATGTATCGCCCACGAGCGAGCCGATGCGGTGCCACATCTGCATCGCCTCGAGCGACAGGTCCAATTCGCGCAGATCGCGATTGAGCGTGCGCACGCCGGCCGCCGATGCGCCCGACGCATGTCTGCCCACCCACGCCCGCTCGAGCACGACGACGCGCTTACCGGCGCGAGCAAGATGCAACGCAGCCGACAATCCGTGCAGTCCGCCGCCGATCACGGCGACATCGAATACGGTCTGGCTCGTCAAGTGTCGCTCCCCGCGTCGAGCGATGCCAACTCGCCCAGCGTCAACGGTTTCAACGGCGGCCGGATCCGATAAAACCCGACCTGCTCGATGCGCTTGCCATGCGCCCCCGCCAGAATATGCGCGACCGTGTATCCGCATTGACGTCCCTGGCACGGCCCCATGCCGGCGCGCGTAAACGCCTTGATCTGGTTCGGTCCCGGCTGGCCGATGCGAGCAGCTGCCCGGATCTGGCCTGCCGTCAGTTCCTCGCAACGGCACACCACCGTATCGTCGGCCGGATCGAACAGATCGGCGCGCGGCGGATACACGGCATCGAGCAGAGGACGAATCGAAAGCTGGGCCGCGAGCTGCCGGCGCAATGGCGCGGCAAGCCGCCGTGCGGCATCTGCGTTCAACTTGCCTGCGCGCATCGCAATGCCGAGCGCGGCCAATTTCCCCCGCGTGCACGCAGCGCGCGCCCCCCCTATGCCCGCGCCGTCGCCGGCCGAAAAAATGCCGGGCTTGCTCGTTTGCCCCCATTCGTCGAGCTTCGGCGCCAGGCAGCGTTGATCGTCGCGCCACTCGTGCTCGCAGCCCAGCGCCTGCGTGACATGAATCGAAGGCACGATGCCTTCATGAATCAGCAACGAGTCCAAGGCGACCCGCTGCGATTGCCCATCGGCGGTGCGAAAACATAGATGATCCAAGCGCGCTTCGCCTTCGCCACGCAATTGCGTCACACCGCGCACGATGGGAAAGCCCGCGCGCTGCAATTCGCGCGTCCAACCCAACCCCTCGATCAAGTCCTTCCATGCGCGCATGGCGCCCGCCAAATGCGGCAAAGCGCGCGACCAGCCGCCGGGCGGCGTCGTATCGAGCCAACCGGCGATCGTGCCACCGGCGCGCAGCAACTGCACCATATACAGCAGCACGAGGGGACCACTGCCGGCGATCCACACCGGACTCGCCGGAATTTCGCGCGCCGTCTTGAGCAGAATCTGCGCCGCGCCTACGGTCAGCACGCCCGGCAACGTCCAGCCCGGAAACGGCGCGGGCCGCTCCTGCGCGCCCGTGGCCAGCAGAACGTTCGCCGCTTGCACGCATTGCGCCTTCTGCTCGCGGCTCATGAACACCTGCCAGCCGGGTTCGATTTGCCATACTTGCGTGCGCGGCTCGTATAACGCGCCGCTCGCGCGAAACGCCTGCGCCAGGGGCAAACCGGCGGCATATTCTTCGCCCAGCAAATCGCCGACGCGCGTGCTCGCGCGTGCTTCCACCGCGCGCCAGATTTGGCCGCCCGGCGCCTGTTGATCGTCCACGACGAGCACGCTCAGACCGTGGCGGCGCGCGGTCAGCGCGGCGCTCATGCCCGCGGGACCGGCCCCGACGATCAGCAAATCGACTGCGCGGCTCATCGTGGCGCTCCTTGCTGCGGGGCTTCCTGCACGCCTTCCCGAACTGGGCTGCCGGCGGCGGGAGCCGCGCCGGAGGCATCGTGCGCGGCCATTGCCGACAATACGCGGCGGCCATGTTGCCGCGCGATGCACATGCCGTCGCGAACGGGCACGAGACAGGTCTGGACCGAGGCCATGCCGTCGACGTTCGCGAGGCACTCGAAGCAAACCCCCATCATGCAATACGGTGTGCGTGGACTGCCGTTGACCGGGGTCGTGCGGGAAATCGGCGGGTCGAGCCGGAGCAAGACGGCGGCCACGCTTTCGCCGGGCTCGGCACTGACCGCCAGCCCATCGATCGTCACCGTCACGGTGGGGGTGTTCTCCCCCGGGTCATGCAGTTTGCGGAACATTGAAGCGTCCATGGTGAAAGATCTGTAGTTCGTCCGGAATCCGTGCTTGCGCGAATGCTGCGGCCAACGGCCCGGCGTGGAAAGCCGCGAGCGTGATGCCGGAGTGGCAGAGGGCGACCCAAGCGCCGGGATGCTCGCTCGACTCCGCATACACGGGGGAGCCATCGGGGGTCATGACACGCAGGCACGACCAGTGCCGTACGAGTTGCGCTTGTCGCAGCGCGGGCACGATGCGGCCCGCTTGCCGGCTCATATGGGCCGCCGCCGCAGTGGTCGTACTCAGGTCGTAGCCCACTTCTTCCTGCGTCACGCCAATCATCACGGTGCCTTCGCCCGTTTGCCGTAGGCCGCTGGCCGGCAACGGCAGCAGCGGCGCCAAGCGTTCGGTGACCAGCAATTGCCCTCGTTGCGGCCTCAAGGGAACGTCGAGTCCCACCATCGGCCCGAGCGCGGACGAACCTAGCCCAGCGGCGATCATCACCCTTGCCGCCTCGAACCTCTTGGACCCGGCATACACCGCGAAGCCGCCCCCGGTGCGCGGCGCAATGCGCGAGACGGGACTGTTCGTGCGCAAGGCGCCGCCGCGCTCTTGCAACGCGCGCTGCAAGGCCGCCAGCAAGCGCAGTGGATTGACATGACCATCGGTCAGGCCAAAGCTCGCACCGCTCACGTCCGGCCCAAATTGCACCTTGGGGAAGAGACGTTGCAGTTGCCCGCGGTCGAGCATTTCGGTGCAGCTTTCATAACCGGGCAATTGATCGGCCCAGCGCGCGAGCTTCTCGGCCCGCTGGTCCCACTGCGCTTGACCGATGCAGAAATGAATACCGCCTTCGGCACGGTAGTCGAGTTCGATGCCGCTATCGGCCGTCAATTCGCGCGCGAACTCCGGCCACAACGACGCGCTGCGGCGCGACAGCGCTTGATAGGCGGGCTGGCCGTACCCTTTTCCTTGCACCCAAACCAGGCCGAAATTCGCTTTCGCCGCGCGCAAGTCGCCATCGGCGCCGTCCAGAACCAGCACGCGCAGGTTGCGCCGCGCCAAACCGTAAGCGACCGCGGCGCCGACGACACCACCGCCGACGACGATCGCGTCGTACGATTGCGGGTCTCGAATATATTCAGGACTACTATCTAATTTCATTGAAGTATCAGGAAAATGACACCATCGGGCCGGCTCCGTCACGCGGCGTCGTTATCGACGATTCGAGCGGGACCCGTCGATGCTACGAGACCTCGATACCGCTTCAGTGGCTCGCCAGCGTGGTTTTCTCCGTGATGAGCGGCGCAAGGTTCAGCGAGCCCTTCAAGTCGTAGCCGTACTGCACCTTGTCACTGTGCACCCAAACCTGTAGCAAGCCGAACAGGGGCACCGAACACACATCCGCGTGAATCTTCTGCTGGGCGCTCTTCCATAGCGTCAGCTTCTTGCTCGGATCGGGTTCCACGCGCGCCGCACGGATATCGGCATCGGCTACGGCACAATGCGAGAAGTTCGACATCGCGGTCGGTGTATTCACCGATGCCGCCGAATCGTAGAATTCGCTCAACCAAATGTCGGCGCTCGGATAACGCGCCGCACCGTAGAAGACGAGCGCGCTCAAGTCCTTCCGGCTCTCGGCCTGATACGTCGAGTGATCGACGATCTGCATTTCCAACTTGATACCGGCCTTGGCCAATTGCGCCTGAACGATCTCCATGATGGGCTGCTGCGCCGAGATGTTCGACACGATCGACCTGATCGTGATGCCGTTCGGATATCCCGCCTCGGCAAGCAGCTTGCGTGCATTCCCAACGTTGTAGGCATACCCTCCGCCCGAACAGTCTTCGCCTAGGTAGCCGGGCGGGACCGACGAACACCCTTTGACGGCAACCTCGCTCCCTACGTAGTGCATGATCTCGTCGACATCGATCGATGCCGCGATGGCCTGGCGCACCTTGATGTTGTCGAGCGGCTTGATCGAGCGGTTGATGAACAGCGTCCGATATTCCGCCGGTTGGAAGATATCGATATGCACGCCGCTGCGTTTGCGCTCGCGTTCCACCCAGCGCTTTTCGCGCTTGCCGTAGATCACGTCGAGTTCGCCCGAGGACAAGGCCAGCTCGCGATTGCTGTCGGAAGGAATCATTCGATAGGTGATGCCCGCAAGCTTGGGCGCGCCGCGGAAGTATCGATCGTTCGCCACGAGTTTCACGTATTGCTGCGTGACATGCTGGCCGAATGCGAACGGCCCCGTGCCGATCGGGTGGCTGCCGAATTGGCTGCCGTATTTCTCGGCCGCCTTCATGCTCACGATATAGCCCCCGTGATAGTTCGAGACGCGGCCGAGGAACGTCGCATCGGGGTACTTCAAAGAGACGCGCACGGTATAGGGGTCGAGCGCTTCCACCTTGTCGATTTCCGCGAAGTCCGCCGCGAAGCTCGAGCGTTTCGGATCGGCAGCTCGCTCGAGCGAATAGACGACGTCGGCCGAAGTCAGCTCTCCCCAGCCGCCTTGAAACTGCACTTGGCGACGCAGCTTGAATGTCCACACCTTGCTGTCTTTCGACGCTTGCCAACTCTCGGCAAGATCGGGTTCGAGCGACCTCGCGTCCGCGCTGCCGGGAGCGAACCGCACGAGCGCGTTGAAAATCTCGGCGACCACGCCCACGTCGTTGGTCGAGGTGGCGCGATCGGGGTCGAGCGTCACGATGTCCTCGGCGCCGGAGCTCACGCGAATCACGGGGCGGGAATCGCTCTGCGCAACCGCCGGGAGCGGAAGCGATGCAATCGCGGCAACGAGCATCGAGACAAGCGAGGAAACGAAGCGACTGTTCATTGTGGTCCGTTCTGGGTCGAGACGCGTGGATGAAACGCATCGTGAATGAGCACCCCAACGGTAGGACCATCAATTTTATGTGTCAAAGACCGGTATCCGCCCAGGCTATTCCGCAGGGTTATATATCGGGTTATCCCTATCGAAACGTCACGCTACGCATGCCGGCCGGCGCGCCGTCGCGGGACCTCGATCGTATTTGCGGGCGCTCGGCCGCCCAGCGGCGCAAGCCCGAGGCGATCGATAACTTCGCGGAATGCAAACCCAGCGAATCGGACTTGGACTTCGCCCGCCCGCCTCTCTAGACTCGATCCGCTCCATCCAACGCTAAAAAAAAAACGCCGCAATCAGGAGTGATCCATGCGAATCGGCATTCTCGGAGCGGGCGCGGTGGCTTATGGCGCAGCCGCGTATCTCAACGAAAGGGGACACGAACCGGTCCTTTGGTCCCCATCCGGAAAGCGCACGGCACAGTTGGCCGCAGGGCTGCCCCTGGTGGCGAGCGGCGCCGTCGACAGATCATTTGCGCCGCACATCGCTTCATCGTGCGCCGACGCCATTGCCAGCGCCGATGCGATCATGATCGCGTTACCCGCAAATGGACACAAGACGGTGATAGACGCCGCGGCGCCTCACATTCGCCACGGCCAACCGGTCATCGTCAGCGGACACCTTTCGTTCGGCGCGCTTTATCTATCGAAGCGTCTCGCTGCGCGAAACGTGCGAGCGCCCATCGGCCGTTTGATCGAAGCGCTGGACACCGAGCGCTTGAACATTGCCCGAACACTGGGCCTGGCCGTGAAAACCGTGCAAGAGCACTTCGCACTGTCATACCGCGTTCCGATCGGCGGCGTGTCGGACATGAATCAGGAAAGGCACCGTCTTGGGCTCGGGGGCTTCGGTCCAAATACGATCGAGACGCGCTACGTGCTCGAAGACGTCCCGTTCGGATTGGTGCCCATGGTCCTTCTCGCGCGCCGCGTCGGGTCTCGAGCGATCTTGCACGAGTCCGGCATCGCCCTGCTGTCGGCCGCGTACGGACGTGATTTCGCACGGGAGAACGATCTCTTGCCCGAACTAGATCTCGACGGGCTTACCGTACCCGAGTTGCAACGGCTCGCGCGCGACGGCTACCCGTGACCACCGGCAGCGCCCACGTCTTCTTGCCGTTACCAGCGCAGCCATCCTTTGCCGCGCGCGACCTCGACGAACGCGCGAGCGCTCTCT
Organism: Trinickia sp. Z7; assembly: GCF_056498045.1. NCBI lineage: Bacteria > Pseudomonadati > Pseudomonadota > Betaproteobacteria > Burkholderiales > Burkholderiaceae > Trinickia > Trinickia sp. Z7. Next base: position 338,582 of record NZ_JAUEQW010000002.1, read on the forward strand.
GCGATCTGCGCATCGGCGCCCGGAAAGGCTGTCTGCAGTTCGCTGACGATCGCCGAAACGCTGCGCGCGCCATCGCAGCGCTTCAAGATTTCACCGGCGCTCACATTGAGTTTGACGAGACCTTCGGGATACAGGATGACGTAAGCATTCTGACTGTCTTCCCAGCGGAAAACGAAGTGCGGCGCCAGGCGCGGGCGCACGTCGTCAGTGACGGACGAATCGATGTTCATGGCTCGATGAGCGCAGGCGTCGGACGGAGACGCTGCCGCTTCCGTCCGGTCGCCTTTTAGCGCACGTAGACGTAGGCGGTGACCTCGAAGCCGAGGCGGATCTCGCAGAAAGCCGGATTTTCCCAAGTCATATCAAGTCTCCTTTTATTTCGGAAAGGCAACATGCCATCCGTGGGCCGATTATTGGCTTCGAATCGAGCGCGCTCCAGCGGCATCTCGCCAAAAAAGGCTCATGAAAATCATGACTCCACGACGCACCGCTGTCTCGTTTTGAAGCAATCTGCTGTCGCACGTGTCTCGCATTGAAACAAGCAAGGGCAGGCAAGCGGCCACGCGCCGCCCCGCAGCGACTCGCCGCTAATTGTGGTATCAAATTTGCATGTTTAAATTTTCAAGAACCGGGGCGCCATAGCCCTCGCTCCACAAGAGGGAGTGCATGAGAGGATGACAACACTACGACGACTCAAGCCATTGAGCCTGCATACCCGCATCGGCCTGGTATTGACGGTGCTCGCCGCCATTCTGATGACGACGCTCGGCGCGCTGTGGGTGAGGCAGACACGCGCCGCGATTCATGAAGAAGTGACGGCCGCCGCACGCGTGGCCGAGCAATGGCTGACGGCCTCCGCCGCCGAGCTGAGGGCGCAGCCGTCGAACGCCAACCGCGCGCGCCTCATGGCGCAAATCGTCGCCGTGGGCCGGATTCGCGCCAACGCGCTCGAAGTGATCGACCTGGGCGGATCGTGGCGCTATTTGTCGCCGCCGTCGAGCTACAAAGCCGGTCGCGCGGCGCCCGCGTGGTTCGCCGCGCTCGTCGAACCGGCGTTCACCGCCTGGCGTATCGATGCGGCAGGACTCACGCTCGTCCTTCATCCCGATCCGTCGCGCGCGACGCTCGATGCCTGGGACGACTTGTGCGCCATGGCCGGTTGGGCCATCGTCCTCCTGTCCGCTTTGTTCATCGGGGTGCGCCACGCGCTCGAGCATGCGCTGCGCCCGCTCGGTCAGATCATGACGGCGTTGGACCGCACGGGTGCGGGATGCTTCGACACGCGTCTTCCCGCCTTTCCGATACCGGAGCTGGGGCGCCTTGCCAAAGCGTTCAACGGTATGGCCGATCGCCTCGCGCAGGCGGTCGACCACAACGTGCGCCTCGAGAGCGAACGGGAATTGGGAGAGCAAGTGCATGCAAGGCTCGAAGCCGAACGCCGGCATATCGCGCGCGAGTTGCATGACGAATTGGCGCAAGGCATTACGGCAGTGCGTGCGCTGGCGGGCGCCATCGCTCAGCGCACCGACGAAAAAAGCGCATTGCGCGGCCCGGCCGAAAGCATCATCGCCGCGACCAATCAAATGCAAGACGGCGTTCGCACGATCCTGCATCGTTTGCGCGACGCGCCAGGTCACGATGCGTCCGCTACGCATGCGCCGCTGCGGCACTACTTGCGCATCTGGCAGCAGCATTACCCGGACATCGCATTGACGGCGACATTCGCGGAGCACGTGATGCCGATCGCGGAGACGATCGACCACGCGATGTTGCGGATCGTTCAAGAAGGGCTGACTAACGTGGCCCGTCACGCCCGCGCGACACGCGTCGACGTAACGGTGCGGCGCTCGGGCAACGGCAAATGGCTCGAACTCGTCGTTGCCGACAACGGCGGCGGCCTCGCCGTCGCCTCGCGCACCGTAGGCAGCGGCTTGGGCCTGGCCGGCATGCGAGAGCGCGTACGCATGCTCGGCGGCGAATTCGTTTTCGAACCCGGCACCGGCGGTGGCACTCGGCTCGGCGTACGGCTGCCCGCGATCGCCCCCGCGCCTTCGGAGCGTCCATCATGAGTCCCTCTCTCGCCGGTCTCAGCGTGCTGTTGGCCGATGATCACGCCATGGTCCGCATGGGTTTTCGCCTGCTGCTCGAGGGAGCGGGAGCCACCGTGCCGGCGGAAGCCGAAAGCGGCGAACAAGCGCTTCGTCTTTACGATGAAATCAAGCCCGACGTATTGACGATGGACGTGTCGATGCCGGGCATCGGTGGTCTTGCCGCGCTCGAACGGCTGCGCGCCCATCATCCCGCCGCGCGTGTGCTGATGCTGTCGGCCCATCACGATGCCGTGATTCCGGTGCGGGCGCTGAAGGCGGGCGCCGCCGGCTATCTGTGCAAGCGTTGCTTGCCGCAGGAATTGATTCAGGCCGTGCGGCTCGTCGGGCACGATCGACGTTATCTCGATCCCGAACTCGCGCAGCAGGTGGCGTTGACTCAACTCTCCGGCGCCGCGCATCCGGCCCAAGCCTTGACCGACAAGGAGTTCACGGTTTTTCTGCAACTCGCGCAGGGCCGCTCGGTCAACGAAGTCGCCTGCGATTTTCACCTGAGCGCGAGCACGGTCGGCACGCATCTTTATCACATCAAGCAAAAGCTCAACGCGAGCAACGCCGCCGAATTGGCGGTCATCGCCATGCGCGCCGGGTTGATCGAGGCGTGAAGCAACCGCCGTCCCGCACGCTCATGAAAATCACGAGGCCGCTTTACCCGAAACCGCGAGCGCGTTCTCCATGGATTCGCGTCGTCACGCTCGCGGCGCGGGCCAAAAATATGTCGAAAGGGTGGGCGCATCGCACCACCTGATGGAGGAGAGAGGAAACGGCTATGCCTAAGGAATCCCACGGAATCAGCCTCGACGGTCAAGGCCAGCCCCTGTGGCTCACGCTCGAACTGACCTACCGCTGTCCGTTGAAATGCGCGTGGTGCAACAACCCGCTCAATTTCAAGGACTACGCGAAGCGCGAACTCTCGACGCAGGAATGGAAAGAAGTCCTACGCGATGCTCGCGCGTTGGGCGCGTTGCAGCTCGGTTTCTCCGGCGGCGAACCGCTGGAGCGGGACGATTTGGAGGAACTCGTCGCCTACGCCGACTCGATCGGCTTTTACACGAACCTCATCACCTCCGGCATCGGGCTCACCGAGCAACGCATGATCGCGCTCAAGCAAGCCGGCCTGAAGCAGGTTCAGCTATCGCTGCAAGCGATGCGGCCGCAACTGAACGACGAGTTGGTCGGTGCGAAGGCGCACGCGCACAAGCTCGAAGCCGCGCGCCGCATCAAGGCGCACGGCTTGCCCATGGTGCTGAACATGCCGGTGGGCCGGCAGAACATCGGCGAGATCGATGCGGTCTGCGAATTTGCCGCCGAGATCGGCGTGGAATACATCGAATTCGCCAATATCCAGTACTACAACTGGGCGCTGCTCAATCGCGACGAGCTCATGCCCACGCTCGAGCAGGTGCGGGAAGCCGAAGCGACGATTCGGCGCTGGCGCGACAAACTGGGCGAGCGCATGACGATTTATTTCGTCATTCCCGACTATTACGAGGGCCGTCCCAAAGCATGCATGAACGGCTGGGGCGCGATCCATCTGACCATCGCACCCGATGGCGTCGCGATGCCCTGCCAGGAAGCGCGCGTGATCCCGGGGCTGGTGTTCGAATCGGTGCGCGAGAAGCCGCTGTCGTGGCTGTGGCACGAATCCGAACTGTTTCGCCGGTATCGCGGCCTCGATTGGCTGCGCGAGCCCTGCCTTTCATGCGCCGAAAAGGAAAAAGATTTCGGCGGCTGCCGCTGCCAGGCCTTTCTACTCACAGGCGATGCGGCCAATACCGATCCAGCCTGCAGCCGCTCGCCGCATCATCATCTCGTGCAACAGGCCGCGAGCCAAGCGACGCAGCCGCTGCGCTTTCGCAAGCCCCTCGTCAAACGCAGCGGCAGCGGCGTGTCCACGGCTTTCATGGAGGATTGAATGCGCCACCCTTACGACACCGCCACCGGCACGATCGTGCTGGGCGCGTTGATCAGCGCAGTGCTCGTCGCCATCGCGCGGCTTTTGATGACTTGAGGAGGTAGCGCGTGATGACGATCGATCTTCTGCTGCGCTGGACGCATTTCATCGCGGGCATCATTTGGGTCGGCCACAACTACTCCAGCGTCATTCAACGCCCGAGTTGGCGGCCGCTTGCGCGCGCGGACTTGAGCGACGACCAAAGCCCTCGCTTTCAAGCGCTGCTCAATCGCGAGCACGGCATCTTCCGCTGGGCCTCGGTCATCGCCTGGTCCGCGGGCATATTGATGCTCTGGCGCCGCGGCTGGCTGCCTGGTGCGCTCTCGCTGCAGGGCGACCTCGCGCCGATCGGCATCGGCATGTATATCGGCACGCTGATGATGGCGAACGTATGGCTCGTGCTCTGGCCACATCAACAGAAAGTGCTCGGGCTCAAACCCGCGGCGCTCGACGAGCGCCTACGCTGCGCGCGCATTACGCACCTGTCCTCGCGCACCAATACGATGTTGTCGATCCCGCTGCTGTTGTTCATGGCTGCGGGCGCGCACGGCGGCATTGCCGCGGGTTGACGAGCATGATCTCGACCTCGTCTTGCACGGTCGCGCAAAGCGACGCGGCGTGGAGCTTCGCGGCCGGGCCTTCGCGTCTGCCCGATGCGGTGCTCGCGCGCGCCGGCGAGACCTTGTTTCGCCGCGATGCGCATGGGACCGCGGCGATCGAGCGGCCTTTCACGGGCGACGATTTCCGCGAAGCGTTGGCGGGCGCACGCACGCGTCTCATACGGCTGCTCCAAGTGCCGCAGGACTACCGGGTGCTGTTTCTAGCAGGCGGCGCGATGCATCAATTCGCGGCGGTGCCGATGAATCTGATCGATTCGGCGGCGAGATTGAGGCGTGCCGCCTATGCGGATTCCGGCTACTGGTCGCGCCGCGCGATGCAAGAGGCGAGCCGTCATGCGCCCGTGATCGTGGCGGCAAAGCATGCCGGCAGCACGCCGCTCGCGGCGCCTGCGCTATCCGATTGGCAACTGCCGCACGATAGCGCCTACTGCCATATCACGGTGAATGAAACGGTCGACGGCGTGGCATATCCCGCATTGCCCGTTACCGGCGACGTTCCGCTCGTTGCCGACGCGACCTCGTGCATACTCAGCGCGCCGCTCGACGTATCGAGGTTCGGCCTCGTCTATGCCAGCGCCCAGAAGAACATCGGCCCGGCCGGTCTCACGATCGTCATCGTCCGAGAAGACCTGTTGCAGCGCGCCGCGACGGCCGCGCCGGCGCCCTTGCATTACGGCATGCAGGCAGCGCAGGGAAGCTGTATCAATACCCCGCCGACGCTCGCCATTCTGATTGCGGCCCTTGTCTTCGAATGGATCGAGCAATGCGGCGGATTGACGGCGATGGCCGAGGTCAACCGACGCAAGGCCGCTTCTCTGTATCGCGCGATCGATGAGAGCGACGGCTTCTACATCGCTCCGGTCGCACCAGGGCATCGCTCGATCACGAACGTCCGATTCCATCTCGCCAACGACACGCTGACCGGCCATTTTCTCGATGAAGCCGAACGTGCGGGGCTCGCGCATCTGCGCGGCCACCCTCACGTTGGCGGGCTGCGCGCCAGCCTCTACAACGCGATGCCGGAAGCGGGCGTCGACGCATTGATCCGTTTCATGACGCAATTCGCGAGGCGGTACGGATGAGCGCGAACCGATGGCCCAGCCGGCTCGGATTGGCCGGCGGAATCGATAAGGATGGAGCGCGGGCCGCCGAGTTGCTCGCCATGGGCTTTGGCAGCGTCGAATTCGGCACGGTCACCCCGAACCCGGAACCGGGCAGCCATGGCGGCGTGCGTTCGCTCGCAGCGCGCTTGGCGGCACTGCCTTCGCGCGAACGAAGCACGACTCGCATCGGCATTGGCCTTGGCATGCAGGCTGCCGCGCCCGCGGCGCTGGCTGAGGAATGGACGGGCGGCCTACGCGAAAGTTGGGCTGCAGCCGATTATTTGAGCTTCAATCTGAGCGCGCGCCGATACCGCCCGCTGCTGGCATACGAGCACTGGAATTTACTCCTGCGCGCGTTCGCTGCCGTCGCTAGGGAGCGAGAGCGCAGCGCCGCCGGCGCGCAGCGGCACGTCGGGCTCGCGCTCAAGCTGCCGCTCGGTGCGACCGGCGAGTTTCCGCTGTTGCTGGCCGAAGCGGCCGTCGACGCGGGGTTCGATGGGGTGATCGCCGTGCTGCCCGAAGACCCCGCACGAATCGAGCGGCTACAAGCGCTGGCTACGCATCTCGACGGCCGGTCGGCGTTGATCGCCGTAGGGGGCATTCGGACCGGCGCCGACGTGCGCGCCGCCGTCGACGCCGGTTCGGACGGCGTTCAAGTTCACACGATCTTCACCGAGCTGGGGGCGCGCTGTCTGCCGCTGCTGGCCTGCAACGACGCCGGCAGTTGAACCCCGTGGCCGCGGACGAATTCGCCACGCAGTCGGCGTAGCGGACCCGACCCCGTGCTTCGTCAGGCCGTCCAACGAACTGCAACGGTTCTCAGGCTTGCGTACCGTCGATCAAAGCAAGCAAGTTCGCGTACATCTCCCCGCCGGCAGCGATGATCGGATTTCCCTCGAGCAGCCCCCCATCGGCGAAGAAATCGTTGACCGCCCCCCCGGCCTCGCGTACCAGCACGATCCCCGCCAAGCAGTCCCAAGCGTTGATATGCGGCTCGTAATAGCCGATCAAACGCCCCGCTGCAACGTACGCGATCATAAGCGCACCCGATCCGTTGCGGATGAACATCCCACCCTCGCGCAGCAGCCGATCGAGAAACGGAATGAAGACGCCCGGCTCGACCCGATGGGAGAACCCTACGCCGAGCACACCCTCGCAAACCGAGCGCGCCGGGCTCGCAGTTAACCTTGTCTCGCCCACGAACGCACCCTGCCCCCGCGCGGCATGAAAAAGCTCGCCGCTATTCGGATCGAACACGACGCCGACAGCAGGCTCGCCGTCGATCAGAATGCCGATCGAGACGCACCAGGCGTGCATGCCGTTCAGGAAACAACTCGTTCCGTCGATCGGATCGACGACCCAGACGACGCGTTCGCTCTGCAACGCGGCTGATGCCCCGCTCGCGCTCTCTTCGCCGAGAAACGCATCCTCGGGAAATGCATCGTTCACATATGCGCGGACGATACCTTCCACCTCGCGATCGGCCATGCTGACGACGTCCTGCAAGCCCTTATGCTCGACTTCGAGCGCAGCGCGATTGCGAAACAGTTGCAGCGCACGCTGGCCGGCTTCCCTTGCGATCATGCGCGCTAGCATATAGCGGGCATCGAGATCGATCGAAACAGGCGTGGGCGACTCCGTGGCTGTCATGCATGCGCTCCCACGATCGCTGCGCCGTGCGCTTTGAGCTGCAGGCCAACCCGCGCGCCGCGGGGGAAAATCTGATCCAGACGATGACACACGACGAAGAGCTCTCCAAGTTCCGATTGAATGGCGTACTGCATTTCTCTGCCGAGATAGGTGGCGCGGCTCACTTCGCCGATCAGCGCGGCGTCGCCGCTCGCGACCTGCAGCGCGATCGCTTCGGGACGCAACGCAATGCGGACCGGCCCCGTTCGTGTGCCCGCATAGGGAAGGTCCACCACCGCGCTGCCGATCAGGCAGTTCGCGGTCTTGCCGTTCGCGCTACGAATCTCGCCGTCCACCAGGTTGGCGTTACCGATGAAGTCCGCAACGAACTCGTCGGCAGGGGCCTCGAAGATTTCTCGCGGCGAACCTTGCTGAACGATCTTTTTACGGTTCATCACGACGATCTGATCGGAAATGGCTAGCGCCTCTTCCTGATCGTGCGTCACATAGACCGCCGTCAATCCCAGCTTCAGTTGCAAATCCCGAATCTCGTCTCTCACGCGGGTTCGCATTTTGGCGTCGAGATTCGAGAGCGGCTCGTCGAGCAGCAGAACCTCGGGCTCGAGCACCAACGCCCGCGCAACGGCAACGCGTTGTTGCTGACCGCCCGATAACTCGCTGGGCGAGCGATCTTCCAGATCGGCGAGACCCACGAGCGCGAGGGCCGCGAGCGCACGTTCGCGCGCCTGCTTTTTTGGTTGGCGCGCCACCGTCAACCCGTAAGCCACGTTTTCGACCACGCTCATGTGCGGGAACAATGCATACGACTGGAACACCATGCTGACATCGCGTTCCGCCGCCGACAGTTCGGTCACGTCGCGGCCGCCGATCGAAATGCGGCCTTCGTCGACTCGCTCCAATCCGGCGATCATTCGAAGCGTGGTCGTCTTGCCGCAACCGCTGGGACCGAGCAGCGTCACCAGTGTCTTCGGTTCGATGCTGAAACTGATGTCGTCGACAGCGACGCTTTTGCCATAGCGCTTGGTTACCCGCTCGAAAGCGAGTGAACCGCGTTGCTGGTTTTCTCTCATGCTGCATTCTCCTTCAGTACGGCGCGCGGCTTGCCCGCGGATTGGACACGGGTCCGAGCGCGCAACCGGCGTGTGCCGACGAATCGTTGCGTCAGCAGAATCATCAGCAGCATGACGACAACGAGCACGCTCGCATAGGCGATCGCTGTACCGTAATTGCCGTTCGAGACAAGGCCGATGATGTAGGACGTGGCCATGTCGTAATTGGCGCTGACCAGAAAGATCACGGCGCTGACCGACGTGATGGAGCGCACGAAGCTATATACCAACGCCGAAGCCAACGCCGGGCGCAGCAGCGGCAGAATCACCCGGCGGATGGTCGTGAAACTGCCAGCGCGCAGCATGATGGAGGCTTCGTCCAGACTCGCATCGAGTTGGCGCATTGCGGCGATGCCGCTGCGCAGCCCCATGGGCATGTTGCGAAAGACAAAGCACAGCACGAGGATCGCCGCCGTTCCGGTCAGTTCGACCGGGCCGGAGTTGAAGGTCAGCAGATAGGCAATGCCGATCACCGTGCCCGGAATCGCAAAGCTGAGCAACGTGCCGAATTCGAAGAGGCGTTTGCCGGCGAAGCGCTGACGGATCAACAGCCACGCCGCGAGCATGCCGACGAGCGACGTCAACGGTGTGGCGATCGCGGCAATGCTGAGCGTCGTGAAGAACGACGGCCACGCCTGGCCGTGCCAGTGCAAGCCGCCGGCATCGCCCGAGACGCCGAACGCATCGAGGTAATGCGCGAACGTCAGACTGTTGTCGACGCCCCAAATCTTGACGAAGCCACCCAGCAGCATCATGCCGTACACGACGAGCGTGAATCCATACCAGGGCAGGGCCACGCACCACAACCCGATTTGGAGGCGGCGATCGAGCGCGGCGTGCGCGCCGCTATCGGCCTTGCCCGATACCGTGACGTAGGATTTGCGGCCGAGCCACAGGTTTTGCAGCATGAAGGCGCCGAGTGCGAACACGAGCAGCACGAGACCGAGTCCGGCCGCGCGGCCGGGATCGTTCTGCGCACCGACGACGGAGAAATAGATTTCCGTGGACAGCACATGGAAATTTCCGCCGAGCACGATCGGATTGCCGAAATCCGCCATGCTCTCGATGAAACACAATAGGAAAGCGTTGGCCAGGCCAGGGCGCATCAGCGGCAACGACACGGTCGCGAAGGTCTGCCAGCGCGATGCGCCGAGCGTTTGGGAAGCTTCTTCGAGCGAGGGCCCCACCCCTTCGACCACGCCGATCAGCGTCATGAATGCGATCGGCGTGAATGCAAGCAGTTGCGACAGACACACGCCCGGCAGGCCATAGAGCCACCGCCCGGGCCTCACGCCGAACAGATCCGCGATCAACATCGTCAGTGCGCCATTGCGGCCCAGCAACATAATCAATGCGAGCCCCAGCACGAACGGCGGCGTAATGATCGGCAGGACGCTCAGGCTGCGTAATATCCGAACCCAGCGCGCCGACGTGCGCGCCACCAGCAATGCGAAGACGATGCCGAGCAACGTCGAACCGGCCGCACTCGCCACGGCGAGCGCCAACGTGTTCCATGCCACGCCGCACGTGCGGCCTGCGGACAGGCACGCGAGCTCCCACACACTACGCGAGGCGACTCGCGGCAGGACGGCCGCCAGCGCAAAGCGGCCATCCGCATCGCCGAACGCATCGAGCAGAATGCTCCCGACCGGCCAAAACACGAACATGCCGATCAACGCCACCACAATGCCGATTGCCGCGGTAACGAACAGATCGCCGCGACAGGCGCCGCACAACGCCGCCCCGCTAGTCGACATCACGATGAACACGGTGGCCGCGAGCAACGCACCGGCACCAAGCCCGGCCGGTGCGCCCGAGTGCGCCGTCACGCCCCATGCCAGCCAAGCAATCGTCGCGAGCCCGGCTGCCCCGCTCAAAAGCCAGACGATGCCAAGCCGTCGTCGAGTAGAAATGATGGCTACGGCGGCCGCGGCAACGACAAGCCATCCGAAGAGTCCCCACAGGGGCGCCAATCCGAAGCGCGCGGCTTGCAACAATGCAGACGCACCCGAGGCCGATTCGAATACCCCCGGCGCGAGCCAATGCAGCGCGAACACACCGCTGTCCTGTTGGTACCAAGGCAGCGCAACGAGTGCAAAAGCGCCGAGAGCCAGCCAAATCGACAGAGTCTTTTTCATCAGCGTGCTTCAGTTACCGTGAGAATAGATTTCCGAAGTCCAGCGCTGCAACAGATGCTTGCGCGTCTGCGGCGAACCGTATTTCGCGAAGTCGTAATCGATCAACTTGATCGAGGCCAGGTTCGGCGCCTGCGGCGGCACCTTCGCTTGCGTGTTCGACGGAATTTGATAGGCTTTGGCGTCGACCGCCGCGCTTTGCGTATCGGCGCGCAGCGCGAAGTCGTAGAAGCGCTTGGCCTCGGCAAGGTTCTTCGCCCCCGCCACAATGCTCATGCCGCCGATCTCGTAGCCGGTGCCCTCGCATGCGGGCGTCACTGCGATCGGAAACCCGGCCACCTTCTGCTTGATCAGGTCGTGCATGAATTCGATCGCCACGGTCGACTCGCCGCGCGAGGCGGCCTCGCCGGGCGCGACGCCCGTATCCGTGTATTGGCTGATGTTCGCATTGAGCGCACGCATGTAGGCGAACGCGTCGTCTTCACCGAAAAGCTGCACGAGCGTGGCGAGCGCGACGTACGACGTTCCCGACGAATTCGGATTGGCGATCTGGATCTCACCCTTGTAGGCCGGGTTCAGCAGATCTTTCCAACACTTGGGCACGGGCAGCTTGCGGGCTTTCAGCTCATTTTCGTTGTAGCCGATTCCCAGCACGCCCTGATAGATTCCGACCGAGCGGCCCTGCGCCACCTTGGCGAACCCCTGCGCCCATGGCTGCAGTTGCGCTTGCAACGGCGACTGATACGCCTGAGTCAGATTCTCGAACGCCGCCTGTAAATGCGCATCGCCCGAGCCGGCCCACCATACGTCGACCTGCGGATTCTTCGCCTGCGCTTGAATTTGCGCGAAGCTTTCCCCCGCGCTCTTGCGGATCATGGACACCTGCACCCCGCTGTCCTTCTCGAAGCGCGCCTTCATCAATTGACACCATTCGAGGTCTGCTGAGCACAGCACGTTCAACTTGCCTGCAGCGTGCGCGACCGACATGACGCATAGCCCCAAAACGAGAGCGACCGAGCGCCGCAAAATGCTTTTCATGCGATTGTCTCCAGTTATTTATATGTCGGTGCTCGACGGTCAGGGCTGCTGCGGCGGGGTAGCGTCAGCATTCAGACGATGATCGAGCGGAAGTTCACCATCGCTGCGAAACAGTTTTGCACACGAGTGCAATCTAACATCAAGCGAAGGCTTGTTCAACAAGAGGCGTGTAAAAGACGTCGTTGCGAACCCGGGATTTACCCGGATAGCGGCCCCGCCGTCTCGCGTTCGACGAAAGAAACAGGGACCACGCGCACTTGCGCCGGCAACTCGAAGTCGTTCATCCGCTCGACCAGCACTTGTACGGCGCAGCGCGCGAGTTCCTGCACGTTCTGTGCAACCGTAGACAATCGATAGCTGTCCAGCGCGGCATGCTGGATATCGTCGAAACCGATCACACGAATATCTTCCGGGACACGCTTGCCGAAACGATGCCGCACCGCGTCGATAAAGCCCAACGCGATCATGTCGGTGGCGCAGAAAACACCGTCGGGAATGCCGCGCGACCGCTTCAAAAGCGTGTTGGCGGCCTGCTGTCCACCTTCGTAACTATCGGTCGAGGTGTTGCACAGTTCGACTTCGCCTTTGCGCCGCGGCAATTCTTCGAGCGCGTCCACGAATGCATCGCAGCGCGCCTTGCCGCTGAAGTTGGAAATGTGCGGCCCGATGAACGCGAAGTGTGTGGCGCCCGACTGCACGAGCCGCTGCGCGGCCATCCGGCCGCCCGCGTCGTTGTCACTGTTGACCACGTCGGCGCCATCGAGCTCCGCCGCCCGATTGACCATCGCCACCGGAATGCGACGGTTGACGTATTCGCGCGCCAACGCGAGCGGCGGCGCGCCGGACGTCATGATCACGCCGGCGATCCGATAGCTCAACAAGATTTGCAACGAATGGGCGATTTGGTCGGCGTCGTCGGCATTCATCAGGATCGGCAGGAAGCCGTGCTCGCCTAGGTAATGGGCGAGCGGCGCGAGCAGCTTGACCCGGAAGGGGTTGGTCAGCCCCGAAGTAATCACGCCGACGAAGCTGCTGCGCCCCTGAATCATGTTGCGCGCATTGATGTCCACCTGATACCCAAGTTTTTCCGCCGCCTGCATGACCTGTGTTCGGGTCTTGCTGGAAATGCTGGCGCCAGGGGTGAACGCACGCGAGACCGCCGAACGCGACACGCCGGCGAGTTTCGCTACATCTTCAGCGGTCGCCCAGCTTTTCTCCCGCTCCTTCTCTCTATCGTTCATGTGCGTCCCACGCGCTCCAATCGTCTACGTCGCCGAGCCGCTAGCTTACCAAACAGATCGGAATCGCACACGTGTTCACTATTCAGACCTCCGACCGCGACGACAACACGACGACGCTCGCATCCGATTCCGTCCCGGGCATCGGAAACTGCCGCGCCATTCGACACACGCGCAGCACGAGGCGCGACCGGCAACGCGCTCGCGAAGCCGGACATCGGCAACCACGCCCCTTGCGAATCGGTCGGCACACAGGCGGTTCGCCTGCTATGCGGGTAAATGCTCACGTGTTTTTGTGAGCATACCGGTTGAAAGCAAATAAAAACTACCTCAAAGTTGCACTCGTGTGCAAAACCACACGACTTGTCGCGCCCGACCCTTACGTAGGAAGACAAAGGTTCGACCGATTACTCGAAAAACTGGAGACATGCATGTCAACGAAATCCTCCCGCCACCTCGCTTGCGCTTTACGGTGGCTCGTTCCGGGCTGCACGCTGTTCGCCGTGCACCTAGCCTGCGCGCAAAGCAGCGTGACGCTGTACGGCGTCGTCGACGATGGCATCGCCTACGTCAACAATTCGCAGGGCGCATCGCGGACGTACTTGCGAGCCGGCAACCTGTCCACCTCGAAGTTCGGTTTTCGCGGCGTCGAAGACCTTGGCGGCGGCGTCAAGACGATCTTCCAACTCGAAGCCGGCTTCGATCTGAACACGGGCGCCAATTCGTCGGCGGGGCTGCTGTTCAATCGCCAGGCGTTCGTGGGATTGCAGAGCGCCCGGGCCGGCACATTGACGGCCGGCCGCCAATACACGCCCTACTACTTGTTCCTCGGCCCTTATGCGAGCAGCAACTGGCTGACTGGCGCAACGGGCGCGCAGCCCGGCGATATCAATGGCCTCGACAGCAGTTTTCGCATCAACAATTCCGTGTCGTATGTATCGCCGACCGTCGCCGGATTTACCGTCGGCGCGCTCTATGGTGTGGGCGGGGTGGCGGGCAGCCTCGGACGCGGCCAGACCGTCAGCGCGGCCTTGCGTTACGTGAAAGGCCCGCTCAGCGTGGCCGCCGGCTATCTGAAGATGTACAACACGGAGCTCGCGAGCGGTTTCGATAGCGCGTCGACGGCGAATATCCCGACTTCCTCGGTCAACGCCGGATACGTATCGGCGCGCAGCATCCAGCATGCGGCAATCGCCGGCAACTACACGATCGGCGGCCTGACGCTCGGCTTGAACTATGCGAACGTGCGTTACGCGCCGGGCAATCGGTCGCTGTTCCGCGACACGGCCATGTTCAATACCTACAGCGGGCTCGCCGCGTATCGATTCACACCGGCGTTCGCCGTGGCGGCCGGCTATTCGTATACCGCTGCATCGAAGGCAAACGGCATCGCGTCGGCCGCGCACTATTCGGAGGTCTCGCTCAAGGAGGCGTACAGCCTGTCCAAGCGCACGACCTTGTATGCGCTCCAAGCCTACACCCATGCCAACGGCAAAGCACTCGGCGCGAAAGGCGGCGGACAGGTGATCGACGCTGCAGCACTCGTCGGCGATTCACAAAACTCGACACCTTCGTCGGCAGGCAATCAGCTAGTCTTCATGCTCGGCGTGACCGCCACCTTTTGATCGATTTTCCTTTGCCCGGTATTGCACTTCGAGTGCAATACCGGCGCTTGGAACCTTCATCGAACCGGGAACGGGGGTATTCCGCTAGGCCGGGCCGACGTTAATATCGTTGCCGTGACAGGGATCCCGCATAAGTTCTGAGCGGCATTCGCGCGCCGCCTGATCCTTGCCGAAGGACGAGGCGCCGCGCGGGCGAGCCTTATCGCATGCCTCCGCTGGCGACGATATGTTCGCCCGTGAGCCATCTTGCGTCGTCCGACGCGAGGAAGACCACGGCCGCCGCGATGTCGTCAGGCTGCCCCACGCGGCCTAGCGGCGTCTGGCTGACCATGAACTGCTCCATATCCGATCCGATCACGCCGGCGCTCCGCGTGCCCTCGGTCACGATCACGCCGGGATTGATTGCGTTCACGCGGATCTTCTTCGGCCCCAACTCGCGCGCGAGCACGCCTGTGATCGCATCGACGGCGCCTTTGGTGCCGCTGTAGACAGCGCTCTCCGGTGGCGTGAGGGTCGATGCGACGGAACTGACGTTGACGATGCTCGCGCCTTCGCCGAGATGTTTGACCGCGGCTTGCGTGGTGAGCAGCAGGCCGAGCACGTTCGTGTCGAATTGCTTGCGGTAATGCGCTTCCGTGATCGCTTCGACGGGCGCGAATTCGTAGACGCCGGAGTTGTTGACGAGGATGTCGAGGCGGCCGTAGGTCTCGATCGCCGTGTCGACGATACCCTGCGCGTCGGCGCCCTTCGATACATCGCCGCGCACGGCCACGGCCTTCCCTCCCGCCATCGTGATCGCCGAGACGACGGCATCTGCCCCGTCCTTGCTGCTGGCGTAATTGACCACGACCGAAGCGCCTTCGGCTGCAAGCGCCTTCGCAATGGCGGCGCCGATGCCTTTCGATGCACCCGTGACAACAGCCACCTTCCCTGTAAGTTTGCTCATCATGCTTCCCTTCGCGAAACTTGCATCGTTGATCGGGACCGGCGTCTCGGCTGACATGCAGCGTTCGGCCGGCAACGAGACCGAATATAGGAGCCCGCACGGCCGCGATAAAGCGGCCTAGCGCGAATTGACTAGTGGGATCGGCCGAATAATCGGCAGCAGGCCGAGCTGCGCGGCGCTGTGGGATCGCGCCCGGCGACGAACTTTTGATTGATAACCGGAAAACATCAATCGTTCGAAACATTGCACTTATCGTTTTACCGGCCCCGGGCGAACATTCCTGACACGACGAAGATCGGCCCCTCGCATTTTCTCGGGATTCCAGGAGACACATCGATGCACCCCTCCCCCTCTACCCGTTCGTCCGGGCGCTCGACGGCCTCGGTGGTATTGCGCGTGACAGCCGGGAATTTTTTGGAGCAGTTCGATTTCTTTCTGTTCGGCTTCTATGCGACGCAAATCGCCCATGTCTTTTTCCCGGCGGGGAGCGATTTCGCCGCGTTGATGATGACGTTCGCCGTCTTCGGCGCCGGCTTCCTGATGCGTCCGCTCGGCGCGATCGTCCTCGGCGCATACATCGACGACGTCGGCCGCCGCAAGGGCCTCATCGTCACGCTCTCCATCATGGCGAGCGGCACCATCCTCATCGCCTTCGTACCGGGTTACGCGACGATCGGCCTCCTGGCGCCCGCGCTGGTGTTGATGGGCAGGCTTCTACAGGGCTTCTCCGCGGGAGCGGAACTCGGCGGCGTGTCGGTATATCTCGCCGAAATGGCCACGCCCGGCCGCAAGGGCTTTTTCACGAGCTGGCAATCGGCTAGCCAGCAGGTCTCCATCGTCGTGGCCGCGGCCCTCGGCTTCGCGCTCGATCATTGGCTGGACGCAGCGGCCATCGCGGCTTGGGGATGGCGCGTGCCCTTCTTCGTCGGCTGCATGATCGTGCCGATCATCTTCGTGCTACGCCGCAATCTGCAGGAAACGCAGGCGTTCAGCGCGCGCAAGCATCGGCCGAGCATGAACGAAGTGTTCCGTACGCTGCTCGAGAACTGGGCCGTCGTGATCGCAGGGATGATGCTGGTGGCGATGACCACCGCGAGCTTCTATCTCATCACGGTCTACGCGCCAACGTTCGGCAAGACGGTCCTGCACTTGAGCACCGCCGATAGTTTGCTCGTGACGCTCTGCGTCGCGGTGTCGAACTTCGTATGGCTCCCGATCGGAGGCGCCCTCTCCGACAAGATCGGCCGCCGGCCGCTGCTCGTCGGCATGACGCTGCTCAACATCGCCACGGCCTACCCGGCGCTGTCGCTGCTCGCTCACGCGCCGAGCTTTCTCAACATGCTGCTCGTTCTCCTTTGGCTCTCGTTCATGTACGGCGTCTATAACGGCGCGATGATCGTCGCGCTGACCGAAGTGATGCCGGCACAAGTGCGCGTTGCGGGCTTCTCGCTCGCCTATAGCCTGGCGACGGCGGTATTCGGCGGCTTCACGCCGGCCGTCTCGACCGCGCTCATTCACATGACGGGCGACAAAGCGGCGCCCGGCTACTGGATGAGCTTCGCCGCGGCTTGCGCCCTTGCCGCCACGTTCGCACTCTATCGCCGCCGCGCGGCGGCGCTGACGCCGGTGCACTGACCGGCATCTTGTTCGTCATGCATCTGCGCCCCACATTCGACACGACCTCGATCATGAGAAACCTACTCCTGAAGCTGTGCGCGGCAGCCCTTGTCATCGGCTCGGCCGCTGCGACGAACGTGCACGCCGCCGACCTGCACGTCATCACCTCCGGTGGCTTCACGGCCGCGTATAAGGCGCTCGGCCCGAAGTTCGCGTCGGAGACGGGCGACACGCTCGACACCACGCTCGGTCCGTCGATGGGGAAATCACCCGAAGCAATCCCGAACCGGCTCGAACGAGGTGAGCCGGCAGATGCCGTCATCATGGTTGGATACGCTCTAGACGAGTTGATCCGCAAGGGCGAGGTGATTCCCGGATCGCGCGTGGAGCTGGCCGATTCGCGCATCGGCATGGTCGTGCGCGAAGGCGCCGCTAAGCCGGACATCGGCACTGAGGACGGCCTGCGGCAGACGCTGCTGCGTGCCAAGTCGATTGCGTACTCGGATAGTGCGAGCGGTGTGTATATCGAGCGGGAGTTGTTCAAGAAACTCGGGATCGAGGATCAAGTCAAGTCGAAGGCGAAGATGATTCCGCGGATCCCTGTTGCGTCGGTGGTGGCGAACGGCGACTACGAAATCGGCTTCCAACAGGTAAGCGAATTACTACCCGTCAAGGGAGCGGCGTTCGTCGGAAAGATTCCGGAATCGCTGCAATCGGTCACGCGTTTCGCCGGCGGCATTCCCGTCCACGCGCAGCATCCAAAGGAAGCGAAAGCGTTGCTCGACTATCTCGCCTCGCCGAGCGTGCAAGGCGAAGTGAAGTCGACCGGGCTCGATTCCGTTTCGGCGCGTTGACGAAAAACTGCAAGGAAAGCTCGCCTCCTAATCCGGCTCATCGCTGCTCGCCATGGCGCCGCGCTTTGCTCCGACCATCATTTGATGGAACTCCTGCGCAGCCGGCGTAAGCTGCCGGCCGCGGCGTCTGACGATTCCGACGCGCCGCTTCACCACCGGTTCGACGAGCGGCACGCTCGTCAGAATGGGGTGATTTTCTCCGGGCATCGCCATCGACGGCACGGCGGCAACCCCGAGCCCCGCTTCGACCAAGCCGAGCATGGTCGTGACGTGCCGCGTCTCGCAGACACTCGGCGCACTCGGCGTCACGGCCGATAGCGCTTGATCGAGCAACAGGCGGTTACCGGAAGTCTTGTCCACCGATACGTATTCGTGCTCGTACAGCTCGCTCCAGGTCACGCGCTTCTTGCTCGCGAGAGGATGGTCGCGCCGACAGGCGGCAACGAACCGGTCCTGCAACAGCAGCTTGAATTCGATCTCCGGCTCCTGGCTACCCATGAAGCTCACGCCGAAATCTGCCTCGCCGCTAATGACGGCGCCGAGCACCTCGTTCGCGCTCGCATCCAGCAGCCTGACCCGGATGCGTGGAAAACGCCGACGATAATTCGCAATCACCTTCGTCAAAAAGTAATAGGCCACCGACGGCACGCAGGCGATGGTCACATGCCCGAGACGGCTCGACGAGATGTCACGGATGCCGAGCAACGCGACGTCGAGATCGTCGAGCAGTTGCTCGGCGCTCGACGCGAACACGCGGCCGATCGTGGTAAGCGTGACGCTACGCGTGGTGCGCTCGAAGAGACGCACGCCGAGCGCTTCCTCCAGCTTGTCGATGCGGCGACTCAAAGCCGGCTGGGAGATGCTGACCGCCTCGGCGGCCTTGCGAAAGCTTCCCATCTCCGCCACGGCACGAAACGCCTGCAAGTCGTTCAAATCGAAGTTAATCCCCATGCGTCGCCCCCTGCGCCTCGAGGGCCGCGCCATCGTCTATCGACGCGCGCAACATCGCACGGATGCTCTCCGCGGTTTGCGGCTGCAGCGGCGTATACACGAGCATGCTCAAGTCCGGCCGGCCATCGACGGCGAACAGCGAATACTCCATCTCGACTATGCCCAGCTCCGGATGCAGCAAGCGCTTCACGTTCTCTCCTTCCCCGTGGCTCGCCACGTGATTCTCGCGCCACATGCGCTCGAAATCCGGGCTGGTACGGCATAGATCGTCCACGAGATCGCCCACTTCGGTGGCGAGCCCCGCGCGCGCGACATCGGCGCGAAACGCTCCGACCACGAAGCGCGCGACGCTCTCCCAATCGTGCTGTCTAGCGCGCACGGCCGGGTTGCCGAACAAAAAACGCAGGACGTTGCGTTCACCGGGCGGCAAAGCGCCGAAATTCGTCAGCACCAGGGCTGCGGCACGATTCCATGCCACGACATTCCAGGTCGCGGTCTTGATGATCGACGGACTGGCATCGAGCGAATCCAGTACCCTTTGCAACCTCGGGTTCACGCCCGCTACCGCGCGGTAGCGGACTTCAGGCGGCCTGCCCAGGCCCAGCATGAAGAGGTGCTCGCGCTCCGTATCCGTCAACATCAGCGCCGCGCCGATGCGCTCCAGCACCTCGGCGGAAGGCGCGCCGCCTCTGCCCTGTTCGAGCCACGTGTACCAGGCAACGCTGATATTGGCGCGTTGGGCCACCTCTTCTCTGCGCAATCCGGGCGTGCGCCTGCGGCCGGAAAAGCCGAAGCTGGCCGGATCGAGCCGCCTTCTGCGGCTGCGCAAGAACTCTCCAAGCGTGGGGGCGACGTTCGCTGACATGACGAGGCTGTTAACCGGTTTACCCGGATAAAGTCACCACTTCAATAGGATAGCCAATCATCGCATAGTGGCTGGGTGATTACCGAGGAGACTTCACCATGCGAATCTTTCTGACAGGCGCAACCGGCTTCATCGGCTCGGCTCTCGTTCCTGAACTCATCGGGGCCGGTCACGAGGTGATCGGCATGACGCGATCCGATGCCGGCGCGCAAGCCTTGTCAGCGGCGGGCGCCGAGGTCCATCGCGGCACGCTCGAGCACCCCGACAGCTTGCGTGGCGGCGCGGAAAAGGCCGATGCCGTCGTTCATCTCGCGTTCGATCACGATTTCTCGCACTTCGTGGACAACTGCGAAAAAGACAAGCGTGCGATTGCAGCCTTGGGATCAGCGTTGGCCGGGTCCGACCGTCCTCTTCTTTTGACGTCCGGCACGGGTGTCGGCAGCCGCGACGATGGGCAACCGGCCAGCGAAGACGTGTTCAACGCCGCGCACCCCAACCCGCGCATCGCATCGGAGATGGCGGGCAATGCGCTGCTGGAAGCGGGCGTGAACGTATCCGTGATGCGCCTACCGCAAGTGCACACCCCCTTCAAACAGGGCCTCGTTACGCCGCTCATCGAGATCGTGCGCGAGAAAGGGGTCTCTGCCTATGTGGAGAACGGCCTCAACCGCTGGCCCGCGGGACATCTATCGGATGTCGTGCGGCTGTACCGGCTCGCCATCGAGAAAGCCGAACGCGGCGCACGCTATCACGCGGTAGGCGAAGAAGGCGTCAGCGCGCGCGCAATCGCGGAGGCACTGGGGCGCGGGTTGAACGTGCCGACCGTCTCGATCACGCGGGACGAGGCGCAAGCATACTTCGGGTGGATGGCGATGTTCGCCGCACTCGACATGCCGGCATCGAGTGCCCTCACCCAAGCGCGTTTGGGTTGGAAACCGACCGGACCGACGCTCATTTCCGATTTGAACGAAGCGCGCTACGCCGCGAAGGTGACGTAAGGCTTGGGGATGCGTTACGCAAGGGCAAGCGTCGGCACGGTCGTCACTGAGTGATGAGATCGATTGGCAAACTGCGGTCGATCTGATTGCGCCACGCGAGGATGGTGTTCGGCACCTTCTTCTTCCACGCAGGCACGTTCGTGTAGTACCGCATCCGCACCTTGTCGTTGCCGTCGAAGACCAGCAGCCCGATCCACAACTCGCCGCCGCGACTCATCACGATCGATGCATTGGTCGTTGCAAGGCCGCGCACGAAGAACTGCTGCACCTTCGCGCCCAGATGATCCAAGTCGGCTGCATCGCTGCGAAGATTGATCGTCGATATCAGCGCATCGTAATCGCGGCCGAGCAGCGCATGCGCCGCGTCATTCGTCTGGCGGTCGTTCACCACGTGAAGGCTCACGAGATCCGCCGACGGCTTCGCGTTCGATGCGGCAAACGTGCCGTATCGGCCGCCAAAGGACACGCCCATCCCCTCGCCGCAAGTTTCCGGACCACTCGTCTCCGTCACATCGATGCGCTGGTTGCGGCGGGCGAACATCAACTTGCACCCCTGCGCATCGTGATAGTCCGCCGTATCGCCGTGCACGGTGATGTCCCCTTCGTTCTCGCCCGTATGGGCCCCGTCGTATGCGGAGATCGAAAAATGCAAATGAGGCGCCGCACCCGAGAAAGTCAGCGTGCCACCCTGCGTCGGGTTGCCGCTTTCTAGCGTCCATGTCTGGTCCCACCGGTCTTGGGCAAGCGGCGTCCCTTTCAGCGCCGCTATCCGTTCCTTGTAGCGGTCGGCTACACATGACTTGTCGTCACCGCACGCGTCGCGCAGGCGGAGCCATTGCTGCTGCTCTCGTTTGAGCGCAGCGCCATCGTGGCTCTTCGCCAACGCGGCCTTCCACGCAACCGCGAGTTCGCTATCGAACTGCGAAAGCGCTGGCGTCGCGCATATCGCTTTTTCCGTCGGCGAAGCGGCCTTCGCGCAATCGAAACTCGCCGCACGGGAGGCGATCGGCAACGCCGTTATCACCGTCAAAGCGATTACATGCAGGAACGACCGCTCACGGCGCGAGACAGCACAGAGTCGGGGCATTACCGTATCCTCGTAGGTTCGTCGCATCGGTCAGCAATTCGATCGTGCCGTGGAGCAGCACATGCTCGGGTGACCGAGTACGGCGCATTGTCGGAAGTGACGCAGTTTACCGATTACCGCACGGGGCTGCAGCCAGGTGCTCGGCTAGGGCGTTGGCCGTGACACTCGATCCAGCGCCCTTCCCGCGACCATTGCTCGCTAAGTAAAGACGATCTGTGCTGCAGCGACGGACCAAGCGATCGGGGCCCGAGAAACAACGGACTCAATGCGCATGACTCGTATCGGCCACCCGCGTCGGCTTCGGCGCCAACCACACGGCCAGCGCCGCCAGCACGAACGCCACACCCGCGATTTGAAAAAGTTGCGCGGTCGCGAGCATGACGGCCTGCGTCTGCACGAGGTTGTCGATGGTGCCGCGCGCCTGCTCGAGGGCCATGCCGCTGCTTGCAAGCCGGTGCAGATAGCTGAGCGACGTATCGGTAAGACCTGCGAGGTTCGCGTGACTGGACTTGATGCGGTTCTCCCACATCGTATTGACGAGCGCGGTGGCAATCGCCCCCGAGAATGTGCGGCAGAAATTCATCAGCCCTGCAGCGGACGCGGTTTCCGGCTCATCGACACTCGACAAAGCCAGCCCCGTGAGCGGCACGAAAAAGAACGGCAGCCCAACGCCCAACAGCAACAACGAAACCGAGACCTGCCAAAACGCCATATCGGCATTCAAGTATGCGCGTGCGAACGTCACTACGCCCATCCACAACACCCCGGCGAACACGAGCCAACGGCCATCGAATCGCGCCGATAAGTTCGCCGCGAATGGCGCGGCCATCACGGCGAGAATGCCGGTCATCGCACTCGCACAGCCGGCCCACGTCGCCGTGTAGCCCATATAGTTCTGCAGCCAGAGCGGCGTCAGCACGGTATTGCCGAAGAAAGCGCCGAACGCGAGACTGATCGTGACCACGCTCGCGCTGAAGCCGCGATGCCGGAACACGCGAAGGTCCACCACCGGGTGGCGTTCGGTCATTTCCCAAATCAAGAAAGCCGCGAAGCCGATCGCAGCGACGACGGCCAACACCACGATTTCGGTCGACGCGAACCAATCCTTGTCCTTGCCTTCGTCGAGCATCAGCTGAAGCGAGCCGACCCATACGATCAAAAGGGTCAGGCCGACCGCGTCGATGCGGACACGCTGCAGTGCCGTCTCATACCGATGCAGCAGTTGGTACGCGCCCCGCGCGCAGATCAACGCAACGGGCACGTTGATGTAGAAGATGTAAGCCCAATGCAAGCGATCGCAGAGCACGCCGCCCAAAATCGGCCCGAGCACCGGCGCGACGAGCGTCGTCATGCTCCACAGGCCGATCGCCATCGGCGCCTTTTCTTTTGGAAAGATGCGCAGCAGCAGCGTTTGCGACAGCGGCATCAACGGTCCGCCGCCCAGCCCCTGAAATATGCGGAACAGCACGAGCATATTCATCGAGGTCGCCAACCCGCACAATGCCGAGCACAGGCCAAAGGTCAGGAGCGCGAGCACGAACACGCGCACCGTGCCGAAGCGATTCGCGAGCCAGCCCGTCAGCGGCACCGTAATGGCTTCGGCCACCGCATACGACGTAATCACATACGTCCCTTGCGAAGACGACGCGCCTAGCGCGCCCGCGATGTTCGGCACCGACACGTTCGCGATCGTCGTATCGAGCACCGCGACGAAATTGGCCATGGCCAGCATCAAGCCGCCCATCAGCAGCGCGCCGCCTGTCAACGGTGCGTGCGAAGCGTTCTCCGTAGTCATGAGCGCGCCCCCGTCAATCCGCTCGCGGCGCGCGCGTGTCGATTTCGGCTTCCATCGACAGTCCGACGCTCAGCGGATGCGCCTTCAGTTCGGCGGGATCGATCGCGATACGCACGGGCAGCCGCTGCACCACTTTGATCCAATTGCCGGTGGCGTTCTGCGCCGGGATCATCGCGAACGCCGCTCCGGTCCCGCCCGACAGCCCTTCGACGCGGCCATGGTAGGTCACATCGTTGCCGTACAGATCGGCGGTCAGCGTCACCGGCTGACCGATACGAACCTTCTCGAGTTGGACTTCCTTGAAATTCGCGTCGACGTGCATGCTGCTCGTCGGCACGACCGTCATCAAGGTGTCGCCGGGATTCACGCGCTCGCCAGTCTGCACCTGACGCTTGGCCACGACCCCGTCGAACGGCGCGCGCAAAACCGTGCGTTCGAGATCCACTCGCGCCTGGTCGCGTTTGGCGCGGGCGAGCAGCACTTCGGGATTCGTATCGACGGTCGTGTCGGCAATCAGCACCTTGTTCGCGTCGAGCGAGCCGACCGCTTCGCCACGCGATGCGCGCGCCTGCGCGGCTGCGGCCCGCGCCGCCTCGAGCGAGGCCTTCGCCGAGGCGAATGCCGCACGCGCGTTGCTCAGTTCTTCGCCCGACACCGAACCGTTCGCCGCGAGCTTCTGGCGGCGTTGCAGGTCGAGCGCCGTGCGATCGTAGTCGGCTTGCGCGGAAGCGATCTGCGCCTGCATGCGCGCTTCGTCCGCGGCGCGGGCCTGGACAGCCGCCGTCAGCCCTTTATCGGTTGCGAGGTAGCCGCGCACTTTGCGCTCGGCTTGTCCGACCTGCGCCTGTGCTTGCGCGAGCGCAATCCGGGCATCGGTGTCGTCGATGACGACGAGCACGTCTCCTTTGTGGACGTATTGCGTATCCACTGCGTTGACGCTCTTGATGATGCCCGTGACAGCCGGCGTAATCGATGCTGTCTCGGCGGACGTATACGCGTTGTCGGTCGACACATAGCGGGAGGCAACGAAGTGCCAGTAGGCGGCCGATCCGGCAGCGCAGAGCACGATCGCGAGACCGAGCAGTGCGAACAGCTTCTTGCGGCGGCTCGAAGGCGAATCCGACGCGGCGGCAATGGGTTCGACGCCGGCGACTTCCGCGCTCTGAAGCGCGGCATGCATAGAGTTCGACATGGGAGTTCCTATTTGTCTTGACTATCGACTTAGCTATTAGCTATTGGCTTTCGGCTTTTGAGTGTTGACTGGGACGAGACGAGTCGGCGTCGGATGTGTAGCCGCCACCCAATGCGCGGGTCAGCGCGATATCCAGCGTGAACGCGCGCGCCTGGATGTCGGCGAGTTGCCGTTGCGCATCGATCAGGCTGTCTTCCGAACTGAGCACGTCGAGGTAGTTGGAGAGGCCGCCCTCGTACCGCGCCTTGATCGAATCGCGCGCACGCGCGGCGGCAACCCACGCGGCTTTGGTCGCATCGATGCGCGGCTGCAGCGCACGGTCGCTCACGGCGGCATCCGCGACATCGTGCAGCGCCTTCACGAGCGTGTCGTCGTAGTTCGCCACCGCTTCGTCGTACGTCGCCTGCGCGCCGCGATATTGCCCGCGCAAGCGGCCGGCGTTGAAGATCGGCAGCGAGATCGCGGGCCCCACGTTGCCGAAAACGGACCCCGACTTCGTCAGCAAATTGAGCCCCAGCGATTGCATGCCGATCACCGCACTCAGGCTGATGTCTGGATAGAACTGCGCCGCGGCCACGTCGATGCGTTTCGCAGCGGCTTGCGCACGCAGCCGCGCGACGACGATGTCGGGACGACGCGCGAGCAACTGCAGCGTCACGTCGGGAGGCAGGCCGAAGCGCTGATCGATGGCGACGGCAGGACGCGTGATGCTCAATGCGCGGTCGGGGCCGGCTCCGATCAAAGCGGCGATGCGGTTACGCGTCAATGCGATCGATTCGTCGATCGACAACAGGTCCGCTTTACTGCTGCCGCGCCGTTCGATGGCTTGTTGCACGGCGCCTTCGGTTTCGAGCCCTTCCGCCTTGCGATCGGTGAACAGCGCAGCCGTCTTCGTGCGGACATCGAGCGCGGCGCTCGCACAGTCGCGTTCCGCATAGAGGCGCGCGAGATCCGCGTAGGCATCGACGACCGAGGTCGATAGCACGAGCCGCGATTGCGCCGCGTCGGCTCGCGCGGCTTCAGCCTCCGAGGTTGCCGCAGCGAGCGCCGCACGATTCTTTCCCCAGAAATCGAGTTCGTACGAAAAGTCGAGCGAAGCCTGGCCCGCCGGACGCCAGCCCTTCGGAGTGAACGCGGGCGGAGTGAGATAGTTGTAGCTCTGCTTTTCCTTGTCGACCTTAGCCTGCGCCGATACGTCGGGCAACAATGCGGAATGCGATTGCTGGACGGTCGCCTCGGCGTTGCGTAGCCGTGCGGCCGCGGCCGCCAGGGTCGGAGACCCCGCCAGCGCTTCGCCGACGATCCGATCGAGTTGGGAATCGCCGTACCGCTGCCACCAGCTATCTTGCGGCCACGCAGCCGTCGCTCCGTCGTCGGCCGCAAAGCTGCG
The DNA here is from genome assembly GCF_056498045.1 of Trinickia sp. Z7. Classification (NCBI taxonomy): domain Bacteria; kingdom Pseudomonadati; phylum Pseudomonadota; class Betaproteobacteria; order Burkholderiales; family Burkholderiaceae; genus Trinickia; species Trinickia sp. Z7. Next base: position 364,857 of record NZ_JAUEQW010000002.1, read on the forward strand.
AGCCGTTGCATAGCTGCCGATCTCTCTCGGCCGTGCGGTGCCGGACTCTGGCTTCGATGCGCATGCCGTCAAACCGATCACCACCGCGACACCAACTGCCACGCCCGCTCGCCCCGCCGCCCAGCGAGCCGTTCTTGTCGATGATGTGCACAACATGGACCTCTCACCTTTAACTAAACTGAACGGTTTGGTTTATAATACAGCAAATCTTGGGTGTCAATCGCTTTCGGCGGAGCGGCGCCTTCGTAGCGAATGCGTACGAACGGATGGACGACGGCTTACGGTTACACTTGCCGGCTGCGGATAACGCTACACACCGGGTTCAGGAGATGAGGAAGAAGACGGAGGAAAAGCGGCAGTCGATCGTCGAGGCCGCGCACGAGGTGTTCATGGAGGTGGGCTTTCATCAGGCGTCGATGGCCGATATCGCCACTCGCTCCGGCGCGTCCAAGGCTACGCTGTATGGCTATTTCAACTCGAAGGAAGCGTTGTTCGCCGAGGTCATGGTCAACGCGGCGAGCGAGATTCTCGAATCGTTCAGTCAGTTGCGGCTCGACATTGCGCTGCGAGACTCGCTGATCGCCTTCGGACGACACTATCTGCCCGCGATCCTCAGGCCATCGATCATCGCGCTGCGGCGGCTTGCGATAGAGGAAAGCGCACGCTCGACGCTAGGGCGCGTCATGTACGAGACGGGACCCAAGCAGGGCTGGGCCCGCGTGCGCGATTTCCTGCTCGAGGCGATTGCCGCGGGCACGTTGAAAGCGTGTGATGCGGACGTGGCCGCCCACCACCTTCGGGCGCTTTACGAAGCGGAGCTCGTCGATATAGCCACGCTGGGGTATTCCGTCAGTATTACGCCGGCGAAGATCTTGCCTGTGGTGACGCGGGCGGTGGATGTATTTCTGGCTGCGTACGGCGCATCTTCGCGCTAACGACACGCCCTCTCTTGTCTTGGACCGGGCGAAAACGTCACGCTAGCGAGGGAACGAGCGTCGGAACGAGGGTCCTGCCGCGCTTGTGCTCGGCGGACCTTTCGGGAGCAGGAGCGGACGCCTGCGCCGTCAATTGACTTTCGCGGCGAGCGCGCTCGCGCATAGCGCCGCTTCTCGGGCCTTGTGCTCGGCGCTGAAACGTACTGCGAACGCGCACAGCGCCGACGCGAGCACGAAGCCACCCATGATCGTCAGCGTCTGCTGCACGTCGCCGACGCCCTTCATTAGAAAGCCGGCCGCCACCGCGCCGACGTTGCCCCCGGCGCCGACAATCCCTGCGACCCCGCCGAGCGCCTGGCGATCGATGAACGGCACGAGTGCATAGCTGGCGCCGCACGCCATATGCAGGAACAGGCCGAATACGACCATCGCGCTGATTGCGGCCCCAGCATTGCCAGCGTGCGCGAATGCGAGCAAACCGAGGCCTTCGGCACCGATCAGCCCCCCGAGTAGTACCGAGCGCACCTCGAGGCCGCGCGCGGTTGCAAAACGATCGGACAGCCAGCCGCCCAAAGTGCGAGCGAACAGCGCAAGGGCGCCGAAGACGCCGGTCGCGAGCCCCGCGTCCTTCAGCGAAAGGTGAAAGTGATCCACGTAGTACAGCGATGCGATGTTGTGAATGAACACCTCGACGCCGAAGCTCGCGGCATAGGTCATGGCCAGCAGCCAGACACGGTAGTTTCGGCACGCGGCGACAAAGCTCGCCCAGCCTCCCTGCTTGTCACTTGCCACCGTCTCGTTCGCTGCGCGCAGCGCGATGAAATCGCCACGCGGACTGTCTTGCGTATAGCGCCAATAGAGCACCGCGACGGCCAGCATGGCGACGCCGGGCACGATCAAAGCGATGCGCAGAGCCGAGGCGTCGCCGAATCCGAGCATCATCGCGACGGCGAGCAGCAGTGGCACGAACGCTTGCGCGAGGCCGGCGCCGGCGTTACCCAGACCGGCCGCCGTCGCGTTCGCGGTGCCCACGATGTTCGGCGCGAACATGACCGAGGTATGGTACTGGGTGATGACGAAGCTCGCGCCGACCGCGCCGATACCGAGCCGGCAAAGCAGGAATGTCCAGTAGTCGTGGCTGAACGCGACCGCGAATACCGGGATTGCACCGAGCGTCAGCAGCCCCGCATAGACGCGGCGCGGACCGAAACGGTCGCACATCGGACCGATTATCAGTCGTGCGAGGATCGTCGCGGATACGGCGGCGATGTTGATGTTCGCAACGTCGGCGGGGCTCAACTGAAATTGCCGCGCGAACAGCGGCATCAATGGTGCGCACGCGAACCATGCGAAAAAACACACGAAGAACGCGATCCAGCTAAGGTGAAACGCCCGCGTCGGGGCGGTGCGCAGACTGAAAATCTCGATGCGAGTGGCTTTGCCTGACATGGGGTGTCTACCAAACAAAACGGCGTCCTGCGCAGCCGATCGAAAGACCGGGTGCGCAGGACGCCGTTGCCCTGGGGGGCCCGTTGCCGGGCGGCCCACTATTGAGTGATGTTCAATGTGGTATTCGGAGCGAATCGCCGTTGATTCGCCTGGGGAGATCACCAAGCGAGTTCCGTGCCAATTCATCATCTCCCGCGTCAGGCAAGGTTCTCCATGCAGTCCACGGTACCGTGCGCGGGCAAGAAGCCTCACCGTGAAGCAGCGCAGCACAGATCTGGTGCCGTGCAAGGGCTGTCGCGTGCTGCATGCAGATGCATGGGGGTTCCGCGGCAACCGCGTTCTCGAGTTCACCCCGAGGCGCATTCGTGCGCCGCTAAGACATATTCGCCGACTCGACCACTGGCCATCGTTGGCCAGATGGAACCTATCGCGGAGCGATTTCCCGCAATGCAATGCCGTCCAATATCGCACCGCTTACAGCCGCATGCAGGAGAAAAAAGACCCGCCGCAGCGGGGCTGATCATTCCGTTTTACTGTGAGCGGTCATGACTGATGTGCCAATGCTTCCAACGCGACACGCGCAAGAAATCCGCTTCGGGTTTCGTACCGTGATTCGACGTAGGTATCGATCTTATGTAAGACAAAACGCGGGATGCTAATGTTGATCCGCTCCGGCTTCGAGTCGAGCTTCGAGAGATCAATATCAACCAGCGCCCATACGGCTCCAGCGTACTCCGGCTTTGCGGACAGATCTTCTACAGACGAACAGTTGAAATCGATATTCTCGCCAAGCTCAACCAAAGTCGACACATGCCCGACAATCGCCTCCTTCGCATTACGCATTGCTTCATCGATGGTGTCGCCCCAAGAGTGGACGCCAGAAATGTCCGGCACGGTCACTCCATAGACGCTCCCATCGTCCTTATGAATAGCGATGGGAAATTCCATTTCATCCTTCCCTAGTCAGTTACCCACATCCCGCGTCGAAAAACCGCCGGTTATTGCAAACCGGCGGCCTTCAGGATGCTCTTCGTCGTCCCGATTGGCAGGTCCTTCTTCGGGTGCGGAACCGTCACAAGACCCGACTTCTTCGGGTGTTTAAAGCGGTGCCTGTCGAGACCGACGCCCGGCTGGATGCGATCGACGTGCTGAAACATATTGATTTGCTTCCCGACGGGATCGAGCCGGATCACGACTACCCATACGCTCGATTGGGTGCTGCGCGGCGAGCCGGAATCGCGCCAGAACGACACGCGGTCTCGTTCCACGTCTCGATGATCGAACGTAAAAAGCCGCCCGGAGGCAGTTGACTACTGTTCGGTGGTCGGGGTGATGTGCGCGGACGCCCCAGTCAAGATGTTCAACCAGAATAAAATCAAGGGGCTGGACTGATCGGACACATTCGAAACCTTCCATTTGGCGCGAACATCCCTGACTGAAATCATGATTGACGCCTGCGCCAAGCGTGCCGCTCGCGCAGCCCATGTTCTCAATGCTGAACCCGTGGCCAAGCTGCTTTTCCGAGCACTACATGCGGAACCGGCGGACAGACAAGGTCGGGCCGATCAAGAAGGGCGAATTGCGGAACAAACCTAGATTTGCGGAGCGCAAAATAAGCAACGAATCGGCTGGGAAAGCCTTGGTGGGCCGGGTGGGAGTCGAACCCACGGTGTCCTTTCGGAGGCGGATTATGAGTCCGCTGCCTGCAACCAGCACGGCGTCCGGCCCATCGCACACTATTCGCACGATTGGATGTTGAATGCTTCGCGTGTGTGTGGCGAATGCATGCCCGCGACTTCGACTACATCGCGCAAAGACTGCGAGTCTATCGGCTAATGCAGCCGCGCGCAAATCCGAAACATCAAATAAGCGCGAATCCACTGTCGGTTCAACGAACAACGCCCCACCGAGCGCCCGCGACCGAAGCCGGCACCCCACATCCGCCCGCCGGCAACCTGCGAGTGACACAGCCAACTAAAAAGCCCAGCGCTTGCACGCCGGGCTTTTTTTGCTACATCGACCTCATAGACGAATCCGAAATCAGTTGCCTTCGAGGAACGACTTCAGTTTGTCCGAGCGGCTCGGGTGACGCAGCTTGCGCAGCGCCTTGGCTTCGATTTGACGGATGCGCTCGCGCGTCACGTCGAATTGCTTGCCCACTTCTTCGAGCGTGTGATCCGTGCTCATCTCGATACCGAAACGCATACGCAGCACCTTCGCTTCGCGCGGCGTCAACGAATCGAGCACATCCTTCACGACATCGCGCATGCTGGCATGCAACGCGGCATCGGCCGGTGCGACCGTGTTCGTATCCTCGATGAAGTCGCCCAGATGCGAATCGTCGTCGTCGCCGATCGGCGTTTCCATGGAGATCGGCTCCTTCGCGATCTTCATGATCTTGCGGATCTTGTCCTCCGGCATTTCCATCTTTTCCGCGAGCGTCGCCGGATCGGGCTCGAGACCCGTCTCCTGCAGAATCTGCCGCGAAATACGGTTCATTTTGTTGATCGTCTCGATCATATGAACCGGAATCCGGATGGTGCGTGCCTGGTCGGCGATCGAACGCGTAATGGCCTGGCGAATCCACCACGTGGCGTACGTCGAAAACTTATAACCACGACGGTACTCGAATTTATCCACGGCCTTCATCAAGCCGATATTGCCTTCCTGAATCAGATCGAGGAACTGCAAACCGCGGTTCGTGTACTTCTTCGCAATCGAAATCACGAGACGCAAGTTGGCCTCTGTCATCTCGCGCTTCGCCTGACGCGCCTTCAATTCGCCGGCCGCCATCTGACGGTTCGTTTCCTTCAAGTCCTTCAGCGGCAACACCACGCGCGCCTGCAAATCGAGCAAACGCTGCTGCTGCTCGCGGATCGCGGGAATATTGCGCGCGAGAATCGCACTGTACGGATGCCCTTCGGCCACGATCTTCTCGGCCCAGTCGAGATCCGTCTCGCTGCCCGGGAAGCGCGCAATGAACTCGGCGCGCGGCATGCCGCACTTGTCGACGACGATATGCAGAATCTGACGCTCGACCTGACGCACTTCGTCCACTTGCGCGCGCAGCGTATCGCACAGCCGTTCAACCGTACGCGCCGTGAAGCGAATCGACATCAGTTCGTTTTGAATCGTTTCTTGCGCCTTCAGGTACGACTTCGACTTGTAGCCTTCCTTCTCGAACGCACGACGCATCTTGTCGAACCATTCGCTGATCAACGCGAACTTCTCGAGCGAGACGCGCTTGAGCGCTTCCAGTTGCGCCGCGTTGGCCGTCGCCTGCGCGGTGCCGTCGTCGTCCTCTTCTTCCTCTTCGTCCTCTTCCTCTGCTTCCTCGGTCTCGCTCTCGATCGCTTCCGCTTCCTGCGCCGAGAAACCGTCAGCGTCTTCCGCGTTCGGATCGATGAGGCCGTCGACGAGTTCGTCGATGCGAGTCTCCTCGTTCGCGACGCGCTCGGCCATCGCAAGGATGTCCGCGATCGTCGTCGGGCACGCCGAGATCGCCATCACCATGTGCTTGAGGCCATCCTCGATTCGCTTCGCGATCTCGATTTCGCCTTCGCGCGTAAGCAGCTCGACCGTGCCCATCTCACGCATGTACATGCGGACCGGGTCGGTCGTGCGACCGAATTCGGAATCGACCGTCGACAGCGCGACTTCCGCTTCCTCTTCGACTTCGTCGTCCGACGAGGCGGCCGGCGCATTGTCGTTCAGGAGCAGCGTTTCCGCGTCGGGCGCCTGCTCGTACACAGCCACGCCCATGTCGTTGAACGTGCTGATGATGCCTTCGATCGCCTCGGTCTCGGCGAAGTTGTCGGGCAGGTGGTCGTTGATTTCCGCGTACGTCAGAAAGCCGCGCTCTTTACCGAGCTTGATCAGCGCGCGCAGCTTCGAGCGACGCTCTTCGAGCTCCTCCGCCGTACCGGGCTGACTGGACGCGAACGCGTCCTTCAGCAGCGCCTTTTCCTTCGCGCGACGATCGCGCGCCTTGGCCTTTTCACCCTTGGCCGGAGCAGCTTGCTGCTCTTCGCCTTGGGTTGCGTCGTCATCGACGGATACTTCGTTCAGCTTTTTCGTCATGGAGTTCGCCGTACCGGCTATAGTCTCGACTCGCGGCTGCTGGACTTCAGCCGGTTGCACCGTGGATACCTGGGTTTCACGCACTGCCGAATCGTCCGGCGTGGCAGCCGCGCCCCCTGCGCTTTTCGAACCGGATCGCCTTGCGGCGGCGGCTCTCGTCTCCGGCTTGGCGGACGCTCGTGCCGCCTTGGTCATGTCGGCGGCTGCCGCCGAAGTTCGTACAGCCCCCAAGCTCGCCGGCTTCTTGCCGGCCCGCTCCGCTGCACTTGCAGCCGTTGTCTTACGGACAGAAACGATAGCCGACCGAGCAACGACTTCCTTGCGCGCCGGCCGCTCGGCACGCTGGCCCGAGCCCTGGGTCTTGCCCTTGCTCGCCCCCGTCGCACCTTTCGCAGCCGCCTTTGCGCCCGTAGTCTTTGCCATCGCTATCTCGCCTTTGCCCTAGCGCCATTGCTTCGAAAAGACAAACTGAACCGCTGAAAACCTTTTATTATAGCACACACGGCGCAATCCCCCTTTCAAAGCCCGAGCTGCCGTTTCATCTCGGCGCGTTGCCGGTTCAGATCCGCGAATTGATCGATTTCCTCGGGCGTCAGTTTGGACTGGCGCGACAAGCGCTCGAGCCGCTCGCAGCACGCGTCGTAACGAATCTTTAGGATGGCAGCCTGGAATTCCTCGGCGGCGATGCGCTCGCGCTCCTGCTGTTGCTCGGCCGCGGCGGCGTCTTCCACATCGTGCATGAGCAAATCACGCACGTTTTCATCATAGACCAGAATTTCGCGGAAGATTTCTTCGAAAGTCGCAGCATTGACCCCATTTCTAAGCAGATCCGACAGGTGCCGAAATTCAGCCGCCTCACCCAAGGCGCGCGCGTGCGTGGCCGCTTCGGCGAACAATTCGCCATGGTGGCTTTGGTTGAACAGGCTTTCCTCGCTCGCTTCGTCCAAGACGGAAACGATGCGCGGGTACATCACCAAATTGCGCAACGCGCGTTCCTCGATACCCGTGACGCGCCGCCGGTCCTTGCGTGCGGGCGCGCGCTTGGCGGCCGCGGCGATGCGCGTATCGACCTCGCATAGTGCGGCCACCTCTTCGAACGGCACGCCCAAGCGATCGGCGAACATGTGCATGATCTGCGCGCGCAGCGCATTGGCCGGCAGCGCCTGCAACAGCGGCTTGGCATCGAACAACGCGCGGGCGCGTCCTTCCGGCGTATCGAGTTCCTTGCCCGCCAGCACCTCGTTCAACATGAACTGCGACAGCGGCAACGCATGCTCGATCTGCTCCGAGAAAGCGTCCCGGCCGAATTCACGGACGAAGCTATCGGGATCGTGCTCCGGCGGCAGAAACAAGAAGCGGATCGTGCGATTGTCGGCCGCGTGCGGCAGACACGCGTCGAGCGCGCGACGCGCGGCGCGACGGCCCGCGGCGTCCCCATCGAAGCTGAAGATGACCGTATCGGTCTGCCGCAGCAGCTTTTGCACGTGAACCGGCGTGCAAGCGGTGCCGAGGGTCGCAACGGCATTCGGAAACCCGAGTTGCGCCAATGCGACGACGTCCATATACCCCTCCACCACCAACACGAAATGCGCCTCGCGAATCGCCAGCCGGGCCTCGAACAGCCCGTACAGCTCGCTACCCTTGCTAAATAGCGGCGTTTCCGGCGAATTCAAATATTTCGGTTCGCCGCTGTCGAGCACGCGCCCGCCGAACCCGATCACCTTCCCCTTGACGTTGCGGATCGGGAACATGATGCGCTCGCGAAACCGGTCGTAGCGCCGCGGCTGGCCTTGCGCGTCGAGCTTCTCGCTGACGATGACGAGGCCCGCCTCGACTAGCGCATCGTTGCGGTAATCGGGGAAGGCGGCTTCGAGATTCTGCCAGCCGTCGGGCGCGAATCCGAGTCCGAAGCGCGCGGCGACTTCTCCGGTCAGCCCGCGCTTCTTCAAGTACTGAATGGCTTGAGGCGCGCCACGCAATGCTTTGCGATAGTAATCGCACGCCGTTTGCATGAGATCCGACAACGCGGCAACTGCCTTGCCGTCCACGGGTGTGAATCGCTCGGCGCCAGTTGGGCCGCCCTGGCCCTCGGAGCCGCCGTAACCGCCGTAGCCGCCACGAGCGGGCGACGGCTCTTGCGGCACGGACAAGCCGACCGATTGCGCGAGTTCGCCCACCGCCTCGGGGAACGAAAGCCCCGCGTGCTCCATCAAGAAGCCGATGGCCGTCCCGTGCGCGCCGCAGCCGAAGCAGTGATAGAACTGCTTGGTCGGGCTGACGGTGAACGAAGGGCTTTTCTCGTTGTGAAAGGGGCACAAGCCCATGAAATTCGCCCCGCCCTTCTTCAACTGGACGAACTTGCCCACCACGTCGACGATATCGACGCGGTTCAGCAGGTCCTGGAGAAAGGCGTGCGGAATCACATGCAATCGCGCGGAACGAAACGGACCCTGCGCTCATGCTCGGCGCCGCCACTCTCATCGCGGCGAGCCTCCCACCAACGCAGCACCCAGGCTTCGCGCGCCCGCTTACTTGGCAAGTGCGGCCTTCACGAGAGCGGACACAGCCGTCATGTCGGCCCGGCCGGCAAGCTTGCCTTTGAGCACGCCCATCACCTTGCCCATGTCCTGCGGCCCGGCTGCCCCCGTCGCGGCTACCGCCGCCTGCACCTGCTCGCTGATTTCGGCCTCCGACAATTGGGCCGGCATGTAAGCGGCAAGCACGGCAAGCTCCCCGCTCTCCTGCTCGACCAAATCGGTGCGGCCGGCCGCTTCGAATTGGCTGATCGAATCCTTGCGCTGCTTGATCATTTTGTCGATGACGGCCGTGATGGCGGCATCGTCGAGCACCGTCCGTTCGTCGACTTCCCGCTGCTTGATGGCCGCCAGCAGCAAACGAATCGTGGCGAGGCGCCCCGTCTCGCGTGCGCGCATCGCGGTTTTCATGTCCTCGTTGATACGATCTTTAAGACTCATCTTTCACCCGGCTGAGGAAGGGAGGTGGCAATAGTGCAATGGTGCGCACTGAGCGCAAAAACCCGCTTGGGATGCTTCCTCAAGCGGGTCTTGCGCAGGCTGCGCATTCGCGAGCGGGACCGAGGCCAGGCCTAGCAACCGGATCGACCTACCGACCCGGGCAAACCGAGCAGCCGATGCCGCGGCGAAACCGCGCGCCGCTCGAACCACGCGCGCGAAACGCGCGCGCGACCGCAGCGGCCGCGGGACGATCAATACATTTTCTTCGGCAGCATCTGGCTGCGCAGGCGCTTGAAATGGCGCTTCACGGCCGCCGCCTTCTTACGCTTGCGTTCAGCCGTGGGCTTTTCGAAGAACTCGCGCGCACGAAGCTCGGTCAGCAGGCCGTTCTTCTCGATCGTGCGCTTGAAGCGGCGCATCGCAACTTCAAAGGGCTCGTTTTCTTTTACGCGGATGATCGTCATGTTTCCAAAACGAAAATTTCCAAAGGTCCGGGAGTATAGCAGACCTTCTGCACATTTACACGAGCGTTGTCAAGTGCCGCGAGCGAATTCGGCCGCGGCTTGGCCGGCCGCCACGCCCGATGCCCAGGCCCATTGGAAGTTGTAGCCGCCAAGCCAGCCGGTGACATCCACGGCCTCGCCGATGAAATAAAGCCCCGGCACACGCGCACTCATCATGGTCGTCGACGACAACTCGCGCGTATCGACGCCGCCCTTGGTGACCTCGGCCTTGCGATAGCCCTCCGTTCCCGATGGCGCCAACGTCCAGCGAGAAAATGCCTCGCCCAAGCGGCGCAAAGTTTTATCAGACAAATCGGCCAAGCGGGCTTCCGGGGATACCGCGTGCGCATCGAGCCAAGCATGGGCGAGGCGCGCCGGCAGCCATTGCCCCAGCACAGTGCCGACCTGGCGTTTCGTGGCGCTCGATTTTGCCTCGAGCAACGCCGCGGCGACATCCAGTCCGGGCAGCAAATCGATGACGATCGGCTCGCCGCTCTGCCAGTAGCTGGAAATTTGCAGCACGCCGGGCCCGGACAACCCCCGGTGCGTAAAGAGCAAGTCTTCGATGAACGAGCCGCAAGCTCGCTTGGAGCCCGCCGTCACCTCGACTTCCAGCGATACGCCGGCCAACGCGGCGAACGGCGCCCAATCCTCGGAAGTGAACGTGAGCGGAACGAGCGCCGGGCGAGTGTCGACGAGCTTGTGTCCGAACTGCTTGGCCAGGCGATAAGCGAAATCCGTCGCGCCGATCTTCGGGATCGAGAGCCCCCCTGTCGCGATCACCAAGGCGCGTGCCGCAATCTCGTCGCCGCTCGTCTCGAGCGCAAACACACCTGTATCGCTACGCCTTACGGCATGCACCGTCACCGGACGCCGCCAGGCCACTCGCCCGGTGTCGCATTCGGCCGCGAGCAGGTCGATGATCGATTCGCTCGAATGGTCGCAAAACAGTTGACCTCGGTGCTTCTCGTGCCAACTCACACGGTGCGCCTTGAGCAACGCAAGGAAATCGCGCGGCGTGTAGCGCGCGAGCGCCGAACGGCAAAAGTGCGGATTGGCCGAGAGATAGTTGGACGGACCTGCCTGCAAGTTCGTGAAATTGCAGCGCCCGCCTCCGGAAATGCGGATCTTCTCGGCAAGGCGCGGCGAATGATCGATCAGTGCCACGCGCGCGCCGCGCTGTCCGGCCACGGCCGCGCACATCATCCCGGCCGCCCCCGCGCCGATGACGGCGATATCGAAAGATTCCATGGCGCGCATTCTACCCGCGAGAGCGGCCCTGGTCGGCACGCTGATATACTTCCGTGTTTTCCACGCATTCCTCGCGGCGGCCGCGGCCATGGTTATAGCGTTGTCATAGCCGGCCATGGCCGTCGCCGCCCTCGCCCATCCCACCATGCTCGTTCTCGGCATCGAAAGTTCGTGCGACGAAACCGGGCTCGCGCTCTACGACACCGAGCGCGGCCTGCTCGCCCACGCGCTGCATTCGCAGATCGCAATGCATCGCGAATACGGCGGCGTCGTGCCCGAACTGGCTTCCCGCGACCATATCCGCCGGGCGTTGCCGCTGCTCGAGGATGTGCTCGCCCGCTCGGGCGCCTCGCGCGCCGATATCGACGCCATCGCGTTTACGCAAGGGCCCGGCCTCGCGGGCGCGCTGCTCGTGGGGGCCAGCATCGCGAACTCACTCGCGCTCGCGTGGGATAAGCCCACCATCGGTATCCACCATCTCGAAGGGCACCTGCTTTCGCCGCTGCTCATCGAAGCGCCGCCGCCGTTTCCGTTCGTCGCGCTGCTCGTGTCGGGCGGTCATACGCAGCTCATGCGGGTGACCGATGTGGGCGTCTACGAAACGCTCGGCGAAACGCTGGACGACGCGGCCGGCGAAGCATTCGACAAGACGGCCAAGCTGCTCGGGCTCGGCTATCCCGGTGGTCCGGAGGTCTCACGGCTCGCCGATTACGGCACGCCGGGCGCCGTCACGCTGCCGCGGCCGATGCTCCATTCGGGCGACCTCGATTTCAGCTTCAGCGGTTTGAAAACCGCTGTGCTGACTCAAACCAAGCAGTTGGGGGCGAACGTCTGCGAGCAAGCGAAGGCCGATCTCGCGCGCGGGTTCGTTGACGCTGCCGTAGACGTGCTCGTCGGCAAATCGCTGGCGGCGCTCAAGCAGACGCGGCTCAAGCGCCTAGTCGTCGCGGGCGGCGTGGGCGCGAACCGCCAGTTACGCGACGCATTGACAGCCGCCGCCAAGAAGCGCGGCTTCGAGGTCCACTACCCCGACCTTGCGCTGTGCACCGATAACGGCGCGATGATCGCGCTGGCGGGCGCTTTGCGTCTGCAACGCTGGCCGCACCAAGCAAGCCGGGACTATGCGTTCACGGTGAAGCCGCGCTGGGATTTGTCGTCGCTGGCACGCTAGGTAGAACGATAACGTAGGCTGGCAGCGCCAGCGCAATGACAGGAACCAGGCGCGAGCTGCACCGCGCTTCGGTCAATGCGGCGGATTGGCTGCCGCCTCCTCGCACTCGGGCGGCCGCAGCACTAGAACGTTAGAAGCGTTAAGCCGCCGCTGCGGCTGCCTTACGCTTGTCGTGCTCGATCACGGCGTAAGCACTGTGGTTGTGAATCGATTCGAAGTTCTCCGCTTCGAGCGTGTACGCCACGATGCGCGCGTCGCGGTTGAGCCGCTGCGCCACATCCCGCACCAAGTCCTCGACGAATTTCGGATTCTCGTACGCGCGCTCCGTCACGAACTTTTCGTCGGGACGCTTGAGCAAGCCCCACAATTCGCAGGAAGCCTCTTGCTCCGCCATCCGGATCAGATCCTCCACGGGCACATCGGCCAGCAACTCCACGTCGATCGTCACATGCGAGCGCTGATTGTGCGCGCCGTACTGCGAGATTTCCTTCGAGCAGGGGCAAAGGCTGGTCACGGGCACGAGCACACGCAAGAACGTGCGGATTTCACCGTCGCGCGCCTGCCCCGTCAATGTCACTTCGTAGTCGAGCAAACTCGACACGCCCGAAACCGGCGCGGTTTTCGGCACGAAATAAGGAAACGTGACCTCGATGCGGCCGCCAGTCGCCTCGAGCTTGTCGAGCATCTCGGCAAGCAGCTTACGAAACGTGGTCGATACCAGCGGCGCTTTACTCGCCTCCAACAGCGCCACGAAGCGCGACATGTGCGTGCCCTTCTGATGCGCGGGCAGGTGCACGTCGAGGTTCCATGTGCCCACCGTCGGCTGAATGTCGCCGCTTGGCGTGCGCACCGTCAGCGGATGGCGAACCCCCTTCACTCCGACGCGCTGAATCGGAATCTGCCTCGTGTCGACCGTGCTTTGAATGTCGGGCATGACGAAGGCGGGATTCATCTGGTTCATCTTCTTGTCCTGATGGGCGCGGCTGCAAAGCCGGAGCGCAGGGGCCGGCGAAAGTCGCGCCAATAAATAAACATGGGCCCGAAGGCCCATGCGTGCATCCAAAATGCGGCGGCCGCTCAGGGCGGCCCGCTCCGGATCAAGCCACGCGCTGCGCCGCCAGCTTAGCCGCCGGCTCGAAAAAGCGTGCGCGAATCGACCGTTCGATGCCCGCGCCGTCAAGGCCGCATTCCGCCAGCAACTTGGCCGGGTCGCCATGGTCGATGAAGCTGTCGGGGAGGCCCAATTGTAGTACGGGGCGAACAACCCCATTGGCAAGCAGGGATTCCACACAAGCCGAGCCCGCACCGCCCATGATGCAGCCTTCCTCAACCGTGACGATTGCATCGTGCGTTTGCGCCAGCTCGCGGACGAGGTCGGCATCGATCGGCTTGACGAACCGCATGTTCGCGACCGTGGCATCGAGCCCTTCCGCCGCCGCCAGTGACGGCGCGACCATGGTGCCGAACGCGAGTATCGCGATACGGCTGCCCTTGGGCGCAGTCGATTGACGGCGAATTTCGCCGCGGCCTACCGGCAGCGCCTCCATCTGTTTCACCGTGGCGACGCCCGTGCCCGCGCCGCGCGGATAACGAACCGCGGTCGGATTGGGCTGCTGCAGCGCCGTGTACAGCATCTGGCGGCACTCGTTTTCATCGGCGGGCGCCATCACGGTCATGTTGGGAATGCAGCGCAGGAACGCCAAATCGTAGGACCCCGCGTGCGTCGCGCCGTCGGCGCCCACGAGCCCCGCCCGGTCGATCGCGAACACGACCGGGAGGTTTTGCAGCGCGACGTCGTGAATCAACTGGTCGTACGCGCGCTGCAGGAACGTCGAATAAATAGCGACGACAGGCTTCATGCCTTCGGTCGCCATGCCCCCGGCAAAGGTCACCGCATGCTGTTCGGCAATGCCCACGTCGAAATAGCGATCGGGAAAGCGCCTCTCGAATTCAACCATGCCCGAGCCTTCGCGCATGGCCGGCGTGATGCCAACGACGCGCGAATCCAATTCGGCCGCATCGCACAACCACTCGCCGAACACCTGCGTATAGGTTTTCTTCGACGGCGAGCTAGGCGGCTTGATGCCCTCGGCCGGATTGAACTTGCCCGGCCCGTGATAGAGCACGGGATCGGCCTCGGCGAGCTTGTAGCCTTGCCCCTTCTTCGTCACTACGTGCAGGAATTGCGGGCCGCGCAACTCCCGAATGTTTTGCAACGTGGGGATCAGCGAGTCGAGATCGTGCCCGTCGATGGGGCCGATGTAGTTGAAGCCGAACTCCTCGAACAGCGTGGCGGGCACCACCATGCCCTTCGCATGCTCTTCGAGCTTGCGCGCGAGCTCGAGCATCGGGGGCGCAACGCGCAGCACGCGCTCGACGCCCGCGCGGGCAGCTGCATAGAAACGCCCCGACATCAGCCGAGCCAGGTGGCGATTGAGCGCGCCGACAGGCGGCGAAATCGACATGTCGTTGTCGTTCAGGATGACGAGGAACGGCAAATCGTCGCACACGCCGGCGTTGTTCATGGCTTCGAACGCCATGCCCGCCGTCATTGCGCCATCGCCGATCACGGCGATCGAGAAACGATCGATGCCCTCGAGCTTACTTGCGATCGCCATGCCCAGCGCCGCTGAAATCGAGGTGCTCGAATGAGCGGTGCCGAACGTGTCGTATTGCGACTCGGAGCGGCGTGGAAACCCCGAAATGCCGCCGCGCTGACGCAACGTGGGCATCCGGTCGCGACGCCCCGTCAGAATCTTATGAGGATAGGTTTGGTGGCCCACGTCCCATACGATACGGTCGTGCGGCGTATCGAAAACGTAGTGCAGGGCGATCGTCAGCTCGACGGTGCCGAGATTCGACGACAAATGGCCGCCCGTTTGCGACACGCTGTCGAGCACGAACGCGCGCAGCTCGTCGGCAAGCGGCGTCAGTTGGCGGCGATCGAGGCGGCGCAGATCCGCCGGGTCGTCGATGGTTTTCAACAAGTCGTACATCGTCGTTCCATTGTAGGAAAAGTTACGCGCCCGCTTTTTTCATGCGCTTCTCGAGGCCAATGCGCGCTAGCGGGCTTCGCGTTCAACTCACCCGGTGTACCACCAGGTCGGCAAGCTCGGCCAAACGCCGTGCATGCTCACCGAAAGGCGCGAGCGCGTCATGCGCGTCGCGCCTCAATTGCGCCGCCAAAGCACGCGACGCTTCAAGCCCGATAATCGAAACGTAAGTCGGTTTGCCGTCCTTCGCGTCCTTGCCCGCCGTCTTGCCGAGCGTCGCGGAGTCGGTCGTCACATCGAGGATGTCGTCGACGACTTGGAATGCCAATCCGACCGCCGCCGCATAGGCGTCGAGCGCCGCGAGCGCCCGCGCGTCGGGGGCCGTTCCGGCCAGCGCGCCCATGCGCACGGACGCACGCAAGAGTGCGCCGGTCTTCATCCGATGCATCGTTTCGAGCTGCGGCCGCGTGAGCGTCAGCCCCACGCTCGCCAAGTCGATCGCTTGCCCGCCGGCCATGCCGAGCGAGCCGCTCGCAAACGCCAGCTCGCGCACGAGGGCCGCCTGCCCACGCGCGTCCAGCGCCGCCTCGTCGGTCAGCACGATGAATGCCTGCGACTGCAGGGCATCCCCGACCAGCAGCGCCGTGGCTTCGTCATACTTGACGTGCACCGTCGGCTTGCCGCGACGCAAATCGTCATCGTCCATGCACGGCATGTCGTCATGCACGAGCGAATAGACGTGAATCATCTCGAGCGCCGCCGACGCCGCTTCCAAAGCCTGCGGCCGCGCCCCCGTCAATTCGCCCGCGGCATGCACGAGCAATGGCCGGATACGCTTGCCGCCACCGAGCACCGCATAGCGCATCGCTTCGTGAAGCCGCGCGGGTTCGGCGGCCGATGCCGGCAGGTAACGTTCGAGTGCCGCTTCGACGCGCGCGAGCACCGCGCGCATCCATTCTTCAAAAGTCATAGATCGTCTCCGCTGTCCGCGGGGGCCGTACCGGGGGGCAACGGCTTGAGCGTCTCGCCATCGAGCACGCGCACCTGCTGCTCCACCTTTTCCAGTTGCTGCTGACAATACGCTACCAGGGCTGCGCCGCGACGGTACGCGGCCAACGACTCCTCGAGGCTCAAGGCGCCGCTCTCCATACGGGAAACCAGCTCTTCCAACTCGGCCACCGCCGCTTCATAGTTCCGGGGCAGTGCCGCATCCCCTTGTTCGCCGCCGAGAGCGGGCGCGGGCGTACCTTCGGGTGCTATCTTCGCCATCGGATAGGGGTGAACATAAAAGCAAGTCGGACATTCTACGGCAAAAGCGCACGACCTAGCCGATCCGCCACCCCGGCCCGACCCTCCGCTCGAGGGCAAAAAAACAACACTCGATGTGCCCCCAGACCCTGCGGGATCGCTTTTTGCGCAGGGTTTTTTGACCCAAATCATGCACTTAAGCGCCCCAAGGAAGGGGAAAGGGGTATAATTTCAGGTTCCCTAAATCGAATCTTCGATGGTTGGGTTGTTCACTGCTTTCACGTTTTTCGGGAGTGGGAATGTCCAATCTGAGCAATGCTTTGCAACTCAAGGCCATTTCGAGCCAGTTGCCGGTCACGGCTTACTTCGATGAAGCGCTGCTCGCGCGAGAAATCGAAACACTTTTCAAGAAGGGTCCTCGTTACGTCGGGCATGAGTTGATGGTGCCCGAGGCGGGGAACTATTTCGCCCTACCCAGCGAAAACGAAGGGCGCGTGCTCGTGCGCAACCAACGTTCGCAGGTGGAGCTGCTATCTAACGTCTGTCGTCATCGCCAGGCGATCATGCTCAATGGGCGCGGCCAGGCTCAGAACATCGTCTGCCCGCTGCACCGCTGGACATACAACCTCGACGGCGAATTGCTCGGCGCGCCGCATTTCGCCGACAACCCCTGCCTGAACCTCGGCGCCACGCCGCTGCAGAATTGGCACGGCTTGCTGTTCGAGACTGCAGGCCGGGACGTCGCGAAAGATCTGGCGAAGCTCGGCACGCAGCATCATTTCGACTTCACGGACTACATGTTCGATCACGTCGAAGTGCACGAGTGCAACTACAACTGGAAGACGTTCATCGAGGTCTATCTCGAGGACTATCACGTCGTGCCGTTTCATCCGGGCCTCGGCAGCTTCGTCAATTGCGACGATCTGACGTGGGAGTTCGGCGATTGGTACAGCGTCCAGACGGTGGGCGTGCATAACGGGCTGTCCAAGCCCGGCAGCACGGTCTACCGCAAGTGGCACGACCAAGTGCTGCGCGTGCGCGACGGCGAACCGCCCGAATATGGCGCCATCTGGATGGTGTACTACCCAGGGCTCATGATCGAGTGGTACCCGCATGTGCTCGTCGTCTCGTGGCTGATTCCGCGCGGCCCGCGCAAAACGACGAACATCGTGGAGTTCTACTACCCCGAGGAATTTGCCCTGTTCGAGCGAGAGTTCGTCGAAGCGGAGCGCGCAGCCTATATGGAGACGGCACGAGAAGACGATGAGATCGGCGAGCGCATGGACGCCGGCCGCCTTGCGCTGCTCGAGCGCGGCGAGTCGCAGGTCGGGCCTTATCAGAGCCCGATGGAAGACGGCATGCAGCATTTCCACGAGTTCCTGCGGCGCGAACTGGGCGAAATCTGACACGGCTCGCTCTTCGCGTGCGGCCAAGCGCCCCGATCTGACGACGGGCAAGACGGCGAATACGCCTCTTGCCCGTCTTTTTGTTTAGACTGCAGTCAATCGTCCGCCGTCCAAGCGGGAGTTCGCTCGCCACCGAGGTGCCCATCATGCCGCACACGCATTACACCACTCTCATTTCGGCCGACAACCTGGCGGAGCGCTTATCCAGCGCCCCAGGCAGCGTCTTGGTCTTCGACTGCAGCTTCGACCTCGCCAACCCGAGCGCCGGCGAGCAAGCCTATGCGTCGGGCCATATCCCCGGCGCCCATTATCTGCACCTCGATCGCGACCTGTCCGGCGCAAAGACGGGCAAGAACGGCCGGCACCCGCTACCGGCCCGCGATGCGCTCGTCGATACCCTCGCTAAGCACGGGCTGAAGGAGCACCAGCAAGTCGTCGTTTACGACGCCCAAGGCGGCGCCTATGCGGCGCGCCTTTGGTGGCTCTTGCGCTGGCTGGGCCACGATTCCGTTGCAGTGCTCGACGGCGGCCTGCAAGCGTGGCAAGCCGCCGGACAAAAACTCGAAACCGCAGCGCCCGGCGCCGCGGCGCGCGGTGACTTCAAAGCTGCCGCCCCGCTTGCCGTGACCGTGGACGCCCAACACTTGCTGGCAAACATGAAGGGCGGTGCTCAGGTCGTCATCGATGCGCGCTCGCCCGACCGCTATCGCGGGGAAAACGAGACGATCGATCCCGTTGCAGGCCACATCCCGGGTGCGCTCAATCGCTTCTTCAAGGACAACCTGACCTCCGACGGGCGCTTCAAGTCGGCCCACACGCTGCGCGCGGAATTCGGCGCGGTCATGGGCCAAAAAACGCCCGAGCACGTGGTGCTGCAGTGCGGCTCCGGCGCAACCGCGTGCCATAACGCGCTCGCGATGGAGGTAGCCGGGTTGCACGGCGCAGCGGTGTACGTGGGGTCCTGGAGCGAGTGGTGCTCCGACCCGTCGCGACCGATCGCGACCGGGCCGAATCCTTGAGAGGGCGGCGCTCGCCGCCCTTGAGCGAGCGCTCGCAGCTAACCGCCCGGAGAATCCTTCAGCAACCTAACGCTGGCCGACGAGTTGTTGGCGATGAACGCCTGCGTGCCGAAAAGCCCGTTTTTCGGTGCGTTGCCCGGCGCGCTCAGGTTGAGCAACTCGACCGCGGATCCGGCAGGCAAGTCGCGCCGCCACCGGCTCAGGGGCGAGACGGTGATCATGTTGCCGGCCAGCGCCGATGCGCTGCCGTAGTAAAGCGCGATATCGGCCGGGTAATGTTGGGTGCGCACCGTGCGCACGACGACGAGATCCGCCGTGGACCGCTGTTGCAAACGCCGCGGCAACGCCATCGTCGTTGAAGTCTCCCCGTCGAGAATGTGCAGAAATTCGGGCTGCCCCGGCAGCTTCAACCACTTGACGGCAACGCGAATTCCCTTGAACACCCTTTTCGGCCAAGCCTGGCCGATGGGGCGTAAAACGATCGTGCGGCTGGGATCTCGGGCCGTGGAGGTGCAGTAGCCGAGCGCGTTATTGCCTGTTTTGCCGTCGGGGAGCGACACCATGTGGGTCGCGAGAGAAGGATGGCTCATCGTATCGGTGGAGCAGTTCCCCGCCACACGGTGCGACGGGAGAGCGCTGCTTGACTGAAAACGGCGAGCCTACGCGATTGGAGCCTGGCATATCACGAAGCGCGACCGATTTCAGACCAAGTGAATGGTGCCGGACGGCCCGCGCGGCCGCGAGCCATCCTCCCGCACTAATGCAACTTCACGCGCGGCAGCGTGGTGCGCCGCAGCCAATGCGCCACGGTATCGAGCATCATCCGGGGGTAGCCGTGCAACGCGGCGATATGCAGCCGGTACAGCGACATATACATGAAGCGCGCGAACAGCCCTTCGACGAGCATGCTGCCGCCGATGAGCCCTCCCATCAGGTTGCCCACCGCGCTGAAGTGCCCGAGCGACACCAGCGAGCCGAAATCGCGATACGTGAATTCCGGCAGGGCCTTGCCTTCGAGCCGGCTCGACATCGCGCGCAGCAGAAAGCTCGCTTGCTGGTGCGCCGCCTGAGCTCGGGGCGGCACATTGCGTTCCTGGCCGGGCCATGGGCACGCCGCGCAATCGCCAAGCGCGAAGATGTTTTCGTCTAGTTCGGTTTGCAGTGTGCGACGCACGCAAAGTTGGCCCAAGCGATTGACCGTGAGGCCGTCGAGCTGCCCCAGCACGGCCGGAGCCTTGATGCCGGCCGCCCAAACGGTGAGGTCGGCCCGCACGCTCTTGCCGCTTGCCGTACGGACCACCCCGGGCGCAACCTCCGCCACGGTCTCGCCGATCATCAGCTTCACACCCAGCTTGCGCAGCAATTCGGCCGTCGCGCTCGATACGCGCTCCTGCAGCGCCGGCAAAATGCGAGGCCCCGCCTCGATCAATACGATGCCGATGTCGTGCCGCGGATCGAGCTTGTGCAAGCCGTAGGCCGAGAGCACCTGCGCGGTGTTGCGCAGTTCGGCGGACAGTTCGACGCCGGTCGCCCCGCCGCCCACGATCGCCACTTGAATGCGAGCCTCCGCCTCGGCGGACGGCCCCAACCCCGACTCGACCGTGGCGTGAGGTTGATGCTCGGCCCGCATGCACGCGGCGATGAGGCGCTTTCTGAACCGCTCCGCTTGCGCAACGGTATCGAGTGCGATCGAATGCTCGGCCGCGCCCTGCACACCGAAAAAATGCGTCGTGCTGCCGATCGCGATCACGAGGGTGTCGTACTCGAGCATGCGCTGCGGCAACAGTTCCGCGCCGTCGGAATCGATGACGGGCGCGATCGTGATGCGCTTGGCGCCGCGATCGATCCCAACGAGATCGCCCTGCTGAAATTCGAACCCATGCCAGCGCGCCTGCGCCGCATATTCGAGTTCCTGCGTGAACGGATCGAGACTGCCTGCAGCCACCTCATGCAGTAACGGCTTCCAGATATGCGTCGGATAGCGATCGACTAGCGTGACGAGCGCACGCGGCTCCCCGCCGTTCTTGCGCGCGCCGTAACGATCCCCGAGGCGCGTGGCCAACTCGAGCCCACCCGCGCCTCCCCCCACGACGATAAAACGATGCATGCCGATACCCCTATGCCGTTGATGATTCGGTTCGGTCGCGCGCTCGTGATTTGCGGCGCGCGTGTCGCTCGGCCATTGTGCGCGAAGACGCATGCTCGCGCGAACCCATCACGGCTTATTGAAGCCATACGGGCGCGAGCATGAGCCCGATCAGCGCATCAATGCGCTTCCTCCCAGTTCGCCCCGACGCCCACTTCCGCTACGAGCGGCGCCTTCAGCGCCGCGACGCCGCACATCAATTGCGGCAGCTTTTCGCGTACGACAGGCAGTTCGTCGTCGGGCACTTCGAGCACGAGTTCGTCATGCACTTGCATGATCATGCGGCTCTTGGCTTGCTCTCGTTCGAGCCACCCTTGCACCGCGATCATCGACAATTTGATGAGATCGGCCGCCGTGCCTTGCATCGGCGCATTGATGGCCGCACGTTCGGCCGCTTGGCGGCGCGGGCCATTACCGCCGTTGATCTCGGGCAGCCACAGACGACGGCCGAAAACCGTTTCGACATAGCCCTTCACCTTGGCGCTGGAACGCGTGTCGTCCATGTACCGAGCGACGCCGGGATAGCGCGCGAAATAGCGATCGATATAAAGCTTTGCGGCATCGCGCGTGATCCCGAGGTTGGCGGCCAACCCGAACGAGCTCATACCGTAGATCAAGCCGAAGTTGATGACTTTGGCGATGCGTCGCTGATCGCTCGACACTTCGAGCGGCGTCACCCCGAACACCTCGGCCGCCGTCGCGCGGTGAATGTCTTCGCCTTGCGCGAACGCGCGGAGCAACGACTCATCGCCCGAAATATGCGCCATGATGCGCAGCTCGATCTGCGAGTAGTCGGCCGAGATGATCTTGCTACCTTCGGGCGCGATGAACGCTTCACGGATGCGGCGGCCTTCCGCCGTGCGCACGGGAATGTTTTGTAGATTAGGATCGTTCGATGCGAGCCGCCCTGTCACGGCCACGGCCTGCGCATAGTTCGTATGCACGCGGCCGGTTTTCGGATTGACCATGCGCGGCAGCTTGTCGGTGTAGGTCGACTTGAGCTTGGACAAGCCGCGATGCTCCAACAGCAGCTTCGGCAAAGGGTAATCTTCGGCCAGCTTTTGCAGCACTTCTTCATCGGTGGAAGGCGCGCCGCTCGGCGTCTTCTTGATGACGGGCAATTGCAACCGCTCGAAGAAGATTTGCCCGATCTGCTTGGGCGAGCCCAGATTGAACTCGCCGCCCGCCAACGCATAGGCCTGCGCCTCGAGTTCGATGAGCCGCCCCGCGATCTCGCTGCTTTGCCGGCGCAGCCGTTCGCTGTCGATCAACACGCCATTGCGCTCCATCTTGCGCAACACGCGCGCCGTGGGCAACTCGATGTCGCGATAGACATACAGCAAGCCGGGCTCGCGCTCGACCTGTGGAAACAGCGCCGCGTGCAATTGGAATGTGATGTCGGCGTCTTCGGCGGCGTATTCGGCCGCTTGCGCGAGCGCCACTTCGTCGAACCCGATCTGCTGCGCGCCCTTGCCCGCCACCTCTTCGTACTTGATGGTCTTGACGCCGAGATGACGCGACGCAAGGCTATCCATGTCGTGCGGACGATGCGATTCGAGCACGTACGATTCGAGCATCGTGTCGTGCTCGACGCCGTTCAATTCGATGCCGTAGTTGGCGAGCACCTGCTCGTCGTACTTCAAATGTTGGCCCAATTTTTTCTTATCGGGGCTTTCGAGCCAAGGTTTGAGTTTGGCCAGCACCTGGTCGCGCGGCAGTTGCACGGGTGCATCGGGCCCGCGATGGCCGACGGGGATGTAAGCCGCACAGCCGGCCCCAATCGATAGCGAAATCCCCACGAGTTCCGCCCGCATCGGGTCGAGCGATGTCGTTTCGGTATCGAAGGAGGTCAATGGCGCGCCGTCGATCTTCGCGAGCCACATATCGAAGTGCTCCCACGTCTGCACGGTTTCGTAGCAACGCTCCGGCGCGATCGTCGGGGCGGGCTCGGCCGCGAGCACGCCTGTGGGCTCGGCCACGCCTGCTGCCGCCTGCGCGTCCTCGGCGCCTTCGATCAACGTTTCGATCTCACGCAGCCATGTTCTGAAGCCGTGCCGCATGAAGAGGTCGCGCAATTCGAGCGGAGACTCGGGCCGAGCCGGCAAGGTTTCCTCGATCGAGGCCACATGCTCGGTCAGATCGCAGGCTCGCTCGACCGTGACCAGCTTTTTTGCGAGCGGCAGGAAATCGAGCGCGCGGCGCAGGTTCTCGCCGACGACACCCTTGATTTCGCTCGCATGTTCCACGATGCCGTCCAGCGTTTCATATTGCGCGAGCCATTTGACGGCCGTTTTCGGGCCGCACTTTTCGACGCCGGGCACGTTGTCGACGGTGTCGCCGATCAGCGAGAGGTAATCGACGATACGCTCGGGCGGCACGCCGAACTTGGCGACGACGCCTTCGCGATCGAGCGTTTCGTTCGTCATCGTATTGACGAGCGTGACGTGGTCGCTGACGAGCTGGGCCAAATCCTTATCGCCCGTGGAGACGACGACGTTCATCCCTTCGCGCTCGGCTGCGGAAGCAAGCGTGCCGATGACATCGTCGGCTTCGACGCCGTCGACCATCAGAAGCGGCCAGCCGAGGGCACGCACGGCAAAGTGGATCGGTTCGATCTGCTTGGCGAGGTCCTCGGGCATGGAGGGACGATGGGCTTTGTAGTCGGGATACCAATCGTCACGGAACGTCTTGCCCTTTGCGTCGAAGACGCACGCGCTATACTCTGCGGTGACATCCTTGCGCATGCGACGCAACATGTTGATGAAGCCGTAAAGCGCTCCCGTCGGCTCGCCGTCGGGCCCGCGCAAGTCTGGCATCGCATGGTAGGCCCGATACAGATAGCTTGATCCGTCGACCAAAACGAGGGTCTTACCTTTCAGGTTCCGTTCTGCAGGCATTATGAACAAGAGAAAAGTGATTCCGAGTCTGCGATCGCTCGCAGATCAAGAACGCGCGACGGCCAAGAAGGCCCGCGCGTCATGGCAGATGTTCACGATTATGGCAGAGTTCATCGAGGCGACCGAGTACCTCTCGGAGATCCGCCCGGCCGTCAGCATCTACGGTTCGGCGCGCATCAAACCGAACTCGCCGTACTACAAACTCGCGACGCAAATCGCGCGCAAGGCATCCGATGCCGGCTTCGCCGTCATTTCGGGCGGCGGCCCGGGCATCATGGAAGCGGCCAACAAAGGCGCGCATGCGGGCAAGGCGCCGTCGGTGGGTTTGAACATCGAACTGCCGCACGAGCAATCGGGCAACCAGTGGCAAGACATCACGCTGCGTTTCCGACACTTCTTCACGCGCAAGGTCACGTTCGTCAAGAATTCCGATGCGGTCATCGTGATGCCGGGCGGCTTCGGCACGCTCGATGAATTGGCCGAGGTATTGACGCTGATTCAGACGAAGAAGTCGCGGCATGTGCCGATCATTCTCGTCGGCAGCGAATTTTGGAAGGGCCTGCTGCATTGGTTCGAAACGGCCCTCGTGCCGATGGGGCTCATCAATCCCGAAGACATCCACCTCATGCAGGTGATCGACGATCCCGATCAAGTGCTCGAAGCCGTGCTCAAGTTCTACGAGGATCGTGGCGAGGCCGAGCCGCATGCGGCCAAGTCGGATGAGGATCGGATGTTCTATCTTTGAGGGACTAGGACTACGTGGGAGGCGAGCGCTTCGACGTTCGAGCCGTTCCTTGCCGTGGCGCTGGTTGGCGAGCGCGCTTTGCCCGCCGTTAGTGCTTGGCTCGACGGTTGGTCAGCCAAGTCGGCGTTGAATTCACGCTTGCTCTGGATAGGCCGTCAGTTGCCATACGACGCGCTCAGGGTACTCACGTCTTTCTCTCCAGCGGCCGAGAAGGCTCGACGGGCGCGGCGCTTGAACGATGAGCGTCGGCAGCGTCTCGCCCTTCGCAAATCGGCGCTCCGCGCCATTTGACTGCCGGTTAGCCAGGCTCGCACACCATACGCCGTCCTCGGGGCAAACATCGCCGCTATAGGCAACTGTACCGATCGGCACGCGGCCCGCGATGTTAGCGGCCGGAACTTTCGACGACGGCTCTGTCGCCTCGGAGCTTTTCGAAGAACCGTTAGGCAACGGCAAGCCAGTTTCCGGGTCCAGATGCTTGGCCTTGGCCATGCGATCGATGAGCTCGTCCGAAGGCTTCTCAGGTGCTACAACCGCCGCCTGCTCCTTTTCCCATTGAAAGGTACCGTCCCATGGCGGCAGTTGGGCGGGGGGCAACGGGACGATTTTGTCGATGTCGGGGATTTTGGGATTGCGGCCTTCGTTGGCACGTAGAAATAGTTGAATTGCGCGATATCGCTTCGCCCGCTCTGGGTCTTGGGGAAGCGCAAGGTAATTCAACCGGTCGGTAGAAAGCGGACCTTTGAATCCTCCTTCAAGCGCTAGAGCCGACAGCCCATTGCCTGATTGCACCCCTTTCTGGAACGCATTGACTGCTTCCGAAAATAGCCTATCGGTCTGCAAGTCAATGCCTAACGTATTGGCTGCGTCGCCATAGCCTTGGTCTGCAGCGCACTGTCGCATTTGCCGTGCGATAGCAGGCGCTTTATCCCGGGGGGCCAGCAAGTTGCCCACGTACGCCTGCGCTTCGGGACTACCTAGATCAGCGGCCTTACGGAAATAGCGGCGAGCCTTGTCCTCATCTCGCTTCACGCCAAAGCCCAGTTCGAGATAGTGGCCCATGTCGTAGTAACCGCCCGGAATACCGGCTTTGATCAATTGCTCCGCCAAATCGATGGTCTCTTTCTCAGGGTCCGGAGAGGACGCCGATCCTTCGGACACCAGCAGTTGTAGGTTGTGATTCGCCTTATAGTGCCCATATGCTGCCGCGATTCTGTAGTAGCGAGCGATGGCGTTGAAGTCCTTGGGGCCGCCGCTCTTTTCCAAATATCGGCCATATACGAATAAGCGGTTCGCTTCCATCTCGAGCGTCGGCAGTTGATCGGCTTCATGGATGCAGGTAAAAGCGAGATTGTCACGAACTGCTTTCATGTCAGCAGAAGACGGCATTTCACTATCCTTGTGCGAGCAAGCGCACAGCAGCAACGCGAGAAGAATTACGGCGGGTTTAGTCATTGGGCAATCCAACCGCAGTCGACTCGTTGACGTGCGCATGAAACCGGCCAGCGAGGCGCATGGAGCGAGGCCCTTTATCTGATTGTCCGCGTTTCGCTTGATAATGCGCTCCCACTGGTCAAAGGCGTCAGCCGGATTATCCTGCGCCCCCATTTCCCCAGTATGAATCCCCCACAAGCGCCGCCGCAGCGGTTGCGTCACGCCCATATGCTCGTGACAGATATTCAATTCGCTATCGACTTCCATGCTGCGACGGTTAATGTTCGCCGACCCGTGTGTGAGAAAGACATCGTCGATGATCATGATCTTGCTATGCACGTAAACCGGCATCCAATTGTCCGCAGGCGAATCGGGTGCGACGAGCGTGCAAACATGAATTTTAAGACCCGGAATCGTCATCGGCACGATATGACTTTGCTCGTTGTCGTGCAACTGCTGTCGAAGCTTCTGCTGTCCGGCATGGGCCTCTCTCGCAGCCGCCTCCGCTTGTGCGCCGCCTCCGTTTCGCATTTGCGTGTTCGCGATCGTTTCTTGCCTCTTCGCTTCGGACAGTTCCGCACGAAGCGCATCTCCGCGCTCAACCCTCGCTACACCCGGCATCGTATCCGCGCGCCCCAGACTCGCGAGCATGTCATAGGTCGTGCCGGCACCCAATCCGATCGCTTCGTCGGTTGAATTGGTCACGACGAATAAATGAATCGGTCCGTGCTTGCCGGGGTCACGCCCCCACGCGACCTGTCGTTGAGCGACCTTCTTAACCTGATCGGCAAACGCTTCCCAGCGGAAATATTGGTTCTCCACGTAAATAAACTGCGTCGCATTCCGGACCGCTTGCAAGTAGAGCGACTTGATGGCAATTGGTAAAACGTGAGATACCCGTCGCTACCCAACCGCGAGAACGTTTTCACACAGCCGTGATGCGGCAGATACGAGCCGTCGGCTTGCTGCAGCCACAACGTCACCCGCTGCGCAATTAGCGCCTTCAGTTCGATTCGATCGCCCTGCGACGAGGCGACATCGACGATGAACTCGAAATCGCACCCCAAGCGCGACATGCCTCTCGCATACAACGGCAACAGCCAATCGTCTCCCAGCGGCGTCTCGAGCTTTATCAAACGATTGTATTGCGCATTCCCATAGAAAAGCGCATCGAAAAGCGGACTGAATGCCATCGCGCTGCCCTCGGTTTTTTAATTTTTAAGGGAATGGATTCTACCAAACGACCGCACTGACGATACCGACTCCCGAAACCTCTCGGATTTTTCCGAAATATGGTGCTCTTTTTCCCTCAAGAAGGTGATGTAGCGCCAACCAATTTCGCCGGGCTCGCGAAGGCGAGCAGTTGAACTACCCCGATTCGACTCGAACCAAATTCGAAGCCAGCCCCCTCACCATCGCCACACACAACCGGAGGCTCACTCCGCCGCTTCGCTACGCATGTTGAACATGCCCCGCACCGCGAACCGGCGCCGTGGAAGCTCGCTCCACTAGATGCGGCCGTGACGTTACGCTCACAAGCGCGCCCGCCTCGGTCGCGCACCGCCCCGCACTCCTAGGCGTTTCGATCAATTCGAGCAGCGACGCCACCGCGAGTTCCGCCGCCTCCACCGTCGGCACCGCCACCGTCGTCAACGCCGGGCGCGACTCTCTCGCAAGCTGAATATCGGTGATGCCGATAACCGATAGATCGCGCGGCACACACAGACCTAGATCGGCCGCTGCCTGCATCGCACCCAGCGCCGGCAAATCGTTCGTCGTAAACACGGCCGTCAAATCCGGATGCTGCTTCAGCAATTCGAGCGCCGAGGCATATCCTCCCTGCGTCGTATCGGGCGCGTAACGCACCGGCGCCGCGCGGCCATCGAGCCCTGCCGCTCGCATCGCATCGACGAACCCGTCGTAGCGCGCCGCGTGAATCCCATACACCTTGCTGCCGACGATCGCACCGATGCGCCGATGACCGAGCGACAACAAATGTTGCGTCGCCAATTCCCCGGCCAAGCGAAAATCCACCGCGACGCAAGGCAAACCCGGCGGATCGAGCGGCCGCTCCCACATGCAAAGCACCACCGGCGCACCACGCAACTGCGTCGTGCGCAAATCCTCGAAGTCGAGGTTCGCATTCATCACCAACACACCTTCCGATAACGTGCCGGCAATTTGCTCGAGGTACGCGCGTCCCGTCTGCGGATCGCCGTCGGTATTGCAGATGATGAGGAACCGCCCTTGGCGACGCAGCGCATTCTCCACCGCCAACGCAAACTCCGGATAAAACGGATTCGCGATGCTCGACACCATCAGCGCGATCGTAGGTGCACGCCCCTCGGCCAACGCGCGTGCCGGTAAATGCGGCCGGTAGCCCAACTCCGCAATCGCATCGAGAACACGTTGCCGCGTCTGCTCGCCCACGCGGCCCTTGTTGCGCAGCACGTTCGAAACTGTCGCCGGCGTCACGCCGGCGCGCAAAGCCACTTCATTCAATGTCGGCATGGCTGCTCAATAAATGGGATGGTTATTCAGCATTTGCGTGATCGCCGCTCTCACGGCAACATTGGCCGCACATTCAGTACGCACCTTCGGAGAGCGGCTACCGAGCATCGGGCGGCCGTCTTCTGCCAAGCGGCTTGATTAAGCGCTTAACCAAAGGCGACGGGCAAATTAAAACATGGAGACGAGACGATGGCGAGCATTTCGTTACGCGGCGTGCAAAAGGCATACGGCGACGGCGCGCCGGTGATCCGCGACGTCGATCTCGAGATCGGCAAAAACGAGTTTTGCGTCTTCCTCGGGCCGTCCGGCTGCGGGAAATCGACGTTGCTGCGCATGATCGCGGGCCTCGAAGACGTCACCGACGGCGACGTGTCGATCGGCGGCAAGCTCGTCAACGACGTGCCTGCCGCGCAGCGCGGCGTCGCGATGGTCTTCCAAAGCTACGCGCTGTTTCCGCACATGACCGTCTACGAGAACATGGCCTTTGGCCTGAAGCTCGCCAAGACTCCCAAAGCCGAGATCGATCGCAAAGTGCGCGACGCCGCGCGCATCCTTCAACTCGATGCACTGCTCGATCGGCATCCGAAGGCGCTGTCGGGCGGCCAACGTCAACGCGTGGCGATCGGGCGTGCGATCGTGCGCGAGCCCGGCGTGTTCTTGTTCGACGAGCCGCTCTCGAATCTCGATGCCACCTTGCGCGGACAGACTCGCATCGAGATTGCAAGGCTGCATCGACAGTTCGCCGAGGCCAGCGTCGTCTATGTGACGCACGATCAGATCGAAGCGATGACCCTCGCCGACAAAATCGTGCTCCTGCATGCGGGCAGCGATACCGAGCGCTTCGGCAGCATCGCGCAAGTGGGGGCGCCGCTCGATCTCTATCACCGGCCCAAAAGCAAATTCGTCGCCGGCTTCATCGGCTCGCCGCGCATGAATTTTCTGCCGGCGAAGGTAGCGTCGGTCGACGCCGACGGTATCGCCATCGAACTCGAAGGCACCGGCGAACCCGTGCGGCTTCCGTTGCAAGGCAAAGGGTTGAGCATCGGCGCGTCGGTCACGTTCGGCGTGCGGCCGGAGCATCTCGAACCCATGCAGGGCGAAGCAACGCAAGCAAGCGAGCGCAGCGCCGTCACACTGGTACGCCCGATCGCCCTCGTCGAAGCGCTCGGCGAACACAGCTACGTGCATCTCGAACAACCGGGCGGCGCCACGCTGATCGCCAAGGCTCCCGGCGACGCCCGCTTCAAGCAAGGCGAGCGCGCCCGATTTTGCGCACCGGCTAGCGCCTGCCATCTTTTCGGCGAAGACGGCTTCGCCCTCGCTCCGCTCGACACCATCGCACAACATGCATAAGCGACAACGACACGAGGACCAACGAATGCGCCTAGGCGTCTGCTACTACCCCGAGCACTGGCCCGAAGCCATGTGGAAAGACGACGCCGCGCAAATGAAAGCGCTCGGCATCGATCAAGTGCGGATCGCCGAATTCGCATGGAGCCGCATCGAGCCCGCGCCCGGCGAATTCGATTGGGGCTGGCTCGACCGCGCCATCGATACGCTCGCCGCCAAAGGGCTCAAAGTCGTCATGTGCACGCCCACGGCCACGCCGCCGAAATGGCTCATCGATCGCCACCCCGACATTCTGCCGGTCGGCGCGGACGGACGAACCCGCGGCTTCGGATCGCGCCGTCACTACGATTTCTCGTCGCCGGCCTATTTCGAAGCGTCCAAAGCGATCTGCGAAGCCGTCGCTTCGCGTTATGGACAGCACAGCGCCGTCGCCTATTGGCAAACCGACAACGAGTACGGTTGCCATCAAACCGTCGTCAGCTATTCGCCCGCTGCGCTCACGCGTTTCCGCGACTGGCTGAAGGCGCGCTACGGCAACATCGATGCGCTCAATCGAGCGTGGGGCACGGTGTTCTGGAGCATGGAATATCGCAGCTTCGAGGAAATCGACGCACCCATCGGCACCGTCACCGAAGCGCACCCGTCGCACAGGCTCGACTATCGGCGCTTTGCGTCCGATGAGGTCAAGCGCTACAACCACATGCAAGTCGAAGTCATTCGCAAGCATTCGCCCGGTCGTCCCATCGCGCACAACTTCATGCAGTTGTTCACCGAGTTCGATCACTACAAGGTTGCCGACGATTTGGACGTGGCCTCGTGGGACAGCTATCCGCTCGGCGCACTCGAAGAGCAATGGTACGAGCCCGAGGTGAAGGCGCGATTCCTGCGCACCGGCCACCCGGATTTCGCATCGTTCAACCACGACCTATACCGCGGCATGTCGAAGCTGCCGTTCTGGGTGATGGAACAGCAACCGGGCCCGGTCAATTGGGCGAAGTGGAATCCCGCCCCGCTGCCGGGCATGGTGCGTTTGTGGAGCTGGGAAGCCTTTGCCCACGGGGCCGGCTGCGTGTCGTACTTCCGTTGGCGCCAGGCGCCGTTCGCACAGGAGCAAATGCATGCGGGACTGAACACGCCCGATAACCGGTTGGATATCGGCGGCGGCGAGGCGCAGCGCGTCGCGCAAGAAATTCGCGCCTCGATCGAAGCCGACGCCGATGCCGCGGGCGCGGTGCAAACGCCCGTTGCGCTCATCTTCGACTACGAAGCCAAATGGCTGTTCGAAGTGCAGCCGCAAGGGGTGGATTTTCATTACCCGCGTTTCGCCGTCGAATACTACTCGGCGCTGCGCTCGCTCGGGTTCGACGTCGATATCGTCTCGACGCACGCGCCGCTCGATGGATACAAGCTCATCGTCGTGCCGCCGCTGCCCGTCGTCTCCGACGATCTCGTCCGGCGGCTAGAAGCCACCCGCGCGCACGTCATCCTTGGGCCGCGTACGGGATCGAAGACCGCCGACCTGCAAATCCCCGCCAATTTGCCGCCCGGGCCGCTCGCATCGCTGCTTCCCGCGCGCGTCTGGCGGGTCGAATCGATGCGGCCCAACGTCTCTTCGCGCGTCACCTTCAGCGGCAGCGTGCCGGAGGGCTATGCGCGGCACTGGCGCGATTTGCTCGACGTGACCGCCGATGGCGAAGCGCAGAGCCCGCAAGTGCGCGCGGCCTTCGCCGACGGTCATCCCGCCTACGTGAGGCACGGCGCCGTGCATTACCTCGCGAGTCTGTTCGACGAAGCATCGACGCGAGCACTCTTTGCCCGCATCGCGCACGAAGCCGGTCTTGCGCCCGAACACCTTGGCGACGCCGTGCGCGTGAGCCGGCGCGGCGGGCTGACCTGGGTGTTCAACTACGGCCCCGACGCGTATCGGTTGCCGGCGGAGATACCGGACAGCGCTTTCGTGATCGGCGCACACCATATCGAAGCACAAGGCGTCGCCGCCTATCGAACGCCCCGCTGAACGCGGCACGAACCCGACCCGAATGCAGCACCGACAACGACGTAAAACTCAGGAGACAGGCATGACGTACAAACCCCGCACCATGCTCGCTGCCGTCGCGCTCGCCTCGGCAGTGGCGACGGGCGCCCTCGCCACGGCCGCGCAAGCCGGCACGCTGGAAGTGAACATCGCATTCAAGGGCGCAAGCCAACGCGCGGTCTGGACTCAAGTGATCGACGAGTTCAAGAAGGCCCACCCCGGCACCGACGTCAAAGTGGCGTTCATCGACGAAGAAGCCTACAAAGTGCAGCTTCCCGCATGGTTGACGACGGCGCCG
Source organism: Trinickia sp. Z7 (assembly GCF_056498045.1). Taxonomy (NCBI): domain Bacteria; kingdom Pseudomonadati; phylum Pseudomonadota; class Betaproteobacteria; order Burkholderiales; family Burkholderiaceae; genus Trinickia; species Trinickia sp. Z7. Next base: position 397,303 of record NZ_JAUEQW010000002.1, read on the forward strand.
CCAGACATCGTGAATTGGCACGACGGCGAACGCATGGCGTACTACGCGCAGCGCGGTTTGTTCGAAGACTTATCGAGCGACTGGACCAAGAACGGATGGGACAGCACGTACGCTTCGACCAAGGAAGCATCGTCGTATAAGGGCAAGCAATACGCCGCGCCGACCGTCTACTACTCGTGGGGGATGTTCTATCGAAAGGATCTGTTCCAAAAGGTCGGCATTGCCGGCGAGCCGAAAACTTGGAACGACTTCCTCGACGATTGCAAGAAGCTGAAAGCCGCGGGCATCACGCCGATCGCCGTGGCCGGGCGCGATGCCTGGACTCTGGCCGGCTGGTTCGACTATCTCGATCTGCGTCTGAACGGCAACGCCTTCCATCAAAAGCTGATGGCCGGCGAAGTGCCCTACACCGACGCCCGCGTGAAGAAGGTCTACACCACGTGGAAGCAGTTGCTCGATGCGGGCTACTTCATCGACAACTCGCTCTCCTACGACCTCGATGCCGCGCAGCCGTTCCTGTTCCAGGGCAAAGCGGCCATGATGCTCATGGGCACGTTCATTACGGGAGGCTTCTCGCCGACCGTGAAGTCCGAAATGGGCTACTTCCAATTCCCGATCATCGATGCGAATGTGCCGACCGCCGAGGATGGCCCCGTCGAAACGCTCAATATTCCGGCGAAGGCCAAGAACAAGGCGGATGCTCGTGCTTTCCTCGCATTCACCGAAACGCCGGAAATCGGCGCTCAACTCGGCAAGGGCCTCGGCTCGCTTTCCGCGAACAGCAAATCGCCGGAGCCGGAAGATCCCATTTCGAAGATCGGCTTTCAAATCCTGTCCAACACAAAGGGCGGCATCGCGCAGTTCTATGATCGCGATATGACCAAGGAAATGGCCGACGAAGGCATGAAGGGGATGCAGCAGTTCGTGTCGGATCCGACCAAGCTCGACGCGATCCTGGCGCAACTCGAGCAGACGCGGCAACGCATCTATAAGAAGTAAGCGCGTAATCGCGCGCGAAGTCGATCGGTCTCGTGATCGACCTCGCGCGTTCAGTTCCATCAGGAGGTTGCCGTGTCTCACCTCGTCACTCATCGCTCCGATAGCGCAGGCACTCCGGCGCCGAGCGATGGCGCTTGCCCGACGCCGCGCACGAGCCGGCCGGACGGAAGCGGACGCCGCCGCGCGTCGCCGGCCGCGCGCCAGCAACGCCGCGCAGCATGCCTGTTTCTCGCGCCGGCCTGCGTGATGGTGGCGATCTATGTCATCTGGCCCGTGGTCTCGACCATTCGCCTCAGTTTTTACAACTGGGACGGCATGACCGATGCGACTTTCGTGGGGCTCGCCAATTACATCGAGCTCTTCCATGCCGCCACCTTCTACACCGCGCTGAAAAACAACGTCATTTGGCTCGCGCTGTTTTTGCTTGCGCCGCCGATGGGGCTCGCGCTCGCGCTGTATCTGAATCAGGCCGTGGCCGGCATCCGCGTCGTCAAATCGCTGTTCTTTGCGCCGTTCGTGCTGTCGGGCGTCGTGGTGGGCCTCATCTTCTCCTGGTTTTACGACCCCACGTTCGGGCTGCTCGCGCTCATCGTGGGCCACGGCATTCCTGTTCTAGGCGATCCTCGATATGCGACGCCGGGTATCATCCTCGCCGCGCTGTGGCCGCAAACGGCGTACTGCATGATTCTTTACCTCACGGGCCTGACGACGCTCAGCAGCGAGCAGATCGAAGCGGCCCGCATGGAAGGCGCAAAAGGATGGTCGTTGCTGTGGCACGTCGTCCTCCCGCAATTGAGGCCGACGACGTTCATGGCGATCGTCGTCACCGTCATCGGAGCATTGCGCAGCTTCGATTTGATTTCAGTCATGACAGGCGGCGGCCCGTTCGAAAGCTCGACCGTGCTCGCGTATTACATGTACGACCAGGCGATCAAGTACTACCGGCTCGGTTACTCCGCGGCCATCGCTGTGGTGTTGTTTGCGATCATGCTGCTGTATATCGTCTATCACTTGCGCCGGTTGCTCAGGAACGAGCGCTAAGGAGTACTGATTATGTTTCCCATGCCGCTCGAGAAATGGAAGCCTGGATCGCGCCGCGCCTACCGATTGTCGCTGCCGGTCGCACTCGTGATTTGGCTGCTGCCGATGATTGCGGTGATGGTGACCTCGGTGAGATCTACGGAAGAACTCAGCGAAGGCAACTATTGGGGATGGCCGAAGCATTTCTCGCTCATCGAGAACTACCGGGAAGCGCTGACGACCTCACCGATGCTGCACTACTTCTGGAACAGCGTGCAAATCACGCTGCCCGCGGTGGCCGGCGCCATTGCGCTGGCGGCGCTGGCGGGCTTTGCCCTCGCCATCTATCGGTTCCCGGGAAATTCGGCGCTGTTCGCAACGTTCGTTGCAGGCAACTTCGTGCCGATTCAGGTGCTGATGATCCCGGTGCGCGATCTGTCGTTGCACCTCGGGTTATACAACTCCGTCAGCGGGTTGATCTTGTTTCATCTCTCGTTTCAAACCGGCTTTTGCGCGCTGTTTCTGCGCAACTTCATCAAACAATTGCCGTTCGAACTCGTCGAAGCGGCGCGGATCGAAGGCGCGAACGAATGGACCGTATTCTTTCGGATCGTGCTGCCGTTGATTCGACCGGCATTGGCGGCGCTCGGCATCCTCGTCTTCACGTTCGTGTGGAACGACTATTTCTGGGCGCTTTGCCTCACGCAAGGAGACGACGCCGCGCCCATCACGGTGGGCGTGGCCGCGCTCAAGGGCCAATGGACGACCGCTTGGAACCTGGTGTCGGCCGGGTCGATTCTCGCCGCGTTGCCGTCGGTCGCGATGTTCTTTGCCATGCAAAAGCATTTCGTCGCGGGGCTCACGTTTGGGGCGACGAAGGGATGAATCCGTCGCACAGGGCCCGGCGCCTTCAGAAGGAGGAGGAGCCGGACCCCAACGTATCCATGCTGTAAAGCGGTGGTTCAATCATTCACTGACAGTGAATGATCTTCTTCCGTATCGCGCATTATCATCTTCGAGTGAAATCCGTATCCTGACGCCATCGCATTCAGGATGGGATGAAAATGAAGATCGACGCCACGCTGGCACTGATCGAGCGACGTGTTTCGGCCAATCGATTCGACGCGTCGCATGTATTGCCGGATACGGTGATCGGCGAACTCGTGCGCCTCGCGACGCGTGCGCCGACTGCATATCACTTGCAGAACTGGCGGTTCGTGGCGGTCAAGACGCCCGAATCGAAAGCCACGTTACGCGCGCTCGCTTATGATCAGGCGAAGGTTTCCGATGCCGCGGTCACGTTCATCGTCTGCGGGCAATTGCCGGATGCCTCGGGTCTGCATGAAAGACTGAGGCCTTTCGTCCAAAGCGGCCATATGACGGCGGAGACATCGGCGAGTTGGCAAGACGGTGCCCGAGCGAAATATGCGAACGCTCGGGACGCCCGCGACGAAGCCGTGCGTTCGGCGAGCCTCGGCGCAGCCACGCTGATCTACGCCGCCGAAGCCATGGGCTTGGTCACGGGACCGATGGGGGGATTCGACGCCGAGGGCGTGGCGCGCGCGTTTGCGCTTGGTAATGACGAAGTGCCCGTCATGCTCCTTTGCGTGGGTCGCGCCGCGCCGGGAAATTGGCCGCAAAAGCCACGCCGCCCCCTGTCTGAAGTGCTGGTCATCGCATGAAAGCGACCGGCCGGGATGTGCTGCTAACGGCGATCGCACCTATGGTGTGGGGCAGCACGTATATCGTCACGACTCAATTTCTGCCGAGTTTTTCGCCGATGACGGTCGCGATGCTGCGCGCGTTGCCCGCCGGGTTGCTGCTGCTACTCGTCGTGCGCCAGTTGCCGCGTGGCATCTGGTGGTGGCGCGTCTTCGTGCTTGGCGCGCTCAATATCTCGATCTTTTTGAGCATGCTCTTCGTAGCCGCCTACCGGCTTCCAGGCGGTGTAGCGGGCACCGTTGCGGCGGTGCAGCCGTTGTTCGCGGTTTTCTTGGCCAGGCTGTTGCTCGCGAGCCCGATTCGCCCTCAGTCCATCGTTGCCGCGTTGCTGGGCATCGGGGGCGTCGCGCTGCTCGTGTTGACCCCGCGCGCCGCGCTCGATCCGCTCGGCGTTGCCGCCGGCCTTGCGGGCGCGGCGTCCATGGCCGTCGGCAATATCCTCGCCCGCAAGTGGCAACCGCCTGTCTCGCTGCTCACCTTCACGGCGTGGCAATTGACCGCCGGAGGCGCATTACTGGTACCGGTCGTTTGGGCGTTTGCGCCGAAGGCGCCGGTGCTCACGGCAATCAATTTCGCCGCCTTGGCATGGCTCGGCTTGATCGGGGCGGCGCTCACGTATGTGCTCTGGTTCCGAGGCATCGCTCGACTCGACGCCATGGTGGTGTCGCCGCTGCTGTTCATCAGCCCGTTGACGGCGGTCATATTGGGCTGGACCTTCCTCGATCAAACGCTTAGCTACATTCAGATCGCCGGTGTAGGATTCGTGATCGGCAGCATCTGGCTGAGCCAACGGCCCGCTCGCTGAGCCGGCGTGCCGGCGGCCGCCCGCCACCTTTCGTTCAACCCACCGAGAGACATCCGCCATGCGATTCGTGCGTCTTGCCGTTGCGTTGCTCGCTGTTCTCGCTTCTACGTCGGCCCTCGCGGAAATGGTCGCCCGACCCGTTAGTTGGATGTTGGGCGGTACGACTTTCAAAAGCGTGCTCGTTTATGACGATGCAACCCAAGCCAAGCGCCCCGGGCTGGTCATGGTGCCGAACTGGTCCGGCATCAACGATATCGCCATTGCCAAAGCGAAAAGAATCGCCGGCAAGGACTATGTCATTTTGCTGACGGACATGTACGGGGAAAGCGTGCGGCCGAAAAACGACGCGCAGGCGAAGGCGGCCGTCGCACCGCTTTATCAAGACCGGAATCTGATGCGCGCACGCGCCGACAAAGCTTTCGATCAGCTTAAGGCCGAGGCCGCGCGTGCGCCGATCGATCTTTCGCGCCTCGCGGCCATCGGGTTTTGTTTCGGCGGCGGCGTAGTGCTGGATCTCGCGCGCAGCGGCGCCGACGCCAAAGCCGTCGTGGCATTCCATGGCGATTTGAGTACGGACGCCCCTTCGCTCGCTTCGCATATCAAGGCGCGCGTGCTGGCGATCAACGGATCCGATGACGCCTTCACCATGCCCGACGTGCCGAAGTTCACCGAACAAATGAAGCAGAGCCCGGCCGATTGGCAGTTCGTCGAGATCGGGCATGTCGTGCACTGCTTCACGGAGACCGAAGCGACTGCCAAGACGGGCAACTGCCGGTATGACGAGAAAGCGGCGGCGCGCTCGTATCGGATGATGCGGGATTGGTTGGCGGAGAGTTTCGGACAGGAAGCGAAGCAATAGGCGGCGCGCGTTGCCGAGCGTCCCCGAGCGAGCGCGTCGAAAGAAGCAATGGCCTCGGTTACCGGTCCGGCTGCCGCCGGCGTATAGTGAGCCGGTGCACCCGCCGCGCAAACTCGGAGAAAGGGGCGCGCAGTTCGATCAATCGAAAGGAGCACCTTATTTACCGGATGATTCCTTATGGGGGGTTCGAGATTCACGTCGAACTGACCTCGTCGGCGGAGGATCTCTACGAGGTGACCGTCCAAATCAAGGGAACGCAAAACGTCACCCTCGTGGGCGAGCGAGGCATTCGCATTCCTCTGCGCAACGGGCCCTTTACGCGGCGATGGGCATACTTCATCGCGGAGGTGGCGGGGCAGGCTGCGATCGATGCATTACTCAGCACGGCAGCCGGCAAGGACTCGCCGGCATGATTCGTCGAGGCCGTTGGCCTCAACCGCCTCGACATAAAAATCACAGGCCCGCACCCCCGTTTGCGGCCTCGTGTCGGGAATGGCCCTTGCGCAAGGTATATCGTGTCGTCACTCGGGTTCATGCCGGCTCATTTCCGGTGCGCCCCGGCGCCCGATCGAGGTACTCATGTCCAACGTGGCTGCAACGCCCCATGTGCTCTTCGTCGACGATGACGAAGTCATGCGAGAGGTGTGGCCGCTTTTGCTCGTTCCTATGGGGTTCGACATGCTTGCGGTCGAGGACGCGCAGCACGCCCTCGAAGTGGTGCGACGCTGGCTGCCCAATGTAATCGTCACCGACATGATGATGCCGGGGATGACGGGAATCGACCTTTTTATGCACTGCGCGCGGACCGGGCGTTCAGAGGCGTGCCGGTCACCGCGACGCCGTCGGCTCGATGAAGGCGCTCTGCGCCCACGCAGTGCTCGAATCCTTCTGAAAACGCCCCTGCCTGCGGGCTACCGGCGATCGATAGGCTGCGTGTTCACGATCAGCCTGCCCCGGCATGCGATGACAGGACGTTAGGCGTCCCTTCAAACCGCTCGACCCGAAACGGCGTGGGGTCCACCACCGGCTGCTCGCCCGACATCATCTCCGCGATCAGCCGCCCCGTCACGGGCCCGAGCGTCAGCCCATGATGCGCGTGACCGAACGCGAACCACAGGCCTTTTTCTTTCGAGGCCGGGCCGATGATCGGCATCATGTCGGGCGTGCATGGACGGCAGCCCAGCCACGGGTCGTCATCCACCCGCTCGCCCAGCGGAAAAACGCCGCGCGCAATCGGTTCGACGGCATCGAGTTGCACGGGCGTCTTAGGCGAATCGCGACGCCCGAATTCAGCGCCGGTCGTCAAACGAATGCCACGCTTCATCGGTGCGATCAAATAGCCGATCTCGGCATCGAGCACGGGGCGGTTCAGCCGCGCGCCGTTTCGTGCCGCGTAGTGCATGTGATAGCCGCGTTTCACAGCCAGGGGAAGTGAATACCCGAACTTGTGCGCCAGCTCTTTCGACCATGGCCCCAACGCGATGACGACCGAGGCAGCCTCGATTTGCCCGCGCTCAGTCATGACGCGCCATGACCGTTCCAGCGTGTTGGCATCGCCGATCAACACGCTGCCACCGCTTCGCTCGAACAGCTTCACGTAAGCGGTGACGAGTCCGCCCGGATCGCTGACCGAATCCGACGAGGGGTAACGCACCCCTCCAATCAGCGCCGAACTCAATGCCGGTTCGGCCGCTTGCAGCGCCGCCCGATCGAGCGCTTCGTATTCCACACCGTACTCGGCGTGCCAGCGCTGCGCCTCCGCCAACGATTTATGCAAGATGCGTTCGGTGCGAAACGCCTTGATCCAGCCGCCATTGCGCAGGAGCGATTGTGCGCCCGCTTCATCGATCAACGCGCGATGCTCGGTGACGCAGTGCTCGATGAGGGTCGAATAGGCGCGCGCAATCTTCGCATGCCGATCGGCGCGCGAGTGGTACCAATATCGATAGAGAAACGGCAACAGCGCCGGCACCGCCGAAGGATGGTAGCGAACATCGGTCGCGCGGTTGCCGGCGTAATGCACGAGCGCGCCGAAATCGCGCGGAAATGCGTAGGGATAGACACCCTCGCGCTGGATCAGCCCGGCGTTTCCGAACGACGTCTCGTGGCCCGGCGCACGGCGGTCGACCAGCGCCACCGACAGCTTGCGGCGCTGCAACTGCAATGCCACCGACACGCCGACGATACCGCCGCCGAGCACGACGATATCGAACTTCATTGCTTGGCGCCCCTCATGCGTGCGTTGGTATTCAGTCGTTCGATCGGATCGATCATCGTTACACCATGGAAAGACCGGCGCTGCCGCCACCGGCCGAGTCGACAATAGGCGGCGCGGTCACGATCGACTTCAGCGCCGGGTTGGGTTGCGCTAGACGCGCGAGATCGGGCAAAGGCCGGCGCAACGTAGGCGATGCCGCGAAAGCCGATTCGAGCGCCTGCGCAACGGCGAGCGTCTTCATGTCCCCGCGAAACGGCCCGACGATCTGCAGGCCAAACGGCATGCCCGCATGATCGACGCCGCACGGCAATGCGAGCGCGGGGTGTGTCGTCAGCGTCACGACGTAGGTCAGCGCCAGCCATCGATAATAGTTTTCCTGCGGTTTACCTTCAATCTCGGTCGCGTACAGCTGGGTCCAAGGGAACGGGGAGACGGGCGTCGTCGGCGTAACGATAACGTCGTAACGCGCGAACGCATCCTGGAATCGCCGAAAGATGCGCGTCTGCTCGCCTTGCGCCCACGCGCTATCGGCTAGCGACATCTTCGCGCCCATTTCGTAGTTCGCGCGGGTGTTCGGTCCCAGCGCGTTCGGATCGCGCGCGTACGTCTCGTGAAGACCGGCAACGAAACTCTCCGCGCGAATGATATCGAAGCAGCGATGCACGTCGCCGAGGTCGAACGCGACCGGCTCGCACGAACGAACGATGCGCCCGAGTTCGGCAACGCGCGCGCGAAACGTTGCGCGGATGCCTTCGTCGACATCGCAACAACCGAAATCCTCCGTATACCCAATGCGCAGCGACGCAGGATCGATCGCGGGGGGCAATGCGAACGCGAGCGCATCGACGGCATAGCTCAGCGGCTCGCCGGTCGATTCGCCCGCGGTGGCGGCGAGCTGCAACGCGGTATCCGCAACGTCTCGCCCCATTGGACCTACGACCGAAATCGGCGTCCAGCCGAGGATGCGCCGCGAATTCGGCACCAGCCCCGGCGAAGGGCGAAAGCCGACCACCCCGCACTTGGATGCGGGGATGCGCAGCGAGCCACCGGTATCGGAGCCGGTGCAAACCGGCAACATATCGCATGCGAGCGCCGCGGCCGAGCCGCCCGACGAACCGCCTGCATTGAGCGCGGGATCGAACGGGTTGCCCGTCGCACCCCATACCGGGTTGCGTGTATTCGCCCCCGCGCCGAGCTCCGGCACGTTGGTCTTCGCGACGACGATCGCCCCTGCCGCTCGCAGGCGTTCCACCACCACGACATCGCGCGCCGGAACGTTGCCGCGCGAGATCGGCGAGCCGTATGTCGTGAGCAACCCTGCCGTGTCTTCCAGGTCCTTCACCCCTAGCGGCAAGCCATGCAGCAGACCGAGAGGCTTGCCGTCCATCACGGCCTGCTCGGCGGCCTTTGCCGCTCGACGCGCGGCGTCGAACGCGGTGGCGGCAATTGCGTTCACCGCGGGATTCACGGCTTCTATGCGCTCGATGCATGCCTCGAGCAGCTCCACCGGAGAAATGGCCTTGGCCCCTATCAGACGACGCAATGCGACGGCCGATAGACGCGCGAGTTCGGTACGATCCGTCGACACCATTAGGGCTCCTGAATGACAGTGTTCAGCCGATGGCTTCGCCCGTGCGATCGGGCAGCCAAATCACGGGGATCAGCGACACGGCGCACGCGGCGGCGACATACCACGCCGGCGCGAGCGGATTTCCCGTGCGCGCAACGATCCAGCTTGCGATGAGCGGCGAGAACCCGCCAAAAAACGACGCGCTCACGACATAAGTCAACGCGATGCCCGTCGCACGCACTTCTCGTGGAAACAGTTCTGGAATCATAACGAGCACGGGCACGATCTGCGCCGCGACGAATACGGAAAGATACGCGGATACGGCGCATAACAGCCACATCGATGGTTGCGCGGACAACCATGCGAATGCCGGATACACCGACAGCAAGAGAGCGACGCGCGAAATCACGAGCAAGCGCTTGCGGGTGAAACGATCGGCGAGCTTGCCGGCAACGGGCGCCGCCGCGAACAGGACGAGCGCACTGACGACACCCGATGTCACCGATGCGGTAGATGACAGATGCAGCGTGCGCACCGCATGACTGGGCAAGAAGAACGCCGTGATGTAGATCGACACGGAGCCGCCGAGTTCGGCGAAGGTGCCGAGAATGGTCAGCTTCAGATGGGTCGTCAACGCGGCCTTCAATGCGCCGCGCCGCTGCCGTGGCGCGTGCGAAGGCGCGACATGCAGGGTTTCCTCGAGCCGACGGCGAATCAACATGCCGACCGGCGCCGCGACGATGCCGAGCAGGAACGGAATGCGCCACCCCCATGCATCGACTACCTCCTTGGGCAGCGACAGATTGACGATCGTAGCCACGCAGGCACCAATGGCGAGGCCAAGCGCGGTGGCCGCGAAGTTCCAACTCGCGAAATACGCCCGGGTCTCGTTGGTGGCATATTCGACCAGCAGCGTCGTGCCTGGGCCGAATTCGCCGCCCGCGGCGAAGCCCTGCAGCAACCGCGCAGCCAACACGATCAACGGCGCCGCGATGCCTGCCACCGCGTACGTCGGCGCGCCCGCAATCAGCGCGCAACTGAGCGCCATCAACATGATGGTAAGCACCATGGCCTTCTTGCGGCCCGCGCGGTCAGCGTAAGCGCCGATCACGATGCCGCCTAGAGGACGCACGACGAACCCCACGCCGAATACGCCGATCGAGAGCAAGAATTGGTTCACCGGCGAGGCGGACGGGAAAAAAAGCTTGCCGATCTGGATCGCGAAGAAACTGTAGATCGTGAAATCGTAGTATTCCAGCGCAGTCCCGAGCGTCGTTGCCGCGATGACCTGAACTTTCGACAAACCCGCTTTCTCGAGTGCTAGAGAGGCCACGGCGCAGCTCCTTGGAAGACGACGATGACGATGCCCGAGTTATCATATACGAGAAAAAAAATAAATTCTCGTATACGACAAAACACCTACTCCACCTACTTGGGGAACCCTTCTCATGGCAAAGCGCGCGGCCGCAGCGAGCGCGGCGTCTCCCGCGCCGAATCCGCAGATCGATCATCAAGCCGTCGGTGCGCGCTTGCGCAACGCGCGCAAGTCTCGCGAGCTGACGCTTGCGCAGTTGTCCGCGCTATCGGGGATCGCCGTGTCGACCATTTCGAAAGCGGAACGCGGCGATATCGCGCTCACCTATGACAAGTTCGCCGCGTTGGCGCATGCGTTGCAAGTGGACTTCGACACGATCGTCGGGCGTGCAGAGCGTCATGTCGGCAACGCAATGGCGCCCTCGTTCACGCGATCGGGCACGCAAATGATCTATGACACGCCCAATTACGAGTACGGGATGATTGCCCACGATCTGACCGGCAAGCGCATGGTGCCGATGCGAGCACATATCCGCGCACGCAAGCTGTCGGATTTCCCGGATTTCATCCGCCACAGCGGCGAGGAGTTCGTTTTCCTATTGAAGGGAAAGTTGGAGCTGCATTTCGAAAACGGCGCGGTGTACAAATTGGAGCAAGGCGACAGCCTGTACTTCGACAGCGCAGTGGGTCATGTTTATCTCAGCACAAGCAAGGAAGAAGCAGAAGTGCTGGTGTGTTGCGTCGATGCCGAAGCACGGGTGCGGCCCGGAAGCTTGTGAGCGCGAGTGTCGATGTGCCGGGTCCGGCCTTCTTCGGAGGCGCCCTCGAAGCCCGCAAGTTGGGTGTGGGCATTGGTGAGAGAAGTCATTAAACATGTATAGTTCATACATCTTTAAATGAACCGACCCTCACCCCTCTTACCACGGAAGCCTAAAAGCACCATGTCACTTACCGCAATTCTCAAGAGCGAACACCAAGAAATCTTCCGCCTCCTCGAAGCTTGCCGAAACATCGGCATGACCGAAGAGGGCCGAAAAAAATTGAAGGAGGTGAAAGGCTTGGTCATGGCCCACCTTGCTCGCGAAGACCATAGCCTGTATCCGCAAATGCAGAAACACGAAGTGACCAAGGAGCTCGCCTCCACCTACGCATCGGAGATGAAAGGAATCTCACATGAGGTGCTCGCGTTTTTCGATTCGCTCGAGCGAGGAAAGGCGGGTATGGATTTCGCGCGCCAAATGGGCGCTACGATCACGCATTTACGTCAACGCATGACGCGCGAAGAGATTCGCTTGTACCCGGCGTTCGATCAACATTGCGCCTGATCTTCGCGGTCCGCGCGCAGCCCCTTGCTGCGCGGGCGAAGCCGCGGGGGCATGCGGGGAGCCGGGATCCCGTATGCCCCCGCCTTCATCAAGGCTTCATCGAGCCGGTGCGCACGAAGCGTTCATGCCAGCTCAGCGCCTCGGCAAGCAGATGCGGCGTTTGCTTGCCGTAGCTCTCATGGCATGCGCGCGCGAAGTAATCCTCGAGCATCGGGCGGAAATCCGGATGTGCACAGTTGGCAATGATTTTTCGCGCCCGCTGCTTCGGCGATAGGCCGCGAACGTCCGCAATGCCCTGCTCGGTCACGACGACGGCCACGTCGTGCTCGGTGTGATCGACGTGGCTCGCCATCGGCACGATTCGCGAAATGGCGCCGCCCTTGGCCGTGCTCGCCGACATGAAGCACGACAGATAACCGTTGCGGGCGAAGTCTCCGGAGCCGCCGATCCCGTTTTGGATCTTCGTGCCCATCACGTGCGTCGAATTCACGTTGCCGTAGATATCGGCTTCGATCATCCCGTTCATCGCAATGCAACCCAGGCGACGCACCAGCTCCGGATGATTGCTGATCTCTTGCGGACGCAGGACGATTTTCTCGCGCAGCACGTCGATCTCGTCCGCGAAACGCTTGACCGCCGCGGGGCTGAGCGAGAGCGCCGTTGCGGAAGCGAAGCTCAACGTGCCGTCGGCGAGCAGATCGAGCATGCCGTCTTGAATGACTTCCGTGAATGCCGTCAGATTCGAGAAACCTGCCGAACTCAATTCGGCGAGCACCGCATTCGTGATATTGCCGACGCCCGATTGCAGCGGCAGCAGGTTGGCCGGCAGACGTCCGCGAGTGACTTCATGACGCAAGAAGTCGAGCAGATGCCCGGCAATCTGCTTGGACGTCGCATCGGGTGCGGAAAAGGCATTGCTGCGATCGGGCGCGTCGGTTTCGACGATGGCGATGATCTTGTCGGCGGGGCAGCGCAAATACGGCTCGCCGATGCGGTCGCTGCTTTTGGTGAGCGGAATCGGCTTACGGTCGGGCGGCAGCGCCGTGCCGTAGTAAATGTCATGCATTCCTTCGAGGCCGGCCGGCTGGCGTGAATTGACTTCGAGGATCACTTTCTTCGCCTGCTCGAGCCACGTCTTGTTGTTGCCCACCGATGCGGAAGGAATCAACAGGCCATCCTCGCGAATGCCGGCGACTTCGACGATCGCCACATCGATCTCACCGAACAAGCCGAACCATGCATATTGCGCCACGTGGCTCAGGTGAATGTCCTGATACTCGAGCTCTCCCGCATTGATCCTGTCGCGCAAAGTCGGATCGGACTGATAAGGCAGGCGCATCGAAATGCCGTCGGCGCGGGCCAGCGCGCCGTCGAGTTCGGGGGCGGTCGAGGCGCCCGTCAGCACGTTGATGCGGAAATCTTCGCCGCGGCCGTGCGCCTCTTGGATCTGCCGAGCCAAGGCGGTAGGCACCGCTTTGGGATAGCCCGAACCGGTGAAGCCGCTCATGGCGACGGTCATGTTGTGACGAATCTGCGCAGCGGCTTCGTCGGGGGTACGGACGAGTGCGCGCAACGCCGGAGCGAGGATGCGAGAAGTGGACATGGCGGAAGATCGGAAGAAATGGATTGACGGCAAAGGCGATGAGCGAAGCGGCGCGGGCGGCGCAACATCGTGGCGACTTAGCGGCGCTCGGCGCCGGTGCGTGCCCTCGATTATCGCAGTCGTTGCATGGGTGCAGTGCTCACTTGATGCAAGAGTGATTCTCGGAACAGGAGACAAAGGCCCGGTTCAGCGGGCGGTCGATCCAAGGTCGCGCGTCTCGCGCCGAAAGCGCGTGCGGCCGCATACGTCAGCGCCGTTATGCTACCGGGCCGCGCCAAAAAAGCGCTGCGACAAAATGTAATAGCAGGCTGCAACGATCGCCCACGCGATTACGTCCGAAGCATTGCGGCGCAAGCCGTCCGCGGCTACGCGCGTCGACGGCGGTCCGCGCAGCGGCATCGATGCTCGTAGCCAAGCGTTGCGCGCCGGCAACGCCGCACGAGTTCAGGGGTACGACGCATCGCTGTCATGCTGGCGTCGCGCGGCTCCCGTACGCTTGGCGCCAGGCGCAGCCGCGCCGCCGCCTCCTACCATGCAAGCGGGGCACGACGGTCGAGGACAGCGGAGCTATCGATGAAACCCGAGATGATCATTCCAACCTACGGCGCCGATACATCGGGCATCGTGTGTGGCTTTCGCTTCGCCCGCGAGGGCGCCGGGCAGGCGATACAGGCCGGCCTTGCCGCCGAATGCTTGGTCCGCGGCAGCGCGCGAGACGACGAGTTCCTCTGGCTGCACTTCAATCTCGCACACAGCGCCAGCGAGCGCTGGATGCGCGCCCACCTGAATTTGCCCGAGACGTTCTATGAATTTCTTCGGGAAGGCTCGCACTCGACGAGGATCGAGCAGCAGGAAGGGCGGCTGCGTGCGGTCGTCAACGACGTCATTTTCAGCCACGATCTGGAGACCTCGGAAATCGCGACGATGTGGATTTACGTCGACCGCCAATTGATGGTGACGGCACGAATGAAACCGCTGCGCTCGATCGACACATTGCGAGAAAGCGTGCGACAAGGCGAGCGCTTTCGTTCGCCGGCCGAATTGCTGACTCATTTGCTTCGCGATCAAGCGGACTTGATGATGCAAATCGTGCGGCGGGCCGGCACCGACATCGATCGAATCGAAGACCGCTTCCTATCCGAACGCCCCACCGCCAACCGCGAGCAACTCAGCACGATGCGGCGCACGCTCACCCGGCTGCAACGCATGCTCGCGCCGGAGCCGGGGTCGATGTTCCGCCTGTTAGCAAAACCGCCTGCGTGGCTGGCGAGTGAGGATGTGCAGGAATTGCGCGAATCGACCGAGGAATTCTCGGTCGTGCTGGCAGACCTGGCGGGACTCGTGGAACGAATCAAACTGCTGCAAGAGGAGATTACGTCCCGGCTCGACGAACAGAATAGCCGGACGCTGTTCACCTTGACGCTCGTGACGGTGATCGCCCTGCCGATGAACATCGTCGCCGGGTTCTTCGGCATGAACGTGGGCGGCGTCCCCTTCTCCGAGAACAAGCACGGCTTTTGGCTGATGGTGTTGTTCGTCGCCAGCTTCACGGCCTTTGCGGCATGGTGGACGTTTCGGCGACGCGGCGATCGGTAAGCCGCGGAACCTGAATCCGTCTCTCCCAGCCGCTCTCAGCGGCTCGCCTGCCCCGCGTCCCGAGGCGCGCACCACCGTCCCGTTTTCCTTGCCGCTTGCACCGGTTGCGCGACTTTACGCCACCAGCGCTCGCCGCGGTGCGGCGCGGTCAAATCCAGACGTTCGCCCATGCGCGGTGTCGCAATCGCAAGACCCTGCGCAACGCTCAGCGCCGTGATCCGCTCGAATGGCTCGTGCCAGTGATGCATCGCGAGATCGAACGTGCCGTTGTGAACCGGGACCAACCAGCGGCCGCGCAGGTCGACATGCGCGCGCACCGTCTCTTCGGGCTGCATATGAACATGCGGCCATTGCGCATCGTAAGCGCCGGTTTCGAGCAGCGTAACGTCGAACGGACCGAGCCGCTCGCCGATCGTTTTGAATCCGTCGAAGTAGCCGGTATCGCCGCTGAAGAATACCCGCAGATCCCCATCGACGATCACCCAAGACGCCCACAACGTGCTGTTGCCATCGAAGAAACTGCGCCCGGAAAAATGCTGAGAGGGCGTTGCGGTGAGCGAGAGCCCGTCCACCTCGACGCTCTGCCACCAATCGAATTGTCGGATCTTGGCCGCATCGACGCCCCATTCGATCAGCCGGTCTCCTACCCCCAACGGCGTGAGGAACACTTGCGTCGTTTCGGCTAGTGCGAGGACCGTCTCGCGATCCAAATGGTCGTAATGATCGTGAGACAAGATCACGCCGCGCAGCGGCGGCAGATCCGCAAGTGCGATCGGCGGCGCGTGAAAGCGCTTCGGGCCGAAGCGCCGAAACGGCGACGCGCGTTCGGCGAACACGGGATCGGTCAGCCAAAACTGGCCGCGAAGCTTGAAGAGCAGTGTCGAATGCCCGAGCCGATAGAGACTGCGATCGGGCGCAGCGTGCAGTTGCTCGCGCGCCATCGCATCGACCGGAAGCGAACCGGTCGGCACCGTGTGGCGCGGCTTGTTGAACAGCGCCTTCCAAATAATGCGCAGCGTCTTACCGATGCTTTGAGCCGGAGGCGGTTCGACGTTGCGAAAGCGCTCGCCGTCGTGTTGCGGGGACGAGCGCGACAAATCGCGTCCGCGCCGGGCCGCCGCGATACCCAGCGTGCGGCTGACGAAATCGGGAATCGATGACATGAGCGATGGCGATGCCACAATCGAAGTAGACTGCACAGTGTAGTTCATCGCCGCAAAAAGTAAACTACTTGGTGTAAAATCTCGTCATGAGTTCGCCCGCTGACAGCCTCCGTCTAACCGATCGCAAACGCGCCGCCATCCTCGATGCGGCGATCGAAGCGTTCCGAGCCGCCGGGTATGAGGCGACCAGCATGGATAGCATCGCCGCGCGCGCTGGCGTCTCGAAGCGCACGGTCTACAACCATTTCCCGAGCAAGGAGGTGCTGTTCGCGGCGATCTTGCGGCAGTTGTGGGATTCGAGCCGAACGGGCGATGCACCACCAGCCTATCGCGCGCAAGAGCCGTTGCGGCCGCAGTTGCTCGACCTGCTCATGCGCAAGCTGAGTCTTCTGAACGATGAGGCATTTCTGTCGCTCGCCCGCGTCGCGATCGCCGAGGGTATCCATTGCCCCGATCGAGCGCGCGATATGGTGGCGCGCATCGGCGAGCGCGAAGAGGATTTGACTGCCTGGGTGCGTGCCGCCGCGGCCGATGGCCGTCTAAGGACGCGGGAGCCGTTGTTCGCCGCGCAACAGTTGCAGGGCATGGTAAAGGCGTTCGCGTTCTGGCCACAGGTAACGATGGGGCAGCCACAGCTCGGCAAACGAGAGCAGAAGAAGGTAGCCGAAGCTACCGCCGACATGTTTCTCTCGCACTATGCGGCGGCTAAATGATGCTGCGCAGACCAGTCACCAGTTGAACGGCGCCGAACACGGCGATGACGATGGCCGATAGCCGTGCAACGCCATGAACGAACGACACCGGCATGCGCTTACCCAACGCCGAAGTCGCCCCGCTCAAGCACAGCCACCAGGCTGCCGAGCCGATGAACACCCCGCTCACCATCGGTATCACCGTCAACCACGGCGCACCGCCGCGCGTGCTGTCATCGCCCGTTAGCGGGCCGAGCGCGGCAAAGATGCCGATGAACGAGAGAATCGTCATGGGGTTGGACAACGTCAAGCCGAACGTCGTCAAGAAATCGCGGCTTGCACCGGTGCGTGCCGCTTCGGGCGCGATCGCCGTTGCGGCCGGCTTCTCGCGCGCAATGGCCCACGCGAGCCAAATCAGAAACGCTCCGCCGCCGATCTTCAGGGCGACGCTCAATGCGGGCACGGTCGCCGCCAGCCCCGCTATGCCGAGCGCGCCGAGCAGCCCGTAAATCCCATCGGCGCAGGCCGCGCCCATTCCGGTTGCAAAGCCGGAACGAAAACCTCGGCTGAGGCTGCGCTGGATGCATAGCATGCCGATGGGGCCGACCGGTGCGGCGATTGAAAGTCCGATCGTGATCGATTTGATGAACAACATGGATATCTTCCCGTTGTGGATCGCGCGAATCGAATAAATTATTGCTTCTCGTAATCGAACCGTTATCGTAGGCCGAGCACGATTTCCGCAACAGAGAGTTTTTAAGGGAGAATGGGCGCTTCACCTTAAAGATAACGGCCATGGACGAATCGGACTGGAAGATACTGTCGCTGCTACAGGACAACGGGCGAATGACCTACACCGATCTGGCGCGCGGGGTGCAGTTGTCGGTGCCTGCCGTGACCGAGCGCGTGAAGCGTCTCGAGGAAGGCGGCGTAATCGAGGGCTATGCTGCGCGCGTCAATCCCGCCGCGGCGGGATACGTGGTCGCGGCGCTGATCGCCATCACCGTCCAGCAGCCCGGTAAAGCGAGATTCCTGAAGTTGCTGGAAGCGATCCCCGAAGTGATCGAGTGCCACCACGTAACGGGCGCGGATTCGTACATCATGCGTTTGGTCGCGGTCAGCATGGCCGATTTGGAGCGGTTGATCGGGCAAATCAACTTGTACGGCGAGACGCGCACCTCGATCATCATGTCGACGCCGCTCCCCGCTCGCGCCTTGCAGCGGCCGCCTGTCCATGCAAAGGGCAGGACCGGCAAGCGCTAAGTGTCGTTTCCGCCCCGGCCCGGTCACCTCGATCCCTCTTTTCGTCATCAGATCGACATGCCCGGCCGGCAGCATTGTTTCTCCGCGACCACGACGGAGAAACACGCATGCCGGAGCTTTCGTACCCGCACACGCCCGTCTCCGCAACGCGCCGCGGAATCGGTCTCATCGTGTTCCTGCTTGCGATCGCCACGGGCATCGCGTATTGCACGACCCATCTACTCGCACTAGCGCTGCTCGTCGCACTCGGCTTCGAGTTCGTCAATGGCTTTCATGACACGGCCAACGCAGTTGCAACCGTCATCTACACCCACTCGCTCGCCCCGATTCCCGCCGTTATCTGGTCCGGAACTTGGAATTTTCTTGGCGTCTTGACTTCGACTGGGGCGGTCGCGTTCGGCATCTTGCAACTGCTTCCCGTCGAATTGATTCTGCAAGTCGGAAGCGACGCCGGCTTCGCGATGGTGTTCGCGCTGCTCATCGCGGCCATCGTCTGGAATACCGGCACGTGGTACTTCGGCCCGCCGTCGTCCAGCTCGCATACGCTGGTAGGCTCGATCATCGGCGTGGGGCTGATGAACCAGTTGCTGCATGGTCCATCCGCAACGAGCGGCGTGGACTGGAGCCAGGCGCTTGGCGTCGGCAAGTCGCTATTGTTCTCGCCGATCGTAGGCTTCCTGCTCTCGGGCATGCTTGGAACACCGTGCGCAGCCTCGTGCTTGCATGGGTGCTCACGCTGCCCGCCTCCATCGTCTTGTCCGGCGCGCTTTATTGGCTGCTGCGGCACCTCATGTGACGACACCTCGCCGCGGCGGTGGCATAGCCCCTGGCCGCGGCGGTGGCAATCGCGGCCGCGCGCTCAATAAAGCTCGGGCACGATCATCTCGTCCGGCACCGGCTGACGGATATAGTCTTCGTTGTGAACGCGCTCAGGCAAGGCAATGGTTGGGTGCTCGACTTCGCGGTAAGGCACTTGGTTCAAGAGATGGTGAATGCAGTTCAATCGCGCCCGCTTTTTGTCGACTGCCTGCACGACCCACCACGGCGCGTCCGGGTGGTGCGAGCGCTGCAACATCACTTCCTTCGCTTGCGTATACGCTTCCCACCGGCGGCGGCTTTCGAGATCCATCGGGCTCAGCTTCCACTGCTTGAGCGGATCGCGAATGCGCGCTTGAAAGCGGATTTCCTGCGCTTCGTCGGTGATCGAGAACCAATACTTGACGATTTGTATGCCGCTTCGTACGAGCATCTTTTCGAATTCTGGCACGGCGCGGAAAAATTCTTCGTACTCCTCATCGCTGCAAAAGCCCATGACACGTTCGACGCCCGCGCGGTTATACCAACTGCGGTCGAACAACACCATTTCCCCTCCGGCCGGAAGGTGCGCAACGTAGCGTTGGAAATACCATTGCGTGCGTTCGCGGTTGTTCGGCGCGGGCAGCGCCGCAACCCGGCAGACACGCGGGTTCAACCGTTGCGTGATGCGTTTTATCGCACCGCCTTTGCCCGCTGCGTCCCGCCCTTCGAAAATGACGACGAGGCGGTGCCCTGTCGCGACGATCCAATCCTGCAACTTCACGAGCTCGCCCTGCAGGCGAAAGAGTTCGCGAAAGTAATGCCTGCGCAAAGCGCGCGCCTCGGGCGTGAACGCATCGGAGCCATCCAAGATGCGGTCGTCCACTTCCATTTCGAGTTCTTCGTCGTAGGCATCGACGAGTTCCTCCTCGAAGCGCCGCTGCCGCTCCACTAGGAGTTCGGCGTCGGTTTCGCGGTCCTGCTTGTTCATCCCTGTTCTCCCTCACCTTATGGGCGATCTTGCCCATGCACATGAGCAAGCGAGCTGCCATGCAATCACGCATTATCCGAGGCTCGCCGTGTCAGCCATATTACGACTGTGGTTTCGCTGCGTCGGCTGCCCCGCAGCCCCCATCACATAGCGGACACACGCGACGTATTTTGCATCCTCGAACGCCTTTGGTACCTGACCTCGATGTTTCGGGAGCGAGCCCACGCGTCGAATCAACCTGTGGCAGTCCTTTTCGTCGCTCATTTTGGCATTGGGGCCGCGCTCGAATTTAATCGCTTAAATTGTAAAGCCGCATCGACGACCCGAGGGGCGGCAACATCACGCGCGCCGCACGCGGCGTTTGCCTATCGTTGCGTCGAATCCCAGCAGCGCGAACGCGCAGACAGCAAGTCCAGCACACAGTAAAAACGCCACACGATAACCAAACGCACCGATGATCATGCCCGACAATACGCCCGATAGAATCGCCCCTACACGCGACGCGTTGAAGAAAAGCGCCGTCGCAACCCCCATTTCGCCGGGCATGAGCTCTTGCACATAGAGCATGCCCAGACAAGACGTGATCGCAACCACCGCCGCCGATAGACTTTGCAGCGGCACGACCGCCAGGGGCTGAGTTACCATCGCCAGCGCAATGAAGTACGCCGCATGGACCGCGGCGCCAGCCGTCAGCCAAAGCGGTTTGCGCAACCTCGACGACATCGTCCCGAGCCACAGCATCATTGGGATCTCGAGCAAAGCCCCCGCGCCGAGCGCCGCCGACACCGTCAAGCGCGTGCCGTGCAAAGCGTGCACGAGATAAAGCGGCAGCAGGATCATCGTTGCATTGGCGTCTAACCCAACCAACGTGAGCGCCAAGAGCACGCGGTAAGTCATTGCACGCTCGCTCGCGGCCACCGGTGCATGCGACGCGATGCGATCGGCGGCGATCGTAGCGGCAACGATGCCTTCCTCGGACGCTGCACAGCCGCCCTCGTCCTCGACCTCATCTTCTTCCGAGTTTTCGTCGCGCGACTTCGGACACTCGTTCGCGTCGGATCGCTTTTCGGTCATGCGCAGCGCAATCACCGCGCTTGCGGCGAAACTCGCTGCCGCGAACGCGAAGAGACCGGCGAAACCGGCTTGCGCCAAGATCAACGCACCGACCGCGGGCCCGAACACCCAGGCGACGGATAGCAGCGTCCTCAGCGCCGCCGATGCAAATTCCTCATGCGCCGGATCGCCGGTGCGCAACACGGCGCGGCCGAACGAAAATATCTGCGATAGCGATGCCGCGCCGGGACCCACCAATATGGCGCCCGCCAGCATCAACTCCGTATAGCCCCGCAAAAAGCCCAAGGCCACATAACCAAGCGCCGCGATCACGAGCGACGCGACCAGAGGGGCGCGAATGCGCCCGGTTCGGTCGGACCATCGTCCCACCGCCGTGCTGGCGAATACCCCGCTCGCCGAGACAAGCGTCATGAATGCTCCGAGCCGCAGCGGCGACATTCCGGCCTGCTCCACGCCGAACAGCGAGAGGTACGGCGCCGTGAACGACAATGCCACGCCGAGCATCAACGTTGCCGCTGCAAGCGGCACGAAGTGCTCGATTCCGACGAGACGAAGCAGCCGAGCGCGCACCGCTCAGTCTTCTTCGATCCAAGCGGCCACATCGACCGGGCCGACTAGCGGGCCGCCCAACACGAACTTCGCACGAGCGGGTGCGGCTACCGCCTGCGGTCGATCGCCGTAGTTGATCGCTACGCGCAAGGGCCCGCGCCTGCGCAGCCGCAAGCCCTCCGGCATCGGCGTCGCTCGGATACCTGCGGCTCGAACGCAATGGGCCATGACCGCGTGCAGCAAAGCTTGGTCGAAACACGCCACCACATACGTGACACGTTGGCATCGCAACACGGCGGGCAGGCCGTCGTCGAAACGAGCGAGCGTTTCCGTCGCCCCGCCCGCCTCCACGTGATCGCGCCAGCGTAACGCGCAGCCGTCTACCCCTTCGAACCGAAGCCCCGGCCGGATCGACGGCCGCAGCGATTCCACCGCGACGACGCGCGCCGGCAAAACGCGCTGTAGTTCGCCCGGGGGCAATGGCGAAGGAATCGTAAAAGCCGCTGACTTCGACCCGGTGCGCGGCCCGAATACCCAGTGACCGCATCCGCGCTCGATCTGCTCGACCACGCCCGGCGGCAGAATCGGCAACGTGGGCGCAACGACGAGCTCGTACTCGCCGAGCTCTGCGCGCGCCGACACGATATCGACATCGAGCCCCAGCGCACGCAATGCGCTATACCATTCGAACACGATGTGCTGATAGTCGATGTCCACGCCATGCCGTTGCGTCTCGATCACCCACTCGGCTTCATAGTCGAACAGCAATGCCACCGGCGCCCGCTCGCAGCGCAAGTCGCCGGTGGGCAACGCAAGATCGCGCAACTCGCGCCCCACTTGCGAGGCCTCGCGCCCGCCCGGCGATAGCGCATCGTCGGGCGTGTTCAGGCCCGAATGCATTTGCTCTTGCGCAAAAGGACACTGGCGCCAGCGGAAGTACGAGACGAGTTCCGCGCCGTGCGCGAACGCTTCCCACGTCCAGAGCCGCACGATGCCGGGCTGCGGCACCGGGTTGAACGGCGCCCAATTGACCGGCCCCGCCTGCTGCTCCATCACCCACATCCGCCCCTTGCCGACACCGCGGTAGAGATCGTGGCTGAACGCCGATACATCGGGGTGCCCCGTACGCGCCCAACGATGTTTCTGCGCTTCGGGAAGCGGAAGCACTTCCGTTCGGGGCACCGGATAGCTATCCCAGCCGGCGACGTCGAGCGGGCCTCGCGCGAACGCGTAATGATCGAACGCGGCATAAAAGCCCATGAAGTTGTGCAGCACATCGCGCCCCGGCGCATGACGCCGGATCAACTCGGCCTGCAATGCATGAAAGCTCGCCACTTCGTCCGATTGAAAGCGCCGAAAGTCGAGCACATGGGCGGGGTTGGCGTCGGTAGGCGTGCGGTGGGGCAGTTCGATTTCATCGAAGCTACGGTATTCCATGCTCCAAAACACATTGCCCCATGACGCGTTGAGCGCGCCGATCGTTTCATAGCGCTTTCCAAGCCACTGCCGAAAGCGCTGCAATGCGGCCTGCGTGTATGTGGGCAATGTATCGTGGCAGCCGAGTTCGTTGTCGGTCTGCCAAGCGACGACGGCCGGGTCATTACCATATCGGCGCACCATGGCCTCGACGATGCGCGCGCAATGTTCCCGGTAGACCGGGCTCGAAATATCGTAGTGGCGCCGCGAGCCGAACTGCAGCACGCTGCCGTCGTGCGCCACCGGCAAAATCGCGGGGTGCGCATCGACGAGCCACTTGGGCGGCGAAGCCGTCGGTGTGCCGAGCACGACCTCGAGCCCATGGCGCGAAAGGGTCGCAATGGCGGCGTCGAGCCATTCCCAATCGTAACGCCCCGGCTCGGGCTCCATGCGAGACCAGGCGAATTCCGCGATGCGCACGCGCGTGATGCCCATCGCGGCCATACGCCGCGCATCGCTTTCCCACTTGTTTTCAGGCCAATGTTCCGGGTAATAGCAAACGCCGAGATGCATTGAAAGTTTCCTCGATTCGATCAGGGCAGAAGACGAACGTTATCCATCGGGCCAGCGTCAACCCTTCGTGGCGCCAAAGGTCAACCCGGCGACGAAGTGTTTTTGCATGGCGAAGAACATGGCGATCGACGGCAACGCCGCCAGAACGGAGCCTGCCGACACGAGATTCCAAGCTGTCGTCCACTGGCCCTTGAGCGCCGCCACGCCTACCGTGATCGGCGCGGCATCGTCGCCCTGCGTGAGGCACAAGGCCCAGAAGTAGTCGTTCCAAACGAACGTGAAGACGAGAATCGCCAGCGCGGCCAGCGCGGGCCTCACGAGCGGCAAGACGACCCGCCAATAGATCGCCCACTCGCTCGCGCCCTCGATGCGAGCCGCCTCGATCAATTCATACGGCAGCTCGCGGATGAAGTTGTGCAGGAACAGCGCGCAAAATCCGGTTTGGAAGGCCGCGTGAAAAATGATCAGCGCCCAAACCGTGTTGTAGAGGTTCAGCCCCGCCATCAACTCGCGCACCGGAATCATCAAGATTTGAATCGGCACGAAGTTGCCCGCTACGAAGAGACCGAGCAGCGCCGCGTTGCCGCGGAACCGATAGTTGGCCAGCGCGTGCCCCGCCATCGAAGCAAGGAAGATGGCAATCGCCACGGCGGGGAGCGTAATCAGGCAACTGTTCCAGAAGTAGTGGAGCATGGGTGTTTGCGTGAGCGCCGTGCCGTAGTTCTCCAGCAACGCGAAATGCTTCGGCCAGCCCCAGTAGTCGCCGGTCAAGAGCTCATCGCTCGAACGCACGGAAGTCACGAGCACGGCCAGCAACGGCACCAGCCAAAGCGCGAGCGCGACCGGCAACGACAAACGATAGAGTAGCCGCGGGAGGGGGCGCCACCGCTGAACGGGCATCGGGTACATCGGGGACTCCTTACGATTGCGTATGCACGAGCCGGCGTAGCTGCCACACGATATAAACGAGCATGATCGCGAACAGCACGACGGCAATCGCAGCCGAATAGCCTTCGCGGTAATACTTGATTGCCTGGTCGTACATGAAATAGGCCAGCACGGTCGAGCTATCGAACGGGCCACCCCCGCTCATCACGGAAATGAGGTCGAAGCTGCGCAGTGCCCCGATGACGGTCAGCACGACGGCCATGAACGTGGCGGGCCGCAGTTGCGGCAAGATCACGTGCCACAGCAACGCGAAGCCGCGCGCGCCTTCCATTCGCGCAGCTTCGACGATCTCGGGATTGATGCCCGTGAGCCCCGTCAAATAGAGAATCATGCAGAAAGGAATCTGCGGCCATAGCGCGGCGAAAATGATCCCGTACGTGACGTAGCGAGGATCGCCCAGCACCGGAACGCCGTGGCCCACGATCAGCTTGAGCAAACCGAACGTGGGATCGTAAAACCACGAGAACACGAGCCCCACCACGACGCCCGGCAATACGAATGGGGCAAAAAAGAGCGACTTCACGAGCCGAATGCCGAACACGCTCTGGTTCGAGTACAGCGCCAGCGCGAGCCCCAATGGCGGCGCAAGCAAAAACAGCACGAGCCACAGCAAATTGTTCTTCAGCGCGACGTAGAACGTATCGGACCCGAATAGCTCGCGGTAATTGCCGAGGCCGGCAAACGTCTTCGCAGTCATCCCGTCCCAATGATGGAAGCTGAGCCAAATGCTGCTCCCGATCGGGTAGACCACGAAGACGGTGAAAAGCGCGAGCCCCGGCAGCAAGAACAGGAGCGCCGCACGCGTGCGCCGGCGGCTGAGCGACAGCGGGTTTTTCGCCGCCGGGCGCGGGGGCCGCTGCAGTCCACGTTGGGTAACGGATATCGACATTGATTCAAACTCCGACGTGAATCGCGGAGGGCGAGCCGACGGCATCGCCCTCACGCCCGATGCGGCTACTTCTTGTAGATGCGCTTACGCGTCGCTTCCAAGCGCTGCAGGATCGCGTCGAGCTGCGTCGGATCGGAGAAGAACTGCTGCATGGCTTTCATCCCTTCGTCGGCCATCTCCTTGGTCATGTCTCGATCGTAAAACTGCGCAATGCCGCCCGTCGTGCCCGACAGCGTCTTGAAGCCAACCTTCGAAATCGGATCCTGCGGTTCGGCCGCCTCGTTGTTCGACGGCAATTGGCCCCATCCTTTCGCGAGCTCGCCATTGATTTGCGCGGTGCCCATGAAAGCCAGCAGACGCCGTGCGTCGGCCTTGTTTTTCGCCTTGGCCGGCACGATCAGAACATTGACGGGCCCATCCTCGGCCACCGGAACCGACGCATCGACGATCGGAAAGCGGAAGTAACCCATGTCATTGCGCGTTGCCGCGGGCAAACCGGCCGAGAAGAACGTGCCCATCAACATCATGGCCGCTTGGCCATTCACGAGCAGCGGGCTGATCGAATCGACGTCGTATGACAGCGCGTTATCGATGAAGTACTTGTCGTCGATCAGCGTCTTCCACGCCTCGTAGACATGCTTCACGCGCGGATCGGTGTAAGCGACATCACCCGCCATGAGTTGCTGATGAAAGTCGTAGCCGTTGACGCGCAAGTCGAGATAGTCGAACCAAGCGGCCAACGTCCAAGCATCGCGTGCGGGCACGGCGATCGGTGCGATACCGGCGGCCTTCAGCTTCTTGCAGTCGTTCAAGAATTGCGCCCACGTGGTGGGCTCGGTAGCAATTCCGGCCTTCTGAAATAGATCTTTACGGTAGAAGAACCCGTATGCATCGGTACCCAGCGGCAAACTGTATTGCTTACCCGCATAGGTCGACGACGACTTCACCGAGGCGTAGGCCCGATTCCACCCGTTCTTTTGCCAATCGCTCGTCAAATCCTCCAGCAAGCCGCGCTTGGCGAAATAGGCCATGCGCTCGCCGTTGTGCCAGCTCAGCATATCGGGCGGATCGGTCGCGAGCCAACCCGACAATTGCACCTTATAAGCTTCCTCGCCGACGTAGCTCACCTTCAGGTCCACATCGGGATTGGCCTTCTTGAACTGATCGAACGCGTTTTGCCAAGTGGCGCGCTGATTACCGCGCGCCGAGACCGTAACGTTCAACGTGCCCGCCCACGCCGTCGATGCCGCGGCAAGCGTCGCGCAGGTCAGGCAAGCCAGCGCGAGCGTACGAACCTGTAGTTTCATGAATGTCTCCTTCTGTCGGTCTTTGGTATCGGCGTAATGCCGGTCTACTGCACGGTGGTATACGCAGCCGCAACGTCCGCCCGGTGGAACGCGATCGCCGCGCCTCGTTCGTCGAACAGATGCCATGCGCTATGGGACACATAGAATGCTTGCCGATCGCCGGGTCGAAGCCGTGATGCACACCGACCTCGCTTCCGGGAAACGGCCATCGAGCGGGATGCGCGCAAGGCATCCGGCAATTTAAGCGCTTAAATTCCTGTCGCCAAAACACCTCGTTGCTCGTACCATGTCGTCTCCAATGGCATGACCGCTGTCGTCGCGATCGTCGTGAAATGGAACTTAGCGCGAGCGGGTTCGGTTGTGCAACTTTTGGGCACCCATCTCAGCATTTGAACAAACCATCACCGGGCGCCTCGATGCGCCCGTGCAAAGGCAATGAAGCCGGGGAGACGACGAGTGGTCACGCTTGCCGAAGTCGCGCGACGCGCGAAGGTCACGGGTGCAACGGTTTCGAACGTGTTGCGCAACCCTCAAAAGGTGAAACCGGAGACCGTCGAACGCGTCATGGCAGCCATCCGCGAATTGGGCTATCGACCCAACTTGACGGCGCGCGCGCTCGCGCGAGGTCGCACGTCCACGCTCGCGTTGATGCTCTCCAATATCACGAACCCATTTTACCCGGAGTTCGTGCTCGCCGCGGAGCGCGAGGCGCGCAAGCGCGGCCACTTCCTGCTCGTGTGCAACACCGACGACGACCCGGCCATCACGCGCGCGTATCTGGAGCAAATCGCAGGCTCGCTCGCCTCGGGCGTCATCGTCATGAACACCGACCTGAGCGAGCGCGAACTGACGGAGATTGCGAGCAGAGGCATCGCCGTCGTCTTGTGCATGTGGGAGCACGTGCAGCCGTCGCGTGCCCTGCCCTGCGTCACGATCGACTTCGCGGCCGCAGGCGCGCTCGCCGCGACACATCTTTCGTCGCTCGGGCATCGCAAGTTCGGCGCACTCGTCGGAGCGGGTTCGGGCGGCCCGCAAACGATCCGTCTCGACGGCTTCGCAAGCGCGCTCGCGGCCCAAGGTCATGCGGATAAAGCACTCGCCGTGGTTCAAGCGCGCGACTCGATCGAAAGCGGATATGAAGCCGCAATCGGCCTGCTGCGCGAGAAACCCGCGCTCACTTGCATCTTCGCGACGAACGACCTGATGGCGATCGGCGCCATGCAGGCGGCGGCCGATCTCGGCAAACGCGTGCCCGACGACATATCGGTCATCGGGCTCACCGACATCGAGCTCGCGCATCAGTTTCGCCCCGCATTGACGACCGTCCGGCTGCCGACCGCCGAAATCGCCGCGCGCTCGATCGCCCTCACGTTGGAAATGATCGAAGGCGGTGCGCCGGCCCAGGACATCTATGTCGTTCGCTCGCCCGAACTGATCGTACGGGCGTCGACGGGCCGCGCGCCGTCGCGGCGGCGCCGCGCATGACGTTCGCGCCGACGCTTGCCAGTTCTTCAACCCTGGCTATACTTCGAATACCTGATGGTTCACATATTGGTTTTTACCCGGTTCGACGAAACGTCGCCGCGCGAGACACAGTCATTGCCGCGATAACACAAACGATTTTCAGCAACGCGAAAGCGGTCCAGCCCTGGTGGCGGGCCGCAATGAACTGCCGACACGCTGACCGACGCCGGGCTGCCGTGTCGTATTTCCCGAATTCGACGTTCAGCGGCAAGCAATATCCGCTGGACCGCAACCGAGGAGGCGCGCATGGCAGAGCAGTTTGAGCAACGTGAGTCGCTCGCATTGATGCACCAAATGGGGTTGAACAGCGGGGCAATCGAGCGCCGCAGGGAGATCGTCGGCCTTGCGGCGGCCGATCTGGCGCGGATAGCCACGATCAAAGACCTCGTTCTGCGCAGGGCCGACGATTATTGCGCCACGTTCTTCGATTCCCTCGCCAGCTTCGCCGAGGCCCGTCCGTTGCTTCACAACACCGCGCTGTTCGATCGAGCGAGGCGCCTCAAGCTCGATCACCTGCGGGCGCTAGCCTCGGGCGAATACGACACTCAATACGTCGAGCAGCGCATCGAGCTCGGCTTGCTGTATGCGGCTGCCGGCCTCGACAACCGCACGTTCTTGGGCGCCTTCCTGGCTCTGGTCAAGCAGATCGGCTCGGACATCATGCAGCATGCCGATTTGTCGCCCCCTGACGCATTCGAAGCCTTCATGTCGTTGCAGAAAGTGGTCTTTTTCGATATCGGCCTCATCGTCGATGTGCTCGTGGCGCAACGCGAGCGCGTCATTCGCCAGCAGCAGGAGGCCATCAGAGAACTTTCGACGCCCGTGTTGCAACTGCGCGACCGTCTGTTGCTGTTGCCGATCATCGGTGTGATCGATACCTACCGTGCGCGCCTCATCACCGAGAACCTGCTGGAATCGATTCGAGCGAACCGCGCCAAAGTGGTCGTCATGGATGTAACGGGTGTCGCCACGATCGACTCGCGCGTCGCCAACCATATCCTGCAAACCGTGACTGCCGCCCGCCTCATGGGCGCGCGAGTCATCGTGAGCGGCATCTCGGCGCCCGTGGCCCAGTCGCTCGTGTCGCTGGGCATCGAATTGGGCGGCCTCGATGCCGTAAGCGACCTGCAAGGCGGCATCGAAGTGGCCGAGCGCAATCTAGGCTATCGCGTCACGCAAGGGGAACCGATCGACGCGCGCGTCAATGGAGTGAATTGATACCGTGTCCGTTCCTATTCTCAAGCAAGGCGACGTACTGATCGCGTCGATTCAGTCGGCCCTCACGGATCAAGACCTCATCGAACTGCGCGAGAATTTCGCCGAGAAGATCGGCCGCTTTCGCACCCGCGGCGTGATCATCGACGTAACGGCGCTCGACGTGCTCGATTCGTTCGCCACGCGCACCTTGCGCGGCATCGCCTATGTCGCCAAGCTGCGCGGCGCTACCACGGTCGTCGTCGGCATCCAGCCCGAAGTCGCCTTCGCCATGGTGCAGCTCGGGCTGTCGCTGGAGGGCATTGCGACGGCGCTCGATCTCGAAGAAGGCCTCGACTTCCTAGGCAAAACCGCGCGCAGGAGCCTGGGCCATGCCGGCTGAAATTCGCGTGCCGATCGAGCGCGAGGAAGACGTCGTCATCGCGCGCCAAAAAGGCCGCGAATTGGGCGCCGAAATCGGCTTCTCGAACACGGACCGCACCATCATCGCGCTGGCCATTTCGGAGATCGCGCGCAACATCATCAGCTATGCGCGCCGCGGCGAAATCGTAATGTGCCGGATCGACGACGGCGTGCGCGTGGGCATCTCCATCGTCGCCGAGGACGAAGGGCCCGGCATCGCCGATATCGAACTCGCGATGCGCGACGGCTACTCCACGGCGAAAAGTCTGGGGGTGGGGCTACCGGGCACGAAGCGAATCATGGACGAGTTCGCGCTGACGTCGGTCGTCGGCAAGGGCACGACCGTCAAAATGAAAAGGTGGCTGCGATGATCGATCCCGCCGCCTCGCCAGCGTCGATCATCGAATGGGGCTGGGCCGGCCGCGCACTGGAGGAGCCGTCCGGCGACATGCATGCGGTCGTCGAGCACGAAGACGGCGCGCTGGTGGCGCTGCTCGACGGTTTGGGGCACGGCGTCGAAGCGGCCACGGCCGTGCGCGCAGCGATTCCCGTTCTCGAGGCGCACGACGGTGCATCGGTCGTGCTGCTCGTGCAGCAATGCCATGAAGCGATGCGCAAAACGCGCGGCGCGGCGATGACCGTTGCATGGTTCGATGCGAGGGACGCGTCGATGACCTGGACCGGCGTCGGCAATGTCGACGGCGTCCTGATCCGCGCGGCGAGATCGGCGCAAAGCCGCGAAGCCATTTCGACGCGCGGCGGCGTCGTGGGTTATCGCTTGCCGCCGCTGCGCGCGACGCGGCATGAGGTGTCGAGCGGCGACCTGCTCGTCATGGCGACCGACGGCATTCGAAGCACCTTCAGCACCGGCATCGTGACGCAATTCACCCCTCAGGAAATCGCCGAATCGATCCTGGTCCGATATGCGAAAGGCACCGACGACGCACACGTGTTGGTCGCGCGCTATCTCGGGGCTGGTCCATGACCACGCGCCTCGGGGCGCTGAGCGCCGCGTATCTTTCCGGCCTTCGCTCGTACTTGGAGGCAGCAAGCGAGACGGGGCTCGCTCACGCCTATGAACTCGGCCGGCAGGCGATGGCCGACGGGCTGGGGCTGCTCGACATCGCCGAATTGCATCGGACCGCGCTCGACACGGTGGTGCTGCCTGCCACGCCCGCCGACCGCGGACATCTGCTCGACGCAGCGACGGCGTTTTTCAACGAGTTGCTCGCGCCGTTCGAGCTCTCCATAGAAGGCTATCGCGCCGCATTGACCGCCAGCGAGGAACGATTTCATCTTGCCGTGAGCGGCGCGATGGCCGGATTGTGGGACTGGAATCCGCAAACGGACGAGATCTATTTCTCGCCGCAGTTCAAGCGAATCATGGGGTACGAGGATGGCGAGTTGCCCAACAAACGCGAGGCGCATTTCGACGCCATTCATACCGGCGACCGGGATCGTGTCGCGCAAAGAATGAAGTCCCACCTGGAAGATCGGGTCGCTTACGATATCGAGTATCGGGTCATCGCCAAATCGGGTGAAGTGCGCTGGGTGCATTCGCGCGGCCAGGCGCTATGGAACGCATCGGGCACGCCCTATCGCATGGTCGGCTGGATCCTGGATGTCACCGACCGCAAGCGTGACGAAGAAGCGCTGCGCACGTCGCAGGAAGAAATGCGCCGCCTGTCGGCGCATATCCAGCAGGTACGCGAGCAAGAGAAAGCACGAATCGCGCGGGAGCTCCATGACGATCTGGGGCAGCAGCTGACCGCGCTCAAAATGGCCACCTCGTTGTTGGAACACCCCGGAGAGAATGGTCGCGCCCGAACCGATCAGCGCGCGTTGAACGGCCTCTATGCGATGATCGACAACCTCGTGCAATCGGTGCGGCATATCGCGGCGGACTTGCATCCGGTCATCCTGGACGATCTGGGATTGATTCCGGCGATCGAGAGCCTGGTCGACGAGTTTTCCGCGCGCTACGGCATTCGCGTGATCCGGCATCTCGATGCCGACGCGATCTCATTCAATCGCGAATGCAGAATCGACATGTTTCGCATGGTGCAGGAAGCGCTGACGAACGTCGCGCGTCACTCGGGCGCGACCGAAGTCGTATTGGATATCGAGCGCGTCGATCCGCACTGCATCGTGCGTATCGTGGATAACGGTCGCGGGGCCGCGCAGCAAGGCGCGAAGGGGCGCCATTCGTTCGGGCTGCTCGGCATGCGCGAGCGCGCCGCATTGCTCGGCGGCGAGATCCGCATCAGCACCGCACCCGGCAAAGGATTCGCGCTCACCGCCCTCTTGCTGCTCGCGTCGATCGAAGCGAAGCCCGCGCCTTAATCGTCGGCCGGATCGGTTTTATCCCATTGGATGAGCGTGATCGTTACGCCGCGGCCGGGCGCCGACTCGATTTCGAACTCGTCGACCAAGCGTTGCGCGCCGGATAGGCCCAATCCAAGGCTTCCCTTGGTCGAGTACCCGTCTTGCATCGCCAGCGCGATATCGGCGATGCCCGGGCCTTGATCGCGCGCCACGACTTCGATGCCGCGCCGTTGCCCGTCGGCAAGCGGACGAAAGCAAAGCTCGCCTCGTCCGGCATGCACGACCATGTTTCGCGCGATTTCGGACACGGCGGTAGCCAGCGCTACCGCTTTTTCCTCGCTGAATCCTTCTCTCGCGGCCAAATCGCGCACGCGCTGGCGCGCCCAGTCCACGTCCGAAGGTTCGCTCACGAACACGTCGACGCGTTCGCCGATTGCGCGCCGCTCGTTCATCTCACGTTCGATCGTAGAGGTTGCAGCCTGTTGCGAGAGGCCATGAGCTATCGCTCCTGGGAATCGAATCAGTATCGTAGACGATCGCCCGGCGCTTTGCGCCATATGCCGCGCTCATTGCGATCCCGAGACAGCCCGCATAGCGCGCGTGCGCGCCGCCGCAAACATCTCGCGCAACCGTTGCCGCTCGTCGTCCGTCAGATGATCCGCCTGCGCCGGCATGACGAGCGCCAGGTGCAGCGTCAAGTCGCCGCGCACGCCTTTGCGATCCGTGAGGCCTTGGCCGCGCAAACGAACGGCGCTGCCAGGTCGAGCGTTCGGCGCAATGTTCACCTGCAACGCACGGCCCAGCACCTGTGCTTCCACGACGCCGCCGAGCACCGCCGTGACGAAGTCGACCTCGATGTCGCAGGCGATATTCAAACCGTCGCGCCTGAACGCAGCGCTGCATACGATCACGACGGAGAAAATCGCGTCGCCCGGCGCACCGCCGTACGCCCCGGCATAACCGCCGCCTTCGACGACGTAACGCTGGCCATCCCATGCCCCGGGTGAAATCTTCACCGTTCGCATCTTGCGCTGGGCCGCGACGCGCGCGCCGCGACAGAGCGGACAACGATGGCTGGCGTGCCCTTGACAGTGCAAGCACGGTCCCTTCGTCATGTAGGTCGCCTCCACCTCGCCCCCGTGGATAGCGGCTTCGAGCGGCACGAACAGTTCCGCCATGCAATCTGCGCCGCGCATCGGCGCTCGGCTGCGCGGTTCCGGCGGCGAGGCATCCCTTTCGTTCTCTCGCGCCGGTGGCGGGCTGGGATGGGCGCTGGACACCGGCGCCTTGCGCTCGCCGATCAGAATTTCGAACGCTTCCTGGATACGCTTGAATACGGGCTCGACGCTCGCTTCCCGGCCCTTGTTGCGGTCCGGGTGGTACTTCGCCCTGAGCCGCCGGTAGGCGCGCTTGATCTCCACGGGCGACGCCGTACTCGGCAGCTCGAGCCGCCTGTAATATTGGTCGAGGCTCACGCGCTCTCCCCGATGCATTTCAAGATGCGTAAGTCTAGCAAGAAGCGGCGACTTCCCCGGCAGTGTCCGGTCTTGCGTCCCACGCGCGATCGCGCGCGGCGCAGCGGCCGATAGCGCGCGGCTCGGTTCGAGGGCCGAAGCAACGGCGTACTATGTCGTCATCCCGAGCCACGAGCCCGGGCTGACAATGCGATCGATCGATTCCATACCAGGAGGAGGTGCATCATGCTGATCGGCGTTCCCAAGGAGATCAAAAACCAAGAGTACCGGGTGGGCCTTACCCCGGCCGGGACACGAGAACTCGTAGGCCGCGGGCACGAAGTCATCGTTCAAGCAGATGCCGGTTTGGCCGTCGGCTTGCCCGACGACGCATACACGGCGGCAGGCGCCTCCATATGCGGCGACGCACAAGAAGTCTACGCACGCGCCGATATGATCATCAAGGTCAAAGAGCCGCAAGCCGTCGAAAGAGCGATGCTGCGCCAAGGACAGATCCTTTACGCCTATCTGCACCTCGCGCCCGATCGCGAACAGGCCACCGACCTGCTCGAATCGGGCGCCGTGTGCGTCGCCTACGAGACGATTACCGGCCCCGGTGGCGGCTTGCCCTTGCTCGCGCCCATGAGCGAAGTGGCGGGACGCATGTCGATTCAGGTTGCTGCGGCGCATCTGGAGAAGCCGCATGGCGGCATGGGCTTGCTGCTCGCGGGCGTCCCCGGCGTCGCGCCGGGCCACGTCGTCATCATCGGCGGCGGCACGGTCGGTACGAATGCGCTGCAGATGGCGATCGGTATTGGTGCGCGCGTCACGATTCTCGACACGAACGTCGATCGCCTGCGTCAGCTCGATCTGATCTTCGGCAACCGCATTACGACGCAGTTTTCCAGCGCCAACTCGCTCGAGCGATGCATCGCCAGCGCCGACGCGGTGATCGGCGCGGTGTTGATTCCAGGCGCGACGGCGCCGAAGCTCGTCACCCGCGGCATGATTTCGACCATGAAGAAGGGCGCGGTCGTCGTCGATGTGGCCATCGACCAAGGAGGGTGCTTCGAGACGTCGCACGCTACGACCCATGCGGATCCCACTTATGTCGTGGACGGCGTGATTCACTATTGCGTCGCCAACATGCCGGGCGCCGTGGCGCGCACGTCCACCTTCGCGCTGACCAACGCCACGTTAGGACATGCGCTCGCGCTCGCCAACAAGGGATGGAAACGAGCGATGGCCGAGGACGAGCACCTGCGAGCGGGGCTGAACGTCTGCGAGGGCCAAGTCACGCATGAGGCCGTGGCGCAGGCGCTCGGGCGGCCCTACGTCAGCGCGGACGACTTGCTCGCCTAAGGTAGGGACGCACCCGGCACAACGGAACCCATCCGCGGGAGCGTTCGCCATCGAACCGGGCGCTCCATTTCACGCCTTGCACATCGTGCCGAAAGCCCCTGCCCGAGATCGATCGTCGGACGATCCGCGTCCCACCCCGCCGAAGCGGCCGACGCAAGACGATTGCTGCCATAGCGGCTGCTCGCCCTGCGTGTTCGAGCTCTACGAAGAAGCGCTGGATCGGTACGAAGCCGCGCTCGCCCTTTGGGAAGAGCGTCGGGCCATGCGGCGCAAAGCTCGCTGACAAGGGCACGCACACCCTCTTCGACTTCCCGGCTTGCGGCCCGGCCACGCATGCGTGTAGTACGATCACGCCATCTGTGGCACCACGTTTGAGCCCGCGCCCGTCAAACTTCGACCGAATCGCCATGCCTTCCACCGTCCGCAATTCGCTCCTCTGGATTCTCGAGGCGTTCGAGCACGAACCGACATTCGTTCATAAGCGCATGTTCGCCGCGGACGCCGCCTATATCGACGCTCGCCTATGCATCACCGCAGGCGCTGGCGACGAACCATGGAACGGGCTGCTGGTGTGCACGTCGCATGAACATCATGCGGCGCTCATCGACGACATGCCGGGTTTGAAGCCGCATCCGGTGCTTGGCAAATGGCTGTACGTCTCGCAGCGCGACCCGGCCTTCGAATCGATCGTCGCGCAAGTGACGGCGCGGGTGCTAGCGCGAGATCCGCGCATCGGCGTGGAGCCCAAACCGAGGAAAAGCCGGCGCGCGTCGCCATTGCCGAGGAAGTCGCAGGGCAAGTCGTAGGGGCCTCGCTTTCATCGCGCGGCTGCGAAGCAATCCATCACGCCACGCGCTCACACCATCCCATCGTCGAAGGAACACCATGAGCGAACACCACATCGTGCGCTGCACGTTCGAGCGCCACGCCAGCGCCATTCTCGACATCTTCAACGAGGCCATCGTCAATTCGACGGCGCTTTACGACTACAAGCCGCGCACGCCGCAAAACATGGTCGCTTGGTTCGATGCGAAGCAAAGCGGCGGCTTTCCGGTGATCGGCGTGGAGGACAGCGGCGGGAAGCTGATGGGCTTCGGCAGCTACGGTACGTTTCGAGCATGGCCGGCGTACAAATACACCGTGGAACATTCGGTGTACGTCGAGAAGGATTACCGCGGTCAAGGCCTGGGCCGCGTGCTGATGCAAGCGCTGATTGCAGCGGCGCGGCACGCCGACCTCCATGCGATGATCGGCGGTATCGATGCCGCGAACCACGGCAGCATCGCGCTGCACGAGCGGCTCGGATTCAAGCACGTGGGCACCTTGCCGCAGGTCGGATTCAAGTTCGGGCGCTGGCTCGATTTGGCGTTCTATCAATTGATCTTGGAAACGCCCGAGCATCCGGTCGATGGTTGAGGCGGCCGGTCCCGAGAGTCGCGTGCGGTTGTTGCGCATAGCCGATACGCAACGCAAGTGCCCGCGGCCGCGCGATTACTTCACGCCCGCCGGCCGCACGTTCGACGACATGCGTTTCTCCCAGCCCTGCAAGATGCGCTTCTCCAGAGCGTCGTATCCCCCGCCGAAGTGGTGTCCGCCCGAAGTGCGAATCACCTCTCGCGTGCCGGCAAGATCAGGGCACAACGTGTCGTCTTCGTTTTCGCCGTAGAAGCATTGCACGAGGCTGGCAGGTAGCCGCTCGACTTCCGGCTTCGCCTGCAACGCCTTGTCGCTCGGCGGCATGCCTAGCCAGCCCGTTACGCGGACTTGAAAGTCCGCCGCGCGCGCAAAGCCGAGCAGCGAGACGATAGAGACTTTTTCCCGCAAGTCGTTAGGCAAGCGGTTATACGCGAACGGCATCACGTCCGCGCCAAACGAGTAGCCGATCAGCGCAAAGGAATTCGCATGCCAGCGCGAGCCATATGCACGCAGCACGCGCGCAAGATCGCGGCTCACCTGCTCTGGTTTTTTCTCGCTCCAGAAATAGCGCAAGCTATCCCAACCCACGACCGACACGCCATCTCTCTGCAATTGCTCGCCGATCGTCTTGTCGAGATCGCGCCACCCCCCGTCGCCCGACATCACGATCGCAAGCATGCCGCGCGGGTGGGCCGCCGGTAGTTCGATGAGCGGCAGATCGGAAACGTCTTGCTCGCCTGCCGCGATTGCCTGCAAATGCGGGCGAATCAATGCGGCAAGTTGCTCGGCCCGTGTCGTCGATGCCGCAAACACGCGCATCGGCTTTCCAGTGAACGGCGCCATCAACGCCTTCGCATCTTTGTCGAAATGAAAGCCCGGTGCATCGGCGCCTTCTTTGACGGCCGAGCGCAGCGCCCGTTGCATCGCGTCCATCGCGCTCGGTTGGGTCACGCCGAGCTCGACGAAACCGGGTAATACGCTGCCCCTGCTCACGGTCGGGTCGGGCGGGCATTGATGAAAATCGCTGCGCAACGCTGCATCGGCATCGATGGCTGCGGCGCCCGCGATCGTATTGGCCGGCGCTTGGGCGAGAACATGCAATGCGAGCGTGGCCCCCTGTCCGGTCCCGGCCATGATCGGCGCGAAATAGCGATCCGATTTCAGCTGGCGCTCGAGTTGATGGCTGAGCGCTTCGGCATCGCCGTCGAGATGGCGGCAGTCTCGCCCCGTAGCGGCGAGATTGGCCGCGTAGCGCCCCGTGTCGACCCCAACGGTCAAGGCGCCTTCACGCGCCAGTGCCCGCGCGGCTTGTGCATCCGCGTCCGTCCACCCTTTGCCCGCGGAAAACAGAACGACGAAGCCGCGCATCTCGCCCTGCGGCCATTCGATTGCGACGTCGCCATAACGCCCGCCCGATACGCGGGATTCGGCAGCCTGCGCGCCTACGCAGAAACATACGCCGGCAACGACGACGGCCAGCCGTTTAGCACGGCCGAGTACTGAAGTGAGTTTCATGAACGGCGCCCGCCGGCCAAAATTGAAAGGTCCACCAACGTCACGAGCGCACTGGCCCAGCCGGACACCGCCAAATAACGCGGCTCCCACCGAGGCTGAAATTTGCCCTTGAATGCACGCAGGCCTTGAAAGTTGTAGAAACGCCCGCCGAAGCGCCATACCATCGTCGCCAAGCGGTGAAGCGGCGAGCTGAGCGGCATGGGCTGCACGCCCGAGAACGGCGCGACGCCAAGGCTCAAAGACCGATAGCCGCCGCTCTTCAAATAGAGGGCAAGCTGCACGAACAGATAGTCCATGACGTACGGCGACGCATCGGCCACATGACGCATGACGCCAACCGTCGCTTCGACGTTCAGATCGGTTGTCATGAACGTCGTGAATGCGACGGGCACGCCGTTCTCGCGAACGAGCATCACCGACTGCGCGGCGAGATATGCTTCGCTGAATGCCGCGACGGAGAAGCTCTTCTCGCGCGCCGAACGGCTCTCGAGCCAGCTATCGGAGATGCCGCGCAGAATGTCGAGATGCGCGGGCACGCCGGCCGCATCGATCACCTCGGTCGTGCAACCGTCCCGCTCCGCGCGGCGCAGCGAGTACCGCAAGGCGGCTCGCTTGGGCCCGTTCAGATCGAACCCGTCGAGCGCGAGCTGCGCCTCCTCGCCGAGCTTCATCAACGTCAAGCCCGAGTCCAGATAGAGCGGCAGCGAATCGGCGCGCACCTGATAGAACGCGGCGCGGCCTCCGTGCTGGTGCGCCAGCATGACGAACTTGCGGATCAGTTGCTCCCACTCGCAGCGCGGCCCGACCGGATCGTGAAGTGCGGCCCAGGTACGGCCGTGCTTGGCATACATCAAGAAGGCTTGCCGAGAATCGGAGAACAGGAAGCTCTTGTCGCCCATCATCGCAAGCCCGGCATCGCTGCGCTCCTGCGCGCGAATGATCTGCACCGCATCGGTGAGGTCTTGCGAACTCGGACGCATGAAGCGCCCCGCCGCGGGCCGCAACAGCTGCCACAGCGAAAACGCCGTCGCGACGAGACCCGAGGCGAGCATCGCGCGCAGCGAGCGCGACGCGCGTTCATCGAATGCGAACTGCCACCAGAGATCGTTCTGGTAAGGCACATTGCGATAGGCGAAGAACATGACCCACAGCGCACACATGAGCACGATCGCCACCGAGATCAGCCAGCCGCCGGTGAACGGTTCCGAGAACAGCGCGGCGCGCCGATTGAAATGACGGCGCGTGCTGAGCAGCAGCACCAGCAGCGTCGCCAAGATGCCCGCTTCGACGAAAGCCAATCCTTTGATGACCGAGAGCACGAGGCTCACTGCCGTCAAAGCGACGGCCACCCACCACGCGGCGTCGAGCCGACGCAGCAAGCCTCGAGCGACGAACAGCAATAGCACCCCGAGCACGCCGCTGACCAACTGCGAGCTCTCGAGCGCCCATAGCGGCACGAGCTGGCGCAACACGGCCAGCCGATGCGCCAATGCAGGCGTAGCGCTCGACACGATCAGCATCGCGCCGGTAACGAAGGTGATGAGGCAGAGGAACAACGGCGCGAGACGGCCGATGCGCGCGACCCGGCGCAACGGTAGCCGTGCGCGTAAGGCCCTGCCCTCGTAGCCGGCCAGCACGCCCGCCGATAAGACGAGCGGCAAGCCGAAGTAGACGGCGCGATAGGCGAGAAGCGCGGCCACGAGCGCGGGCGCCGTCACATCGCCGCGCAAAGCGAACACCATCACGGATTCGAAGATGCCGACGCCGCCGGGCGTATGGCCCAAGATGCCGAGCAGCAACGATACCGAGTAGACCGCGAGAAAGCTGATGAAATCCGAGTGCGTGCTGGGCAGAAAGGCCCATAACGCCGCACCCGCACCCAGCACGTCGACGATGCCGAAGATGATCTGTGCGGCCAAATCCGCCCGTGCGGGGATATCGATCGCGATTGCCCGCCACGGCGTTTCGATCCGCTTCGTGCGCGCGCCGCAACAAGCGACGGCCGCAGCCAGCGCGACGAGCACGAGCGCACTGCCCAGGCGCAACGGCCCCGGCGAGACGTGCATCATCGTCGCGAGCAGGTTGGCATCCCAAAGCGCGCCCAACGCGCCGATGGCCAGCAACGCCATGACGAGCGAGACGCTCGTAAAGACCGTGAGGCGGCCGACCTGCGCCGGCGTGACGCCCGCCGCGCCATAAACGCGACAGCGCACCGCACCGCCCGTCAGTGCACCGAACCCTGCGATGTTGCCTAGTGCCGAAGCCGCCGTGGCGCCGATCCAAAGCAGCGCTCGTGGAACCTTGGCTCGAACATGGCGCAATCCGATTTCGTCGCGGGCGACGAGCGCGACGAAACTCAACGCCGTGGCAACGAGCGCGGCCGCCCACTTGTGAGGCGCGATATTGAACAGCTGCCGGCTGACCGAATGATAATTGATGCTCTGGGACATCTCCTGCAGCGCAAACAACAGGAGAATGCAGATGGCCAGCGCCAGCGCGGGCGACAGCAAGCGCTTGATGCCGATGTGCCGCAGCCTCGCGCCAAACGCGACCATGGTCTTCAAACTGCGGTCCCCAATACGTCCGAGCATCTTCTCTGTCGTCGATCGTGCAAGCCGGCAGTTGGGCTCACGGCGGCGGTCGCGCGCCGTTCGACGAGCCCGAGCACCGCCCGCGGCCGACGATCGATCGGTGTAGCAAGTTGTGATCTTTTACAACGCGGGTAGGCGGGTTTCGGTTGACCGACGTTGGGCCGGCGTCCGAAATTTAATGAGGGTCAGAGAAACGGTTTGCCTTCGATCTGCTCGTAGACGAGCGCGCCATCGTCCGCCTCGACCTGCTCGACATAATTGCGCGCGCCGCACATCGGACAGCGGAACAATAACCCCTGCCCTTCATTCTTGATGACGACATCCGATAGCGCCCATTGGGCCTGGCAGCTCTGATTTCTACACGTAAACACTGACGTTCTCCGGCTCGATGCTCATTTCGTTGCGATATGTCGTTTGAATGGTTCAATGCTCGTTGCCGCCTGCCGCGCTCTTGCGTGCACGGCCGGTGCGCGCGCTCGACTTGCGGGCGGTTCTCGCCGGTCGCGTCTGAGCGGCGGCCTCGGCTCCCGGCTCGCCCTCGGCGCTCGCGGGTTCCTTCGAGCCGTTGCCGCCAGCGGTCGGCGCCTTTTTCGCGGCCGCTTTGCGCGTGCGGCGCGGCTTCGCCGTTTCGTGCGTCGGCACTTCCGGCGGCGAGCCTTCCTGTGTCGAGCCTTCGTGCGTCGAGGCTTCGTGCATCGGCGCAGCGCCGCTCGACGCGCTCGGCTCGAGCGGCAGCGCCTCGCTCACCGTGACAGGCTCCGCTGGCGATTGCGCAGTGACGAGCGGCGCGGTTTCGCGCCCTTGCTTGCGCCCACCCTTGCTCCGCTTGCGGCCTTTGTTGTTGGCCGCTTCGCTCGCGACGCCTTCTTCCTGTGCGACGAAAGCGCCCCCCGTCGCGGCCGCTTTTACCGGTTCGGGCGCATCGGCAACGGTTGGGCGATAGACGAAGGCCCCCGATTTGTCGTCGCGCCCCACTTCGAGCAAGCCGCGCGCTTGCGCTTCATCGAGCAAATTGCCGAACGCGCGAAAACCGTAATACGACTCGCTGAAATCCGGCTTGCGACGCTTGATCGCACTTTTGAGCACGGAGGCCCAGATCTTTCCGCTTTCGCCGCGCTCCGATGCGAGCGCATCGAAGGTCTCGACGGCAATGGCGATCGCCTTGGCCTTGCGCCCTTCCATCTCCGCCTTCGGATGCTTGTCTTCATCGGCGACGCGTTTGGCCGCCACGCTCGCTTCGCGCGATTCGCGCTTCGCAGCGGCACGCTGCTGCTCGCGCACGAGATCGTCATAGAAAATGAATTCGTCGCAATTGGCGACGAGCAGATCCGACGTCGAATTCTTGACGCCGACGCCGATCACCTTCTTCGCGTTCTCGCGCAACTTCGAGACGAGCGGCGAAAAATCGGAATCGCCGCTGATGATGACGAAGGTATCGACGTGCGACTTCGTGTAGCAAAGATCGAGCGCATCGACGACGAGCCGAATGTCGGCGGAATTCTTACCCGATTGGCGCACGTGCGGAATTTCGATCAGCTCGAAACTGGCCTCGTGCATCGACGCCTTGAAACCCTTGTAGCGATCCCAATCGCAATAGGCTTTCTTGACGACGATGCTTCCTTTGAGCAGCAGCCGCTCGAGCACCGGCTTGATGTCGAACTTCTCGAATTTCGCGTCGCGCACACCCAGAGCGACGTTCTCGAAGTCGCAGAACAGCGCCATGCTGACGCTATCTTGTGGGGAAGCCATAAATCTCTCCGGCCGATGAGGCGCATGGGTTCATTGATGTTCAATTTGCGCACATGATAGCCGGTTGTGAGAACGAGCTCGACCCGGAGCCGAACATCGGCGGCGAATTACCCCGTCGCGCGCGTCAGCACAGCGGGCAAGCGAATGCTTGCCTCGTTGGCGACGTTCGGCTGTGGCCAGCGCACGCGCTCGACCACGATCTGCTTGCGCTGCGCCTCTTCGGCGAACGTGTCGATCGCCTCGCGTATGTCGGCATCGATGAAGTCGGCCCGTTCCGCCTCGATCAACACCGTCGCCCGCTCGGGAATCTGCGCGAGGCAGTGAACCAGCGCTGGCTTGGAGAAGAAGGTGGCGTCCTTACGGAATGACAGCAGAAAGTAATCGTCGTGCCGC
Organism: Trinickia sp. Z7; assembly: GCF_056498045.1. Taxonomy (NCBI): domain Bacteria; kingdom Pseudomonadati; phylum Pseudomonadota; class Betaproteobacteria; order Burkholderiales; family Burkholderiaceae; genus Trinickia; species Trinickia sp. Z7. The sequence goes on from NZ_JAUEQW010000002.1 coordinate 439,940, forward strand.
GTCAGCATGAACGTGCGTCCGAAGCTTGCGCGCATCGCGAACAAGACGCTCGTCGCAATGCCGATCCCGATGCCGATCAAAAGATCCGTCGCGAGCACGCCCGCGATCGTCGCCACGAACGGGACGAAGCGCTCGGCGCCCTCGCGCGCCATGGCGATGAACAGGCGCGGCTTGGCCAGCTTGTAGCCCGTCTGAATCAAGATCGCGGCAAGGCTGGCCAACGGGATGAGGTTCAGGACGCCAGTGAGCGCAAAAATGCTGGCGAGCAACAGCGCGCCGTGAATGACAGCCGACATGCGCGTCTGCGCACCCGCATGCACGTTGGCCGAACTGCGCACGATGACGGCCGTCAACGGCAGCCCGCCTAGCAGTGCCGCGGCGATATTGCCCGCGCCTTGCGCTTTCAATTCCCGATCGGGCGAAACCCGCCGGCGCTTGGGGTCGATTTTTTCGAGCGCTTCGAGACTGAGCAGCGTCTCGAGACTGGCGACGATCGCGAGCGTCATCCCTACGCGCCACACGTCGGGATCGACGAGTTGCGAGAAGTCGGGCATGGAAATGGCGTTGACGAGCGCGCCGAAGGAATCGAGCGCAACTAGCGACACCCGATGTTCGACCGGCGTGGCGAAGGACGGCGCGAGCCAATCGAGCAGCAGCGTGACGCCGATACCGAGCGCGACGGCGGCAAGCGGCCCCGGCACGGCCCGCACGAGGGCGTACCGTTTGGCGAACGTGGCCTCCCATGCAAAGAGCATCGCAACGGAGGTCGCGCAGAGCACGAGCGATATGGGCAGGATCTGCCCGAACGGCGTCGCTACCGCGCCGGCATGCGCCGCCTGCGCCTGCGCCCCGGAGAGCAGCCCCGCCCCAAGCGGGATCTGCTTGAGGATCAAGATGATGCCGATCGAAGCGAGCATGCCTTTGATGACGGCGGCCGGCACGAAGCTCGCCACGCGCCCGGCTCGCAGCAAGCCGAAGCCGACCTGAAGCGCCCCGGCGATCAGCACGGCGGCGAGGAACGCCGAGAAGCTACCCAGCGAAGCGATTGCCGATACGACGATCACCACGAGCCCGGCAGCGGGGCCGCTCACGCTCAAATGCGAGCCGCTCAGCAATGCGACGACGAGCCCGCCCACGATGCCCGATACGAGGCCCGCGAACGGATGCACGCCCGATGCAGTTGCAATGCCGAGGCACAGCGGCAGCGCAACGAGAAAGACGACGATGCCGGCGAATACATCGTTGCGCAAAGTGGAGAAACGCGAGGCAGAAGAGAGGTCCATGATATGGCGAAGACGAGTTTAGCCGCGCCGAGCGCGCGCGCGGCGGGGAAGGCAAACGATGATCAGCGGGGCGTGCGAGCGATGCAGCTATGCCGCATCGCGTAGCCGCGTGGCCGGCTGCGGGGCTTCTTCGGCATCGGTCAGCGAGGTCAATAAACCTTGCCGCAAACCGAATACCCAGCCATGCAGGGCCGGCCGATGCGGTGCGCTGCGAACGATCGGCGACTCGCGCAGCAGCCGCACCTGTTCGATGACGTTCAGTTCGACCAGGCGGTCGACGCGCGCCTCGATATCGTCGATGGCGTTCAAGGCATCTCGGTGCCGCTCGGCAAGCTCGCGCAAGCCGGTAATGCGCCGATTGACCGCGGGCAATGCGTCCGACGGCGCAGTCAGCGCCGCCCGCACGCCGCCGCAATGGTGATGGCCGCAGATGACGATGTGCTCGACGTGCAGCGCATGCAGGGCGTATTCGATGACGCTCGAGGTATTGCCGTCATCGGAGGTGTAAAGGTTGGCGATGTTGCGATGGACGAACAGCTCCCCCGGCTGCGCATTCGTGATCCGTTCGGCAGGCACACGGCTATCGGAACAACCGATCCAAAGAATGCGAGGCTGCTGTCCGCATGCAAGCCTTTCGAAGAAGCCAGGGTCTCTTGCCGATACTTCCTGCGACCAGGCTCGATTGGCAAGCAACAGGCGCTTCGCGTGGTTCATCAACGTCCTCCTGAAGTCCGTACGAACGCAGCCGCTCATGCTTCCAAATAGCATAAGACTGCGTTACGAAAAGCTTACGATCAGACGAATCTGAAAAAAATAAAAATAAAAATATTCGTTTGGGGGACGGAGTCGATGCATTCATTCGGTGCACGACGCCGGCTGGGGCAATTCATTGCGCGAGCGCTCGCCGGCTAGGCGTTGTCGCCCCCGCCCCGGATCACCGAGTAACGCTCGATATCGGTTCTCTGCGTCCAGCCGATGCGCCGCCAAAATGCAGCGGCCGGCGCGTTCGTCTTATAGACATCGATATGGCTTTTGCGGATGCCCAATGCATCGAGCGCGGCCAGAGTTCGTTCGACGAGCGCGCGTGCGACGCCTTTTCGCCGGTGATCGGGATGCACGAGCAGATGCTGAAGATAGCCGCGGCGCCCATCATGGCCGCACATGACGCAGCCGATGATGTCGGACTCGCTTGCCGCGACGAAACTGAGCCCGGGATTGCGGGCCAGATACCGAGCCGTCGATTCGCGTGAATCCGCATCGCGCAGCGACACGCCGGGCGTCGCGCGCATGAGTTCGACGACCGTGTCGTAATCGGCGATCTCCATCGGCCGGATCGTGTAAGCCAAACCGGGGCCTCTGGCCGTTATTGAAACGCGACTTCGGCGAAGCTGCGCAGTTTGCGGCTGTGCAGCCGGTCGAGCCCGTTCATTCGCAACAACTCCATCGCCTTCACGCCGATTTGCAGATGTTGGTCCACCTGGGCCCGATAGAACTGATCGGCCATTCCCGGCAGCTTCAGTTCGCCGTGCAGCGGTTTGTCCGATACGCACAGCAGCGTGCCGTATGGCACGCGAAACCGGAAGCCGTTCGCCGCGATCGTCGCGCTTTCCATATCGAGTGCGATAGCGCGGCTTTGCGATAGCCGCTGCACCGGTTCGCGGTGGTCGCGCAATTCCCAGTTGCGGTTGTCGACGCTCGCTACCGTTCCCGTACGCATCACACGCTTCAACTCGGCGCCTTCGAGCCGCGTCACGTGCGCGACGGCGCGCTCCAGGGCGACCTGCACTTCGGCCAACGCCGGAATCGGCACCCACAACGGCAAATCGGCGTCGAGCACGTGGTCCTCTCGAACATAGCCATGGGCCAGCACGTAGTCGCCGAGCCGCTGCGTGTTGCGCAGCCCCGCACAGTGGCCGAGCATGACCCACGCATGCGGACGCAATACCGCGATGTGATCGGTGATCGTTTTGGCATTCGACGGCCCCACGCCGATGTTGATCATCGTGATGCCGCTACCGTCGGCGCGCTTGAGGTGATAGGCGGGCATTTGCGGCAGCCGTGCGGGTGCGGCGCCTTCATCGGGCTGCTCGCCGATATTGGCGTTGTACGTGATCACATCGCCGGGTTCGACGAACGACGTGTATTCGCTTCGGTACGCGCGCAGTTCCTCGTCGTCCGTATGGGCCATCAATTGACGGCCGAGCTTCGTGAATTCGTCGATATAGAACTGATAGTTCGTATAGAGCACGTAGTTCTGGAAATGGGTGGGCGACGTGGCCGTATAGTGTTTGAGGCGATGCAGCGAAAAATCGACGCGCGGCGCGGTGAACAAGGCGAGCGGCAGCGGCTCGCCCGGCAGCGGCTCATATGTGCCGTTGACGATGCGATCGTCGAGTGCGGCCAGATCGGGCGTATCGAACACGTCGCGCATGGCCATCAGCCGATCGCGCCCGAGATCGCCTTCGAGGTGAATCCCCTCGGCAAACGCGAAATGAATCGGGATCGGCTGCTGCGATACGCCCACCTCGATCTCGACATGGTGGTTCTTCGCCAGCAAGCGCAGTTGTTCGCGATAGTAGTTGGCGAACAGATCGGGACGGGTGACCGTCGTCTCGAATACGCCCGGCCCGGCGACGAAGCCGTAGGAACGGCGCGAATCGACATGCGTGATCACTTCGGTGCGCACCCGCACGAACGGATAGCATGCGCGGACGCGCTCGTTGAACGGCTCGTTGCGTCGATAGCGGGAAAATGCATCGCGCAAGAAAGCGGCGTTGGTCTCGTAGATTTCAGACAGGCGCGTGACGGCGTCGGCCGCGTCGGTGAACGCTTCGGTCGGGAAATCGGTCGGGTGCATGGCGCGCGCATGCTGCGTCAGGTCGTTTTTCATCGTTCGTTTCGCGTCGTTCGTTGCAACGACATTACCACGAAGCGCCGCAATACGGCCCTCGCGCGGCCCGCCGCCGCGTGCCCGAGCCCGCACTAAGTTTTCGCTCGATCGCAGGCGGATCGAGGGGCGCATTTGCTAGAATCGAAGGATCTTCCGGAGATCCGCCATGAAGCCGTACCTTTCCGCCGCCGTTTATGCGGCGCTTGCCGTCGCGAGCCTTGCCGCACTGCCGCGCATCGCACTGGCGGCCCCGCCCGCAAACGACGCGCGAGCGCAGCGCGCCGCCAACGAGGCGGCAGGCTTGCCCGATCTGACCCAAATCAATCGCCCCGCCGCCGAGGTATCGTCGAAGGTCGACATCAACGACGTGCCGCGCAAGCCGAGCTTCTACGAGAAGAGCGCCAACGGTACGGAAATCACGGAGTATCGCGATCGCGGCAAGCCCGTCGAGATCGACGTCCGCTCGAACTTCGGCACGCACTATCAAATGAGCGCATCGCCGGACACGTCGCCCAAGGTGCACAGCAGCGCGCAACCCAGCACGCGGTTGCCCTCGATCAACCTGCACTACTGATCTGATTCGCACTGCCGCGCGCAAGCGCCCCATTCATCGATCGCCCGCGTGCGCCACCGGCGGGCGCTCATGCTGCCGTCGCGCGCGCCGGCCCTCCATTTCACCACCGCATTCGAAGCCTTCCGCATGGCCGTCTTTACCGCTGTCAACGAAACCGACCTTGCGCACTGGTTGCGCCACTACCGTCTGGGCGAACCCGTCGATTTTCGCGGCATTCCTTCCGGTATCGAAAACAGCAACTTCTTTCTGACGACAACCCGCGGCGCCTACGTGCTCACGGTGTTCGAGAAGTTGACGGGCGAGCAACTGCCGTTCTACCTCGAACTGATGCGCCACCTCGCCAAGCATCAAGTGCCCGTGCCCGACCCGGTGCCGCGCGACGACGGCGCGCTATTCGGCTTGCTGCACGGCAAGCCGGCGGCCATTGTCACCAAGCTGCCGGGAGCGCCCGAACTGGCGCCGGGCGTGGAGCATTGCCACGAGGTTGGGCAGATGCTCGCGCGCATGCATTTAGCCGGGCGCGACTTCGCACCGAATCTGCCGAACTTGCGCAGCCTGCCTTGGTGGCAAGAAACGGCGCCGCACGTATCTCCTTTTTTGAGCGAGACGCAACGCGATCTGCTCGAATCGGAGCTTGCGCACCAAAGCGCCTTCTTCGCTTCGGACGACTATGCCGCGCTGCCGGGCGGCCCTTGCCACTGCGATTTATTTCGCGACAACGTACTATTTCACCCGGCGCAGCCCGGCACCGGTCATACGGTACGGCTCGGCGGCTTTTTCGACTTCTACTTCGCGGGCTGCGACAAGTGGCTGTTCGACGTGGCGGTGACAGTCAACGATTGGTGCGTCGATCTCGCCACGGGCAAGCTCGATACGCCGCGCGCCGACGCCTTGTTGCGCGCCTACCAGAGCGTGCGTCCGTTTACGAAGGAAGAACTGCGCCATTGGACCGACATGCTGCGCGCGGGCGCCTATCGCTTCTGGATGTCGCGCCTCTATGACTTTTACCTGCCCCGTGAGGCCGAAATGCTCAAGCCGCACGACCCTACTCACTTCGAACGCATCTTGCGCGAGCGCCTAGCCGGCGTTGCCCCGTTGGATGCGTCAAATTCATGCAACTGACCGAAGTTTCCGCAAAAACCGGCTATGTCTGGTATCGCCAAGGCATTTGGCTGTTCCGTCGAAATCCGCTCGGCTTTCTGACGATCTTCTTTACTTATCTGCTGGCGATGTGGGCAGTGTCGATGATTCCGTTCGTCGGCGCCGTGTTGCCGCTCATTCTGATTCCGGGCGTCGCCGTTGGCTTCATGGCTGCCTGCCGCGACACGGTGGCCGGCAAGCTCGTCTTTCCGACGGTGCTCGCCGATGGATTCCGGTCCTATGGCGCGACGGCGGCCATACGCTTGCTCGAACTCGGCGGCATCTACATCGCCGCGATCGCGCTCGTGTTCGCCAGTTCGGCGTTGGTGGACGGAGGGGTGCTGTTCAAGCTGATGATGGGCACGGGAGCCGTGAACCCTGAGACGCTCGTGGGCAGCAATCTATTGCTGGCCGGGTTGGTCTCGTTCGCGTGCTATCTGCCGGTCGCGATGCTGTTTTGGTTCGCGCCGGTGCTCGCCGCGTGGCACGACGTGCCGCCCCTCAAGGCGATGTTCTTCAGCCTCGTGACTTGCTGGCGAAACCGCGGCGCGTTCATCGTTTATGGCGCGCTCTGGCTCTTCACGGCGGTGGTCGTATCGACCGGCCTGTCGCTGTTGATGGATGCGATCGGCGCGCGCGCTTACGCGTTCACCGTGCTGTTTCCAGCATCCATCACGCTCACGACGATGCTCTACTGCTCGTTCTACGCCACGTATCGCGGCTGCTACGGCGTGCAGGAGCCCGGCCGAATCGATACACCCGGGGCATCCAGCATTTAATCGATGCTGGCCCGCCCGGGCGGTGAAACGCAGCGCTTATCGCGCCGCTTGCCAGGAAGGGTGTGCGACCGCTGCTTCGCGATCGAGCTTGCGCATACGGAACTCGAGATCGTAAAGATCGGTGGCTTCAGCCAAATAGGCGTCGTTGTGCGCCTTTTGGCGCTCGTCGGCGGTTTGGGTCAGGAACAGGAAAAGGCGACTAAGCAAGAACATGGTGTACCTCGTGCAGTAATAGGTGTTAACACCTAAGCGATAACCCCATTATAGGGAAAACCCTAGGGTTACGCCAGCACCATGTCTCGTTGTGGTTTTTCTGCATCAAAGCCGCGCCGCGCGGGTTGCCGCTAGCGAGCCGCTGCCCTGCGAGCGGCGGCGGGGCGGCGGCGATGGTCCCGCAGGAACGCCCAAATCATCGCGCTGGCGTCCGGCCCCGTGTTCGAATGGAACGGCACCGCTTCGTCGCCGCCCGCCCACGCATGGCCGAGTCCCGCAACCCGGCACAGCCGCACCGCGGTGCGATTGCCGATCGAGTAATCGAGAATCCGCGCGCCGCCCTCGGTCGTCTCGTTCAACGTCCCGTCCACGAGCGTCCCGTTGCCGTCGATCAAACCGTTCATGCGCAAAAACTCGAGACTCAACTGCTCGGCGTTCTTTGGCGCTACCACATGGTCCGCGTCGCCGTGGATGATGATGGCGGGCATGCCGGGGTAGCTCGCCGTATCCACCAGGGCGTCCACGAGCGCGATGGGGTCGCGCCGGGCGCCGCGCCGCATCACGTCCATCGCCGTCATGCCGGAATGGGCTTCGCCCAAGGCGGGCGCGGAATGCAATGCAACCGCAGCAAAGCGCTCGGGATAGTGCAGCGCCAGCAGCGAGGCCAGCCCCGCCCCCGCGGAAAGACCCACCAGGTACACACGCTCGGGGTCCACGCCATGATGCTCGATCAGCGAATCGACGAGCGAGACGATCGCGCGAGCCTCGCCCAGGCCCGCCGTGTCGCGGTCGTCATACCAATGCCAACATCGATGCGCGTGCGCGTGCTTGGACTGCTCGGGATAAACCACCGCAAAACCGTTGGCGTCGGCCACGACGTTCATTCGGGTGCCGAGCGCGAACTCGTCGATCGTTTGTTTGCATCCGTGCAGCATGACAACCAGCGGCATCGGCTTGCGCGTGGCCGCCGGCGGAACGTAAAGACCGTAGGACAAATGATTCACGAGGCGGCCCGGCAGAGGGGGCGCGGAATGATAGGAACGCGTCCAATCGCCTTTGGTCCAGGCGCCGGCGCGTGGGCGCACGCGCGATTCGCGCGCTTCGGCGGGATCGCGTGCGGTTCTGGCCGCTCGCGCGGGGCGTTCCGGTGCGAGCCGGGTCGGAGCGGCGCGCTTGCGACGCTTCTTCTTCGTCAATTCGCGCAAATATTCGGCTTGCGCATTCGGAACGCCGTTCATCAAGCGTTTGATGCCCTGCAGCCAGAGCTTCGTCAGACTTTTGGTCATTCGGCGTGGCTCACTAAAAAAGGGTCAATGCAAAAGACGCCGCAGCGCTACTTTTGATGCAATGCACAATATACGCTCTTCGTGCCATCGCGCTCTTCGACGCTCCTCGCCGGTTGAACTTGACGCCGCGTTCGCGATCGCACTTCCGTGCGGCGCCGGGAAATGCCGCTCTCGTTATACTGTCCCTTCCGCGTGTCGTCGCATCGGGCGTTCGCGCGTTATATAGATAGGCGTCGCGCGGCATCTGCCCGTGGCACAGGCTCGACATGAACGACTTACCCCTTCACCTCTGGTTTTCCATCACGCGCCTCGGCGGGGCGGGGTTGACGCTGCCTCTCGCGGTAGCGATTGCTTTGTGGCTCGCGCTCGGCTATTCCTGGCGGCTGGCCGCGGGGTGGCTCGGCATCGTGGGGGCGGCTGCAACGATCGTCACGCTCACGAAAATCGCGTTTCTCGGCTGGGGCGTCGGAGTGCGCGAGTGGGATTTCACCGGGGTGAGCGGCCATGCGATGCTGTCGACGGCCGTGTATCCGGTTGCTTTCTTTCTAACCCTGTTGCCCGCCCGGACCAGCATCCGGGTGCTCGGCGTCATATGCGGGCTGGCGGCGGGCCTCGCCGTCGGGCTCTCGCGCGTCGTGCTGAGCGCCCATTCGCCGTCCGAGGCAGTGGCCGGCTGCATCGTCGGTGCGCTCGCCGCGGTTTTGTTCGTTTGGTGGGCCTGGGACGCCAAACCCGGAAAGTTATCGGCCGTTCCCGTGGCTGTCAGCCTGCTCATGTTGGCAGTCGCATTGCACGACGTGCGCGTGCCCACGCAATACTGGATCACGCATATCGCGCTCCATCTGTCCGGCCGCGATCGGCCGTTCATTCGCGCGCGCTGGCGCGTAGGGCATGAAGCGCCTCGGCCGCTCCCCGCCCCGCCGTCCGGTCACAGCGCCGCCCTGCCGACGTCGTTTGCGCTCAGCCCTTCGTCTGAACCCTGGGCCTGAACGGCCCGCAGGCCATCGCGGCCCCCGCGCGAGTGCAGCGCCCACCCTGTTACCCGGCAGTTACGACGTTCGTCGACCCGTCGCGCCCCTATAGACGCGACCGTATGCCCGGCATCGCGTCACCCGTTATCACCTTTGGTATATTACGATAACGGTTTCAACCCCTCGCCTTGGATCATGAGCCACTCAGTGTCCGCCGTCCGTCGCTCCGCCCGCGCTGCCGCAGCGTGCTGGTTCGCCGCCGCCGCGTTTTCCGTCCCCGGCGCGGCGCGTGCCGATGAACTCGTCGTATCGGCGGCCGCGAGCCTCACCAACGCCTTTCGCACCATGGCCACCGCCTTCGAAAAAGCGCACCCGCAGACGCAGGTGGTGCTCAATTTCGGCGCGTCGGACGTGCTGCTTCAGCAAATCCTGAACGGTGCGCCAGCCGACGTATTTGCCTCGGCAGACGAAACGGCCATGGACAAAGCCGTCGATGGCAAGGCCGTCATCCCGAATACGCGCCGCGATTTCGCCAGCAATTCGCTCGTCATGATCGTTCCAGCCGATAGCAGATTGCCCGTGCGGTCGGTGCGCGAGACGTTGATGCTGGCTCAAGTCAAGCACGTCGCGCTCGGCAATCCGGCCTCGGTCCCCGCGGGGCGGTATGCCAAAGCGGCGCTGGAACACGAGGGGGTGTGGGACATCGTCGGCGGCAAAGCCGTGCTGGCAGGGAACGTCCGCGAAAGCCTCGACTATGTGGCGCGCGGCGAGGCCGAAGCCGGTTTCGTCTTCGGCACCGATGCTGCGATGATGCCGCAAGCGGTCAAAGTTGCCGCCACCGTGCCGACGCAGACGCCCGTCACCTATCCGATTGCGCTCGTGCAGGGCAGCGCCCATGCAGCAGACGCCAAGGCGTTCGCCGAATTCGTGCTGTCGGCGCAAGGCCAGGCGATTCTCGCCAAATACGGCTTCATGCCGCCGGCGCAACACTGATATCCAACCGAGACCGCACCCCGTGCAAGACGCCTGGATTCCCCTTGCGCTGTCGCTGAAAGTCGCCGGATGGGCGACCGCGCTCGATCTGCTGTTCGGCGTCGCCGCTGCGCTCGCGCTCGCCCGCTGGCGCTCGCGCGTGCGCGATGTGGTGGACGCCTTGTTGACGCTGCCGCTCGTGATGCCGCCAACGGTGCTCGGCTACTATCTGCTCGTGCTGCTCGGACGGCGCGGGCCGATCGGCGCGTGGCTCGACACGTTCGGCGTGCGCCTCGTGTTCACTTGGCAAGGCGCCGTCATCGCATCGATGATCGCGGCGTTCCCGCTCGTGCTCAAATCGGCGCGCGCCGCCTTCGAAGCCACCGATCCCCAGTTGGAGCATGCAGCCCGCACGCTCGGCCTGAACGAAGCCGCCGTATTTTTTCGCGTGACCTTGCCGCTCGCGGCGCGCGGCATCACGGCCGGCGCTCTGCTTTCGTTCGCGCGCGCGCTTGGCGAATTCGGCGCAACCCTCATGTTGGCGGGCAACTTGCCTGGGCGCACGCAGACACTCTCGGTCGCCGTCTACTCGGCCGTGCAAGCGGGCGACGATCATACGGCGAATGTGCTGGTGCTCGTGACTTCGGTTGTCTGCGTGACCGTGCTGCTCGTGGCCGGGCGGCTAGTGCCGCAGCACACGCTGTTGAGTTCGCGCTGAGGGCGCCGCCATGAGCCTCACCGTCGACATCCGAAAAACGTTGGTCACGCGCGAACGCAAGTTCGAGCTTTCCGTGTCGTTCACGGGGAATGCCCAGCGCATCGTTTTATTCGGCCCGTCGGGCGCGGGCAAAACCTTGACGCTTCAGGCGGTTGCAGGCTTGCTCAAGCCGGACCGCGGCACGATCACGCTCGGCGGCGAACCGCTCTTCGATGCGCGGCGCGGGATAGACGTCCCAGCGCGTTCGCGCGGCGCGGCTTACCTGTTTCAGGATTACGCGCTGTTTCCCCATCTGAATGTGAGGCAAAACGTCGGTTTTTCCTTGCGGCGGGGGTGGCTCAACCCACGTGCGCGAGAAGATTCGCGCGCGGTCGAGTATTGGCTCGATGCTTTCGAATTGCGCGCCGTGGCCGGCAATTACCCCGCGGAACTTTCGGGCGGTCAAAGACAGCGCGTCGCGCTCGCGCGCGCATTGGCGGCGCAGCCGCGCATCTTGCTGCTGGACGAACCGTTCGCCGCGTTGGACGCCACCATGCGCGAACGGATGCGGCGCGAGCTGTCCGATCTGCAGACGCGGCTCGACATCGCGATGGTGCTGATTACCCATGACGAAGCAGACGTTGCCGTGTTCGGCGATCAAGTGGTCCAAGTCGATCAGGGGCGTGTGCAGAACGTGGCGCATTACGACGCCTTCGCCGCACGCAACGCATCTCGGTAATTGCTCGGCGGCTGCCCTCGCCGTCAGTCCACCGTACCGAGTATCACGCTCGACGCCTTGAAAACGGCGGTCGCCCGCTTCCCCGCCGCGAGCCCCAGCGTCGCGACGCTTTCATTCGTCACGACTGCCGTCACGACCGTAGCGTTGGCATCCCCCGCCGTGCCGGCCGCGCCATCGAGCGTCAACGACACCTCGGCATTGATCGCCCCGCGCGTAACCTGCGTGACGACGCCGCGCAATTGGTTGCGCGCGGAAAGCCGCAGCGGCTGCCCCGGCATTGCGTCGTCGGCCGCAAGCATGACCCAAGACGCTTTCACGAGCGCGAACGCGGGCGCGCCCACGGCAAGCCCGAGCGTCTCCGTGCTCTCGTGCGTGACCACGGCGACGATCGTCTGACCGCCCGGCAACGCCAATGAAACCTCGTCGTTCACGCTGCCGCGAACGAGCCTCGATACCGTCCCGTAAAGCTGATTGCGTGCGCTCGTTTTCATCCCGATTCTCCCTATCAACGCCCAGTCGCCTTCGAAATGCTCGATCGCCGCGCTCGCGCGCTCGATGAACTTGCGGTGCTCGCGCTCGACCGCGCTGAAGGTTTCGATCAATCGGCGCCCGCGCGGCGTGAGCGTCGTTCCGCCGCCGCCTTTGCCGCCCACGGAGCGCATGACGAGCGCTTCGCCCGCAAGATTGTTCATGGCGTCGACGGCTTCCCACGCGGCTTTATAGCTGAGGCCAACGGCCTTGGCCGCCGCGGTGATCGAACCCGTGTCGCGAATCGCCGCCAGCAGCGCGATGCGTGCGGCGCCGCCGAGCGTCTCCTGCCCTGTGCGCAGCCAGACCGAGCCGCCGAGCTCGACAGGTGCGGCGCAGCCGCCATCCGTTGCAGGGGAAGGCGCCGATGAGGAAGAACGTTCGCTCATGGAAAGAGAGTAGGTTGGACGGGGCAGAGCCGATGATTATAGGATGCGCCGCTGCGTGCCGACCGGCGTGCCTAGCGCACGATCTTCGGTTTGCGCAGCTCGCGCAGAAGCCGCTCGCCTTCAATCGCCGACCAGCGGTTCACCGCCTCGCACCATCCGCGCGCAAAGCCGTGTTGGTAGGGCGGCACATCGAGCGCTTCGAGAAAGCGCAGCGCGGCGACTGCGTCACTGCCGTCGCCAAGCACGCTTTGGATGCGGCTCAATTGCTTCGACACCTGGCGCCGTGTTTTGCGCGCCGTGACCGACTCGAAGAATTCGAGCGTGTAGCGCAGGCGTTTCGCTTCGATCCTGCGACGATGGCGTTCGGCAGGTGCGAGCGTTGAAAGGTCCGGCTTGGCGGTCAAGCGCCTGTAGTGCTTGCGCACGCGTTTGGCCGCATAGGCGGCGAGCGGTGTGTCCGCCAGCGCCTCGGGACCGGTCGAAAAGCGCTGCATGGCCAGCCACTTCAACCAGGCAAGCGAGAACGCCGCATAGCGGCGCGTAAGTAGTGTCTTTTGCAATTGCGCGCGCGCTTCATCGCGGCGCGCTTCGGCGCGCGTCTGCAACGAGGCCCATGCGTCTCTATCGATGTCGGCCGCGGCCAGCGCCGGCAGCGTGCTTCCCGTGAAGACGTCGAGATCGCGCACTTGTCCCAGCAATGCGCCCAGCCAGTCGAGATCGGGCGCAATGGTTCGCTTCCAAGTTGCGTCCATCCAGCGCGGAAACGTCTTCATCGATGTTTTCAGGCGGCGCAGCGCCACCCGCATTTGATGCACGAATTCGACGTCGGCGCGCTCGCGCACGCCAACGTCGTTGCCGAACCAGTGACGCGTGATGTTCGAACCGACTTCGACGAAGGCGGCCTGTGGGCTGCGCGCTTTGGATAGGTCGACGCGCAGGGCGCGCGTGGGTGCAAGGCCTTCGCCTGACATGTAGGCGCGCGCATAGCCGTCGACGAGCGTGGGGAAGACCGGCAGGGTATCGGCCAACGCACCGGCCACCGCAAAAAGCGCTTGCAATGCGGCAACTGTCGAATCGTGCGGCGTCCCGCGTTGCTCGACGGCAGCGGCAGCCGTCTCCGACGCATCCTGCGCATCGCGCTTTCCGGGCCGCGCATCGAGGGCTTCAGGCCGCGCATCGGCCGTCAACGGCGGTGCGCCGGCGCCGATCGGCGCCGGCACAGTCTGCCGTTCGACGATTCGCGAGGCGAGTCGCAATTCGCAAAACGCGATTGCCTCCGATCGATCAGGTGATGAGAACGGCGGCGGCGAGGTCCTCGGCTCGGTGGTCGCGGCAAACGTTTCCGTTTCGACGGCGGCCGCCGCGCGCGCGTCCCAAAGCTCGACGTCGACGACCACGCCCTCCGATCCGCTCCAGCGCCAAGCCGCCCGGCGTATCGACAGCACGGGAGAAGGCGTCGAGTCGTCGCGCTTGCTCGCTATGTCCTTCGCTATCGGCGGCAGGCCTTCGCCCAGTTGCAGCGGCACATCTCCTTCGAAGGCCATATCGCACACCGTCTCGCATCGGCGAACGCCCGGCGCGAATTCATTCGAATGCGTCGCCACGATGTGCTGCCCACCGCCGCTATCGAGGCTCAACACCACACGTCGATTGCCGTTGCGTTCGCTGAAAACCCGCACCATCGAAGGCTCGATGGCGGGCATCTGCGTCATGCCGGGCATTCGGTTCATGGCGTCTGCGATCGTCGCACCGAGCTGGGCTAGCGCATCCGGCCCTCGGCTCGAGACAGCCGCACTCGTGCGCCGCGCCTTTGCGGCCGGGCGCTTGCGGTTATGCGCGCGGGCCGCCGTGGATCGCCCGTTCGCGCCAATCCCGGCCCCGGTCATCCATTCGCTCGCTGCCGTAGCATCGATCGCCAACACGAGTTCGACTGTGGCCGACATCGTCGCTGCCTCCAAAATCGATGTGCGACCTTCATGTTACACACGCCTGCGCCAATGGATAGTAAGAACGGGCGACAAGCGCGCATTGGTAGCAGGGCAGCCCACGCCGCTCATTCCGGGACGTATTGCGCTTCCCCGTTACCGAACGACCAGTTTTCGGGCAGTACCTCGACGAGGTTGATGAAGACATCCTCCTTGCGCACGCCCGGATTCTCCGCGAGGAGTTCGACGATGCGGCGGTATAAGGCCCGTTTCTTCTCGAGCGGCCGGGTGTTGCTGACCGTGAGTTGGATCAGCACGAAACCGTCGCTGCGCTCGATCCCGAGGTAATGACGGTTGTAGACGAGGTCCTGCGGCGCATGCTCCGTCAGCACCATGAATTGGTCGTCTTTCGGCACGTTGAACGTTTCGACCAGGGCACGCAGCACCCCTTCCGTCAACGCTTCCTTGTATTTAGCCGAGCGGCCGGCGGCCAACGAGATTCGTGCGAGCGGCATGGCGGTGTTCTCCTCGAGGAAAATCGATGTAGCGAGAATAGGACGATCCATTCATAATGAACAGAAATCACAATATATTTCTATCATTTCCATTTGCAATGAGAGTCCTGGATCTCGACGCCGTTCGGGCGTTCGTTCAGGTTGCCGATCTGAACAGTTTCACGCGGGCAGCCAACGTGCTCGGAACCACGCAGTCCGCCGTCAGCCTGAAGGTGAAGCGGCTGGAAGCGCATCTGGGCAAGCCGTTGTTCGAGCGCACGCCGCGCTTGGTGCGGCTCTCGGCTGCCGGTGCCGCATTCCTCGAGGCAGCCCGCGAGCTTCTCGGCGCGCACGAGCGCGCCTTGGGGTCGCTCGGCGTGGAGAAACGGCGGCTCAAAGTCGGCCTCAGCGAACACGTGGCAGGAGCGAACCTGGCTGGGCTCGTCGCAAGCCTGCATCGCCACGATCCGCGGCTCGTCATCGAGATGCATTTGGGATCGTCGGCCGCGCTCGTGGCGCAATACGACGAAAGACGGCTCGAGGCCGTCATCGTGCGGCACGAGCCTGAGGAAATAGCGGCAAGGATCGCTCACGGCGACGGCGCGTGGGATGGCATGCGGCTGTTCGTCGAGCCGCTCGTGTGGCTTGCGGCGCCCGGCTGGATGCCGCCGGCCGGCGGGCCCCTCCCGCTCGCCGTGCTCTGCACGCCCTGCGGCGTTCGAGCCGCCGCGGTGCGTGCCCTCGACGAGGCGTCGATCATCTGGGAAGAAACGTTCGTCGGCGGCGGCATCGCGGCAATCGGCGCGGCGATCTCAGCCGGACTAGCCGTGTCCGCGCTCGCCCGGCGCGCCGCGCCTGCGGGCGTGGTCGACGTGGGCGCCAAGCTCGGCTTGCCGCCGCTGCCCGACTCGCACGTCGTCATGTACTCGCGCGTGCGCGACCGCGGCGCGGCCGACGCGTTGCAGACGCTGGCGCAGTCCCTCGTGCACGGATAGCTGGCCGGTGCGCGGCGCCTCGCTACAGGGCGGCGTGGCGAAGGGGGCGCCGCGTCCGCCTGCTAGCGTCTACCACAGCAGGCCGCGTCACTAGGCTCACCGAATATCGATCCGATACTGCACGAACTCGCTGCGCGGCGTGTAGCTGTCGTAGAGCCCGCGTGCGCGATAGTTGTTTTCCTTGGTATTCCAGTAAACACGCGACCACTGCTGCCGCCGCGCCTCTTCGAGCAGCCAATCGATCAGCTGCCGCCCGACGCCGCCTGCGCGTACGGCCGGATCGACGAATAGGTCCTGTAAGTAACAGACAGGCGTAAGCAACGAGGTACTCTCGTGAATCAGGTAGTTTGCAATGCCGATCACCTCGCCGTCTCGTTCGGCGACGATCGCATGGACGGGCGAATGCTCGTCCAGGATCCGCGACCAAGCATGCCGGGTGATCGGCTCCGACGGTTCGCGCTCGTAAAACCGCGTATAGCCGTCCCATAACTCGCGCCACCGCGCCTCATCGCGCGCCTCGATTTTGCGTATCGTCACAGCAGTCATTGAATCCGCCCCGGTCGATCGTAGATTGAAAAGCGCGCTCGCAGCGCCGTTCGCCAATTTAGCGCAGCTGACACGACGACGCAGCGGGCCGCGCTTGGCCGTGTCGCGCCGCACTCCAAATCCCCCAGTGTGGCAAAACGGGCACGGCACACTTGCGTTAATCCATAAATAGACTAAGATCGAATCGTGATTCAAATAGAGATCGATCATGTCTTCCGCCGCCGTCCATCGTCTGTCCACCGCTGCCGCACGCGCCCCCAAGCTTTCGCCCGGCGCAGCCCCGTCAATGGCGGAGATGTCCGCCGCCGGCTTACGTGCGTTCTTCAACATTGCCCGCGATTGGCGCCTCGCCATCGACGAACAGATCGTGCTGCTCGGTTCGCCGGGACGTTCGACGTTTTTCAAATGGAAGGCGGCGCCCGATTCGGCGCGGCTCTCGCGCGATACACTCGAACGTCTCTCGCTGCTGCTGGGCATCTATAAGGCGCTGCAAATCCTCCTACCGGAACCCACGGCCGCCGACGCCTGGGTGAAAAAGCCGAACGGCGCGCAGCCTTTCGGCGGCGCCAGCGCGCTCGACCGGATGCTCGCGGGCAATGTCAGCGATCTGATCGCGGTGCGGCAATATCTCGATGCCATGCGAGGCGGATGGGCGTGACGAAGGCCGAAAACCGGTTCGCCCCGCAGCGCCTCGCGCACATCGATTGGTCCCCGGCCTATCGCGTCATTCCCACGCGGTTTCCGGCCGTCAACTTATTCGACCGCGTGGCGTCGTCCGAAGACTTCGACGCTCTTTACGCACTCGAAGCGATGACGAACGACCGCCTGCGCACCGAGGTGGGGGAACTCGACCTCGTTCCGCCCGAAGAACGCTGCTTCGGCCCCGGCTGCGGGCCGATCATGGCCGCCTTCACCCATTTGAACCCGCTCGGCAGCCGCTTCTCCGACGGTCGCTACGGTGTGTTCTATTGCGCACGCGAGGCGCGCACCGCCGTGGCCGAAACGCGCTATCACGCTTCGCTGTTTCTCGCGGCAACCAACGAACCGCCGCTGCGCCAGCAAATGCGCCTCTACACGGTGCTCGCGCGCGGTCAGGCTGTCGATCTGCGGCGCGACCCCGCGCTCGACGCGGCGGTGCTCTCGCCCACCGATTATTCCGCCGGCCAAGCACTCGGACGGCGGCTGCGCGAGGCAGGAGCGGCGGGCATCGTCTATCCTTCGGTGCGCGATAGCTCCGGCGAGTGCCTGGCCGCTTTCAAAACCACGTTGCTGCGCGATTGCCACCATGCGGCTTACTTGGAATACAACTGGAACGGCAGCGCGATCGACAGCGTGTTCGAATTGAATCAGATCGGTTGAGGCGCGGTTCGGGCGCCACGCCTTAGCCGCGCGGCGGCCTACGGTAGCGACATTTGCGCGGCCCCTTCGAGCCGCGCCTGCTCGACCGACACCGACCACGCGCGCGCGGTGAGCGCCTCCGTCACGGTCAGTTTGCCCGTCGCCGCGAATGCACCCGTATCGATGAAAATCTGCGCGCCGATACGGCCGATCTCCCGCATCGGCGTGTGACCGCAGTAGGTGGGCGATAGCCCGGCTTGCTGGCCGGCGACACCCCGGCCCAGCGCAAGTTCGCGCCCCCAGAGTATTTGCTGACGCTCACGCTCGCTGAAGTCGCCCGCATGAAGCATGGCGTCATCGCCGAAAAACTCCGCATGCAAGACGTTGAAACACCGCGACCCGCTGCCGACGACGCGAACGAGCGGCAACGTCCGCAAACGTCGCGCATAGGCCGCGAGAACGTGAGCAGGCAACGACTGCCCCCATTGCCCGCCAAGCGCATTCCAGGCGGCCTGCTGCATCATGCCCTCCGCGACGAGACACAGCGCTTCCTCGTGATTGCCGAGCACCGGAAAGAACCAAGGTTTGTCGAGCAGAGCCAGCGCTTCCTCGGATTGGCTGCCGCGATCGATCAGATCGCCGACCGAGAATAATCGATCGCACGTAGGATCGAATACGATTTCGCGCAGCAGATATCGCAGCGCATCGACGCAACCGTGCAGATCGCCGACGACGAAGTCGCGGCCGACGCCGTTCGCGGCATGCCGGCAGACGATGGGATAAGCCTCGGGTCTCGTGTCCATACGCGCAATCATAATTCGGCTCGGACAGGGACACCCGTGCAATCCGCAAAGGCACGCGGCGACACGGCGCCGGGCGTATGGACGGGCCGGCGGCGTGCGGCGCTTCGGCGCGTTGCCGCTTCGGCCGCTATTGCTGACGCTTGCGCAGCGTCGCGATGTCCTGCGCCGTCACCGTCGCTTTGGGATTGCCGAAATGTTGCGTCACGTAGTTCGCGACGGCGGCGATTTGTTCATCGTTCAGTTCGTCGCCGAAGCCCGGCATCATGACGGCGGCCTCTTTCGTCTGGCGATTCACCCCGTGCAGAATAACCATCGCCAAGTTATCGGCATCGGGCGAGCCAACCGCGCTGTTATGGATCAGCGAAGGGTAGGCGAGCGGCGCCGTGCCGCCGATGCCCTGCCCCGTCCAGTTGTGGCAACTCGCGCAATTGGCCACGAACAATTGCGCACCGTCCACGCCCTTGACCTGCGCGCCGCGCAAGCGTTTCACATCGTCCGCAGGCTGGCCCCATTGGTCGCGCGCGCGCGTTTGTCCGCCCGACACAGGCGGCAACGATCGCAAGTAAAGGCCGATCGAACGCAGGTCGTCGCTCGTCAGATATTGCGTGCTGTCCATCACGACGTCCGCCATCGGCCCGGCCGCGTTCGCCCGCCCGGGAGCCACACCCGTCGCCAAGTAATGTTGGATGTCCTCGTCGCTCCAATTGCCGATGCCGCCCGCCTTGTCCGGCGTGATGTTGAACGCACGCCATCCCGCTTGCACGGCCCCCGAGAAGCGATCGCTCGATTCGAGGCCCTGCATGAAGTTGCGTGGCGTATGGCACTCCTCGCAGTGAGCCAAACCTTCGACGAGGTAAGCGCCGCGATTCCATTGCGGACTCTGCTTCGGGTCGGGTACGAAGCGGCCCTCGTGGAAATTGAACAGCTTCCAGAAGAACATCAGCCAACGCTGATTGAACGGAAAACTCAGTTCGTTGCGGGGAGGCGTATAGCGGATCGGCGCCAGCGAATTCAAATAGGCGCGAATCGCCAGCAGATCGCGCTCGGCTACCCGCGTGTACTCGGTGTACGGGAAGGCGGGATACAGATGCTCGCCCTGCTTGCCGACGCCCTCCTGCATCGCCCGCAAGAACTCCGCGTCGGTCCAGCGGCCGATGCCCGTCTCCGGGTCGGGCGTGATGTTGGGAGTGTAAAGCGTGCCGAACGGCGTGCCGATCGGCAGCCCTCCGGCGAAAGGACGGCTCTTGTCGGCGGTATGGCAAGCCATGCAATCGCCAGCCCGCGCAAGGTATTCGCCGCGCTTGACGAGATCGTCGGCGAAGCCGTCCCCCGCGCCCCCCGTCGCTGCGGCGTCCGAACCGCCCGACGGGCCGGCCGCGCGGGCAGCGGATGATGCCGAGGTCCCGGGCGGCATCGTCGACGTACCGGCGGACGATCCACTGCCCGAAGACGCCGCGTTCGTCATCGACGACATGCGCGCCGCCGATGCGGCATCGCTCGTCGGCGCCGAGGCGCCCGAGCCCGCCGAAGCATTCGACGCCGAAGCCGTATGCCGCGCATCGGCGCCGCTGGCCCCGGCTACCGCCACTTCGCTCGCGCCTTGCGCCCGAGCCACGGAAAGCGGCACTTCATCGGCCGGCGAAATGTCGTTCTCGCTCGATGCATGCCAAGCAAGATACAAGGCGAACACGGAGAACGCGGCCGCGAATCCGGCTATGCGCAGCGGACGCCTGCGCACATCCAAATGCATGGCGCGATCGTGCTCGGGGGTCGCACGGGAACTGAGTCGCTGATTCGTCATCGGGAGTCTCATCGAGTCGTCGCGCAATCAGAGCTCATGCTTGAGCTTCTCGGCAAGCCGCAGCGCCAGCGCCGCGATCGTCAGCGTGCAGTTGACCGCGGCGGCCGTAGGCATCACGCCGCTCGTCGCCAGGAACAAGTTCGGGTGGTCGTGCGTGCGGCAGTCGGCATCGACCACCGAGTCGCTCGGATCGGCGCCCATGATCGTCGTGCCCATGATGTGGTTGTTCGGCGCGAAGCGATCGTCGAACGTCACCTCCGTGCCGCCGAATAAACTCGCGATCTGTGCGTAAAGCTCATGCGTATTGGCCGCACTCTTCTTGACGTAGTCGTTGATCGAGTAGTAGATCTCGGGCTGCGCAATGCCGAGCGCGTCCTTGTGATCGGATGAGGGCACGATGCGGTTCTGCGGTTCGGGCAGGTGCTCGTGGAAGCTGTTGATCGTCAACGTGCGCGCCGCGCGATCGCGGATCTGCCGGTCGAGCTCCGCGCCCGTGACGCCCTTATCGAGCAATGCCGCTGTGACAGACATCGTCGGCACGCCATTGGACAGATGCAGCTTCTTGGACGCGTAATCGGAACGAAAGGCCCCGTCGCGGAAATTGACGACGGACGTCATCTCCATCGGCCCGCGCCCCGGCCACAGCGCTTCGTTCGCGAGGAAGCTCACGCCGGTGCCCGGATGGTCCATCAAATTGCGGCCGACCTGATCGGAGCTGTTGCCGATGCCGTGGGCAAATTTCTCCGACGTCGACATCAACATGAGCTTCGGCGTTTCTATGCCATTGGCCGCGAGCACGAAGAGCTTGCCCGTCACGCGCGTGGTGCCGCCCGAGGGGTCCTTGTAATGGACGGCTGAAATGAGCCCCTTGTCGTCCGCTTCGATGCGGTAGACGACCGCTTCCGGTATCAACTTCGCGCCGGCCTTCTCCGCTTTGTCCGCATGCGTGACGCCGCAGTACATCGCGGCAATGGGACAGATAGGCATGCAGTTGTTGTTGCCGCAGCAGGTGGGCCGACCGTCGTAAGGGCGGCTGTTGCGCGCGACGGGTTCGGGCACGACCTTGAAACCGTTCGCGTTCAACACATCGCTAAAGCGCGCATCCATGTACGAGAGCGGAAGCTGAGCCATCGGATACGGCTTGGAGCGCGGCGACCCGAGATCGATCGAGGTGTCGGGCCCGGACACGCCCAGCTCCACTTCGGCTGCGTGATACCAAGGCTCCAGTGTTTCGTACGGAAAGGGCCAATCGCGGCCGACGCCGTAGGTCGTCTTCAGCTTGAAATCGGCCGGCAGCAAGCGCCATGTGGCGGCCGCCCAGTGCCAGGTCGTGCCGCCGACCAGCCGAAGATATTGCGAGTTATACGGATAATCGCCCTTTTGAATCAAATAGCCGTTTTCCGGCGCGTATTGCGGATGCGGCGCGTAGGGCATCGATGGATACGGCGTCGCGAAATCGGCTTTAGCCGGGGAATTGCGGAAGTTTTCGACGATCTGCCAGCGCGGGATGCGCGGCCCGGCCTCCAGAAGGATGACCGAGGCGCCCGCCAGAGCGAGCTGATGCGCGACGAGACTGCCCGCCACGCCCGAGCCGACCACCACGACGTCGGCGGAAGGGTTGTTTGCCATAAGCGCTTCGCCTGATTCGTTGTTCTGCTTGTGTTCTTTCTAAACGCGGGGACTACCTAGCAATGCGCAAGCCCACGCGGCCGTTCTCGCCTTGCCGGCGTTCGTCAGACGGCCGCGGGTTTTCGTGTCCAATAGAACGGCACGTCTCTGCAATACGACGGGATGGTGAGCACGTCGTTCACGGGATCGAACATCAATGCGTGTTCGTAGGCGAGCACCTGCACCGTCGGCAACTGACCGACGAGTCCGAGGTACCAGGCTCGCATGATGTGCCCGATCGTCTTCGACAAACGCGCGTCTTCGCTGCCGAGCACGGCCGTCACGGTATCGCTCGGCACGCCCCCGTGAGACTTGAGCCAAGTATTGAGTGCAGCGACATCGGAGACGAAGGCGCTGTCGGCCTTGGAAAGCGCCTCGTAAATGCGCGAGGCCAGCGACGCATCGAGCTTGGCGCGCCCCGTAAGTTGCTGTGAAAGGGCCGTGAAAGCATCGAGCCCACCGCCTGCAGGCGGCGTGAAAGCCATCGCTTGCCGCGAAACCAAGGGCAACCCGAGCGTAGCGGAGAAAGCCAGCGCCGCAGCCGAAGCGCAAGCGCCCATCAGGAATTCTCGGCGGGTCGAAGCCGGCTTCACGCGCGGTACGTCGTGTGGCCGGCGAATTCGGGCATCTGTCATGTGGGCTCCAGCATCTTTCCAGGACAACACCGGCAGACGCCGGCGATGGTCGCCCCCCGGCTTCGGTCTTGAACGCCGCCTTGGCCGGGCGGTCTTTCGTTATCCGTGATCAACGCGCGGGCGGTACCCACTGGCAGCGAATATAGCCGCGTCGCAGCATTTAGACAATCGCGATCCGCAAATTCATAGCGTCACGCGGCGTCCCCGTCGTATGCGCGCTGCAACTGCGCGATATCGAGCTTGAACATTTGCATCATCGAGCGCATGACGCGTGCCGCCCGCCCGCGATCCTCGTCGCGCAGCAAGTCGCCGAGCACGGTCGGAACCACCTGCCAGGTCACGCCGAATTTGTCGCGCAACCAGCCGCACTGCAGCCGTTCGCCGCCATCGCCCAGTTTGTCCCAAAGACGATCCACTTCTTGCTGCGTCTGGCAACGAATGAAGAACGACACCGCAGGCGAAAACGCCATGTGCGGATTCGGGCCGCCGTTCAGCGCAATGAACGTCTGGCCGTCGACTTCGAAGGTCACGCTCATGACACTGCCGCGCTCGCCCGGCCCCGCCTCGCCGTAATGCATGACATCGACGATCTTCGCGCGTTCGAAGACGGAGGTATAAAACGCGGCGGCTTGCTCGGCCTCGCGATCGAACCACAAAAACGGCGTGATTTTTTGCGCGGCTGCGTCTTGCATGACTCCTCCATTGCACCCGGTGGCGATTTCATGGGGTTGCCGTCGCACACGGCATGCACCCCCGGCATGAGACGACGAACAGAGCCCAAGGCCGCCGGCATCGATGTAAAAAAGGGCTGTCAGCTGTCACATTTACACCAATCAGTCGGACGGCGGGATCGATCCCTTCGCCATCAAGACTAGTCCATGCGGAGCGTCACCGTCGCAGCGGAAACGAGACCGTCGGGACGAAAACGGCATGCCAGCCCCGGCTCGGGCGCGCATACTGGTCGGCATCGACGCAATTCGTTCGTCGGATGCGGGATTCGGTTCTCGAGCAGCGGCATGCATCGTGCTTTCGCCTCTTTCGCGCGATGCCTCATGAACCGCCCGCGCCGGTGCGCGGATCATCGAGCGCCGCCTGACAATGCGATGCGATCGCACGCTAGCGCGCCAACCGCGCCGCTCTGGACGTGCATCCACATCGCCGGACGAACTGGAACGGATCGATGGAACATCGTCATACGTATGCGCCGCGGATTTACTTTGTTCACCCCCTCCTCGTTGGGCCGCTCGCGGCTTGGCCGGCTCAGTTCGAGCGCGCGGCGGCGCTCGGCTTCGATCACGTTCTGATCGGCTCGCCGTTCGCCACGGGGCAAGCCGCTCACCTACAGCTCGTAGCCGACCCTACACGGCTGCATCCCATCTTCGAAGCGACCGGCGCCGCCGACGACAATCTGCGCCGGCTCGCGCAAGCTGCACAGGCGCAAGGGCTCGGGCTGCTTCTGGACATCGTGCTCGATCGCGTCGCGGCCGACGGCGTGCTCATGCGCACGCATCCGCAATGGTTTCATCCCTACGAGCCGGCCCAGGTCCGTCTCGATCCCCGGCACGTGCGGCACGAGGACAACGCGGCCTATGTGAACTTCGGCGATCCGCACGCGGTAACGCAATGGACGGCCTGGTGGTGCGAGCGCCTCACCGCGCTGACCGATGCCGGCGTTGCCGGGTTTCGCTTCGATTCACCGCATCACGTGCCGCTCGACGCTTGGCGCGGATTGAGCACGGCCGTGCGCGGCAAACGGGAGAACAGCCGGGAGAACGGCCGGCAGAACGCACGTCTGCTTGCTTCCACGCCCGGGCTCGCGCGCGCAGACCTCGCGCGGCTCGCGCCGGTGGGGTTCGATAGTGTCTTTTCATCGGTGCGCTGGTGGGATTTCCGGGAAGACTGGCTGGCCGACGAACATGCGGCGCTCGCGTGCGTAGGCGCACCGATCGCTTTTCCCGAAGCGCCCTATGGGCCTCGCCTCGCGAGCGAGCTCGCTTATGCAACCGATGCGGCCGCAATCGAGCGGGCGTATCGCCGCGCGATCGCCGCAAGCGTCGCGCTGGGCACGGGCTGGCTCATGCCCATGGGTTTCGAATTCGGCATCGCCGAACCGCTCTCCCCCACGACCGGTAGCGCCACGCGCTATCGCGACGCTTGCGCGACCGCCCGCTTCGACCTGTCGGCTGCCGTGCGCGAGGCCAATGCGCTACAGCAGCAAAGCTCGCTGCTCGCCACCGTCGGCGAAGTGCGTCAGTTGTCGGCCGCGGGCGCCAACGTCGCAGCGGTGTTGCGCGGCGAATGCGCCAATTTGCGCGACGCACGAGAAGCCGTGCTGCTGCTCGCGAACCCAGATTTAAGCCGCCCGGCGTTCGTCGACCCCGCACGCTTTCTCGATGGCGTGCCCGGCGACTTCATGGCGTTCAAGCCTTTGGCCGAGCCTTGCACCACGCCGCCGGAGCCGCTGCCGCCCTTCGTGCTGGCCCCGGGCGAGGCGCGCCTTTATCGTGCCCAGCCGTGCCCCCGCGTGGCGGCGCCGCGTACGTCCAAACGCGCGGCCACCGCTTCGGCCATGGAGGCGATCGCCGCCCCGCGCATCGCCATCGAGAGCGTGACACCCTCCGTCGATGGCGGGCGCTTCGTCGTGAAGCGTGTCGTCGGCGAAGCGATCGACATCGGTGCGGCGATCTTCGGCGAAGGCCACGACAAGATCGCCGCGGCCGTGATCTGGCGCGCGGCCGACGAAACCGCTTGGCACGAGGCGCCCATGCGGCCCGCGGAGCCGGCCGGGCTCGATCTCTGGCAAGGCCGCATCACGCTCTCGCGCGTGGGCCGCTACGAATTCACGGTGATCGCGTGGCGCGACGATTTCGCCTCCCTCGTCGATCACATTCGCAAGAAGCTCGACGCCCACCAGACGGTCGAACTCGAACTCGAAGAGGCGCGTCATCTACTAGCGCGGGTACTAGCCGACGCCGAGACGGCCGACGAAACGGGCGCGCAGCAGCAGATCCACGGGGAACATCGCGAGCACGCCGCCCAGCATGCGGCAATCGCGGAGCTCAAGCGCATCGCGTTGCGCTTTTCGAATGCGAACGCAACGTCGCGGCTCGAAGCCTTGCTCGCGCCCGAGACGGCCGAAGCGGTCGCCAAAGCGCGCCACCGGCCGTTCCTCGCGCGCGACGCCACGGTTTACCGCATCGACGCCGAACGCGCCGCTGCGCGCTTTGCAAGCTGGTATGAGATCTTCCCGCGCTCCATGAGCGGCGATCCTTCCCGCCATGGGACGTTCGACGATGTCATCGCCCAATTGCCGCGCATCCGCGACATGGGCTTCGACGTGCTCTACTTCCCGCCGATTCACCCGATCGGCAAGATCAATCGCAAGGGCCGCAACAATACGCTCAACGCGCAACCGGGCGATGTCGGCAGCCCGTATGCCATCGGCAGTGCCGAAGGCGGCCACACCGCCGTTCATCCGGAACTAGGCACGCTCGACGACTTCAAGCGCATGCTCGCCGCCGCGCATGCGCACGGGCTCGAGATCGCGCTCGATTTCGCGATCCAATGCGCACCCGACCACCCGTGGTTGACCGAACATGCAACGTGGTTCGCTTGGCGCCCCGACGGCACCCTGCGCTACGCGGAAAATCCGCCGAAGAAGTATCAGGACATCGTCAACCCCGAGTTCTATGCGCACGATGCGAAACCGGCGCTGTGGCTCGCGCTGCGCGACATCATCGCCTTTTGGATCGATGCCGGCGTGCGCATCTTCCGAGTCGACAACCCGCACACGAAGCCGCTGCCGTTTTGGGAGTGGATGATCGCCGACATTCGCGCCCGCGAACCGGACGTGATCTTCCTGTCGGAGGCGTTCACGCGACCGCGCCTCATGTACCGGCTGGCGAAACTCGGCTTTTCGCAGTCCTACACGTATTTCACGTGGCGCGAGTCCAAGCGCGACTTCACCGAATACCTGACCGAACTCACGCAAACCAACGTGCGCGAATTCTTCCGGCCGAACTTCTTCGTCAATACGCCCGACATCAATCCGCGCCATTTGCAGGCTCAAGGCCGCGCGGGCTTCATGATCCGCGCGGCGTTGGCCGCAACCTTGTCGGGGCTGTGGGGTGTCTACAGCGGCTTCGAGCTTTGCGAAGCGGCCGCATTGCCGGGCAGCGAAGAGTATCTGGACTCGGAGAAATATCAACTGCGTGCATGGGATTGGCACCGCCCGGGCAATATCGTCGACGTCATCACCCTGCTCAACCGGGTAAGGCGCGCCAATCCCGCCTTGCACTCGCATCTGGGCCTCACGTTCCTCACCGCGCACAACGATCGCATCCTATTCTTCGAGAAAGCCACGCCGTCACGCGAGAACGTGGTGGTCGTCGCGATCAGCCTCGATCCGTTCGCGGCGCAAGAGGCCGACATCGAACTGCCGTCGCATGCGTTCGAGCACTGGCGCATGCAGGAATGGGAAGCTCTCGCCGTCACCGATCTCGTGACCGGAGCACGCGCCGAGTGGCGCGGGCGCCGCCACCACGTGCGGATCGAGCCGGATCGGCCGTTCGCGATCTGGCGCATTGCGCCGGCCGCGGGCATGCCGCACGACGAACGTGCGCAGACATTGGCGAGACAACTCGGCCACGCGGGCCACGGCGCGCAAGGCGGCCATGTCCGGCACGACGCCTCGGAGACGCACCATGAAGCGTGAAGATCAACCCCTCGATTCGGCTGCCGCCGCGCAAACCAGATCGAGCGAACAGGCTCGCACGTCGCGGCGTGCGAGCAAACCGGCGTTGTCCGACGATCCGCTCTGGTACAAAGACGCCATCATCTATCAAGTGCACGTGAAGTCGTTCTTCGATGCGAACAACGACGGCGTCGGCGACTTTCCCGGGCTGATCGCCAAGCTAGACTACATCGCCGAACTCGGCGTCGACACGATTTGGCTGCTGCCGTTCTATCCGTCGCCGCGCCGCGACGACGGCTACGACATCGCCGACTACCGCAGCGTTCACCCCGATTACGGCACGCTGTCCGATCTGCGCCGCTTCATTCAAGGCGCACACGCGCGCGGCATGCGTGTCGTGACCGAGCTCGTGATCAATCACACGTCGGATCAGCACCCGTGGTTTCAGCGCGCGCGCCGCGCCAAGCCCGGCTCGAATCACCGCAATTACTACGTCTGGTCCGATACGGACAAGAAGTACGAAAACACGCGCATCATCTTCATCGATACCGAGCCGTCGAACTGGACTCACGACCCCGTCGCGGGGGCTTATTACTGGCACCGCTTCTACTCGCACCAGCCCGACTTGAACTTCGACAATCCGGCCGTGCTGCGCGAAGTGCTGCAAATCATGCGGTTCTGGCTGGATATGGGGATCGACGGCCTGCGCCTCGATGCGGTGCCCTACCTCGTCGAGCGCGAGGGAACGAGCAACGAGAACCTGCCCGAGACCCACGCGGTGCTCAAACGCATTCGCGCCACGATCGACGCCGAGTATCCGAACCGCATGCTGCTCGCCGAAGCGAACCAGTGGCCTGAGGACGTGCAGGAATATTTCGGCAATGAAGACGAATGCCACATGGCATTTCATTTCCCGCTGATGCCGCGCATCTATATGGCGATCGCCAGCGAGGATCGGTTTCCTATCACCGACATCATGCGGCAAACGCCGGAGTTGCCGCCCTCGTGTCAATGGGCGATCTTCTTGCGCAACCATGACGAGCTCACGCTCGAGATGGTGACCGATTCCGAACGCGACTACCTTTGGAACACCTACGCGAGCGATCGGCGCGCGCGGCTCAACCTGGGCATTCGCCGCCGCCTCGCACCGTTGATGGAGCGCGATCGGCGCCGCATCGAGCTCATCAACTCCCTGCTGCTCTCGATGCCGGGCACGCCCGTGATCTACTACGGCGACGAACTGGGGATGGGCGACAACATCCATCTGGGCGATCGCGACGGCGTGCGCACGCCCATGCAATGGTCGTCGGACCGCAACGGCGGATTCTCACGGGCGGACCCCGAGCAGCTCGTGCTGCCGCCCGTCATGGGCACGCTGTACGGCTTCGATGCGATCAACGTCGAAGCCCAGACACGCGACCCGCATTCCCTGCTCAATTGGACGCGCCGCATGCTCGCCACGCGGCGCTCCAAGCGTGCATTCGGCCGCGGCACGATTCGCTTCTTGCGGCCGTCCAATCGCAAGATCTTGGCGTACCTGCGCGAGATGGAGGGCGAAGCGCCGATACTGTGCGTGGCGAACCTCTCCCGCGCGCCGCAGGCCGTCGAACTCGACCTCTCCGAATTCGCGGGCCGCGTGCCCGTCGAGATGACGGCCGACTCCGTGTTCCCGGCGATCGGTCAGCTCACGTATTTGCTCACGTTCCCGCCGTACGGTTTTCTGTGGTTCTTGCTCTGCAACAACGAAGACCGTCCGTCGTGGGCGCAGGCCAGCTCCGAGCAACTGCCGGAGTTCGTCACGCTCGTGCTGCGCACGGGGCAAACAGGCCCGACGCCGGAGAACGTGCGACTGCTCGAATCGGAGGTGCTGCCCTCGTACTTGAGCCGCCGCCGCTGGTTCGCCTCGAAGGATCAGAAGCTGCATGCCGTGCGCTTAGCCGCGCTCACCACGATTCCCGATGCGGGCTTCGCCTTCACCGAGATCGAGGCCGATGTCGGTCGCCACACGGAGCGTTACGTCCTGCCGCTCGCCATCTCCTGGGGCACCGAAACGACGGTGCCGCTATTCATGCAGCTTGCGCTTGCGCGCGTGCGGCGCGGCCGCAACATCGGCCATCTGACGGACGCCTTCGCCTTGCCGCTGTTCGCGCAAGGCGTGCTGCAAAAGCTGCGCGAACGAGCCGTCGTGCCGACGGTGCAAAAGAGCGAAATCCGGTTCGTGCCGACGGCGCGTTTCGAGGACTTGGACGCGCTGGGCGCCACGCCCGAAATTCGCTGGATCGCCGCCGAGCAAAGCAATAGTTCGCTCGTGGTCGGCGATCGCGCCGTGCTCAAGCTCGTGCGGCGCCTCATCGGCGGCATTCATCCCGAAGCCGAAATGAGCCGGCATCTGACGGAGATCGGCTACGCCAACACGGCCCCGCTTTACGGCGAAGTCGTGCGCGTCGATCCGCACGGCGTCCCGCACACGCTGGCGCTGCTGCAAGGCTTCATCGACAACCAGGGCGATGCATGGAACTGGGTGCTCGACTACCTGCGCCGCGTGATCGACGAGCTCGTTCTCGCACCCGAAACCGAGGACGCCGATAACGAGAAACTCGAAGGCTATCGCGCCCTCACCGGCACGATCGGCCGGCGCCTGGGCGAATTGCACGCGGCGCTGGCCGCTCCCTGCGACGACCCCGCGTTCGCGGCGGAAAAAGCGACGCGCGCCGATGTTCGCAGTTGGATCGAAGGCGCGCGCTCCATGCTCGAGCATGCACTCGATGTGCTGGCCGCCGAGGCCGCCAAGGAAGGCGGCTCGCTGGACCAAGAGACGCGCGCACTTGCGCAGGATCTCGTCGGTCGTCGCGCGGCGCTCGTCGCCGCATTGGAGCGGCATGTGCCGCACAGCGTCGATGCCCTGCGCATCCGCGTTCACGGCGACTTCCATCTCGGGCAAGTGCTGATCGCACAAAGCGATGTCTACCTCATCGATTTCGAGGGCGAGCCCGCCCGCAGCTTGGAAGAGCGTCGCATGAAGCGCAGCCCGCTCGTCGACGTGGCCGGCATGTTGCGTTCGCTCTCGTATGCCAGCGCGGCGGCGCAGCCCGTTTCGGAAAACGCGCCGGCGCAAACGGCAGATCGCAAACGCGCGCTGTTCGAACGCTTTCGCGAGGAGGGCCAGCAAAGCTTCCTCGCGAGCTATCGCGAAGCGGTCGGCCACGCCGTGCATCCGCTCGTTGCGCCGGAAGCGGAAGGGCCCTTGCTCGATCTGTTCCTCGTCGAAAAAGCAGCCTACGAAGTGCGCTACGAAGCCGCGAACCGGCCTACTTGGCTTGGCTTGCCGCTGCGCGGACTTGCTGTGCTGGCGGCGCGCATGCTTGGCGAGACGGGCGACGGCGACGCGACCCCCGCGCCCGCGCAAACCTGAGAATTGCGGAAATGGGCTCCTTGAACGATCAAACCTCACGCATTCGCGAAATCGCCGACCGCGATCCGCTGGCGGGCATGCAACCTATCGATATCGAAGCGCTCGTCGACGGGCGGCACCCCGATCCGTTTTCCCAACTGGGCATGCACCGCACGAGTTCGGGCTACGCCGTGCGGGCGATGTTGCCCGGCGCCGCCGGCGTCGAGATCGTCTCGCGCGCAAGCGGAGAATCCATCGGCAAGCTCGCGCAGATCGATGCCGGCGGGCTGTTCGTCGGACCCGTGAAGCGCGCAGAGCCCTATCGGCTTCGCATCGATTGGCATGGTATCGAGCAGGAGACGGAGGACCCTTACTCCTTCGGAGCGGTGTTGTCCGAAGATGCGCTTGCGCGCCTCGCGCGCGCCGACCCCTATGCGGTGCTCGATTGTCTCGGCGCGCGGCCTTGCACGCTCGAAGGCATCCCGGGCGTGCGCTTCGCCGTCTGGGCGCCGAATGCGCGACGCGTATCGATCGTCGGCGACTTCAACACCTGGGACGGCCGCCGCCATCCGATGCGCCTGCGGCACGTGGCAGGCGTGTGGGAGCTGTTCGTGCCGCGGTTGGCGGCGGGCGCGCGCTACAAGTACGAGATCGTCGCGCGCGACGGCCGCACCTTGCCCCTGAAGGCGGACCCGTGCGCGCTGCAAACGGAGCGCACCCCCGCCACGGCGTCGATCGTCGCCGATTGGAGCGCGGTCGAGCAATTCGCTTGGACGGACGGCGCTTGGATCGCCAATCGCAGCGCACTGCAAAACGCGCGCGCGCCGATCGCCATTTACGAAGTGCATGCCGAGTCGTGGCTGCGCGTCGAAGAAGACGGCCGCCGCGGGCTCGACTGGTACGAGCTCGCCGATCGGCTCATTCCGTACGCACTCGGCATGGGCTTCACGCACGTCGAATTTCTCCCGATCGCCGAGCACCCGTTCGGCGGCTCGTGGGGGTACCAGCCGCTCTCCCCGTTCGCACCGTCCGCGCGCTTCGGTCCGCCGCAAGGATTCGCGCATTTCGTCAATCGTGCGCACGAGGCCGGGCTAGGCGTGATTCTCGATTGGGTGAGCGCGCACTTTCCGAACGATGCGCACGGCCTGATCCAATTCGACGGAACACCGCTTTACGAGCACCAAGACCCGCGCGAGGGCTACCACCAAGACTGGAACACGATGATTTACAACCTCGGCCGCAACGAGGTGAGCGCGTTCCTGGTCGCATCGGCGCTCGCATGGCTGCTGCGCTATCACGTCGACGGCCTGCGCGTGGACGCCGTCGCCTCGATGCTCTATCGCGACTATTCGCGCGCCGAGGGTCAGTGGGTGCCCAACATCTACGGCGGCCGCGAAAATCTCGAGGCGATCGCCTTCTTGAAACGCGTCAACCACGAAGTCGAATATGCCCCGGGCGTGCCGGGCGCCATCACGATCGCCGAGGAATCGACGGCATGGCCCGGCGTGACGGCCCGCCCCGAGGAAGGCGGGCTCGGCTTCCAGTTCAAATGGAACATGGGCTGGATGCACGACACGCTGCACTACATGCAGGAAGACCCCGTTTATCGCCGCTACCATCATCACAACATGACGTTCGGGATGGTCTACGCCTATTCGGAGCGCTTCGTGCTGCCGCTGTCGCACGATGAGGTCGTGCACGGCAAGGGCTCGCTGCTCGGCAAGATGCCCGGCGACCGCTGGCAGCAATTCGCCAATCTGCGCGCGTACTTCGGTTTCATGTGGACGCATCCGGGCAAAAAGCTGCTCTTCATGGGCGGCGAACTCGCCCAATACGCCGAGTTCAACCACGATGCGTCGCCGCACTGGCATCTGCTGGACGAGCCGATGCACCACGGCGTGCAAACGCTCGTGCGCGATCTGAACCGGCTGTATGCGGCCGAACCGGCGCTGCATGCGCTCGACAGCGATCCTGGCGGCTTCGAGTGGCTCGTCGGCGACGACGCTTCGAACAGCGTCTTCGTCTATCGTCGCTGCGACGGCAGCGGGCGGGAGGTCGCCGTCGTTTGCAACTTCACGCCGGTGCCGCGCCACGGATACCGGATCGGCATGCAGCGCGCCGGGTGGTGGGCCGAAATCCTCAATACCGATGCAGCGGCATACGGCGGATCGAACGTGGGCAATGCCGGGGGCGTCGTCACCGAAGAGATTGCCAGCCACGGCAAGCCGCAATCGGTCGCACTGATCTTGCCGCCGCTCGCCACCATCGTGCTGCGCGCCGAGTGACCGCAGGCGCCTTTGCGCCGCCTGCTCGACGCAGCACGAGCCAAGCGATTTCCATCAGGACGAGGACGCGGCATGTCGAACTCCCTACCCGGCCGGCTCGACCCCGGTACGCCGTATCCGCTCGGCGCGACATGGGACGGGCTCGGCGTGAACTTCGCCGTGTTCTCGGCGAACGCCGAGCAAGTCGATTTGTGCGTGTTCGATCCTGCCGGACATAAGGAGCTCGCGCGCCTGCCGCTGCCGGAATGCACCGATGAAATCTGGCATGGGTATCTGCCCGGCGCTCACCCGGGCACGGTCTATGGGCTGCGCGCATACGGCCCCTATCTGCCGCAATACGGCCATCGTTTCAACCCGGCCAAGCTGCTGATCGACCCCTACGTCAAAAAGCTGACGGGGCCGTTTCGCGCATCCGATGCGTTGTTCGGCTATCGCCCGCACTCGAGCCGGCTGGATTTGTCGCTCGACAAACGCGATTCGGCGCCCGCCGTGCCCAAATGCGTGGTGATCGACGAAGCGTTCGACTGGTCGCGCGATGCGCGCCCCGACGTGCCGTGGCCGGAAACCGTCATTTACGAAGCCCACTTGAGGGGCGTGTCGATGCTCAACTCCGACGTGCGCCAGCACGAACGCGGCACCTTCGCCGCGCTCGCGTCCCCGCGCTTCATCGACCACCTGCACAAGCTCGGCATTACCACGGTGGAATTGCTGCCGATCCACGCTTTCCTCGACGAGCGCTTCCTGCTCGAGCGCAAGCTGACGAATTACTGGGGCTACAACACGAGCGCATTCTTCGCGCCTCATCCTTCATACCTATCGAGCCGCCGCCTGAACGAAGTGCGCATCGCCGTGCGGCAACTGCACGCGGCCGGCATCGAAGTCATTCTCGACGTGGTCTATAACCATACCTGCGAAGGCAACGAACTGGGGCCGACCGTGTCTTGGCGCGGACTCGACAATGCCAGCTATTACCGGCTCATTCCCGGCGACGAGCGGCACTACATCAACGACACGGGCTGCGGCAACACGCTGAACCTGTCGCACCCGCGCGTGCTGCAGATGGTCATGGATTCGCTGCGCTATTGGGTGAGCGCCTTCCACGTCGACGGGTTCCGTTTCGATCTTGGCGTCACGCTCGGACGCGAAGGCACCGGCTTCGATCCCGGGTCGGGTTTCTTCGACGTGATTCGGCAAGACCCGGTGCTATCGCAGCGCAAGCTGATCTCGGAACCATGGGACGTTGGCCCCGGCGGCTATCAGGTCGGCCGCCATCCACCGGGCTTCGGCGAGTGGAACGACAAATTCCGCGATTGCGTGCGCCGTTTCTGGCGCGGCGATTCGGGTATGCGCGCCGAACTGGCGGCGCGCATCGCCGGCTCGGCGGAACTGTTCAATCATCGTTTCAGGCGGCCATGGGCATCGGTGAACTACGTCGCGTCGCACGACGGCTTCACGCTTGCCGATGTCACCGCTTACGAACAGAAACACAACGAGGCGAACGGCGAGAACAACGCCGACGGCCACAACGAAAATTGCAGTGCGAATTGGGGCGTGGAAGGCCCCACCGAAGATGCGCAGATCAATGCAACGCGCGCACGGGTCGCACGCTCGATGCTCGCTAGCGTCTTCACCTCGCTCGGCACGCCGATGCTCGCTGCCGGCGACGAATTCGGACGCAGCCAGCAAGGCAACAACAATGCGTATTGTCAGGACAACGCATTGTCGTGGCTCGATTGGCGCCTGGCCGAATCGGAGGAAGGCCGCGCGCTGATCGCCTTCACGGCGCGCCTGATCGCGCTGCGGCGCCAGCATCCGCTATTGCGCGATACGCGCTTTCTGCGCGGCGACGTCGACGTTTCGCCGGACATCAAAGACGTCGACTGGTTCGACGAACGCGGCGAGCCGCTCACGAGCGAAACCTGGCAAGACCCGCAGGGCTGCGCACTGACGTTGCGCCGCGCCGGCCGCGACCTCGAAGGCGAACTCGAGGTGCTGCTGTTGATGCACAACGGCTCCGCGACGGACCTCATGTTCTCGCCGCCGGCGCCGCGCCTGGAATGGAACGTGCTCGCGGACAGCACTGACCCCGGCTTGCCCGCGTATCGACTCGACGGCGAGCAGATGCGAGTCGGCGCGCACGGTTTCGCACTGCTCGCCGCGAAACCGCCGCAGCCCGAGCCATTGCCGCACGCCGGCGCGGCAGGTGCTTAGATCAACGTTCCGAACGTGCATACAAGGAGCCTCTGATATGTCCGACCACCGATCCGAATCTGCGCATCGGTTGCCGTTCGGCGCCGAGGTCGTGCGTGGGCCGGCCGGCGCCACGCATACCCGCTTTCGCCTTTGGGCGCCGACGCGCTCGGCCGTGCGCGTCGAATGGGAGCATGAAGGGCAATCGGGCATCGTCGATATGACGTCCGCCGGCCAAGGCTGGTTCGAAGCCCAAGCCCCATGCGGCCCGGGCGCGCGGTACCGCTATCGGGTCGACGGCGAACTGGCCGTGCCGGACCCTGCCTCGCGATTTCAGCCGGAGGACGTGCATGGGCCGAGCGAAGTCGTCGACCCGCTCGCCTACCGCTGGCAGTGCGAGCAATGGAGCGGGCGCGCGTGGGAAGAGATGGTCATCTACGAATTGCACGTGGGCGCACTGGGGGGCTATGCCAATGTCGCTCGCCGCCTGCCGCACATCGCGCAACTGGGCGCGACGGCAATCGAACTGATGCCGCTCAACGATTTCGCCGGCCATCGCAACTGGGGCTATGACGGCGTGCTTCCGTTTGCGCCCGACTCCGCTTACGGCCGCCCCGAAGACCTGAAAGCGCTGATCGATCGCGCACACGAATTGGGCATCGCGGTGCTGCTCGATGTGGTCTACAACCACTTCGGCCCCGAGGGCAATTATCTGCCGCAGTATGCGCGCGCTTTTTTTCGCGACGACGTCGTGACGCCGTGGGGTCCAGCCATCGATTTCCGGCGCAGGGAAGTGCGCGAATACTTTTGCGAGAACGCACTCTATTGGCTGCACGAATACCGCTTCGACGGTCTCCGGCTAGATGCGGTCCACGCCATCGGCGACGACGGTTGGCTGCGCGAGCTAGCCGATCGCGTGCATGCCTCGATCGCATCGCAACGACAGGTGCATCTCGTTCTCGAAAACGAGCGTAATACGGCCGGCCTGCTGCAAACCCACTTCGACGCGCAATGGAACGACGACGCGCACAACACGCTGCACGTGCTGCTCACCGGCGAACATGAGGGGTACTACCGCGCCTACGCGGATAAGCCCATCGCGAAACTTGCGCGCGTGCTATCGGAGGGCTTCGTCTATCAAGGCGAACCGTCGCCGATCCACGACGGCGCCGCGCGCGGCGAGCCGAGCGCGCATTTGCCGCCGACGGCCTTCGTCATGTTCTTGCAGAACCACGACCAAATCGGCAACCGCGCATTCGGCGAACGCTTGCGCACGCTGTGCGCGCCGCAGGCGCTGCTCGCGGCGACGGCCCTCTTGTTGCTGTCGCCGCAAATCCCGCTGCTGTTCATGGAGGAAGAGTTCGGCTCGACGCAGCCGTTTTTGTACTTCACCGATTACGGCGGCGAACTCGCGCAAGCCGTGCGCGAAGGCAGGCGGCGCGAATTCGCGAAGTTCTCGGCGTTCAACGATCCCGAGCGCCGCGCGCGCATACCCGATCCGAGCGCGGCGCAGACCTTCGCGCTGTCTTCGCCCCCTACGGAAGACGAGCCCGATGCAATGGGCGCGCCATCGCGCGCCAACGGCGCCAGCGATCGAGCCGACTGGCTGCATTTCTATCGCTCCGCGCTCACCGTGCGCGCGAAGCTCGTTGCACCGCGCTTGCGCGGCGCCCGCGC
Organism: Trinickia sp. Z7; assembly: GCF_056498045.1. NCBI lineage: Bacteria > Pseudomonadati > Pseudomonadota > Betaproteobacteria > Burkholderiales > Burkholderiaceae > Trinickia > Trinickia sp. Z7. The sequence goes on from NZ_JAUEQW010000002.1 coordinate 476,842, forward strand.
GCTCGGCGCCACGCCGTTGCGAACGGCCGGCGGCCTGAACGCCAATGCGCTCGTCGCCCGCTGGCGCCTGGGCGACGGCGAGACGTTGACCGTCGCGCTGAGTCTGACTGCGGATACGCTGCCTTTCGATCAGCAGCCCGAAGGCATGATCATCTTCGAAACGCCGCCGCGAACGCGCGACACCGTCCGTGCCAAAGCGCTGCCCGGCTATGCGTTCGTCGCCTGGCTCACCGGCGACGTCAACGCGTTCGCTTTGGGGCACGACGTCCGCGCTCCCGCGCCGCCAAGGAGCGATGCATGAGCGGACCCGCCCCATCCTCGCCGCCGCCCGGCCGCGAAACGGTCGAGCGGATCGCCGCGCGCGCCGGCTTGGAGGTCCATTGGGAAGATGCGAACAAACGAACGCATCGCGTGAAGCCCGAGACGCTCACCACGTTGCTGGCCGCGCTGGGCTTGCCGTGCGATACGCGCGAGCGGGCCAATGAGACGCTGGCGCTGCTCGACGCTGAACGCGCCGAGCGCGCACTGCCGCCGCTCATCACGGCAGAGTGTCATCGCGCAACGGCGCTGCCCATTGCGCCGGCTCAGGCAGGCGCGAGCTACCGCATAGAACTGGAGAACGGTGGCGCCGTCGAAGGTCGCTTGGGCACGCCCAAAGGCGAATCGGCGCTGCTCGCGCCGATCGCGGAGCCGGGCTATCACACGCTCGAGCTCGGGGGGCAACGCATACGGCTCGCGGTTGCGCCGCCGCGCTGCTACACGATCGACGACGCGTGCCGCGACGCGAGCGGGACCGGCGCCGCTCAGCCGGTACGGCGCGCCGATGCCGATCCGCCGCGCAGGGCGGCGATCTGGGGCATCGGGGCGCAACTCTACGGCTTGCGCCGCGCCGGAGACGGCGGCATCGGCGATTACACCGCGCTCGCTTCCTTGGCGCGCCGTGGCGCGCACGCCGGCGCGGACGCCGTGGCGATCAGCCCTACGCACGCCATGTTCAGCGCCGATGCGGGCAAGTTCAGCCCCTATTCGCCGTCGTCCCGGCTGCTTCTGAACATCGCCCACATCGATCCGGCCGCCGCCTTCGGCGCCGACGCACTCGGATCCGCGCTCGATGCGGCCCGCGGGGAAGGCGAACGCTCGCTACGCGAAGAATGGGCCGAAGTAGAAGCGCTGCCGCTCATCGATTGGCCCCGCGCGCTGGCGCTGCGCTTGACGGTACTGCGCGCGCTCTACGAGCGGTTTTGCGCGCACGAGCGGGCGGGCGCCACGCCCCTCGCCGCGCAATTCGACGCATTTTGCGCGCACGGAGGACACGTGCTCGAGGACCACGCACGCTTCGAAGCGATCGACGCCATCGAGCGGGGCGAGCACGGCATTCATCATTGGCGCGATTGGCCAGCATCGCTCACGGACCCGCGCAACCCGCAGGTGCAGGCATTCGCGCGCGAGCATCGCCACGAAGTGGACTTCCATCGGTTTCTGCAGTGGCTCGCCGCCGACGGCCTGAAAAGCGCCCAGCAAGCCGCGCGCGAAGCCGGAATGGCGATCGGCCTCGTGACCGATCTCGCCGTCGGCTGCGATAGCGCGGGCAGCCACGCATGGTCATACCCCGACGACATGTTGGGTCGTGTCTCGGTAGGCGCGCCCCCCGATTTATTCAACCAAGCCGGTCAGGCGTGGGGGCTGACCACGTTCTCGCCACGCGCGATGCGCAGCCAGGGCTTCAGCGCGTTCATCGACATGCTGCGCGCCACCTTCGCTTATGGCGGCGGCTTGCGCATCGATCACGTGCTCGGCCTGCAGCGTTTGTGGCTCGTGCCCGAAGGCGCGAGCGCGGCCGACGGCGCGTACCTGCGCTACCCGCTCACCGACCTCTTGCGCTTGATCGCGCTCGAATCGGTGCGCCATCGCGCGATCGTGATCGGCGAGGACTTGGGCACGGTACCCGACGGATTGCGCGAACGACTGGCTCGCCACGGCTTACTCGGCATCCGCGTGCTCTGGTTCGAACGCAGCGAAGACGGCGGCAGCTTCATGCCACCCGCGCAGTGGGGCCGAAGCGCGCTCGCCACGACGACGACGCACGACCTGCCGACCGTTGCCGGCTGGTGGAGCGGCGCCGACATCGCCTGGCGCGATCGCATCGGCCAGACTGCGCCGCGCGCCGACGGCCGCGATCCGGTGGCGCTCGCCAATACGGAAAGAGCCGCGGACCGCCATGCGCTGTGGCGCGCTTTTCAGCATGCGGGCGTGGCGCCATTGGGCGTCGGCGCGCCACCCAAAGATCAGGCGCCGATCGACGAAGCGCTCGCATTCGTAGCGTCGACGCCGGCCCCGCTCGCGCTGTATCCGCTCGAAGACCTGTTGGGTCTCGCCGATCAACCGAACTTGCCGGGCTCGATCGACGAGCATCCGAACTGGCGCCGACGTCTGCCCTCGCCCATCGATGCACTATTCGAAGACAGCGCCTTGACCGACCGCCTGCTCGCGCTATCGAGCAAACGCCGGCGCGGCACGCCTGCTCGACCCGCTCCCGGCCCCGCCCCCGAACCGTCCCGCAAACCATGACCGTCCCGCGCTCCACGCTACGCCTGCAGCTTCACCGCGGCTTCACGTTCGACGATGCGCTCGCGCACATCGACTACTTTGCCGCCCTCGGCGTGAGCCACTTGTATCTGTCGCCCATCACGACCTCCATGCCCGGGTCGCTGCACGGTTACGACACGATCGACTATGCGCGTGTGAACCCGGAACTCGGCGGAGAAGCGGCGCTGCTGCGCCTGGCCGATGCCGCCCATGCGCGGCAGATGGGGCTTATCGCCGACATCGTGCCGAATCACATGGGGATCGCGGGCGGCCATAATGCCTGGTGGCTAGACATCCTCGAATGGGGCCGCCACGGCGCCTACGCACGCCACTTCGACATCGACTGGCACTCGCCCGATCCGGCGCTGCGCGGCAAAGTGCTCGCGCCGTGCTTGGGTGCGCCGTACGGCGAAGACCTCGCGGCCGGCCGCATCGCGCTCTCGTTCGATGCTGAGCAAGGCAGATTCTTCGCTTGCTACGCCGAGCATCGATTCCCGATTTGCCCCATCGACTATCCGCAGATCTTGCGCGCTGCGACGCCAGCCGCGCATCCGGCATTGGCCGCGCTCGCCGAACGCTTCGACGGCCTGACCACACAGCCCGAACACCGCGAGCGCGCGCAGACGGCTCTCGAAGCGATACGCGCATTTGCAGCGGAACACGGAGCGAAACCGTTCGACGCAGCCGTTGCGGCGTATTCTCCGGGCTCGCCCGCCTCGCGGGAGCGGTTGCATCGTCTGCTCGAACGGCAGTTCTTTCGGCTCGCCTGGTGGCGAACCGCAGCGGACGAGGTCAACTGGCGGCGCTTCTTCGACATCGGCACGCTCGCCGCGGTGCGCACCGAGCGCGCCGAAGTGTTCGACGCGGTCCACGCCCTCGTCTTGCGCCTGTTTGCGCAAGGCGTGATCGATGGCGTGCGCGTCGACCATGTCGACGGCCTCGTCGATCCGCGGGAATACTGCCAACGCTTGCGCGAGAAGCTCGCCGAGCGCGAAGCCGAACGGCCGCCACAGCTGGACCGTTCGCCCGCTTATGTCGTCGTCGAAAAGATACTCGCGCATGGCGAAGCGTTACCAGCCGACTGGGGCGTCGACGGCACGACGGGCTACGACTTCATGAGCGATGTCGGCGCGCTGCTGCACGACCCGCAAGGCGAGGCGGCGCTGACGGCCGCATGGGCCGATCTGTCAGGGTCGTGCGAAACCTTTGCCGATGCGGCGCGGGAGGCGCGGGAGGCGCGGCGCAAGATCCTCGCCGAAAATCTATCGGCCGAGCTCGATCGAGCGGCGCGCGGCCTGCACCGCATCGCACGCGAGAACCCGAGCACGCGCGATTTCACGTACAGCGCGATTCGGCGCGTGGTGTCCGAGTTGGCGGTGCACTTCCCCGTGTATCGAATGTACCCGGCCAGCGGCATGCGCACGGCCGCCGACGAAGCCTATTTCCGCCAAGCGCTCGACGCCGCGCGCAGCGCGCTGGCGCGCGGCGACCATGCCGCGCTCGCATTCGTCGATGCGTCGCTCGGTGGGCAGCGGGAACCGGGGGCCGGCGACGGCGCACCGCCGAGCCGCGAACGGCGCACCGCCGCAACGCTGTTTGCACAACTGACCGCACCGCTGGCCGCCAAGGCGATAGAAGATACGACCTTCTATCGCTACGGCCGCTTGTTGTCACGCAACGAAGTGGGCGCCGATCCGAGCCAGTTCGCGTTGAGCGTCGACGGGTTCCACGAAGCCAACCTCGAGCGCGCGCGGCGTTTCCCGTACGCGCTCCTGGCGACGGCCACTCACGATCACAAACGAGGCGAAGACGTGCGCAGCCGGCTGGCGGCGCTCAGCGAGATCGCCGATGAGTGGGCCGCAAAACTGCGCGCGTGGTCCACGCTCAATGCGCCGCACCGCCGTGCGTCGTCCTCGCCGTCGCCGTCGCCGGTCGGAGTTTCGACGGCTTGCACGCCTTTGCCGGGAACCGCGCTGGATTGGGCGCCGGGACCCGCTGCCGAAGCGATGCTTTACCAAACGCTGGTAGGCGCATGGCCTTACGAGCTCGACCATGCCGATGCCGACGGCGTCCAAGCCTTCGCCGAACGCATCGCGCAATGGCAGTTGAAGGCCGCGCGCGAAGCGAAGCGGCAGACGAGTTGGCATGCCCCCGACGAGGCCTACGAAGCCGCCTCGCGCGCCTTCTTGTTCGATATCCTGGCGCCGCAGCGGCGGGAGGGATTTCTGCAGGAGCTATCGTCGTTCGTTGCGCGCATCGAACGAGCCGGCGCCATCAACAGCCTGCTGCAAACGATCTTGAGAATGACCTCACCCGGCGTACCCGATTTGTACCAGGGCGCCGAGCTGTGGGATTTCAGTCTGGTCGACCCCGACAACCGGCGGCCTGTCGATTTCGGCCGGCGCCGCGCTTGGCTCGTCGACACACCCCCGAGCGAACAACTGCGCAACTGGCGCGACGGCCGCGTCAAGCTCGGAATCGTCCATCGCGCGCTGACGCTGCGCGCCGTGTCCCCGGCACTGTTTCTCGAGGGCTCGTACCTCCCGCTGACGGTGTCCGGTACGCGCGCGCGTCACGCGATCGCCTTCGCGCGCCAGCACGGCGACGCGTACGCGATCGTCATCGCCACCCGTCTGTCCGCATCGCTGCTGCCCGAGTCGGGCGATGTGCCCCTCGTCGATCCGAGCGCATGGGAGGACACCTCGATCGAGCTACCGGCCGCGCTCGCGGGACGCGCGCTGTTCGACTGCCTCAGTCCCAACGCGCCGAAAGCGGACCAAGCGGGCAGGCTTTACTTGTGCGAAGCGTTGAGCGCACTGCCCGTCGCACTGCTTGTCGAAGAAGGCGTGCCGCGCGCCTAACCGTCACTGCGCGGCAAGCGGCACGCGAAGCACGAGCGAGCACGGCTCGCCGTCGACGGTCGCGCTCTGTTCGAAGGTCCCGCCATGGGCTACCGCAACGCGTTGCGGCAACGCCAGCGCCCAAGCAATGCGCCCAGCCTCGCGCGGCTGCATGGCCTGGCTGCGCGCGAACGGCTCCATCGCGTGCGGCAACTCGGCATCGGACAACGCAGCGAAACTCGCCACATAGCCCACTTCGACACGCCAAAACGCGTTGTCGAGACTGCTGGCGAGGCTGAGCCTCGCACCGGGTGCGCTCGCTTCGGCGGCAAAAACCAGCATGGTCCAAATCGCTTGAGCGAGGCGCTCGCGATCGCCGTCGCACCATTGGGCATCGACCGACGATTGGATCTCGATGGACGTGCCGCGCGCTTCGACGATGGCGAGCTTCGCATCCGCGAGCGCGCGCTCCACTGCCGCACTGATCGGGAACGACTCGCGCGCGAGCGGCAACGATTTGGTTTCCGCGCGGGTTTTGTCGACGGCGTCCTCGAGCAGCTTCACTTGCTGCTCGACGCCCGAGCGAATGCCGGCCAGCGCGCGCTGAGCGGACGCATCGGTCGCATCGAGCTTGCGTTCGAGGACATAAGCCCAGCTATGAATCGCATTGAGAGGGCTGCGTAAATCGTGAGAGACGAGGGACAAAACATGATCGCGCATGAACAGCGCAACCTCCGCCCGCAGATGAGCGAGACGTTAGTCGGATGCGGCAACGGCGTGGGAAAACGTCGACACGGTCGGCCTCTCGAAAAGTCGCTCGGCTACCCTGGCCGCGGCGGTGCGCGAACGAGCGCGGCCCGCACGTTGCCATCACCAGGTGGCGCCGTAAGCGTGTTGAGCAGACGGACATTATAGGCACCGCACCGGGCTGAACGCCTACAATGTCGGTTTCATCACCATCGGAGCGTAACGACCATGACCACCGTCACCACAGAAACGGGGTTGAAGTACGAAGATTTGACCGTTGGCGCAGGCGCCGAAGCCGCGGCGGGCACCACCGTCACCGTGCACTACACGGGGTGGCTCACCGACGGCCAGAAGTTCGATTCGAGCAAGGACCGCAACGATCCGTTCGCCTTCGTCCTCGGTGGCGGCATGGTCATCAAGGGTTGGGACGAAGGCGTGCAAGGCATGAAAGTAGGCGGCGTGCGTCGTCTGACGATTCCGCCGCAATTGGGCTACGGCGTGCGCGGCGCCGGCGGCGTGATTCCGCCGAATGCGACGCTCGTGTTCGAAGTCGAATTGCTCCAGGCGTAAGCACCGAACCAAGCAAGGGCAGCAGCGCGATGAACGAGCACGCGATCCAATCGCCCGCCTTGTCGCTGCGCCGTTACGGCGCCGAGAGCGCATGCGACCTGCACGCCTTCCATCAGATCGTGCTCGGTGTCGAGGGCGTGATGGAGATGGCCGTCGACGGTATCGGCCACCGCATCGACGCGCGTCATGCGTGGCTGATTCCGGCCGGCTCGCGCCACGAGTACGCGGGGGTCGGCGAGAACCGGCAGTTGGTCCTCGACGTGCCTTGCGCATCGCTGGCGCTGCCCGAACGCTTTTTTTCGCGCGCGTTGGCATTGACGATGAACGACGGACTCGCAGCGCTCGTGCGCGATACCGCATCGTATGCGGCGCGCACGATGCGGGCGGCAACATCGGCCGCAACATCGGCCGGCCACGAAGCGAGCGAACCGGAACCCGGCGATACGGACCGCACCCGCTCGATCGGCATGAGCGAGGGCGCGCGACGTTTGGCATGGGACACGGCGGCGCGCTTGGCCCTCGTCTTGAGCGAGAACGTCGGCGCGCAAGCCCCCGCATCGCGGCTCGACTATGCGCGCATCGACACATGGTTGCGTGCGCATCTATCGGAGCCGCTGCGCGTGGTCGATCTCGCGAGGCACTGCGGGTTGAGCGAGCGGCGCTTCCATCAGGTGTTCGAAGAAGCGTTCGGCACGACGCCGCACCGCTATTTGCAGCGGCTTCGCCTGGACACGGCGCTCGTGCTGCTGTGCACCTCGCGCAAGACCTTGACGGACATCGCGCTGACGGTCGGTTTCGGCGATCAGAGCGCCTTTACTCATGCGTTCACGCGACGCTTCGCAATCCCTCCAGGCCAGTGGCGGGCGAAGCCGGTGCATTGATACGATGCGGGGCCGTCTCGGCGTCGGACGGCGCAGCCGCCGTCTTTCGCTTTAGCTGTTTTGAGTCGCCGCGCCGGCGCATGCTTAATTCATATCGGCGCGGAGTTGGATCCTGCCGCGCACCTACCGCGCGCGCCTGCACGCCTAACGACGCGGGCAGGCGGCTTATTCCTTATTCGACCGACAGTTGCAAATGCAGTTGCGAACGCGTCACGGTGCCATCCACGGCGTCGCCCGCAGAATCGCGCTCGGACTGGGATTGCGGCGAGAGTCGGGCGCGCTCGATGACATCGAGATACTGCGCCGTGACATCGCCCGTGATGTAATCGCCATCGAAGCAAGACGCCTCGAAACGCGCGAGCATCGGATTGATGTCGCGCACCGCTTGCTTGAGCGCATCGACGTCCTGATAGACGAGGTGATCGGCGCCGATGATCTTGGCGACTTCCTCGTCGGAACGGCCATGGGCGACGAGTTCGCTGCGCGTGGGCATGTCGATGCCATACACGTTGGGGAACTTCACGGGCGGCGCAGCCGATGCGAAGATCACGCTCTTCGCCCCGGCATCGCGCGCCATCTGCACGATCTCGTGCGAAGTCGTGCCGCGGACGATCGAATCGTCGACGATCAGCACATTCTTATCCTTGAACTCGATCGCCATCGCATTGAGCTTCTGGCGCACCGACTTCTTGCGCACCGCCTGGCCCGGCATGATGAAAGTGCGGCCCACATAGCGGTTCTTGAAAAACCCTTCGCGGTATTCGACGCCGAGCTTGGCCGCCACCTGCATGGCGGCAGGCCGAGACGAATCGGGAATGGGCATGACCACGTCGATCGGCACGTCGGGCAGAACACGCTTGATCTTGGCGGCGAGGTAGTCGCCCATCCGCAGACGCACGTTGTAGACGGAGACGCCGTCGAGCACCGAATCGGGACGCGCCAGATAGACGTACTCGAAAATGCAGGGGTTCAAACTCGGCGTATCCGCGCACTGCTGGCTGTGCAGTTGACCGTCGTTGTCGATGAAAATCGCTTCGCCGGGCGCGACGTCCCGCACGAAATCGAATCCGATGCCTTCGACAGCCACCGATTCCGACGCAACGATCCACTCCACGCCGTGCTCCGTTTCGTGCTTGCCGATGCACAGCGGGCGAATGCCGTATGGGTCGCGAAATGCCAGCAGCCCATACCCGGCGATCAACGAAACGATGGCGTACGAGCCGCGCACCCGGCGATGCACGCCCGCCACGGCCTTGAACACCGTGCCTGGGTCGAGCTGCAGGCCCGAGCTTGCTAGTTGCACCTCGTGCGCGAACACGTTGAGCAGCACTTCCGTATCCGAGTTCGTGTTCACATGACGCCGGTCGATGCGGAACATCTCGTCTTTCAGCTGCTGCCAGTTCGTGAGGTTGCCGTTATGCGCGAGGATGATGCCGAATGGCGCATTCACGTAAAACGGCTGCGCCTCTTCCTCGCTCGAGGCCGAGCCCGCCGTGGGATACCGCACTTGGCCGATGCCCGCGGTGCCCGGTAAACTGCGCATGTTGCGCGTACGGAACACGTCGCGCACCATGCCGTTGGCCTTGTACATGTGGAAAGTGCTGCCGTTCGCCGTCGCGATACCGGCTGCATCCTGGCCGCGATGCTGCAACAGCAGAAGGCTGTCGTAGATCAACTGATTGACCGGGGAGTGGGAGACTACGCCTACGATGCCGCACATGGCAGGTCCTTCAAAGATACGAAAAACGATGGTGCCGGCCATGGGGCCGACGCACGCGCTTCACACGCGAACGTACGCGGCCAGCGCCGGGGGAAGCAAGGGCTTCAACTCATGCACGCCTCGCTCGACATAGGGCCGCAGCAGGGCGTCGCGCCAAAATTGTTGCTTCGGCAGCTCCGTCAACCCGGCCAGCGCCACGAGCAGTAAAACGAACACCACGCCGCGCACGATGCCGAACAGCAACCCGAGCGACCGATCCACGCCGCCCAGCCCTGTCACGGCCACCAGCCGTGCGATCAGCGCATTCGCGACACTCGCCACGAGCACCACGCCCACCATGATTGCCGCGAACGCGAGCAACCACTGCGTGAGCGCACCGCCGGGCCAGTCGCTTGGAATATAGGGCACCAGGAGCCGCACATAGCGCGACGCGACAAAAAAAGCCACGACCCAGCCGATCAGGCCGAATATTTCCGACAACAACCCGCGCCACGCACCGCGCAGCGCCGACAGGCCGATCACCGCAAGCACGGCGTAATCGAACGCGGTAAGCATCGATGCCGTCACTGCGCCGCGTTGCCCGTGCCCGCCGTCAAACCGGCTTCGCGCACCTTAGCGACGGCCGCGGATGCCGCCGCGCGATCGGCGAACGGACCGGCGAGCAGCATCGTGCGGGCCTTACCGTCGGCTTGCTTGCGATGTTCGATGTACGCGGGCACCCCCGCGGCCTTCAGCTTGCTCTCCCATGCGCGGGCGCTCGCATCGTCGGCGAACGCACCTAGCTCCACGGCGTAACGCGAGCCTGGCGGCGCGGCCGGCGTACCGGAATCGGGCTTCGTTGCCCCGGGGCCGGGGATGGCAATGGTTTTTGCCGCTTTTGCCGTTTGCGCCGCCTTCGCAGGGGTAGTCGCTGCCGGGGCGGTGCTTGTCTGCTTGGATTGCTTGGACTCGGTCTGCTTCGATTCGGTCTGCTTCGATTCAGCCTGCGTGGTCGCGCCTTGCGCACCGCCGGGAGACTGCGACGCCCCGCTGGGTTGCGCGGCACCCACCCCGGCCGTGCCCGCACCGGAAGCCGTCGCACCGCTCATATCGGCACGATCTGGCGCCACCGCGGCTTGCGTGTCCTCGGGGTTGTCGTCGCTAGCGCGCGACGGAACCGTTGCCGGGCGATTGGGAATATCGATCGCGATGTCGTTGGTCACCGGCTTGGGATGGGAATCGAGCACCATCGGCAAGACGACCACGGCGGCGAGCACCAGCGCGATCGCACCAACCAGGCGCCGGCGCGCCCGTTGCTTTTCGGGAAGTGTCGGATCGAGCGGCATCGCATCGGCCTCGGCCGCGCGTTCTTTGCGGCGGCTCGGTCGCTCGTCGCGTGCCTCGAACGTACCACCGCTACGCGCGGATCTAGCGCTGGCGCCACGCCGGCGCGGCGTGTCGTCTTTTTTGCCGAACGAGAAAAAGCCCATGAATCCGCTGAGTTCGAGGGGGGCGGCCGTCAACGCGGCGCGCGTCGGTCAATGTTGCCGCGACTTGCGGTAGGCCATGACGCCCGCAACAGTATAGAAGCTACCGAAAACCACGATTCTATCATCGTCCGTCGCTCGGCTCAGCGCATCTTGGAAAGCTTCGGCCGGCGAGGCGAAACGCCTGATGCTGCTGTCGGGGCCATCTTCGACGCCCGCGGTGCGCACGATCTCGTCCAGGTCCGCCGCGCTCGCGGCTCGGCCGATCGGCAAATCGGTCAAGCACCAGTGATCGATTTCGCCTTTGAGATGCTTGACGACGCCCGCGATGTCCTTGTCGCGCATCGCGCCAAAGACGGCGTAGGTGTAGCGGAAAAAGCCCATGCTGCCCAGATTTTGAGCCAGCACGGCTGCCGCATGGGGATTGTGTGCCACGTCGAGCACGATCGACGGCCGCCCCGGCAACACCTGAAAGCGCCCGGGCAGCTCGACGTTGGCTAGCCCGAGTCGCACGTCTTGAGCGGAAACGGGCAGCCGATCCCGCAGCGCCTCGAGCGCGGCCAGCGCCGCGGACGTATTGATGAGCTGATTCGCGCCGCGCAGCGCCGGATATGCAAGCGCCGAACGCCGCGCCGTCGGACCGACGTAGCTCCACTGTTGCCGCTCGCTGCCCGCCTGCCCTTCATAGCGGAAGTCGCGTCCGAACAGCCAAAGTTCGGCGCCGATCGCTTGCGCGTGGTCGATCAGCGTTTGCGGCGGCGCGGGATCGGCACAGATGGCGGGCCGGCCCGGACGAAAAATGCCCGCCTTCTCGTAGGCGATCTTCTCGCGTGTATCGCCCAGATACTCCGTATGATCGATATCGATGCTCGTCACGATGGCACAGTCGGCATCGACGATATTGACGGCGTCGAGCCGGCCGCCAAGCCCGACTTCGAGAATCACGGCATCGAGTTCGCGCGACGCGAACCAATGCAAGATCGCGAGCGTCGTGAATTCGAAGTAAGTGAGCGACACGGGTTCGGCCAAGCGCGTGCGCGCCGCCTCGACCGCTTCGAAATGCGGTAAAAGCTCGTCGTCGGTCGCGTTTCGGCCATCGATGCGCGCGCGTTCATTGAACTCGATGAGGTGGGGCGACGTATGGCAACCGACGTGGTAGCCGGAGGCGCGCAGGATCGACTCGAGCATCGCGCAAGTCGATCCCTTGCCATTGGTGCCGCCCACCGTAATGACAGGGCAGCGAAATGCAAGCCCCAGCGCATCCTTTACCTTGCCGATGCGCGTGAGACCCATGTCGATACCGACCGGATGCGCCGACTCGAGATGCGCGAGCCAGGCGTCGAGAGTAGGGAAATGAGTCATCCAAAACCGCGGGCCGTCCCGCGTGAGATCTGCGATTAACTTAACGTTCAGGCGACGGCATCCGCGGGCTGGCGCGTGAGCAGCGCGATCAGCCGCGCCAACTCTTCGCGCAGCTTGCGGCGATCGATGATCATGTCGATTGCCCCCTTTTGCAGCAGGAATTCCGCGCGCTGGAAGCCTTCGGGCAGTTTCTCCCGCACCGTCTGCTCGATCACCCGCGGGCCGGCAAAGCCGATCAATGCCTTCGGCTCCGCGATCACGACATCGCCGAGGAATGCGAAGCTTGCCGATACGCCGCCCATCGTCGGGTCCGTCAGCACGGAAATGAACGGCAATCTGGCGTCGGCCAGTTTGGTCAGCATCGCCGTCGTCTTGGCCATCTGCATCAACGACAGCAGGCTTTCCTGCATCCGCGCTCCACCCGAGGCCGTGAAACAGATGAACGGCACTTGTTGCTCGATCGCATTTTGCGCGCCGCGAGCAAAGCGCTCGCCGACCACGGAGCCCATCGACCCGCCCATGAACGCGAACTCGAAGCAAGAAACGACGACCGGCAGCGTGTGAATTGCACCGCCCATCACGACCATCGCATCGGTTTCACCGGTTTCGTCCATCGCATCTTTGATGCGGTCCGGATACTTGCGGCTGTCCTTGAATTTCAGCGCGTCGACCGGGACGATCTCCTGACCGATCTCGTAACGGCCTTCGGCGTCGAGCAACCCGTCGAGGCGCGCGCGCGCGCTGATACGCATGTGATGGCTGCACTTCGGACAAACGTGCAAGTTCGCCTCGACGTCGTTGCGGTACAACACCGCCTCGCACGACGGACACTTGACCCAAAGGCCCTCCGGAATGCCTTTGCGGCTTTTCGGATCGGTCTGTTTGATCTTCGGCGGCAACAGCTTGTCGAGCCAGCTCATCGTTGTTCCTTCAATTGTGTTGTTCCGTACGTATGTCGCACGCAGCGCCCTGACTACCCCATGCCGGCCAGCTTCCCCCGTCCGGCATGAGGCCTAGCGCTGCGTTCAACCGGCGTCGAGCGCCTTGCGAATCTCGGCGACGAATGCCGTCAGCTCGATTGCAGCCGACTGCGCCCGCGCCTGTTCGAGCAACTGCACCAGGCGGCTACCGATGACCACGGCATCCGCCACCTCGGCAACCGCACGCGCCGTGGAGGCGTCACGAATACCGAATCCGACCCCAACAGGCAACTTCACTTGCGACTTGATCGCCGGGATTTTACTCGCGATGCTGGAAACGTCCAGATTTGCCGCGCCGGTCACCCCTTTGAGCGACACATAGTAGACGTAGCCGCTCGCCAGTTCGGCGACGGCCGCGATCCGCGCATCGGTCGAAGTGGGCGCGAGCAAGAAGATCGGATCGACACCCGCCGCACGCATGCGATGGGCGAACTCGACCGATTCCTCGGGCGGGTAATCCACCGTGAGGACGCCGTCCACGCCTGCTTGCGCCGCCGCTTCGACGAACGCTTCGACGCCCATGCGCTCGATCGGATTGGCGTACCCCATCAGGACCACGGGCGTGTTTGCGTCCTGCTCGCGGAACTTCTTTACATCGGCCAGCACGTGCTTGAGCGTCACGCCTTGTGCAAGCGCGCGTTCGGATGAGCGTTGAATGACGGCGCCGTCGGCCATCGGGTCCGAGAACGGCACGCCCAGTTCGATCACATCGGCGCCGCCAGCCACGAGCGCATGCATGAATTCGACCGTGCGCGCAGGATCCGGGTACCCGGCCGTGATGAAGGGAATCAACCCCTTCTTGTTTTGTGCGGCCAAAGCCGCGAAAGTCTGTTCGATGCGGGACATGATGTCTTCTCTACCGATAAGCGCGACCTACCGTGCCGCTTCCGAGGCAACGGCGGGCGCGTCGGACGATATGCCGCTGACCGCGGCGACTCGTTCGCGCGCGATCGCGCAGTAATTTTCATTGATCTCAAAGCCGACGAATGCGCGAGCATGCCGCGCGCAGGCCACTGCCGTCGTGCCGCTGCCCATGAACGGATCGAGCACGCGCCCGCCCGGCGGGCAGCTTGCGAGCACCATCCGCTCGACGATCTCGAGGGGTTTTTGCGTCGGGTGATCGACGCGCTCGGCATGTTGCCGATGCAGCCTCGACACCGACCAGACATCCTTCGGGTTGTAGCCCACCTCGAGCCACTTGCTCCCCTCGAACAGCTTGCGGGAGCGCGCCTTCTTCGTGGCCGCGTCGTACGGAATGCGTACGGGGTCCAGGTCGAAGTAATAGTCCTTCGACACGGCAAAAAGCCCGATATTGTCGTGCACCGACGTAAAACGCCGCGTCGTTCCGCCCATGCTCGGCACGCGCCGGTCCCAAATGATCTCGTTGACCATGGTGAGCTTGGTCTTCAAGAACGAAAAGATCTCCGGCGCGTACTGCCAGGTGCAGAACACGTACAGCGAGCCGCTCGCCTTGAGCTTCGGAACAGCCAGCTCGAGCCAAGCGCGCGTCCATTCGAGAAACGCCTCGCCCGAGCGCATGTCGGAATCGTTGCCGTAATCCTTGCCGAGGCCGTAAGGCGGATCGGCCAGGATCAGATCGATCGATCGGTCCGGCACCGTCTGCGCATCCGCTAAGAAATCGCGGTTGCGCAGATCGATGGCCACGCGCGATCCACCCGAGCCGCCCAGCGCGCTGCCTCCCGCCGCCGCGGGCCGCGGTGCGTCGAATTCGTCGATGAGATCGCGCATGCCTCGGTGGCTCAGAGCGCGAGGCCCGAGCGTTCGGCGACGGTGTGCATATCCTTGTCGCCGCGGCCCGAAAGGTTGACGAGCAGATGCGTCTCGCGGGAAAGCGAAGGCGCGATCTTGGCCGCGTAAGCGAGCGCGTGGCTCGACTCGAGCGCCGGGATGATGCCTTCGATCCGGCAGCAATCGTGGAACGCCTTGAGCGCTTCCTCGTCGGTGATGCCGACGTATTGCGCGCGACCGCTGTCCTTCAACCACGCGTGCTCGGGGCCGACCCCAGGATAGTCGAGGCCCGCCGACACCGAATGCGTCTCGATGATCTGACCGTTCTCGTCCTGCAACAGGTAGGTGCGATTGCCGTGCAGCACGCCGGGGCTGCCGCCGATGAGCGAGGCGGCGTGCCGTCCCGTCTCGATCCCGTCGCCCGCGGCCTCGACGCCGACGAGCTTGACCGCCGCATCGTCGATGTAGGGATAGAAGATGCCCATGGCATTGGACCCCCCGCCGACGCAGGCGATCACCATGTCGGGCTGGCGCCCTGTGAGTTCGGGCATCTGCACGCGGCACTCGTCGCCGATCACCCGCTGGAAATCGCGGACCATCATCGGGTACGGATGCGGACCGGCAACGGTGCCGATGATATAGAACGTGCTTTCGACGTTCGTGACCCAATCGCGCATGGCTTCGTTCAGCGCATCCTTGAGCGTGCGCGAACCGGACTCGACCGGCACGACGGTGGCGCCGAGCAGCTTCATTCGATAGACGTTGGCCGCTTGCCGCCGCACGTCCTCGGCGCCCATGTAGACGACACATTCCATCCCGAAGCGCGCCGCGATCGTGGCGGTCGCGACGCCATGCTGGCCCGCGCCCGTTTCGGCGATCACGCGCGGCTTGCCCATGCGCTTGGCGAGCAAGGCTTGGCCGATCACGTTGTTGACCTTGTGCGCGCCCGTGTGATTGAGGTCCTCGCGTTTGAGGAACACCTGCGCGCCGCCGAGCAACTCGCTCCAGCGCCGCGCGTGGTAAATCGGCGACGGGCGTCCGACGAAATATTTGAGTTCGCGCTCGTACTCGGCAATGAACTCGGGGTCCTTGCTGTACTGCTCGTAGGCGTGGCGCAGCTCGTCGAGCGCATGGACGAGCGTTTCGGCGACGAAAGTTCCGCCGTATGGGCCGAAATGGCCCCGTTGATCCGGAAGGTTGTACATGGTTTGTCACTCTTCGCAGCGGCGGCGAGGCACGTCAGGCCGCGCCGCCTTGGCTTTCACTCGGCGTCCGCTGCGCGCACCGCGCGCACGAACGCCGCCATTCGGGCGGGATCCTTCACGCCCCTGGCGCCCGGCACTTCGATGCCGCTCGAGACATCGACCGCGTACGGGCGCACGCGCCGAATGGCGTCACCGACGTTTTGCGCGTTCAACCCACCACTCAAAACGGCCCGACGCGCGAGCTCTGCTGGAATAAGTGACCAATCGAAAGTCTTCCCGCCGCCGCCATAGCCTTCGACGAGCGTGTCGAAGAGCAGGCCGCCAGCTGACGAATAGTTAAGCGCCGATTCTACCAAATCGCGTGGCTGCGTATCGGCCGCAACGCGTAATGCGCGCAGCCAAGGCAACCCGGCCACGCTCGCTAGCTCCTCGCATTGGGCAGCGGTTTCGTCGCCGTGAAACTGCAGCATGGTGAGCGGCACGTTACTGGCAACTTCACCGATCCAATCCAAGGTCGGGTTCACGAACAAGCCTACGACCGAGACGAACGGCGGCAACGCGCAAGCGAGGTCGATCGCATCGGCGACGCCAACCGAGCGCGGGCTCGGGGGATAGAAGACGAAGCCGATCGCGTCGGCTCCGAGTTCGACGGCTAGGTCTACGTCCGCCCGGCGCGACAGGCCGCACAGTTTGATGCGCGTGCGGTGAGGGATCGAGCCGAGGGCTGGCGAAACGGGGACGGCGCTAGACATGGCTCGACTCGCTCCAAATGCCGCTCCAAGGTACGCTGCCGAGGGGCGCGGGCGGCACCGCGAATACCTCGGGATAGCCGACGTGGGCCAGGTACAGTCCTTCGGGCATGAACGTCGGTGCGGCGCGATTGCGGTCGCGGCTCGCGAGCACATCGGCCAGCCACGACACCGGGTAGCGCCCCCGGCCGACGGCCACGAGCGAGCCCATCAGATTGCGGACCATGTGATGCAGGAACGCATTCGCCCGAAAACGAAAATGAATGATGTCGCCCGCTTGGCGAATCTCGATCTCATGCAGATGTTTGACCGGCGTCTTCGCCTGGCACTCGGACGAGCGAAACGCCGAGAAGTCGTGCTCCCCAAGCAGGCATTGCGCGGCGGCGCGCATGGCCTCGACGTCGAGCGGCGTATGAATCCAGCCGGCGCGCCCCGTCAGCATCGGCGAGCGCACGGCATTCACGTAGAGCATGTAGTAGTAAGTCCGCTCGAACGCCGAAAACCGAGCGTGAAAGGCATCGGGCATCCGTTTGGCCCAGAGCACGGCCACGGCCGGCGGCAGGAAGGCGTTCGTGCCGCGCACCCAGGAAAAGTCCTCGCGATCGAGATCGGTGTCGAAATGCACCACCTGCCCGAGCCCATGCACACCCGTGTCCGTGCGGCCTGCGACGACCGTGG
The DNA here is from genome assembly GCF_056498045.1 of Trinickia sp. Z7. Lineage (NCBI taxonomy): Bacteria > Pseudomonadati > Pseudomonadota > Betaproteobacteria > Burkholderiales > Burkholderiaceae > Trinickia > Trinickia sp. Z7. The sequence continues at coordinate 494,375 of NZ_JAUEQW010000002.1, forward strand.
GCAACGGCTTGCAGGCGAAATCGGCCAGCGCGCGTTCCAACGCATCTTGAACGGTCTTGCCGTGCGGTTGGGACTGCCAGCCGCAAAATGCGGTGCCGTCGTATTGGATCCCGAGAGCGATGCGCATGGTAGGCGTCACGAAAGCGGCGCCAGCGTCGCCAGCAACGCGTGCGCGTCCTCTCGCGTGGCCGCGTCGTTGGACTCGATGACTTCGTGAATCAGCGTGCGTGCGCCGCCCAGATCGCCGAGCGCGATATATTCGGCAGCGAGATCGAGCTTGTTGCGCGCGATCTTGGCGAGCTGCTCGGGCGTGAATTGCGGCAACGGCGCCGCGGCGGCCATGGCACCTTCGCCGCCGTCCGCACCCGGGAGGTCGAGGTTGAACGAAAGCTTGAGCGGCCCGATCGGCGCAGCGCCCAGCCCTGTCACGTTGGGCGGGGGCAGCGGCTCGCTACGTGCTTTCTCTCCCGGCTCGTGGGCCGCGTTCGCGTTCGGCTCGCGCTGCGCGGAAGGCTCGCCGTGCAGTTCATGCGGCGCGGCCTCTGCGGTCACTTCCGGCCACGGCTCGCTCCGGGCCGATTCAGGCTCGGTCGGTTCGGGCGTCTCCGCATCCCCGATGTCATGAGGTCGAGCCGGCGCATCGGGACTGAGCTCGGCGCGCGGCGGCAAACCCAAGTCGAGGGCATCGAGCGCCGCGACGGCTTCCGGCGGAAGCGTTGCATCGTGCCGGGATGCACTGGACGCTTCGCTCGATTCGCCTTCGAGCTGCTCCTGCTCGTGCTCCGGTTCCGGGCGCGCTGCGGGCGGTTCCGTTGTCGCTTCGGGCGCGCTTTCGATCGCAGGCGTTGATTCCAGCTGCGATGTCGGGCGCGATTGCGGCGCGGCTTCCGGCTCGGGCTGCGGTTCGACCGCCGGCGGCGTCCCGCCGATGACGTCCGTCAGCTCGGGAACCACCGTTCCCTCCGGCGGACGCTCGACCGGCGGCTCCGCGCGGGGCAACAGCTCCGGCTCGCTCGCGTGGGGCCATTCCGAAGACGCACTCGCCTCGGATTCCGTTTGTGCTGGTAGGCCGCCCTCCGGCGTTTCAGCCAAGCCGGATCCTTCGCTTTCAGCCGATTCCTCGCTTTCAGTTGCTTGGAGCGCAAACAACGGGTTGTCCGGATCGAGCTGGCGCCCCAGCGCGGCAACGTGAACCCAGTTCGGACCGCGGCCGCCGGAAAGGCGATAGATGCGTTGCGCGATCTCGTCGAACCCGCGCACGTTCCCGCGCTCGGCGTAATGTCCGGCGAGACCCATCAGTGCACGTTTGCTCGTGGGGTTTCGCGCGAGGACGCTCAGAAATTCGGCCTCGATGGGGTCGTCCGTCCCCGTAGCAGGCTTGGCCAGCGGCTGGGCGCTTTCGCCCTGGTCAGCCGCCGGCGCCGCGCTAGCGGCGCCACCGGCGGAAGCCACTGAGGGAACCGCTGCGCGCCGCTTGCGCCGACTGATGCCTAGCGCGACGAGCAAAACGAGCAGCGCAGCCGCCACAGCGGCCGCAACGGCGGCGATGGCCGGAATGTCGTCGCGCGCAACGCCGTAGCCGCCGACGCTGATGAAACGCTGGTTGGCGGCAGCCGCGGCGCGCGATGGCCCTGGGGCAGGCGCTACCACGCCCGACGCGGGCGGCGTGGCCGCGAAACCGGACGCGCCCACGGGCGCGTTGCTCGTGGCGCCGGAACGATTTGACGAGGACGTTCCGAACCCATGCCGCTGCAATTCCATCAACACCCTGTTCTTGAGTGTCAGCAGTTGCTGCAGGCTCGAGACTTTGGGGTGCGAGGCCGAGAGGGCGGGCGCTGCTGCGGCGGAAGCCCCCGCCGTGGCCGCCGTACCCGCCGCGCTCGCGGTCGCGACCGCCGAAGCGCCAGCCGTTGCCGTGCCGCCCGCCGCCGGTTGACTCGCCACGGCGGCTGGGGTCGCACTGGCTGCGGACGCCTGAGTCGCACTTGCCGCACCCTCCGCGGGCGCGCTCGAAGGAGCGCTGGGCGCGGGCTCGATCGCGCCGCTCCATGCGTGCCCGCCTGCCACCGCTGCCGGACCGTTCGCTTGCTGATGCGTCGCGGCAGTTGCCGCCGGCTTCGCGGCCGCAGAGGCGGCCGTGCCAGCGGATGCCTGCGATACGGCGGCCGCGGGCGCCGATGCCGGTGTCGCCGGTTGCGCACCGCTGGCCTTCACGCCCGCACCAGCGGCCTGCGACGCCGCTGCAGCCGTCGAAGCTGCGCTCGGCGTGCTGGCCGCGGTTGGCGCGGCGGCCGGCTCAGGTGCGCTGTTGGCGAGCGCGCCCGTCGCATCGAGCGGCGGCACGTTCAGCACGGCGCCAAGCTTCAACAAACTTGGATCGCCGCGCGAGAATGCGGACGGATTGGCATCGAAAATAACTTTCGCCGCGCGGCTGAGCACGGCCTTGTCGTGCGACTGCGTGGCGGCCACGGCGATGTCGGCGAGCGACTGCCCCGGCTTCACCGCGTATTGAGTGGTTCCGGGGGCGACGACAGGCGTCGCTGCTTGCCCGCTCGCAGCGGTGGCAGCGGCCACGGCGGCAGGCGCGGCCACTGCCCGCGGCGATGCGTCGACGAGCCATGCGAAGACGACCGCCGTAACGGCGATCGCGAGCGGGACTGTGCGACGCGTCGAACGTGTTGTCATGAAGATGTCACGCGCGTTCAAGCGCGCCTCGATAAGGCGTTTTGGGAGAGATCAGCATTCGCTGCAGCAATGAAAAAGGCGTCGCGACAAGGCGACGCCTTTCTCGGGTTCCTCTGCGTCGTAGCCGCATAGTTTACGTGAGGAACCCGGTCAAAACCACTGCGCGGCTTGGCGGGCAACTCGAGCGGCGCCCATTGCATACCGCCCGCCCGCGCGCCCTGCAGCTTACTTCTCCAGCAGGATGCGCAGCATGCGGCGCAGCGGCTCGGCGGCACCCCACAGCAGTTGATCGCCCACCGTGAACGCCGACAGGTATTCGCCGCCCATGGCGAGCTTGCGCAACCGGCCGACCGGCACCGACAGCGTGCCCGTCACGACTGCGGGCGACAATTCGCGCATCGACGCTTCGCGCTCGTTCGGCACGACCTTCACCCAATCGTTGGCCGCTGCGAGGATGCCGTTGATCTCGTCGAGCGGCACGTCCTTCTTCAGCTTGATCGTCAGCGCCTGAGAATGGCAGCGCATCGCGCCGATGCGCACGCACAGGCCATCGACAGGAATCGAACCGGCTTGCCCCATGGCCGGCTTGCCGAGAATCTTGTTGGCCTCCGCGCCGCCCTTCCACTCTTCCTTGGACATGCCATTGCCGAGATCCTTGTCGATCCACGGGATCAACGAACCGGCCAGCGGCACGCCGAAATGCTGCGTCGGCATGACGTCGGAATTCATCGTTTCGAGCACGCGGCGGTCGATATCGAGAATGGCGGATGCCGGATCGGCCAGTTGCGGCTTGACGGCGTCGTGCAATGCGCCCATTTGCGACAGCAGCTCGCGCATGTTTTGCGCGCCCGCGCCCGAAGCGGCTTGATAGGTCATGGCCGTCATCCAGTCGACGAGGTCCGCGCTGAACAAACCGCCGAGCGCCATCAGCATCAGGCTAACGGTGCAGTTGCCGCCGATGAAATTCTTCGTACCTTTGACGAGTGCGTCCTTGATCACATCCAGGTTCACCGGATCGAGAACGATGACGGCGTCGTCGGCCATACGCAGCGACGACGCGGCATCGATCCAGTAACCGTTCCAGCCCGCCGCGCGCAGCTTCGGGAACACCTCGTTCGTGTAATCGCCGCCTTGGCAGGTGATGACGACGTCGCACTTCTTCAGATCGTCGATGCTCTTGGCGTCTTTGAGCTTCGTCTCGTTCTTGGCGAACGACGGCGCGTTGCCGCCCACGTTGCTGGTGCTGAAAAACACCGGTTCGATCAGATCGAAATCGCCTTCCTGCTGCATCCGCTGCATCAGGACGCTGCCGACCATGCCGCGCCAACCTACGAGACCTACGTTCATGACTAACCCTTGGAGTGGACGCTTCCCCGCAACCTTGCCCGGCGTGACCGCGCGGGGAAGACGGGCGGGCACGACGGACGATCAGCGTTTCGTGATCGTTTTGGGGGTAATCGTAATAATGGCGATGGCGCCGGCAATGCCGACGACGCCAGCCATGGCGAACCCGCCCACACGGGCCGTATCGCCGTGCGGGGTTTCAATCGAGGGGATCGGGGACAAATTCGCCATCGGCACAGTCTACACGAAAAATCCACATCGGCGCGCCAGCCGGTGCAGGCAATCCAGCAAAAAACCCTGATTTCAGCGGGTTTCGTGCGAACGGAGCAACAACGCCCCGCCGCACGAAACGCCTGCACCGATCAGAGCGCCGCGCGCACCGCGTCGCCCATATCCGCCGTGCCGACCTGGCGGCAGCCAGGCGTGGCGATGTCGCCCGTGCGGTAGCCCGCTTCGAGGACCTTCTGCACCGCCTTCTCGATACGGCCGGCCTGCTCCGCCTTGTTCAGCGAATAGCGCAGCATCATCGCCGCCGACAGGATCGTTGCCAGCGGATTGGCCACGCCCTTGCCCGCGATGTCGGGCGCGGAGCCGTGCGAGGGCTCGTACAGCCCTTTGTTGTTGCGATCGAGCGAAGCCGACGGCAGCATGCCGATCGAGCCCGTGAGCATCGCCGCTTCGTCGGACAAAATGTCGCCGAACATGTTGCCCGTGACGATGACGTCAAACGACTTCGGCGCCTTCACGAGCTGCATCGCGGCGTTATCCACGTACATATGCGACAACTCGACGTCCGGATATTCCTTCGCCACGTCGATCATCACGTCCTTCCACAACTGGGACGTTTCGAGCACGTTGGCCTTGTCCACGGAGGTCAGCCGCTTCGCGCGCTTTTGCGCCGCCTGGAACGCTACGTGCGCGATGCGCCGCACCTCCGGCTCCGAGTAGCGCATCGTGTCGAACCCCTCGCGCGCGCCTTCGAAGGGGCCGTCCGGCGCCTGCCGCACGCCGCGCGGCGCGCCGAAATAAATGTCGCCGTTCAGCTCGCGCACGATCAGGATATCGAGGCCGGAGACGATTTCGGGCTTGAGTGACGAAGCACCCGTCAGTTGCGGATAGCAGATGGCCGGACGCAGGTTGGCGAACAGTTCGAGATGCTTGCGCAATCCGAGGATTGCCTGCTCGGGACGCAGCGCACGTTCGAGCGAATCGTACTTCCAATCGCCCACTGCGCCGAACAAGATCGCGTCGGCCTCTTTCGCGAGCGCAAGTGTCGCCTCGGGCAGCGGATGGCCTTTCGCCTCATAGCCGGCGCCGCCCACGGGCGCCTCTTCCATCTCGAACTTTTCGCCGAGCGCATCGAGTACCTTGACCGCTTCCTTGACGATTTCCGGGCCGATGCCGTCACCGGGGAGCACAGCAATTTTCATTAGGAGTCCTATCGGGTTGTCGGTTTGCCGCTTTATCGGTTTTCCGCTTTGCGTCGCCGCGAGTGCGCAATGCGCTTTAGCCGACGATTCGGTGGCCGAGCCAAGGCTGCTTGGCCATCCGCTCGGCTTCGAATGCGCGAATCTTGTCGGCGTGACGCAGCGTAAGGCCGATGTCGTCGAAACCGTTCAGCAGGCAATACTTGCGAAAGCCGTCGACTTCGAATGCGTACTCGCGGCCATCGGGCGTACGCACGCGCTGAGCCTCGAGGTCGATCGTCAACTGGTAGCCGTTGAACGCGTACGTCTCGTTGAACAGATGATCGACTTGCTGCTCCGGCAACACGATCGGCAGCACGCCGTTCTTGAAGCAATTGTTGAAGAAGATATCGGCGAAGCTAGGCGCGATCAGCGCGCGAAAGCCGTATTGCTGCAACGCCCACGGCGCGTGCTCGCGCGAGCTGCCGCAACCGAAGTTCTTGCGGGCGAGCAACACCGATGCGCCCTGATAGCGCGGCTGATTGAGCACGAAGTCGGGGTTCAGCGGCCGGCGCGAATTGTCCTGACCGGGTTCCCCATGATCGAGATAACGCCACTCGTCGAACAGGTTCGGCCCGAAGCCGGTGCGTTTGATCGACTTCAGGAACTGCTTCGGGATGATCGCGTCGGTATCGACGTTTTCCCGATCGAGGGGCGCGACGAGCCCAGTATGTACGATGAATTTATCCATGTTCTTTACTCCGCAGCCTTCTTGATGGCGTGGCCCGCATCGGTCATGTCCTGACCGAACCCGGCAACCGTGTTGCAGCCCGCGAGGCCCAGCAAGGCGCCGGCAAGCGCAATCGATGCGGCGCGACGCCAGAACGTCCAAGCTTTCATAGCCTCACCCCAACTTGCGAATGTCGACGAAATGGCCTTCGATCGCTGCAGCCGCAGCCATCGCGGGGCTCACCAGGTGAGTGCGGCCGCCCGCGCCTTGACGCCCTTCGAAATTGCGATTCGACGTGGAAGCGCAACGCTCGCCCGGATCGAGCCGGTCGGCATTCATCGCGAGGCACATCGAACAACCGGGCTCGCGCCATTCGAAGCCGGCTGCGACGAAAATCTTGTCGAGCCCTTCGCGTTCGGCCTGCGCCTTCACGAGCCCCGAACCCGGCACCACCATCGCCAGCCGGATATTCGGCGCGACGCGGCGGCCGAGCTTCTTCACCACGTACGCGGCGGCGCGGATGTCCTCGATGCGGGCATTCGTGCATGAACCGATGAACACCTTGTCGAGTTTGATCGCCTCCATCGGCAGGTTCGGCTCGAGCGCCATGTACTGCAGCGCACGCTCCATCGCGTCGCGCTTGACCGGATCTTTCTCTCGTTCGGGATCGGGTACCCGGCCGTCTATCGCCGTCACCATCTCGGGCGACGTGCCCCAGGTGACTTGGGGCACGATGTGCGCCGCGTCGATCTCGACCACCCGGTCGAAATGCGCGCCCGGATCCGAGACGAACGTGCGCCAATATTCGACGGCGTGATCCCATTCGACGCCATGCGGCGAATACGGCCGGCCCTTCAGGTAGTCGATGGTCGTATCGTCGACGGCAACCATGCCTGCGCGTGCGCCTGCTTCGATCGCCATATTGCAGACGGTCATGCGGCCTTCCATCGACAGCGAGCGAATGGTCGAGCCGCCGAATTCGATTGCGTAGCCCGTACCGCCGGCCGTGCCGATCTTGCCGATCACTGCGAGCACGACGTCCTTGGCCGTGCAGCCGCGCGGCAACGGACCCTCGATCTTGACGAGCATGTTCTTGCTCTTCTTTTGCAAGAGGGTTTGCGTGGCGAGCACGTGCTCGACCTCCGACGTGCCGATGCCGTGCGCGAGCGCGCCGAACGCGCCGTGCGTCGACGTATGCGAATCACCGCACACGATCGTCATGCCGGGCAGCGTGGCGCCCTGCTCGGGACCGATGATATGAACGATGCCTTGGCGCATGTCGTTCATTTTGAATTGCGTGATGCCGTAGGCGTCGCAGTTGGTATCGAGCGTATCGACTTGCAGCTTCGATATGGGATCGGCGATCCCGTGGCTGCGATCGGTCGTCGGCACGTTATGGTCCGACACCGCCAGGTTTGCGCTCACGCGCCACAGCGGGCGCTCGTTGAGCTTGAGGCCTTCGAACGCTTGCGGGCTCGTGACTTCGTGCAGCAAATGACGATCGATGTAGAGCAACGTCGTGCCGTCTTCTTCGGTATGGACGACGTGCGAGTCCCACAACTTGTCGTAGAGAGTCTTTGACATGGTATGCGCGGTAATCGTGGCAACGGGCAATCCCGGTGCGCTCGATTATGCCACGCCGCCTCCCGCCGCGACACCGGCGCCATCGGAAAAAGCGATAAAAAACAGTGGGTTGGGTGGTAGTTCCAGTACCAGGTTCCTGTCTTCCCGGGTAGGCCCGCGCAGCGATTAGGGTGATCGCTCACTGAAGTTTTTCGTGCCCCTGACCGATATACGGGTAAGGAACCACAGTGCGACCGGGCGGCCGGTGCATCCCTTTGCGCGTCTTACATGCTCGGTGCTCTTCCGCGCCCTTAGTTCTATCCGATGAAATTCGCCCCCTTTTTCGACATCGCCGGCCTCGCGATGAGGTGGTGGCAGCGGCATACGCATGCGGCCAGCCGACTGCCGCTCACCGTTGCGCTGGTGCTGGCGGGCGTCGGCATGTTCGCCGTCGGCACGGGATATACGCTGCTGTGGAGAGCGCACGTCGACGAAGTCAGACTCCGCGCAGCGCTCATACGCAATGAGATCGATTCCCTCCAAACCATCTACCTGCGCGCCAATGCGGACTTTCTGGAAGGATTCGGCACCGCTCGCCAGTCGTCCTTCGCATGGCCGATCACGCGCGTGGGCGCCGCCGTCGGCTCATTCCAGCGATTGGAGCAAGGCTATGCCAACAGCCCGCGAGATCTGGCGACGGTGCACCTCTTGCGTGAGGAAACCGCGCGCTGGGCATGGCAGTTGGCAGAGATTTCCGTCAACGCTCGCCTGGAAGGCGGACGCGCGTCAGTGGACAGCGCGCGGCTGCTCGATGCGAACCGGTTGCTAGATCAGATCGTCGGGCAGCTCACCACCCTCAGAGAAACGCAAACTGCGATCCTGCACGCCAGCTCCGAAAGCGCCAACCGTCACATGGAAATCGAGGGGATCGTGCTCGCGCTCAGTGCGCTCGTAGCCTGCTCCCTGCTCAGCTATGCGTTCATCGCCCACTATCGCGAAGGCCTCGCGCGGCAACGCGCGCGCGTCATCGCCGAGGAACACGAACGGCGTTTCCGTGAATATTTCGAGCATCATCCGCTGCCGATGTTGATCTTCGACGTGGACACACTGCAGGTCATCACAGCGAACCGGGCGGCAGCAGCGCAATACGGCACGCCTCTGGACGAACTTTGCACACGCGACATGGCGTCGCTCTATGCGCAAGCCGACATGTCGGCATTTCACCGCGATCTGGGCAACATACTTTCAGCGGGCACATCGAGCGGAGCGGCCGGCATATGCCGTCACCGGCGAGCAGATGGAACGCCGGTGTACGTCGATCTCTCGTATCACTTCCTCACCTACGCCAAACGTAAGGCGTGCTTCATCACCGCCATCGACGTGACCGAGCGCAAGCGCGCCGAACTCGCGCTGCGACTGCGTAGCCGTGCGCTGGACGCCATCGGCAATGGCGTCTTGATCAGCCGCGCCTCCGAGGAAGGCGAGGTGATCGAATACGCCAACCCTGCCTTTGAAAAAATAACGGGCTACGCGCTTTCTGAAATGATCGGCCAGGACTATGCATCGTTGTGCAGGGGACGCAGCGAACGCGAGTTGCTTCCGCAAATTCGCGCCACGCTAGCGAAGCGAAGCGACTCGACCGTGTTGCTGCAGAGCCGGCGCGCAAACGGCGTGCCGTTCTGGAATCAGATGGACACGGCATCGGTATCCGATGAGCGCGGTACGCTTGCCTATCACATCGCGGTGGTCAGCGATTTGACGGAGCTCATCGACTCGCGCGACCGGGTCGTCATGCAAGCGCGCCGAGACGCCCTGACCGACTTGCCGAACCGGCTGACGTTGCGAGAGCTGGTGGACCAGGCGATCAAAGAGCAACGCGAGTTCGCTTTGCTCTTCATGGACCTCGATCGCTTCAAGGATGTCAACGACAGTCTCGGTCACGGCGCCGGCGACCGGCTCTTACGCAAGGTTGCGGAGCGCCTGTCCGCTTGTCTCGGCGCGGACAGCGTCGTTACGCGCTATGGGGGCGACGAGTTCGTGGCGATGCTCGGGCGGCCGCACGAAGAAAGCAGGCTGGCCGCGTTGCTCGAGCGCGTCACGAACGCGTTCGACGCGCCCGTCTCCATCGACGACACTCAGTTGCGCGTGCAGATGAGCATCGGCATAGCGTGCTATCCGGCGGACGGCGCCGACGCCGAGACGCTTCTCAAGCACGCCGATCTTGCGATGTACGAGGTCAAAGCGCGAGGCCGCAACGGCATCGAGCGCTTCAAACGGAATCTCGCCGACGTGGCAGATCAGCGCATCGCGCTACTGCGCCGGTTGCGCGAGGCCGTCGAGCGCAACGCGTTCGAGCTCGTCTATCAGCCGCAGATCGACGTGCGCGAGCACCGTCCGTGCGGCGTCGAGGCGCTGATCCGGTGGTGCGACCCGGTGATCGGCGCGGTGGGCCCGTCCACTTTCATTCCGCTTGCCGAAGAAAACGGGATGATCGAGCAAATGGGCGAATGGGTCCTCCATACTGCTTGTGCGCAAGCCAAACACTGGGCGCGCATTTATCCGCAACTGCGCATGTCCGTCAACGTTTCGCCCAGTCAGCTCGCACGCGCAGATTTTTGCGACGTCGTGCGACGCGCGCTCGCCGCCTCGCAACTCGCGAGCCACCACCTCGAGCTCGAGATTACGGAAAGTGCGTTGGTGGTTCCCGGTGCGCTTCCGGCGCTGCACGCGCTCAACCAGATGGGTCTATCGATCGCAATCGACGACTTCGGGATCGGCTATTCGAGCTTGTCGTATCTGCGCACGTTCCACGCCGATCGCCTCAAGATCGATATGTCGTTCGTCCGCGGAATCGGTGTCAATCGCACGGACGAGGCGATCATCCGCGCCGTCCTGGCGCTCGCGCGAAACCTCGATTTCGACATCGTGGCGGAAGGCGTCGAAAGCGCGGACCAACTGGCGTTCCTCAGGACGAGCGGCTGCCATGTGATGCAGGGCTACTATTTCGCCAAGCCGCTGCCTGCCGCGGAGATTCCGGCCTACTTCGCGAGGTTCGAGGCCTCATCGCCGAGCGCATACGCGGCAGCGGCGAACGCAAGCGCTCGATGATCCGCGCAGCCCGCGCTCCACTCGGGCGAGCGAGGCGAGACGCGCAGTCGACGCGGCGGTGTTTAGGCGTTGGCGTTGGCGTTGGCGTTGGCGTTGGCGTTGGCCTTGGCGTTACAGATCGAAGTTGGTGGGCATCAGCACGATGTCGCGGATCGTGACGCCGCGCCGCCGCGTCAACATGAAGAGGATGGCCGACGCGACCTCGTCGGCTTCGATCAGGCTGCCCGAGTCTTTCGCCTCTTTGAGCTTTTCCTCCGGCCAGTCGGCAAGCAATGCGCTAATGACGGGGCCGGGCGAGACCGCGCCGACGCGTATGCCATGTTTGAAAACCTGACGACGCACCGTTTGCACGAAACAGTTGATCGCCCATTTCGACGAAGCGTAGACGGGCTCCCACGGCGTCGGGAAATGCGCGGCCAGCGAACTCGTCACGATGATGTCGCCGGTGCGCCTCTCGATCATATGCGGCAGGACGTCATGGACGTTCTTCATCACGACGTTGATATTCAGGTGCAGCATGCGGTCGATCGCCTCGGTCTGCGCATCGACCAAATCGCCGCCGACATAGGTTCCCGCATTGGCATGCAGGATGTCGATTTGCCCCGCCATTTCCAGGGCGCGGGGCACGAGTGCAGCGCATGCTTTCGGATCGAGCAGATCGATCACGAGCGGCATCGCGGCTTCGCCGCGCTCACCGCACAGCGAAGCCAACGCGGCTTGGTCGCGATCGGCCAGCACGACGCGCGCGCCGGCCGATAACATGGCATCGGCGCTCGCGCGCCCAATTCCCGAAGCTGCGCCCGTCACGACAGCGACTTTTCCCTGCAGTTCTCCTGACATCGTCTCCGCCTCTTTTGGTTGGTCGTCGTCGCCGGCTCGATCGAGCAGCGGTGATGGGTGGACAGCCCCAATGACGAATGATGAAACGGCGCGTGCACGCGATAGCCCACGTCTGCGATTCGTTCGGCCGCATTGCCGCGGTTCCTGAGGATCGCGGCCACGCCGGCTGAGTGACCGCATGGCTTGCGCGGCGTCAGCCGCTTCTCTTCTCAATGGGAGCAGTCACAAGATCAATCGATCATTTGCTCTATCACCGAGCAGATGATCGTAGGTAGCGAACGACTTGTCAAGACACGGGCCAGATTGAAGCCGCATTTCGCTTGACGCATCGCACACGAAAAAAGGGGGCGTGGATGACCGCGCCCCTTTTGCTCCCGCTCGAGCCGGCCTTAAGATCGTTGAGCGATCCTACCTAGGCCGGTTCGCCCAACTTCAATTGTTGTATTGCCATGTGCTCGTGTAGTAACGACCGTCGGCTTGCCAGCCGACTTGCACTTGTGCGGCGGATTCAGCCGCACCATTGGTAGTCGACGTCAATTGATCCACATAACCGGCGATGATCGACGAATACGCCGTTCCGTTGATAGTCGGCGAGGCCGTATTCATCATGCCGTAGGGCTGCTTCTGGTATGTCTGCAGACCATTGGCGAATATTCCGGCGCCCTGCGAATTGACCTGCACCCAGGTGTTCGGATACGACAAGTTTGCCGAGGGCACCGACCAATCGATCGTGGCCGATGACCGCGCCGTCGAAGCCGCAGTCATCGCGCCCGCACCGCCCGGGGTCAACAAATTAGCGATGACGTCGCTGCCCAGCGTCGGCCAAGGCACCGTTGCACCGCTTGCCGCGCTCGCATTCTGGGCGATGTTGAGCACCTTCTGAGGCGTGCCGATTTGGTTGCCCGCATAGTCGAACAGCGTGACCGTGTAGACACCGAACTGCGTAATGGCCGAGACGTCGGTGGCGGCCGGAGCATAGTCGGGCGTCGTCGGCACGGACACGGTCTGCCCTGCGGATAGCGCTTGCCAGGACCACTTGTATTGATCGCTCATACCGGCATCCACCCATGCCGGGGACAACCCCGGCTGCACATTGGGCGGTGCCGAAACGGTCTTGAGCGGAAACGTCAGATAAGGCCCAAAGCCAGCCAGCGGTCCCACCATGTAGGTGCCGTTAGCCGGTAAGCCGGGACCCTGGACCAGCGCCGACCCAACGCCTGTCGGCGTATTGTTGACGGTCACCGATGTAGGGATCTGAATCGCCAAGCCCGCCTCGTAGCGACCATTGCTTGCATCCGCGCTGTCGACATATTGCACGCGGCCGACGAACGAAGCGACGTAAGCGGCGTACTGGGCTTGATTGCCGATGACGTCCCAGCGGCCACTAGGCAGTTGCTGAACGATGTCGCTCGCGAAGTTCTGTTTTCCGTCGGGCTGCGAGATGAGGAAGTACACGAGTGCGGCAGGGTTGGAGATGCTCGGCAGCGTCCCCTTCGGCAAGAAGGCTACCGTCTTTACCCCCTGCAGCGTCGTGCCCTTGGAAAACAGCGAGTGCCGGTGCGCGAAGTCCATCCCGTTGTTGAGATAGTTCGCATCGAGCGCGCTAGCGCATGCCGTGCTCGCACCGGTAGTCGACCCGCCTTGCACGTCGGCCATGCATTGCGACATTGAAGTCACGAGCGAGGCAAGATAGTTCGCAGGCAACGAAGGCGTCACGAGCGGCGTCGAAACCGTGGTGTTCGAGTTCAATTGAATCGGCGCGTTCGGATCGGCAATGCTGACAAGCTGCAAGCCTCTCCCTGCCGCCGAAGGCGAAACCGAAATGGAATCGATAACCGCATCCACGCCTGTCTGATCCGGTGTGAACGTAACGCCTATCGGATCGAACGATGACGGCGAAAGGCCGTTGGCGGCGAGGATCGAGGACAACGCGGAATTGAGCTTGGCGATTGCGGCCGTCACCGCCGACGACGTCACCGTGGAGGAAACGCCCGACTGAATCAGCGAGAGCGGATTGCCGTCCGCAGCGAGCAGCGCGGCGACTGCCGTCGTCAATGGCGTCACATTGACGGTCAATGCGGCGCCACTACGAGTGGAAGCGTTTGCGACCACCGAATAGAGGGTAGTGGATACGCCTGACGGCACAGTGGCCGTAACGACGAACGGTGCGGTCAGCCCCGCGAGCGAAACGGTGTAGCTTCCGTTGGTGTTAGACGTCGCGCTGGCGGTGTTGCCGTTGGCATCGATGACGGTGATAGTGGCGCCGGACAGGGCGTTGCCCACCGCGACCGTTCCCGACATCGTGCTCGCGTTTGCAACAGTCGACCCGGTGGCGGCCGAGCTGGAACTCGATCCGCCGCCCCCGCAGGCGGATAAGACGACGGCCATCGTGGCACAAAGAGTGAACTTCAGAAACCCCGAGCTACGCATGTTCTTCAATTTATTTTCCTCGTCAGATATGATCCCATGAAAGGGATTCGAAATTTGTTATTCGAATAGCTGAAGACAGAGTCATTGGGTTCGCCGATGTCGGCAAAGTCCAATATCGTCATTCATTCATCGAGTTTTTGAGTCTTGGCTTGGAACGCCAGCTGCTTCAAGCCGCGAAAAAGATTACGCGAAGCGTTCATCGCGGGCAATGGCAAATGGCAAAAAAAATGGCCTGCGGTATCGGGCCCGTGAGCGATATATGCGCTCCGGATGGGCTATTCAGCAGACGCAAATTTAACGTCTGCCAACGAAACGCGAGCAATACGGGACACTTTGGAAAAAGCAAACGTTTTCGATTACAAATTCGAGAATCGGTACGGCATTCACGTTAGCGGCGCGAATACTAATAGGGCTGCGCAAACGCTACCGCCATGCGCAAAACGAGAATCAATGGAGCCGCGCACAACCCGCACAATCGGCTGAAACCATTGCACTCTCAAGCGTTGCCGCGCAACGACGTCAGCGCTTGCGAGCGGTCGCCTCTCTCGAGCGCCGGCTGCAACGGTTCGCCGGATACCCGCAGCGCAAATGCCGTTGCAACCGTGCTCGCATAGACATTCAATGCCGTGCGGCCCATATCGAAGAACGCATCGATGCCGAGAATCAGCAGGACGGCTTCCGCAGGTAGGCCGATGGCCGCGAGGATGACCGTGATCGCCACGACCGCCCCTGACGGCACGTTGGCGGCGCCGTCGATCATGATCGTCGTCAACACGACAATCGTGAACACGAGAGGCCAATTCCACGTCAAGTGATAGACGTCGGCCAGATACCCGACGGCCAACGCGGTATAGAGCACCGCGCCGTCGCGATTGAAAATGTACGACAGCGGCAGAATCGTCGATGCGATAGGCTGCGGCACGCCCATCTCCGTCAATTTCTTCAAATGCAATGGAAACGTGATTTCCGACGAACGCGTTGTGAACGCGA
Source organism: Trinickia sp. Z7 (assembly GCF_056498045.1). Lineage (NCBI taxonomy): Bacteria > Pseudomonadati > Pseudomonadota > Betaproteobacteria > Burkholderiales > Burkholderiaceae > Trinickia > Trinickia sp. Z7. The sequence goes on from NZ_JAUEQW010000002.1 coordinate 509,471, forward strand.
GAATCAGCGGCTCGCTCACGTGTTTCACCACCGCTAGCGCCGAAAGCCCCGTCGCCTTGACGATCAGCGTCAGTAAGATCGCAAGAATCGCCATGCCAAGGTATGCAACGCCCAGCAGCTTGAGCAACGGCGTCAACGCGGACATGCCCTTGAACGCAAGCAAACCGGCGAGCGTCGCAAAAATGGCGACCGGCGAAAATGCGACGATCCACTCGGTCAACTTGAACAGCGCGGCGAGCATCGAATCGAGCACCGCCACGAGCGGCCCCGCCTTGTCTTGCACGGCAGCCAACGCGGAGCCGAGCAAAACGCCGAACACCAGCACGGGGACCGAATTGCCGGCGGCCAGCGCCGAGACCACGTTAGCCGGTACGAGATCCACCACGAACTGCATCCAATCGACGCCGCTTGCCAGATTCTTCGGCATCGAGGCGGTCTCGGTCATGCTCGCGCCCACGCCCGGGTGAAACAGAAAATTGAGCCCGAGGCCGAGCGCGGCCGCGACGAACGTCGCCACGATGAAAAATGCGATGCTGAGCGCCGCGGTGCGCCCAAGACGGCCGCGCTGCACGCCGGCGCGGAAGGTGCCGACCGTGACCGAGAGCAGGATCAACGGCATGACGACCATCTTTATCGCGTGGGCGAAGATGGCCGAGAGGAACGACAGCTTCGTTGCAATAGCCGGCGCTAGCATGCCGAACAACGCACCGAGCACGAGCCCCGCGACCATCTGCACGGGAATGGAAAGAATCCCTTTACGCTGGTTTGCCATGTTGGCCTCGGATGAGTTTGATTCTGGCGTCGGTGCCATCGAGAATGTGATTCCACATGTGCCGACGTGCCGCTTCCGGCTCTCTCGCTTGAACGGACGCATAAATGCCGAGGTGCTCCAACGTGCCACGCCGCACCGTCGCGGCATCATCCCGATGCAACTCGTTGAGGGCGAGCCCTGTCTGGGCGCGCAACATTCTGTAGGTGGTGTAAAGCCGATCGTTTTTCGCGGCAGCGAACAACTCTTGATGAAAGACCCACCCGATTCGCTGCTCCGTCATCAGATCCGACGCCCCTTCGTCGACAATGCGGCGCAATTGCTGCGCCGCAGCCGCCAAGCCGTCGGTCGCCCCGCTCACCGCCGCCAAATAGGCCGCCGTGCTCTCCAGCGCAAGCCTGACTTCGAATATCTCGCGTAAGTCGATTTTGGTCGGGGCCGTGACGTACGTGCCTTTGCGAGGAATGACCTCGACCAGCCCTTCCACCACGAGGCGCTGAATTGCTGAGCGCACAGGCATATGGCCAAGCATCAACTCGTCGGCCATATTGCGCGGCGAGACGCGATGCCCGGGCGCAAGACGCCCATCGAGAATTCGAGAACGGATCTGCGTATAGGCCGTTTGGGTATCGGATTGACGGTCTGCCGCCATCTGAGATCTCGACTGGTTCGTTATTTCCGGAAAATTCGTCCGTCGACCAAGACGGTTACACACTTGCACGAGGGAATGGGCCAGATATTCCCGGGAGTATAAACGACTCTCGATTCCGGTAATGCTGCGTGCAACCGAGCGCGTATCCCGAGGCGCTAAATTCCATATGATGCTGCGCAATCCCGGGCGCCTTCGGCGGCTGTATGCTAGACAAGACAGTCTTACGCGTTCGAATCTATGTGTAAAACATTAGAAAGATTCGCATATAACCGACACTGCGGATTCGCTATGCCCGATAGCCCCTCGCTCTTTTCCATACGCGCCGTATCCGTGGAGCACGTTATCCCGGTGCGGCGCTCGATCCTGCTCAACGACCCATCCAACCCGTGCCGTTTCCGTGGCGACGAAGAACCGACAACGTTGCACGTTGCCGTCTATGACCAGGAACGCATCATCGCCATCGCAACCACGTGTGCGGAACCGTTGCCCGGATCGCTAAGCGATTCGACTTGGCGCTTACGCGCTGTCGCTGTCGAGCCCAACGCGAGAAGGTTCGGATTCGGCCGCATCTTGATCAAGCTGTGCCTCGACCATGCACACAGGCACGGCGGCAGGCTCGCTTGGTGTACGGCACGGGAATCAGCCCGCGGGTTCTACGAGGCCCTCGGCTTCACCTCTTCGTCTCCCCCTTTTACATTGCCATCCAGAGGCGACCTGCTGTTCTACGAAATGCATTATGTATTGCCTGGTAACCCGATTATCGACGTCGAATAAACAGGCAAACCTACTCGAACGGACACCGGCACGCTGCCGCTCGGGTCACCCGACACGACCAGTCATAGCGCGGACGGGCGACAGCCGCACGCATTGGATCGCTTGTCATTACGTGTGTTGTCATCCTGATACTGCGCATGCGCCGGCTCGCGCGCTCATGCCACCAGTGCCGCCAGTTGACGGGTGGTGCGCGGTTCGAGCTCGCGCGCCTCCTTCGCTAAATTGACTTGCTTGGTCGACTTCGCGATCTCGATGAGATCAACGCTAATGGAATAGTCCCCACGGCTCATGAGCCACGCGAGCACGTCCGAAAGGTGCCACACCGACGGATTGCCTTCGTGCACGGGAAGCGGGAACTGCGATGCGTGCGTGAGCATCAGCTTGCGCATGTTTTGGCGTGTGACACCGGCGACATCGGCAACATCTGTGAGCCCTACGAAATCGGGACCCGCCTCGACGAGTCGGGCCGATGCGATCGCGCGTTTGACATCGCTCAGCGCCGTATAGATAGCCGACCAGGCGTCGGTACTTTCACGCGTGAACGCAAGTGCGATTCGCCCCGGCTGTCCGATGCCGACCGTGGCGTCGTCGCAACCTGCCTCAAAAAGGCGTTCGACGATTTCCTCGTGATCCGTCTCGTCATCGGCCAACTGGAATTTGAGCGTAAAAGTGTATTTCATTGGCACTCCTAAGTAATTGAAGCTTCACGCGACGTCAAAGCGCCGATCCATTGCGCCACGGTGCAGTGATCGACTATGCGCTTCAAGTCCTTCGCATGGTTGGCTGCGCAGCGCGGGGTACTCCACACACTGGTGATGCAGAATTCTCCGCAGCGACAGTCGGCATCGTTGTACGGGCAAAGCATTCTTCCCCATGCATGTCCGTTTCCCTTCTTGGGCTGGACGCGCCAGCCGCGAGCCTCGGCATACACGAGTGCTGCTTCGATTTCCTTCTTCGGATGTGGTCTTTGCATTCGTCAACGCGGCAAGAATACCGCTCGCTGGTTTAGTTGTCAATCGACAACCTTGGGTTGATCGACGAATGAAGCGTACCGGGTAAGCGAGCCGAGCGTGAGTACGCCAAATGGCTAATCCGGCGACGCATAGCGACGCGTTGAAAAAGAAAGCCCCGACGGGGCGACCCGTCGAGGCTTTATCGATCCATGCCGGCTCGTCGAGCCGGCGCAGCCGCGTGTGCGGTTAGGCGCGTTGGCCGATAGGCTTGGCCTCGCGCGGCGTCTCGCCGATGAACAACTGACGCGGACGGCCGATTTTCTGCTCGGCTTCCGAAATCATCTCGTTCCATTGAGCGATCCAGCCAACGGTACGCGCCATCGCGAAAATGCAGGTGAACATCGACGTCGGGATCCCGAGCGCGCGCTGCACGATACCCGAGTAGAAGTCGACGTTCGGATAGAGCTTGCGCGACACGAAGTATTCGTCTTCAAGAGCGATCTTTTCGAGCTGCATCGCGAGCTTGAACAGCGGATCATCGTGCAAGCCCAGCTCCTCGAGCACTTCATGGCACGTTTCGCGCATGAGCTTCGCGCGCGGATCGTAGTTCTTGTAGACGCGGTGGCCGAAGCCCATGAGCTTCACGCCCGAGTTCTTATCCTTCACTTGCTTGATGAACTCGGAGATGTTGTCGGGCGAACCGATTTGCTCGAGCATGTTCAGCGCAGCCTCGTTCGCACCGCCATGCGCCGGCCCCCACAGACAAGCGATACCCGCGGCGATGCAAGCGAACGGATTGGCGCCCGAGGACCCGGCCAGACGAACCGTCGAGGTCGAAGCGTTTTGCTCGTGATCGGCATGCAAAATCAAGATGCGATCGAGCGCGCGCACGAGCACGTCGTTGATCTTGTACTCTTCACACGGATTGGAGAACATCATGCGCATGAAATTCGCGCTGTAGGACAGATCGTTCTTCGGGTAGACGAACGGCTGGCCAATGCTGTACTTGTACGCCATCGCGACCAGCGTCGGCAGTTTCGCAATCATGCGAATGGCCGAGACATCGCGGTGATGCGGATCGTTGATGTTCAACGAATCGTGATAAAACGCCGACAATGCACCGACCGACGCCACCAGGATCGACATCGGGTGCGAATCGCGACGGAAACCGCGGAAGAAGAACTGCATTTGCTCATGCACCATCGTGTGGCGCGTGACCGTGCCCACGAATTCCGCTTTCTGCTTGGCGTTGGGTAGTTCGCCCTTGAGCAGCAGGTAGCACGTCTCGAGGAAGTCCGCGTTTTGCGCGAGATTGTCGATCGGGTAGCCTCGGTAGAGCAGTTCGCCCTTATCCCCATCGATATACGTGATGGCGGAGTTGCACGACGCCGTCGACATGAAGCCGGGGTCGTACGTGAACTTGCCGGTTTGGCCGTACAGCTTGCGGATGTCGATTACGTCGGGACCCAGTGTGCCCTTGTAGATCGGCAGTTCGACGCTCGGCGAATTGTCGCTGAATGAGAGCGTGGCTTTAACATCTGACGGAGTCATAGCATCCTCAATCGAAGTTGGAACGGGTTTCCGATCATGCGCGCGCGGCGCGTCCAGCAATGCGGCGCTCAAACGGCGCGCAACAGCCCCAGCACCCGGACGATGTCCGGGTCGGAAAGGTCGCCTTCCGGTTCCTTGCGAGCGAGAAGCAAGTCCATCAGGTCATTGTCGCCCAGCTCGAACAGACGAGTGAGCGCGCCCACGTCGTCATCGCTGAGGCTTTCCTCGTATCGGCTGAAAAAACGCTCGAAGATCAAGTCGTTTTCCAGCAGCCCCCGCCGGGAGCGCCAACGAAGGCGCGCGCGGCGAAGCGGGTCGGACTGATGCGAGGCATCAGTATGCGCCACGCCGCGCCCCGACGCGCCAATCGCATCGTCGGGAGCCGGCGCGTACAGCGAACGCGGAAGATCCAGTCTCATCTCAGACCGCGCGGCGAACCATCAATTCCTTGATCTTGCCGATCGCCTTCGTCGGATTGAGGCCCTTCGGGCACACATCGACGCAGTTCATGATCGTATGGCAACGGAACAGACGGTACGGGTCCTCGAGATTGTCCAAACGCTCGCCGGTGGCTTGGTCGCGGCTGTCGGCAATGAATCGGTACGCCTGCAGCAATCCTGCCGGACCGACGAACTTGTCCGGGTTCCACCAGAAGCTGGGGCAGGACGTCGAGCAGCTCGCGCAGAGAATGCACTCGTACAGGCCGTCCAGTTCGTCGCGCTCTTGCGGGGACTGCAAGCGCTCCTTCTCAGGCGGCGGCGTGTCGTTGATCAGGTACGGCTTGATCGAGTGGTACTGATTGAAGAATTGCGTGAAATCGCAAATCAGATCGCGCACCACGGGCAGCCCCGGCAACGGACGCAGCACGATCTTTTGCGGCAGATCGTTCAGATTCGTCAAGCAGGCGAGGCCGTTCTTGCCGTTGATGTTCATCGCGTCGGAGCCGCATACGCCCTCGCGGCACGAGCGACGGAACGACAGCGTCTCGTCCAGCGCCTTCAGCTTGATGAGCGCGTCGAGCAGCATGCGGTCGCCGACCCCGATTTCGAGGTCGTACGTTTGCATGCGCGGCGCAGCGTCCTTGTCCGGGTCGTAGCGGTAGATTTCGAAAGTACGTGTTGCCATTTCGCGTGTGTCCTTTGATTGCGCCGGCTTAGAAGGTACGGGCCTTCGGCGGCACGGATTCGACCGTCAACGGGTTCATATGCACGGGCTTGTAATCAAGGCGATCGCCTTCGCTGAACCACAGCGTGTGGCGCAGCCAATTGACGTCGTCGCGTTCCTCGTAGTCGCTCTGAGCATGCGCGCCGCGGCTTTCTTTGCGCGCTTCGGCCGAAACCATCGTCGCACGAGCCACTTCGATCAAGTTCGCGAGTTCGAGCGCTTCGACGCGGGCCGTGTTGAACACCTTCGACTTGTCCTTCAAATGAACGTGATCCACGCGCTCGGCGACTTCCTTGATCTTCTCGACCCCTTCGGCAAGCAGCTTGGAGGTGCGGAACACGCCGGCATGCGCCTGCATCGTCGAACGAATATCACCCGCAATGGCTTGCGTGTATTCACCCGAGGTCGATTTGTCGAGCTTGTCCAAGCGCGACAGCGCCAGATCGGCGGCGTCGGCCGGCAACGGCTTGTGTTCCTTGATTTCCTTGACGTGCTTGACGATGTGGTTGCCCGCCGCGCGGCCGAAGACGACCAAGTCGAGCAGCGAGTTCGTCCCCAGGCGGTTCGCGCCGTGCACCGAGACGCACGAGCATTCGCCGACGGCATAAAAGCCATTGACGACTTCCTCGTGGCCGCGCAGCGTGCCCACCACTTGGCCGTGGATGTTGGTCGGGATGCCGCCCATTTGGTAATGGATGGTCGGCACGACCGGGATCGGCTCCTTGATGCAATCGACGTTCGCAAACTTCAGCGCGATTTCGCGAATCGACGGCAGACGCTTCATGATCGTCTCGGCGCCGATATGCGACAGGTCGAGCAACACGTGGTCCTTGTTCGGACCCACGCCGCGGCCTTCCTTGATTTCCTGATCCATCGAGCGCGACACGAAGTCGCGCGGCGCCAGATCCTTCAGCGTGGGTGCGTAGCGCTCCATGAAGCGCTCGCCGTTCGAATTGCGCAAGATGCCGCCTTCGCCACGCACGCCTTCCGTGATCAGCACGCCCGCGCCGGCCACGCCCGTGGGGTGGAACTGCCAGAACTCCATGTCCTGCAGCGCAATGCCCGAACGCGCGGCCATGCCCAGACCGTCGCCCGTGTTGATGAACGCGTTGGTCGACGCCGCGAAGATGCGGCCCGCGCCGCCCGTGGCGAACAGCGTGCACTTGCCTTCGAGGATGTAGACGTCGCCCGTCTCCATTTCGAGCGCCGTCACGCCGAGCACGTCGCCGTCCGCATCGCGGATCAGATCGAGCGCCATCCATTCGACGAAGAATTGCGTCTTCGCCGCGACGTTTTGCTGATAAAGCGTATGCAACAGCGCGTGGCCGGTGCGATCCGCCGCCGCGCAAGCGCGCTGGACCGGCTTCTCGCCGTAGTTGGCCGTGTGACCGCCGAAGGGGCGCTGGTAGATCGTGCCGTCGGCGTTGCGATCGAACGGCATGCCGAAGTGCTCGAGCTCATAGACGGCATTGGGCGCCTCCCGGCACATGAACTCGATCGCGTCTTGGTCGCCGAGCCAGTCCGAGCCCTTGATGGTGTCGTAGAAGTGGAAGTGCCAGTTGTCTTCGCTCATGTTGCCGAGCGATGCGCCGATGCCGCCTTGCGCGGCGACCGTGTGCGACCGCGTGGGGAACACCTTCGAGAGCACGCACACGGACAACCCGGCCCGTGCGAGCTGCAGCGATGCGCGCATCCCCGAACCACCCGCGCCGACGATGACCACGTCGAAGCGGCGACGCGGCAGAGAATTCTTGATTGCAACCATTCTTTACACTCTCCAGAGAATCTGCGCAGCGTAGCCCGCGCATGCGAGCAGCCAGACGATCGTCAGCGCTTGCAGCACCAGCCGGGTGCCGACGGGCTTCACATAGTCCATCCAGATGTCGCGCACGCCCACCCACGCGTGGTAGAAAAGCGAGAGCAACGTGACGAACGTCGCGAGCTTCATCCATTGAGTGGCGAAAATCGAGGCCCACCCGTCGTAGGAGAAATCTTGCGCGCCGAAGAACCAGACGAGCAGGATGACGGTGTAGATGGCCATGATCGCGGCCGTGAGACGTTGCGCGAGCCAGTCGCGCATGCCGTAGTGCGCGCCGACGACGAGGCGCTTCGAGCCGATTCGGTTGTTGGCTGCCATTTTTCTTAGAAAGCTCCGAATAGTTTGAGCGCGAAGGCGATCGTCAGAACCGACGACACCACGAAGACGATCACGGAAGTGCGTTTGCCGCCTTCCTTGGACACGGCGTCATGATTCGTGTCCATCACCAGATGACGGATACCGGCGCAGAAGTGGAACAGGAACGCCCACGCCAGCACGAGCGTGATGAGCTTGACGACGATGTTGGAGAGAAAGCCCTTGAAGACTTCGAAGCTGAGTTCGGAGGTGAGGCTTTGACTGAAGAGGTAAAGCAGAAACGGAAGGAACAAGAAGAGAAGCGCGCCGCTGACCCGATGCAGGATCGATACTCGCCCCGCTAACGGTAGACGGTACGCCGTCAAGATTTGCCCCACACCGATGTTCCGGTACTCCGGTCTCGGTTTTTTTACGGCTTCTGCCATGCTAGACCCCTACTATGTAGTCACACTAACCCGCGATTTTAGCGCCTTTTCATTCCGCGGCGCAGCGAAACCCGGATAACACCGTTGCATTGCGTGCAACGAACGCGCACATTCCCACTCGGTCCGGCGCCGTCTGCGCGGCGCGCAAACCCGCATCAGCTCAAGTCGTTTTGATAGTAGTACCCGGTTGTGACATACCAACCACGGCGCACTTCGACAGGCCGATCTCCGTAGGTATAGGACACGCGCTCCACGGATAACAGTGGAAATGCAGCAGGCACGCCGAGCAACTCGGCTACAGCCGGCTCGGCCGCCACCGCGCGGATCTTCTCGGACGCCCGAATCATGCGGGTGCCGAACTCCGCTTCGAACATCGCATACAGCGGTCCCTTGTATTCGCTCAGGCGCTCGAGCGTCAGCCCGCGGAACACGGCGCCCGGCAACCAGATCTCGTCGAGCACCGTCGTCACGCCGTCGAACTGCAGCAACCGTTTGATCAGGACGACAGGGTCGGCCGGCTTCAAATCCAACTGACGCGCGATCTCGGCCGGCGCCCGCAAGCGCCGGCATTCCAGCAGCTTGCTGATGTGGGGATGCTCCGCGCCGTCCTCGGCCAGTAGCCGCAAGAAGCGAAACTGGGCGCGGTCCTCGTTGTGCGTCGCAACGAACGTGCCCTTGCCCTGGCGGCGCACGAGCAGGTTCTCGGCCGCGAGTTCGTCGATCGCCTTTCTCACGGTGCCCTGGCTGACCTTATAGCGCACGGCCAACTCGACTTCGCTGGGAATGATCTCGCCCGGCTTCCATTCGCCCGACTCCAGGCTTTGCGTGATCAACCCCTTGATTTGCTGATACAGTGGGCTGAACGTAGGCGAAGCCCCGCCCGCGGCCGGGCCGTCGCCGCTCTGGCCGTTCGGGTTGCTAGCGCTTGCCTGGTTCGGATTCATCCGCGCATTTCAACACAAAGGGCGCGCACCCGTCCAGGTCTTCATCGCAAATTCATATGTCTTATATAAGACATAAGATACGGTTGACTTTGCCCAGCCTCACTCCTACACTCCGTCGCGGGCACGGGCCGAGTGTCTTGGGACACTACGCCTACACGCTTTGCTTAACGCGCATAAAATAGCGCTTTTCCCTAGCGTAGTCGCACCAAAACGCACCAACGCATCCCTGGAGAGTTCAATGGCTAAGTCCGCAAAGCGCGTTGCCGTCACCGGCGCCGCAGGTCAAATCGGTTACTCGCTGCTGTTTCGTATCGCCAACGGCGATCTGCTCGGCAAGGACCAGCCCGTCATCCTGCAACTGCTCGACCTCCCGCAAGCGCAAGGCGCGGTCAAGGGCGTCGTCATGGAGCTCGAAGACTGCGCTTTCCCGCTGCTCGCGGGCGTGGTCGTGACGGACGATCCGAAGGTCGCATTCAAGGATGCCGACGTCGCGCTGCTGGTGGGCGCGCGCCCGCGCTCGAAGGGCATGGAGCGCAAGGATCTGCTTTCCGCCAACGCCGAGATCTTCACGGTTCAAGGGCGTGCGCTCAATGAAGTCGCGAGCCGCGACGTGAAGGTGCTCGTCGTCGGCAATCCGGCGAACACGAATGCCTACATCGCCATGAAGTCGGCGCCGGATCTGCCGAAGAAGAACTTCACGGCCATGTTGCGCCTGGACCACAACCGCGCGCTGTCGCAACTCGCCGCGAAATCGGGCAAGCCCGTTGCCTCGATCGAAAAGCTCGCCGTGTGGGGCAATCACTCGCCGACGATGTACCCCGATTTCCGTTTCGCCACGGCCGAAGGCCAATCGCTGACGAAGCTCATCAGCGACGACGAATGGAACCGCAACGTGTTCATCCCGACCGTCGGCAAGCGCGGTGCGGCGATCATCGAAGCCCGCGGCCTGTCCTCGGCCGCATCGGCTGCCAATGCGGCAATCGACCACGTGCGCGACTGGGTGTTGGGCACGAACGGCAAGTGGGTCACGATGGGCATCCCGTCGGACGGCTCGTACGGCATCCCTGAAGACATCGTCTACGGCGTGCCCGTCGTCTGCGAAAACGGCGAATACAAGCGTGTGGAAGGCCTCGAGATCGACGCCTTCTCCCGCGAGAAGATGGACTTCACGCTGAAAGAGCTGCTCGAAGAGCGCGACGGCGTGCAACATCTGCTCGGCTGATCGCCGCGCCCGGCATGCCCGCACGAGCGGGCATGCCGCGCGAGAGCCCGGCGCCGCGTCCCGCGTCATTTTCACGCAGGCCACCGGCGCCGGACTTTCGTCCGGATTCGCGCGCGCTTTGCGACAATTGGTCGCTTCGCATGCGGTACGAAGCAGAGCGCGTTCGAATCCGTTTTCTCGTAACGATTGAAGCTGCCGACGCCGACGATGCGCGCCCTCACTCCCGCGGAAGTGCTGTTCGATGGCGAAGCGCCGCCCGCGCTCTTGCCCGTATGCGATCACTATGCGGGCAGCGAAAAGCTGATGCTCAAATCGCTTGCGCTGCAGGTGCAACTCGGGCCCGTTTTCGACGTGACGCTCGATTGCGAAGACGGCGCAGCGGTCGGCCATGAAGCCGAGCACGCCGAACTCGTTGCCTCGCTCATAGGCGGCGAGCACGATCGCTTCGGGCGCGTGGGCGTGCGCATTCACGATTTCACCCATCCGCACTGGCGCGACGACGTTCGGCTCATCCTGCGCGCGGCCAAGCGCGCGCCGGCGTACGTTGCGCTTCCGAAGGTGCGCAACGTGGCCGATGCCGCCGAGATGTGCGCCTTCATCGAAGCCACGCGCCGCGAGTTCGGGATCGAGAAGCCGGTTCCCACCCAGCTTCTGATCGAAACCCACGGTGCGCTCGCCGATGTTTTCCGGCTCGCATCGCTGCCGACCGTCGAAGCGCTCTCGTTCGGCTTGATGGATTTCGTATCCGCGCACGATGGCGCGATTCCCGATTCGGCGATGCGCTCGCCGGGGCAGTTCGACCATCCGCTCGTGCGGCGCGCCAAGCTCGAAATCGCCGCGGCTTGCCACGCGCACCGCCGCGTCCCCTCGCACAACGTCAGCACGGAAATCCGCGACATGTCGGTCGTGGCCGCCGATGCGGCACGCGCGCGCGACGAGTTCGGCTACACCCGCATGTGGAGCATTCATCCGGCACAAGTTCCTGTCATCGTCGGCGCGTTCGCGCCGCGTGACGAGGCGATCGCCGCCGCCGCCGAGATTCTGCTTGCGGCTCGCGCCGCGCAATGGGGCCCCACGCGCCACGGCGATACACTGCATGATCGCGCGAGCTACCGTTTCTATTGGTCGGTGCTGCGCCGAGCACGCGCGACCGGCCGGCCGCTGCCGCCCGAGACCGAGCCCCTTTTCAACACTCAGGTTAGCCCCCCGGGGACATCATGACTGCACAACCCTCAGCCGTCGGTTCCGCCGGCGCGGCATTTCGCGCCGCCGTTGCCCAAGAGCAGCCCTTGCAAGTCGTCGGCGCGATCACCGCTTATGCGGCCAAGATGGCGCAAGCCACCGGCTTCAAAGCCGTCTACCTCTCCGGCGGCG
>NZ_JAUEQW010000003.1:0-518440 GCF_056498045.1 Trinickia sp. Z7
AGGCGGATTTATGCTGGTTCGACGAAGAGCCGCTTTCGACGCAGCGTAAATACCTGCTCAAGCAAACGACGCATACGGTATTTGCGCGAATCGGCGCGGTCAAGGAAGTGTTCGATGTGCATACGCTCTTGCATACGAGCGAGAAGCACGCATTGGCGATGAACGATATCGGGCGCGTGGCGTTGACGCTGCAAAAGCCGATCGTTTGCGATGCCTACGACGTGCATCCGGGCACGGGCGCGTTCGTGCTGATCGACGAAACGACGCATCACACCGTCGCCGCCGGCATGATTCGCGCATCGTCTGCATGAGTGTATTGCGCTAATTGGAATAATCGGTGTTAACAAAATGCCACGTTAAACAAAAAGTTCATAAAAGCCCCATGGAATTCGGGAAGAATTCGCCCCGGCGCTAATGGGGCCGCTTTCCAATCAACAAACGGACCAATCCATACAAATGATGAACAAACGTATTCTTGTTGCCGCCGTGCTCGGCAGCATCGGCGTTGCAGCGCACGCCCAAAGCAGCGTGACGCTTTACGGTGTGATCGACGCCGGGGTGAGCTACGTCAACAACAGCCGCGACGCGACGGGCCATTCGAGCAGCCTGGCGAAGTTCGATGACGGCGTGGCCCAAGGCACGCGGTGGGGCCTCAAGGGCAGCGAAGATCTGGGCGGCGGCCTGAAGGCGATCTTCACCCTCGAAAACGGCTTCAGCATTGCCAATGGCACGCTGGGGCAAGGCAACCGCGAATTCGGCCGTCAAGCCTATGTCGGTCTCGCGAAGGACGGCATTGGTTCGTTGACGCTCGGCCGACAGTACTCGCTGTCGACCGACGTGTTGGCTGCTTACTCGACCGGCGGCAACACGGTTGCGGGCAACTATGCCTTCCACATCAACGACGTCGACCAACTCACGTCGAGCCGCATCGACAATTCCGTCAAGTTCGCGAGCGCAACCTTCTCGGGCCTCACGTTCGGCGCGTTGTACGGCTTCTCGAACCAAGCCGGCGCGTTTGCAGGTTCGCTCGCGAACGGCACCGCGAACCCTGGCTCGTCGCGCACCTACAGCTTCGGGTTGAACTACGCGGCTGGCCCCATTGGCGTGGGCGCGGCCTACACGGATATTCGCTATCCGGGTAACGCGACGATCTCCAACACGGGGCTGACCAACGTTCAGGAACTGCGCACCTTCGGCCTGGGCGCGCGATATCTGCTCGGTCCGGCGACGTTCTGGGCGCTGTGGACGAATACGCGCTTCGTGCCGGTTGCCGGCACGGCGCTGCTGTTCGACGCATATGACGTGGGCGCGAAATATGCCTTCACGCCGGCCCTGTCCGCTGGCCTCGGTTACACGTACATGCACTTGAACGATGCTGCCAAGGGCCATTTCAATCAAGCCGACCTGAGCTTGGACTACGCGCTCAGCAAGCGCACCGACGTCTACGTGCTCGGCATCTATCAGATCGCATCGGGCAACAACGGCGCGACGCGCTTGCAAGCACAGATCGGTGATTCGTCGGGTTTCTTCAGCACGTCGGGTTCGGATTCGCATTCGCAATTGGCGGCACGCGTGGGCATCCGTCACAAGTTCTGATCTACCGGCCGAGCAGCTCAGCGGTTGCCTCGTGAGGTAAACAAAAAAGGGGCGCTCCGTGAGGGAGCGCCCCTTTTTTGCAAGCGTCACGCCGTTATTTGCTGAGTTCGTAACCGACCACGCCGCCGGCTACCGCCCCGCCCACCGTGCCGGCCGTGCTGCCGTGCGTCAGCTTGTTGCCTGCATACCCGCCTACGGCTGCGCCGCCCAGCGTGCAGCCCGTCAGAAGCGCGACCACGACGGCGCCGGCCGCGCCGGCCAACTTGAATCGTCTGAACGCTTTCACGATCGTCTCCCTGTTTATGAAAACAGTATGACGACGATCACGCAAACATCGTGCCGGGCCGCTCGTCGCTCACACGGATCGCCGCGCCACGTCGGCGAGGCCATCGAGATCCAAGATTTCCACTTCTTTGCCGTGCACCGTGATCAGCCCTTGCTTCTGAAAGCGCGACAGCGTTCGACTGACCGTTTCGAGCTTGAGCCCGAGAAAGCTCCCCGTCTCCTCCCGCGTCATGCGCAAGACGAACGCATTGGGCGAGTACGAGCGCGCCTGCCAGCGACGCGACAAATCCAGCAGGAACGCGGCGACCCGTTCGTCGGCCGTCATCGTGCCGAGCAGCATCAACGCGTTGCTTTCGCGAACGAGGTCGGCGCTCAGCATGCGAAACACATTGTGTTGGACGGCCTTCACCTCGCGGCTGAGCAGCTCGAGCAGATCGAACGGCATCACGCATACGCTGCTGTCCTCGAGCGCGATGACATCGCTTGCATAGTGGTCCGTCGAGATGCCGTCGGCGCCGAGCAATTCTCCCGAGACGTAGAAGCCCGTGACTTGTTCGCGGCCGTCGGCGAGCAGAGTGACTTTCTTGTAGGAGCCGGTGCGCACGGCATACAGATTGCCGAAGACGTCGCCCACGCGATAGAGCGCCTCGCCTTTCTTCACGTGGCGATACCCGAGGATCAAGTCGTCCATTTGCCGCGAGCATGCGAGCTCGTCGGGGTTGACCGAGCACACGGAGCGCAGCGTGCAGTTTTTGCAGGAAGACGAAGTGCCACGTATCGCGGGCGAACGCTTCATCGTCTCGCCGCGCACGGATATGGGCATTGAGGTCTTGCTCATCGCGTCGCTCGCGCTGGCTCGTTCGCTGGCACCGAACATGTCATGCTCTCCTTGGTTTGATCGATAAACGCGGGACGGCTCACGTCCCGCACCCGCATCGCAGGCGGCATGCAACGTCTGTCGACTCGAAGTGTCCGCTGCCGGCCCACCCGGGCCTATCGGGTTGCACCGAGAGTCCTGTCGGCGCTCGCCCACCCGGTGTCAGCCGATTCCTACAGCACGGCGCCCCACCCTGCGACGAAGGCCATCCTGGCTAGCTTCTTGCGTTGCGCGACATTTGTCACGTATAACCCGCGCGACCAAGCGTCGCAAGGCTTGCGCACAGGGTGCGTCAGACTGGCGCACATCTGATCCAGATCAACCCGCGCTGCGCCGCTTCCTGGTCTAATCGTCGGGTTTTGGCGATCGAATCGAGACCCGGCGTCGTATCGGGTTTCGAGTGCGTGTTCTCTCGCCGCAGACAGTGCTGTGGGATTTCGTCTGTTTTGATTAGAATCGACGGCACAGCTAGAGAAGACGCATTGCCGTTTCGGTCCGCACCGCTGCGAGGCTTAAGCCGTAAAAGCCGTGGGCGCGCCGCATATCGTTGGCTGTCCCCGGAGACGATGAAGTGATGCTGAGAAGAAGAACTGCTGCTGTTACTGTTGTCTTTGCAAGCCTGGCGTTGGGCGGCGCCGCTCATGCGCAAGATGCGCAAACGGCGCGGGCGCCCGATACGATGCAGGCGCGCGTGCTGGCCTGCGCGGCCTGCCACGGCGCGAAAGGCGAAGGCACCGATAACGACTACTTTCCGCGCCTGGCGGGCAAGCCCGCGGGCTATCTATACAACCAGTTGATCGCCTTTCGCGACGGTCATCGGCAGTACCCGCCGATGAACTACTTGCTCGCGTATCTGCCCGATGCCTATCTGCATCGGATCGCCGAATACTTCGCGAGCCAACGCCCGCCCTATCCGCCCGCATCGACGCCGGCCATTGCCGCTTCCCTGCTCGCCCGCGGCCAGCAACTCGCAAAGCTGGGCGATCCGTCCAAGGACATCCCCGCCTGTGCTTCGTGCCACGGCGCGGCCCTCACCGGCATGGAGCCGGCCATCCCCGGCCTGCTCGGCCTGCATGCCGACTACATCAGCGCACAACTGGGCGCATGGCGTTACGGCACGCGCAAGTCGTATGCGCCCGATTGCATGCATGAGGTCGCTTCGCGTTTGACGAACGATGACATCACGGCCGTCGCAGCGTGGCTTGCAGCGTCGCCGGGTCCGGCCAATCCCGCTTTCGCTCCCGCGGGAAGCTTGAAGATGCCGCTGCGTTGCGGCAGCGAACCGCAATGATGGAGTCTTTCGTGCCAGCCATTCTTTATCTTTCACGCTCGCTTGCTCGCGCGGGTGCGGGCCTCGCACTGGTTGCATCGAGCGCGCTCTCGTTCGCACAGGGTCCGGGCGGCGCGCCGGCCGACCTCGTCAAGCGCGGCGAGTACCTCTCGCGCGCCGGCGATTGCGTGGCCTGCCATACGCAGCCCGGCGACAAACTGTTCGCGGGCGGGCGCGCCATGCCGACGCCGTTCGGCACGCTCTATTCCCCCAACATCACCGCCGATAACGAAACCGGCATCGGCAAGTGGACCGCCGACGAGTTCTATCAAATGATGCACACGGGCCGCTCGCGCGACGGTTCGCTGCTTTATCCCGCGATGCCCTATGGCGCATATACGAAGGTCACGCGCGCGGATTCCGATGCGATCTTCGCGTACCTGCGCTCGGTGCCGCCCGTGCATCAGCCGAACCGGCCGCACGAGATGCGCTTCCCGTACAACAACCGCGAGTTGCTGCTCGGTTGGCGCACGCTGTATTTTCGTGAAGGCGAATACCAAGCCGATCCGACACGTTCGGTCGAATGGAACCGGGGCGCTTATCTTGTGCAGGGGCTCGGCCACTGCTCGATGTGCCATACGGCGATCAATGCGCTCGGCGGCAGTTCGGAATCCAAGGCATTCGAAGGCGGGTTGATTCCGATGCAGGACTGGTACGCGCCCTCGCTCACCTCCAACAAGGAAGCCGGCCTTGGCGATTGGAGCATCGAAGACATCTCCGATCTGCTGCAAAAAGGCGTAGCCAAACGCGGCGCGGTGTACGGCCCGATGGCCGAAGTCGTCTACGACAGCTTGCAGTATTTGTCCGACGACGACGTGCGCGCGATGGCCGTCTATCTGAAGTCGTTGCCGCAACACGGCGGCGATAACGGCGCGAACGGCAAGAGCGCGATGGTGGGCGAAGAGCGCGAGTTGCTCGTGCGGCTCGGCGCAAAGATCTACGACGCACAGTGCGCGACCTGCCACGGCAAGCACGGCGAAGGCAAGCTGCCCGATTTCCCGCCGCTCGCGAACAATCAGTCGATCCAAATGACTTCTGCCGTCAATCCGATTCGCATGGTGCTCAACGGCGGCTATGCGCCCGGCACGATGAAAAACCCCGCGCCTTACGGTATGCCGCCGTTCGCCCAGTCGCTGTCGGACGAGGAAGTCGCGGCGGTGGTCACCTTCATTCGCACGGCTTGGGGCAACCGCGGCACGCCGGTCACGGCCAAGGAAGCCAACGCTTTGCGCTCCGCGCCGCTTTATTGAATCGAGGCACGCCATGAATCCGAACAACGAGGCGCGAGCGGGCGCCAGTGACCAAGAAGAGCAGCGCGTGGACGAGATCGTTCGCTCGGGGCCGGCGGGGGCCATCGCGGTGGCCGGCATCGCCACCGCCATCGTCGTGGCGCTCTGGTTCGCGTTCTACTTCCTAGTCTTTTTGCCGCGCGGCGTCATCCACTGAGCGAGCGACATGTCGAACATTCCATCTTCCAACCACGCCGAAGGCGCTGAGGTTGCTGCGCGCGTGGAGCGCAAATGGGCGGCCGTCTCGGTCGCGATCATCCTGCTCCTCATTGCGATGGTCGTCTACACCGGTTTGCATTGGGCCGCGATGCCGCCCTCGCGCGTCGAAACGATCGATCCGACGACGCTTCACGTATCGGGTGAATTCATCGAAAGCAACCTGGGCAGCGCCGTCGAAACCGACGGCTCGGTCACGGTGCGCATCGTCGCGCAGCAGTACTCGTTCACGCCGCAGTGCATCGTGGTGCCGGCGGACACGCCCATCACGTTTCGCGTGACGAGCGCCGACGTCGTGCATGGCTTTCTCATCGCCAATACGAATATCAATTCCATGGTCGAGCCGGGGTATGTCTCGACCTTCAAGACGAGCTTTCCCGAAAGCGGCGATCACTTGATGCCCTGCCACGAATACTGCGGCACGGGTCACGAGGGCATGTGGGCGCACGTGAAAGTGCTCGATCGCGCTGCATTCGACAAGCTCGCGGCCAACGCTCGGAGGCTTAGCTGTGCTCAATAACAGACGACTCGTACTCGCACACTTCTGGTTCGCCTTCGCCACCTTCGGCGTCGCGCTGTTGCTCGGCGCCTGGCAAATGTACGTGCGCAGCCCCTTGCATATATGGCTCAGGCAGCCCGAGCTCTACTACCGCTCCGTCACGGCGCACGGCTCCGTCATGGGGTACGTGTTTCCGACGTTGATCGCGATGGGCTTCGGCTACGCGATCAGCGAACTGTCGCTAGAGCAACCGCTCGTGGGCAAGCGTTGGGCGTGGATCGGCTGGTGGCTCGTCGCGATCGGGTCGATCACGGCGATGATCCCCGTCTCGCTTGGCCGCGCATCGGTGCTCTATACGTTCTATCCGCCGATGGTCGGCAATCCCTTTTATTACATCGGCGTGGTGCTCGTCGTCGTGGGATCGTGGATCTGGGTCGCACTGATGTCGATCAACCTGCGCACGTGGAAGCGCGCGAATCCCGGAAAGCCCGTGCCGTTGCCGATGTTCGCCAACGTGGCCGGATCGTACTTGTGGGCCTGGACCGCAGTGGGCGCCGCGATCGAAATCTTGTTCCAGATTTTGCCTGTCGCCCTCGGCCTTAAGACGACCATCGATTCGGGCCTCGCTCGCGTGTTCTTCTCTTGGACGCTGCACGCAATCGTCTATTTCTGGCTGATGCCGGCCTACATCGCGTACTACACGCTCGTGCCGCGCGCAGTCGGCGGCCGGCTCTACAGCGATGCGATGGCGCGCATCTCGTTCATCCTGTTCCTCGTGGTCGCGATGCCGATCGGCATTCATCACTTGTTCGCCGATCCGCAAGTCGGCTCGGGCTTCAAGTTCCTGCAATCGGTGTTCACGGCTTTCGTGTCGGTGCCGACGCTGCTGACGGTTTTCACGATCTGCGCCTCGGTCGAAATTGCGGGACGGCTGCGCGGCGGTCGCGGGCCGTTCGGTTGGCTGCGCGCCCTGCCCTGGCATGAGCCGATGATGCTGGCCGTCGCCTTCTCGTTCGTCATGCTCGGCTTCGGCGGCGCGGGCGGGCTCATCAACATGAGCTATCAGCTCGATTCGACGATCCACAATACGCAGTGGATCACGGGCCACTTCCATCTGATCTTCGGCGGCGCGATCGTCATCATGTACTTCGCGATCGCTTACGACCTCTGGCCGCAACTCACGGGCCGTGTGCTGACGAGCGTGAAGCTCATGCGCTGGCAACTGTGGCTCTGGTTCATCGGCATGATCGTGACGACGTTCCCCTGGCACTATGCCGGGATTCTCGGCATGCCGCGGCGCATGGCGTACTTCGATTACAGCAATCCGGCGCTCGCCCCCGAGGCCATCACTGTCGATATGTCGTTCGTCGGCGCGCTGATTCTCGTCGCTTCCGCCGTGCTGTTCTTCATCGTGCTTGCCCGTGGCCATCGCGCCCCCGCTGCTGCGCCGCAGAAGTTTACGTTCAGCACCGCCGTGCATCCGCCCAAGACATTGCCGATCGCGCTCAATAGCTTCGGCTTGTGGGTCGCGCTGATGATCGCGCTGACCGTCGTCAACTACGGGTATCCGATTGCGCAGTTGCTCGTGCTCAAGCAAACCTCGGTGCCGGCTATCTACATGGGGGGCGCACGATGAGCACCGAACGCTTGTTCTCGCTGCGCAACCGGTGGTTTACGGTTAGCATAGGCTTGACCGCGGGCGTGGCCGTGGTTTCGATCTTGATCGGCTTCATCTGGTTGCCGTCCGTCCAAACCGGTTCGCAATTCGCCGGCGTCTGGAACGCGATCTGCAGCGCAGCCGGCGTTCCGCAACAATGGTTCGTTTCGACGCCGGTTACCTCGCGCGTGAAGACGAGCCAAGTCGTCGTGACGCCGACGATGTTCGCCAACGCCGATGCGCTGTCGATCGGCCGCGGCGCGACGCTCGCGTTGCGCTGTTCGATGTGCCACGGGCCGCAAGGTATCAGCCAAGCGAATTCGCCGAACCTCGCCGGCCAGTACGAAACGGTCATCTACAAGCAGTTGAAGGACTTCCAGACCGGTGCGCGCACGAATGCGGTGATGAGCCCGATGGTGCAGACGCTGTCCGATCAGGACATGCGCGACCTCGCTGCGTACTACGCGTTTCTGCCGAAGCTGCCCGGCAATCATCCGGCCAACCAGGTCGTGCCGCCGATCGTTGCGACGGGCGCGCCCATGCGCAACATCGCACCATGCGCATCGTGTCACGGCGCCGCGGATCACAAGACGGGCACGCCTTGGCTCGAAGGCGAGCCGGTGGTCTATATCCGCGCGCAGTTGCAGGCCTTCGCCGCGGGCGATCGTCACAACGACATCAGCGAGCAAATGCGCAATGTCGCACGACAGATGACACCGGCGGAAATCGAAGCGGCGGCGCGCTATTACGCGGGCCAGCCGTAAGTGACCGGCGCCGCGGTCAAAGCTGTGTGACGGCTTTGACCGCCATCGCCACGGCGATGGCGCCCGCGAAGACGGCGAACGCTTGCTGCAGGCGTGCGCCGCTCAGCCGGCGGGCTAGGAGCCGGCCGCCGAGCATGCCGGCAATGGCGCCGGCGGTGAACGGCAACGCGGCCGACCACGCCATCTGACCGGCCAAGCCGGACGCGACGACGCCCGAAGCCGATACGATCGCGATGACCGCGAGCGAGGTGGCCATGATGTTCTCGATCGCAATGTCCGAGACGCGCCGCAACGCCGGCACGATGACGAACCCGCCGCCGACGCCCAACAATCCCGACAGCAGGCCCGCGATCGCGCCCGATAGGGTCAACGCGCGTGCGCACGGTGCGGTCCAGATGAGCTTGCCGCGTGCCCGATCGAGGCGGCATGCAGCGTCGAGCGGCCCCTGAGCCGGTGCGCGCGATGCACGCCCGACGTGCTGCAGCAACATGCGCGCGGCAACGTAAAACAGCACGAACGCAAACAGCAGCATGAGCGGCGCATTCGGAACATGCCGGGCGAGCCATAGGCCGAGCGGCGAGACGAGCGCGCCCGCGCCCGCCATCAGCACCGCCGCCTTGTACCGCACCCGCCCTTCGCGCAGTGCGAGCAAGGCGCCGAGCGCCGCTGCGAGCCCGACTGCGGCGAGCCCGATAGGCCCGGCGGTCGCGACATCGAGCCCTAATCCGAAGACGAGCAGCGGCACGGCGACGATGCCGCCCCCCGCCCCCGTCAAAGCGAGAATGACGCCGACGAGCGAGCCGAGCGCGGCGCTAACGATGAACGGATCGAACATGGCCGGCCTTGCCCGTCAAACGCTCGTGTCCGTGAACCATTCGCGCGCCTTGAGCATGCCGTTCCAGTAGAACCAGGGCAGCAGCTTGGCTTTGAGCAGCCAAGCCAAGGCGCTCGGGCGGCGCGGGTCGAGCGCAAAGGTGGGCAACAGCTTGCCGCCGTAGCCGAATTCGGCGAGCACGACCTTGCCCCGCTCGACCGTCAACGGGCACGCGCCGTAACCATCGTAGCGGCGCGGCAGAGGCCGCCCGGCGCGCATCGCGAGCAAGTTCGATGCGACGATGACGGCCTGCTTGCGCGCGGCGGCGGCCGTCTTGGCGTTGGGCGCGGAACAGACATCGCCGAGCGCGAACACGTTCGGATAGCGCGGATGCTGCAGCGTTGCGGGATCGACTTCGCACCACCCGGCGGCATCGGCCAGTTGGCTGTCGCGGACGAAATCGGGCGCGACTTGGGGCGGAACGACATGCAGCAGGTCGAAACGTTTGGCTACGCGCTCGGTGCGCCCGTCGGCATCCCGGACGTCGAAATAGGCGAGCTTGTTCGGCCCGTCCACGGCAACGAGATTGGAGCCGAATGCGAGATTGACGCGGTAGCGCGACACGTATTGCATCAGCGCCGGCACGAAGGCGGCGACGCCGAACAGCACGGCGCCATCGGTATTGAATTCGACGTTGATTTTGTCGAGCGCGCCGACGCGCCGCCAGTGATCGCAGGAAAGATACATCGCTTTTTGCGGCGCGCCTGCGCATTTGATCGGCATCGCTGGCTGCGTGAAGAGCGCCGTGCCGCTGCTCATCGCGCGGACGAGTTCCCAGGTATAAGGCGCCAGGTCGTAGCGGTAGTTGGACGTCACGCCATGCTTGCCGAGCGCCGCTTCGAGACCTTCGATGCGCTCCCATGCGAGGCGCAGCCCCGCTGCAACGACGAGGTCCCGGTATGGCACGGCTTCACCGGTGTCGAGCCGCACCCGGTTGTCGTCGGGCTCGAACCTCGCGACGGCGGCGCGGATCCAAGTGGCGCCCTTGATCATGACTTCGCTCATCGGCCGGCGCGTTTTGCTCGCATCGTACAGGCCGCCGCCGACGAGGGTCCACGCCGGCTGATAGTCGTGCGTGTCGCGCGGTTCGATCACCGCGATATTGAGGCCCGGTTGACGGCGAAGCAGGCTGGCCGTCACGGCGATCCCTGCGCTGCCCCCGCCCACGACGACCACGTCGAAAGTTTTTTCCCAGGTGCAAGCCGGCGCAATGGACGATTCCTTGGATGTTTGCGCCGGTGTGGTCGCGGCGCGGTACAGGCCAGCGGAACGATTGCCCGTACGGCAATACGCGAGCACGGGCTTGGGCATCGTTTGCAGCAAGTTTGCGAAGGTTTGCGCTTGCTCGGGCGTCATCTTGCCCGGCTGGACAGGCAGGTAGGCGAACGCAAGCCCGGCGCGCTCGGCAGCCGCCTGCATCGCCTGGGAACTCGGCTGCGAAGGGCCGCCTTCGCCGTCGGGACGATTGCAGATGAGCGACCGATAACCCGCCGCGGCGATGCTGGGAAGGTCCTCCGGCAGCACCTGCGCGGTCGACGAAAAGGTCGGATCGTGCTGTACGAATGGCGTGGACATGGGCGCGAACTCCGTTTCAGGTACGTGCGGCGCGCAGCCGCGTGGTGAGCGAATGCAGGCCCATGCCCGCCAACATCGCGAGCACGAATAGCAATGCTTTGGGCTGGCCGCTCGAGGCGGCGACGAGTGCCGGGCCGGGGCAGAAGCCGGCGAGCCCCCACCCGACGCCGAACAGAGCGCTGCCGAGGATGAGCGCGCGATCGATGCGCGTCGCCGTGGGCCACGAGACCGGGGCGCCGAGCAAGCTGTAGCTGGCGCGGCGGGTGAGCGCGAAGACAAAGGCGCCGATCGCGACGGCGCCGCCCATGACGAACGCGAGCGAGGGGTCCCAGCGGCCGGCCAGGTCGAGAAAGCCGAGCACCTTCTCGGGGTTGGCCATGTTGGATACGATGAGGCCTAAGCCGAACAGGAGACCTGCGGCGAAACCGGACAGAGCGAGCATATCAAGCGTGACGAAGCAGAAAGACGGTTAGGAATCCTAACGATAGGAACGAGAGCGTGGCGGCGATCGAACGGGCCGAGCCGCGGGAAATGCCGCATACGCCGTGGCCGCTCGTGCAACCCGAGCCGTGGCGCGTGCCGAAACCGACGAGCAAACCGGCGGCCACCAACATGGATGGCGAGGCTTCGATGGTGGCCGCGGGCAGCGGCGCAGCCAACCGCCACAGCCACGGAGCGGCAACGAGCCCGAGCAGAAAGGCGAGCGCAGAAGCGCGCTCGAGCGTTCGCCGTTCCAGCAGGCGGCCGATCATGCCGCTGATACCGGCGATGCGGCCGTTGAGCAGCATGTACAAACCCGACGCGGCGCCGATGAGCAGCCCGCCCGTGACGGCCGCGACAGGGGCGAAATGCGACATATCGACGATCATGCCTTGGCCCCTTCGGTCTTGCCGCAAAAGAGCTCGGCCAAAGTTTGCATGATGGCGATGACTTCCTCGCTGGCGAGGCTGTAATAGATGTACTTGCCCTCTCGCCTTGCAGCGACGAGCCCTTCTTCGCGCAACACGCCCAAGTGTTGCGACAGGCTGGGCTGATGCAGGCCGACACGCGCTTCGAGCTCGCCGACGTTTTGCTCGCCCTCGGTGAGCTGGCACAGCAATAGCAGCCGGTCCTCATGCGCCATGGCTTTGAGTAGCGCACAACACTTCGTGGCCGAGTGGCGTAGGTGGTCCAACGTTTGCGGCGTAAGCTGGCTTTCCATATGACGCGGTAGGTGCAAGTTCAACAATATGTTGAGAGACATTATATTAATTGATATATTGTTTGGCAACTCCACTTTTGGAAGGGATTGACGATGCGTCCCCAAGTAGCGCCATTTTTCGATTGTGCGACCTCGACGTTCACGTACGTCGTTCATGCCGGCGACGGCACGCCGGCGGCCGTCATCGATTCGGTCCTCGACTACGACCCGAAGTCGGGCCGCACGAGTACCGCATCGGCCGACCGCGTCATTGCGTTCGTGCGTGAGCATCGCCTGCAGGTGCAGTGGCTGCTCGAGACCCATGCCCATGCCGATCACCTTTCGGCGGCCCAATACCTGAAACGCGAGCTGGGCGGCAAGACGGCGATCGGCGAGCAGATACGCACGGTTCAGGGCGCGTTCAAGCGCGTGTTCAATCTGGGAGGCGACGTGCCAGCGGATGGGACGCAATTCGACCATCTGTTCGCCGCGGACGAGACTTTCGCTTTCGGTGAGTTGACCGGGCGCGCGCTGCACGTGCCTGGCCACACGCCTGCCGACATGGCCTACCAAATCGGCGATGCGGTGTTCGTGGGCGACACGCTGTTCATGCCGGACGTGGGCTCGGCGCGCTGCGATTTCCCCGGCGGCGACGCGCATGCGCTCTACCGCTCGGTGCAAAAGCTACTCGCCCTGCCGCCGCAAACGCGCCTGTTCATGTGCCACGACTATCCCCCGCCTTCGCGTGAAGCACGCTGCGAGACGAGCGTCGAGCAAGAGCGCCGTGCGAACGTGCATTTGCACGATGGGGTCTCGGAAGAGGCCTTCGTCCAAATGCGGACGGAACGGGACCGCACGCTCTCGATGCCGGTGCTGATCCTGCCGGCGGTCCAAGTCAACATCCGGGCCGGCGACATGCCGCCGCCCGAATCGAACGGCGTGCGTTATCTGAAGATTCCTGTCAACGCGTTCTGACTGAACGCGGCACGCGCTACTTGCGCGCCATGCGCACGAGCGGCTGCTCGGTGGCATTGAGCCCCAGCAGCCGCAATAGCTTGCCCTGCTCCGCTGCGATATCGGCCAGCGTGAACTTGTCCAGCACTTCGAAGTACGCGCGCAGTGCGCTGCCGAGCACGCCGCGCAGCCCGCATGCCGCGGTGATCACGCAAGCGTTGCCCTCGGTATCGAAGCACTCCACCATCCGAAAGTCGGCCTCCATCGTCCGCACCACGTCGCCAACCGTGATGCGCGAGGCCGGTCGCCCCAGCTTCAAGCCGCCCGTGCGGCCGCGCGTCGTGCTCAGATAACCGGCGCGGCCGAGCGCATGCACGATCTTGACGAGATGCCCGCGCGCGATCCCGAGCGCCTCGGAAATTTCGGCAATCGTGACGAGTTCGTCCGAGCGCACGGCTGCATACATGAGCACGCGCAGACTGTAATCGGTGAAATCCGTGAGTCGCATACGCCACCTATAAAGTAGATGCATTGTATATCTTTTATGCGCACCGCGGACCGTGTGACTAGGCAAGATGGACACCGGGAGCGAGCCTCCGAACGAAACATTGCTGACATACATCAAGTTTTTATGGATCGTGGGTTCGATAATGATCGCAGCCGGCCCCGTTGCCGGCCACGCACGTTCATGGGAAGGAATATGTCAGCAGAAACGGCGCAATGCCGCGACACCTCGTCTACCACGCCGAAAGCGGACCTTGATCGTTTCGCCGACATCGAGATATCGGAGGCGCTGATCCGGCGCTTCGACAACGCGGGGCCGCGCTATACGTCTTACCCGACCGCCGATCGCTTCGTGCCCGGCTTCGACGAGGCCGCCTATCGCGGTCATCTCGCGGAGCGCGCCGGCGCGGCGGTGAAGCCCCGGCTCTCGGTCTACGCCCATTTGCCGTTCTGCGAATCGCTCTGTTATTTCTGCGCCTGCAACAAAGTCATTACGCGCGAGCACGGGCGGGCCACCGAATACCTCGGCTACCTGTTGCGCGAAATCGCGATGGTCGCGCCCGAACTCGGCGACGATCGGCGCACCTCCCAATTGCATTTGGGCGGCGGCACGCCGACCTTTTTCAGCATGGCCGAACTCGGTACGTTGCTCGAAGGGCTGCGCAAGCATTTCGACTTCGTGCCCGAAGCCGAGTTGGGCGTCGAGATCGACCCGCGAACGGTGAAGCCGACGACATTGGCCGAGCTTGCCGCGCTGGGCTTCAATCGCACGAGCTTCGGCGTGCAAGATTTCGATCCGGCCGTGCAGCAGGCCGTGAACCGCATTCAGCCGCTCGACATGGTCGAGCGTGCATTGGGCGCGAGCCGCGACGCCGGCTTTCAATCCATCAACATGGATTTGATTTACGGCTTGCCGCGACAATCGGTCGCTAGCTTCGAGCGCACGCTCGACGAAGTGGTGCGCCTCGCCCCCGATCGCATCGCGCTCTACAACTACGCGCACCTGCCCTCGCGCTTCAAGGCGCAGCGCCTCATCGACGCGCGCGAGCTGCCGCTCGCCGAGGACCGGCTGCGCATCTTCATGCGAGCGACGCGCAGGCTGCTCGACGCGGGCTATGTCTACATCGGTCTCGATCATTTCGCCAAGCCGGACGACGAATTGAGCCGTGCGCTGCGCGAGAACAGCCTGCATCGCAACTTCCAGGGCTACACGACACAGGCCGAATGCGACCTGGTCGGCTTCGGCGTCTCGGCCATCGGTAAGATCGGGCGGTCCTACTGTCAATCGACGCGGTCGGTGAAGACCTATTACGAGCGGCTGGACGAAGGGCGCCTTCCGGTCGAGCGCGGCATGACGCTGAGCGCCGACGACCTCTTGCGCCGTGAAGTCGTCATGACGCTGATGTGCAGCATGCCGCTCGTGTTCGGTGACGTCGAAGCTCGGCACGGCATCGACTTCGGACGCTACTTCGAGGCGGAGCTCGCGGCGCTGGCGCCGTTCGAGCAAGCGCAGCTCGTTGCCGTCGACGAAGGTTCGATTCGAGTCTTGCCCAAAGGGCGGCTGTTCGTGCGCGCCGTGGCGATGACGTTCGACAAGTACCTGGGGCGACCCAGCGCCGCGTCCTATTCGAAGCTGATATGACTCTTAGCGGATGGGGGCGATCGATGCAAAAAGGGAAGATTCGCGTTCAGGACTTTCTCGCCCGAATGCCGCTGTTCAACGAGCTCTCGGACGCCGAGCTCGATCGTGTCGCGCTCGGCACGACGCAGCAACAGGTTGCGCGAAAAGAGATGGTGTTCCATTGCGGCGACCCCTGCACGGGCCTGCACGCGGTCGTCTACGGGCAGATCAAGCTCAGTGTGACTTCGCCCCTCGGCGAAGAAAAAGTGGTGCGGCTCGTCAGCCCCGGCGACAGCTTCGGCGAAGCATTGATGTTTCTCGGGAAACCCTATTTCGTATCGGCGCAGGCGCTCAGCGATTCCTTGCTGCTGCACGTAACCAAGGCGGCCATCGTCGACGGCTTGCGCACCGACCCCGACTTCGCTTGCAAGATGCTGGCCGGTATGAGCGCTCGCCTGCACGCGCTGATGCGCGACGTCGAGGCCTATTCGCTGCGCACGGGCACCCACCGCGTGATCAGCTATCTACTCGCGCAAAAAGGCGAGCCGGAGGCGGGCTGTGAGGAGCCGGGGCGGCGCGTGCTGCTGGAGGCGGGCAAGAAAATGGTCGCTTCGCGCTTGAATCTCACGCCGGAACATTTCTCGCGCATCCTGCATGAACTCGGCACGCGCGGGCTCGTCACCATTCGCGGCCGTGAAATCTTGATCCCCGATCCGTCAAAGCTCGAGGCTGCTTGCGCGTACTGAAGCGAGCTTGCGCACGACCCGCACATAAACCCGCAACGCGCCCGCCATGTTCGCCCCGAGCCATAGGTTCGAGGCGACGAACGCCAATGCGGCGGGGCGTGCCAGCCACGCGGGCGATGCGCCGGCAGCGAGCAACAGCACGAGCGCGATCAAATGCGCCCAATACTGCGCACGGGCATGGGTGTCGGGCAGCACTGCTTTGACTTTCGGCACGATCGACGAGCGCACGTCGATCGACGCTTGCATGTGGTACCACAGCAAGAAGGGAATGATCTTGTAGAGCATGCCGCTGATCGCCGACCAAACACCGCCCGCAAGCAACAGAATCCCGACCGTGACCGCGCTCGACGGCC
The DNA here is from genome assembly GCF_056498045.1 of Trinickia sp. Z7. Taxonomy (NCBI): domain Bacteria; kingdom Pseudomonadati; phylum Pseudomonadota; class Betaproteobacteria; order Burkholderiales; family Burkholderiaceae; genus Trinickia; species Trinickia sp. Z7. Next base: position 16,321 of record NZ_JAUEQW010000003.1, read on the forward strand.
GGCCCGCCAACGCGCCGATGGCCCAAGCGGGCGCCGCGCAGACGACGCTCGCCATCGCCGTGCGCCAAAAGAGCGTCGTCGCATCGGGGGCGGGGCGCTTGCGGCGATGGAGCAGCGCGAGCGTCACCACGGCGAAGCCGCAGTACAGTGCAAGCAATGAGCCGTGCAATGCAACGGCAGCGATGGCGCCATGCGCCGGCCACCCCAGGCTGCCCAGCGTGAGCAGCGCGAGCGCGCAGAACGCGAGCGGCGCAAACGCCCGCGTGAGCATGCGCGGGTACGGCTCGGTGACCTGAAACATTGGGATCACCTGATAGGCCACGCCCGCGGTGAGCAGTCCGATCCATCCGGCCAGCCCCCACGCGAGATGGAGATTCGTCAGCGTGACCATCGGTAGCGACAGGGGACGCGACAAAGACAGCGCGAGCATCGCGCCCAGCCCCACGGTGACGAGCAGTGCAACCAACGCGAGGCCCACCGCGCGCACGATATCGGCCGTGCCGCGCGTTCTAGCCGAGGACCGTCGCGCGAGGCCAATGGCGCAAGCGAGCGCGAACCAGGCGGCGGCGGCGGCGCACAGCGAACCGGCGAAGGGAAAGAGTGCGCTGTTCGCGCCAATGAATGCGGCGATCAGCAAGAGCGTGCCGAGCGTGAGCAGCGCATGAATGCCGATGGCGCTTGTGCGTGCCCACGCAATTTGTGCCCCTGCCACGACCGGCAGGATCTGCATGAGCGCACCCATCATCACGCTTGCGAATGCGCCCAGCGTGAGCGCGTGCGTCGCGGCGAGCGCAAACGGCGACCAGCGCGATGCGAACCCTGCGGGGCCCGCATAAAGCAGCAACGCCGCGGCTATCGACGCGAACACGGGTGCGTTCAAAAAGAAGCGTAACGGCGCGCCGAGCGGTGGCGATGCATCGAGTTCCAGGTCGCGCCGCATCACGCCCTGCGCCAAATATCGATCTCGTAGCGCCCGCCAAGCGGTCCGCGCATCTCGTAGTCGTAACCGCCGCGCGCGAGCAGCGCAAACAGCGGCAGCGGCTCGCGATCGATTTCCATGGACAGGAAGCGGCCGTCGGCGAGCGTGCGCAGCGCCGCGAGCACGCGCTCCATCGGTTCGGGAGGTTCGAGCCCGCATAGCGCGAGCATCGTTTCACAAGCAAGGGGTTTCATCAGCGATCGATTGTCACACCGAAGCCGGGACCGGTTCTTGATCCAGATTAAGGTCCGCAGTCCTTCTCCCCCTCACACTACCGGTTACTGCGATCGTCGTGAGGTTGTCCCGTGTCAGTGCCGAAGGCTGTATTCGAAACCCTGCGCATCAAGGGCAAAGCATTGCTGCCCATCGTGCAAGGCGGAATGGGGGTGGGCGTATCCGCGCATCGCCTGGCTGGAACCGTTGCCTCGCTCGGTGCGCTCGGAACGATTTCGAGCGTCGATCTGCGCCGCCATCATCCCGATCTCATGGTCAAGACGGCCCGCTCGCGCGACCGCGCGCTGATCGACGCCGTCAATTTGGAAGCGCTCGATCGCGAGATTCGCGCCGCACTCGCGTTGTCGGGCGGCCGCGGCGCCGTCGCCGTCAACGTGATGCGCGCGGTCGCGGCTTATGCCGATTACGTGCGCCAGGCGTGCGAAAGCGGGGCGCATGCCGTCGTCGTCGGCGCGGGCTTGCCGCTCGATCTGCCCGAGCTGACGGCCGATTATCCCGAGGTGGCGCTGATCCCCATTCTGTCGGATGCGCGCGGCATCGGGCTCGTGCTCAAGAAGTGGATGCGCAAACAACGCTTGCCCGATGCGATCGTCATCGAGAACCCGCGCTACGCGGCAGGGCATCTTGGCGCACCCACGATCGAGAGCGTCGCCAACCCGCAGTTCGCGTTCTCGGAAGTCATCGAAAGCACGCTGGCGTTGTTCAAGGACCTCGGCCTCGAACGCGAGCGCATCCCGCTCATCGCCGCGGGCGGCATTCACACGCCGGAGCAAGTGCGCGAGTTGATGTCGCTCGGCGCGAGCGCGGTGCAATTGGGCACGCCGTTCGCGGTGAGCGAGGAGGGCGATGCTCACCCGAACTTCAAGCGCGTGCTCGTCGAGGCAACGCCCGATGACATCGTCACTTTCATGAGCGTGGCGGGGCTTCCAGCACGCGCAGTGCGCACGCCTTGGTTGGCCGAATACCTCGAGAAGGAAGCCAAGCTGCAACGCGTGGCCAAAGCGCGCAAATGCACGGTCGGTTTCGATTGCCTGGCCCAGTGCGGCTTGCGCGACGGCATCGCCAAGCATGGGCAGTTTTGCATCGACACGCGGCTCGCCTATGCGCTGGCCGGCGACGTCAAGCGCGGGCTGTTCTTTCGCGGGTCGGAGGCGTTGCCCTTCGGCACGCAGATTCGCCCCGTGCGCGATCTCATCACCTACCTGCTGACCGGCGTCAAGCCCGCGGAGAACGAAGCGAGCGCCGGGACGCCCCGCGCGGCCGACGATTCGCACGCGCGCATGCCGGTGGACGCCGCAGCCTAAATACGCAGCCGTCTTTCGGTGTAGCGGCGACCGCGCGCCAAGCGCATTTTTCATGAAGAGGCATTCCCCATAGATGGAGCTCGTCTGTCCGGCCGGCAGCCTGCCGGCATTGAAGACCGCCGTCGATAACGGCGCCGATTGCGTGTACCTCGGCTTTCGCGACGCGACGAACGCGAGAAACTTCGCAGGCCTGAATTTCGACGAAGCGGCGATTCGCACCGGCATCGACTATGCGCACGAGCGTGGCCGCAAGGTGCTGGTCGCCCTCAATACCTACCCGCAGCCCACGGCGTGGCCCGTCTGGCGCACCGCTGTCGACCGCGCGGCCGAAGCCGGCGTCGATGCGGTTATCGTGGCCGATCCGGGACTCATGCGCTACGCGCGCGATCGCTATCCTGATTTGCGCTTGCATCTGTCGGTGCAAGGCTCGGCAACGAACTACGAAGCGATCAACTTCTATCAGCAGCATTTCGGCGTTTCGCGCGCCGTGCTGCCGCGCGTGCTGTCGCTCACACAAGTCGAGCACGTGACGGAAAACACGACGGTCGAACTCGAAGTCTTCGGTTTCGGCAGCCTGTGCGTGATGGTGGAAGGGCGCTGCGCGCTGTCCTCGTATGCAACGGGCGAGTCGCCCAATACCCACGGCGTGTGTTCGCCCGCGAAGCACGTGCGGTGGCAAAAAACCTCGCAGGGGCTCGAGTCGCGCTTGAACGGCGTGCTGATCGACCGTTACGCCGACGACGAGAACGCGGGCTACCCGACGCTGTGCAAAGGCCGCTTCGACGTGGCCGGGGAAAGCTATTACGCGATCGAAGAGCCGACGAGCTTGAATACGCTCGAATTGTTGCCGCGTCTCATGCAAATGGGCGTGAAGGCCATCAAGATCGAAGGCCGGCAACGCAGCCCCGCCTACGTGGCGCAAGTCACGCGCGTATGGCGCGACGCGATCGATCAGTGCCGGGCCAACCCGCAGCGCTACAGCGTCAAGCCGGCTTGGATGGGCGAGCTCGATAAAGTCGCGGAAGGTCAGCAACACACGCTGGGCGCCTACCACCGTCCTTGGAAATGAGGCGCAGCGCAGGAGAGCAAGTGAAGATCGCAATCGGTCCGATTCATTACTATTGGTCGCGCGTCCAGACGCTGCAATTTTACGAAGCAATGAGCACGGCGCCCGTCGACATCGTGTATCTGGGCGAGACGGTGTGCTCCCGTCGCCACGAGCTGCGCCTGCCCGATTGGCTGGAAATCGCGCAGATGCTGTCGCAGGCGGGCAAGGAAGTCGTGCTCTCGACGCAGATTCTGCTCGAATCGGGCAAGGACGTCGCGACGATGAAAGCGGTGACCGGCAACGGCCGGTACCTCGTCGAAGCGAACGACATGGGTGCGGTTCGCAACCTGCAAGGCAATGCGTTCGTCGCGGGGCCCTGGCTCAACGTCTACAACGAGCCGACGCTGGACGTGCTGGCCGGCGTCGGGGCCAAACGCTGGGTCATGCCGCTGGAAATGAGCGCGGATGCGCTCGGGCAGATGCAGCGCGCGCGACCCGATGGCGTGCAGACCGAAGTCTTCGCCTATGGGCGTTTGCCGCTCGCGTTTTCCGCGCGGTGCTTCACTGCGCGACAACGCAATCTGCCGCGCGAAAACTGTCAATACGTCTGCATCGAACACCCCGACGGTCTCATGCTGCGCACTAGGGAAGGGCAGCCCTTCCTCGTATTGAACGGCATTTCGATCCAATCGGCGCGCGTCTACAACTTGGTCGACTCGATCGATACGTTGAAGGCGCTTGGCGTCGATGTGCTCCGCTTGAGCCCGCAGTCGCAAGGGATGAGCGAAATCGTCGACATCTTCCGCGATGCTGCCGACGGCAGGCTGACCGGTTCGCAGGCCTTGGAGCGCATGGGGCGGCTCATGCCCGAATCGCGCTGCGACGGATATTGGCACGGCATGCCGGGGCTGGATCAGAAGCAGGAAGCCTCGCAGATGGAACCCATTAGGAGTGCTCAATGAGCCAGATCGGCTACGAGGTGCCTTCGCTGATACGCGGCGTGCTGTCCAAGCTCCCCGCGTATCCAGGCTCGCTGCTGTTCGTCGGCGGGCTCAATTTGACGGTGAAGCCTCATCTTCCCGACGATACGCTCGCGCAACTGCAAGATCGCGCGTTGCGAATCGAGGTGCGCGACGCGGGCGTGGCATTCGACTTCGTCTACCGAGGCGGCGCGTTTCGCGCGGCAAGGCACGCCGGAGACATCGACCTGACGATCAGCGCGAGCGCTTACGACTTCTTTCAGTTGGCGCGGCGCACCCAAGATCCCGACACGCTGTTCTTCAGTCGACGCTTGACGATGGAAGGCGACACGGAACTCGGACTGCTCGTCAAGAACTCGCTCGATGCGATCGACCTGTCGAACTTTTCGCTCGAGCGGTTCGCGCCCGCATTCGCAGCTCGCGGCAGGCGCAGCCCGCCGCGATAGCAGGGCGCCTCCCGCGGGGGGCGGCTCCAACGCTCGTCGGCGTGGGGCATAGTCACGGAGCTTTCGAAGATGAACAATGAACGTCGCGCGTTACCGCTCGTCTACTCGTGCTCGGGGTGTTCGAGCGCGGCGCAGATGGCCAACTACGTCGCCTTGCAGCTCGACCGCCGCGGCATGGCTGAAATGTCGTGCATCGCCGGCGTGGGCGGGGATGTCCCCGCACTGGTGAAGATCGCCCACTCCGGGCGGCCGATCATCGCGATCGACGGGTGTCCGCTCGCATGCGTGAAGAGCTCGCTCGCGCGGCACGACATCGCCGCCGACGAATACGTGCAGTTGGCCGAGCATGGCGTGAAGAAGCGATTTCATGCCGACTTCGACGTGGAGCAGGCCGAGCAGGTCATCGAGGAAGTGTCGCGTGCCGCGAGCTCGCTCGTCGAGGGCGAAGCGCACGCCTGCGATGCCGAATCGGCGGAGCATCGCTGAGCCTGGCCGGTCGGCAAAGCCCGGCGATCGCGCATCGCGTGCATCGTTCAACAGGCATCGCGCATCGCCCAAGGATCAGCCGCGCCTCACGTCGAACGTAGGAAAGAGCCTGCGCATTTCATCTAGGGCCGGCCCGCTCGGGTAGCCCGTCGTGCCTACCGCATTCAACGCGGCATCGGCCGATCCTTGCTTGCGGAAAATCTGCAGGTAGTGTTTTTTCACGCCCATGGCCGAAAGCGAGTGCGCGAGCTTGAGCAGATCCGCATCGGTCAGCAAGCTCGGGTGCGCGGTCGTCCTGCACTCGTAATCGACCCCGCTCGAGAGCAGCGCTTCGAGGCTGCGCCGCGCGAACGTTCCGCTCTCGCGCATGCGCGTCACTTGCTCGTAATCCTCGAACGGCGCCTTCACGTCGAAGCCGACCCAATCGAGGAGCGGCAGCACGCGTTCGAACCGCCGCGGATGCGTTCCCGCGCTGTGCAGGCCGATCTTGAAACCGAGCGCGCGGACCTCGCCGATGGCGGCGGCCAGCGCCGGATCGGAGGTCGGCTCGCCGCCGCTGAACACCACGGCGTCGATCAGCCCGACGCGCCGCTCTAGAAAACCCATCACCTTGGCCCAAGACACGGCACCCTCGCGCGTGCGCGGCTGCAAATGCGTGTTGTGGCAGTAGCCGCATCGCCACGGGCACCCTTGCACGAACACGACCGCAGCCAACTGGCCCGGATAATCGGTGGCCGTGAAAGGCGCGACGCCGCCGACCTTGAGCAGTCGCAGCGGCGTCGCACGCTTGGCAGCGGGCGCGGATTCGGCCTCAGGCAGCAAGCGAGGCCTCTTCCGTGAAGTAGGTGCGCTCGTAGAATTCGCCCTTCTTGCCCGTGTTGAACGAGGAGACCGGCCGGTGGTATCCCATCACGCGCGTCCAGATCTCGCAGGGCTGACGTTCTTCATCGAGCAGCATGGGGGTGACGTTTTGGGTGGTCGCGTTCATTGTTGGGACTCCGTAGTTTCAGTCGTTGCGGGTTGATTGCATTTGCGTTGAAGCAGCGCTTCGTCGCATTTGGGACAAAACTCGTGCTTTCCGGGCAGATACCCGTGCTTGGGGCAGATCGAGAACGTCGGCGTCACGGTGATGTACGGCAGCGAGAACCGGCTCAGCGTGCGCTTGACGAGTTCGCGGCAAGCGTCGGCCGACGATAGCGGCTCGGTCATGTAAAGATGCAGTACGGTGCCGCCGGTGTATTTACGCTGCAGATCGTCTTGATGCTCGAGCGCTTCGAAGGGATCTTCGGTGAAGCCGACGGGCAACTGCGACGAGTTCGTGTAGTACGGCATCTCCGGCGTGCCCGCTTGCAAAATGTCGGGGTAGCGCTTGCGGTCTTCCTTGGCGAAGCGATAGGTCGTGCCTTCTGCCGGCGTGGCCTCGAGGTTGTACATATGCCCCGTTTCCTCTTGGAACGCGAGCATCTTCGCGCGAATCCGGTCGAGCAGACGCACGGCGAACGCATGGCCCCATTCGGTCGTGAGGTCGTGCTCGTCGCCCGTGAAGTTGCGGATCATCTCGTTGATGCCGTTCACGCCTAGCGTGGAGAAGTGATTGCGCAGCGTGCCGAGGTATCGCTTCGTGTAGGGGAAAAGCCCATTGTCGATGTGCTTTTGAATCACGAGCCGCTTGATTTCCAAGCTGTCCTTGCCCAACTCCATGAGCGTGTCGATGCGCGTCATGAGCGCCGCTTCGTCGCCGGCATACAGATAGCCGAGCCGCGCGCAATTGATCGTGACGACGCCGATCGAACCGGTCTGCTCGGCCGAGCCGAACAAGCCGTTGCCGCGCTTGAGCAGCTCGCGCAGATCGAGTTGAAGGCGGCAGCACATCGACCGAATCATGTTCGGCTTCAGTTCCGAATTGATGAAGTTTTGAAAGTACGGCAGGCCGTAACGCGCCGTCATCTCGAACAGCCGGTTCGCATTGGGGCTCGTCCAGTCGAAATCGGCCGTGATGTTGTAGGTCGGGATCGGAAACGTGAAGACGCGGCCCTTTGCGTCGCCGGCCTGCATGACTTCGATGTAGGCCTGGTTGATCATGTCCATCTCGGCTTGCAGCTCGCCGTAGGTGAAGTCCACCTCTTTGCCGCCGATGATGGGCACTTGCTCGCGCAGATCTTCCGGGCATACCCAATCGAACGTGAGATTCGTGAATGGCGTTTGCGTGCCCCAGCGCGAAGGCACGTTCAGGTTGTAGATGAGTTCCTGAATGTATTGGCGAACCTCGTCGTAGCGCAGGCCGTCCTTGCGCACGAACGGCGCCATGTACGTATCGAACGAGCTGAACGCTTGCGCGCCGGCCCATTCGTTCTGCAGCGTTCCGAGGAAATTGACGATTTGCCCGACGGCGCTGGACATATGCTTGGGCGGGCCTGCTTCGACCTTGCCCGGCACGCCGTTGAGCCCCTCGGTCAGCAAAGTGCGCAGCGACCAGCCGGCGCAGTATCCCGAGAGCATGTCGAGATCGTGGATATGCAGATCGGCATTGCGATGCGCTTCGCCCACGGCGGGCGGATAAATATGGCTCAGCCAATAGTTGGCGACGAGCTTGCCCGAGATGTTGAGGATCAACCCGCCCAGGGAGTAGCCCTGGTTGGCGTTCGCATTGACGCGCCAGTCCAAGCGGTCGAGATATTCGTCGATGGCGGAACCCACTTCGACGAAAGGCTTGGACCGATCGGCCGCTGGCGCGAGACGAATGGCTTGGGTGAGACGGTCAAGCGTGGGCTGGCGTTCCATGCGGTCCTCGATGAGCACAATATGTTGTGATGTTGCTCATCGTATGCACCATATATGGTGGGGTCAATGCCGGTGATCGGCATTATCGCGTCTACTTGACCTGGATTAAGTTTCGAGCGGTCGCGCCCCCAAGCGGTGCGCGACCGATTGCCGTGGCGGCAGCGCGCTCGGCGCTCGCCTGCCGTGGCCCGGTGGCCGAGCCGCTTAGCCGCCGCTGCAGCCGCAGCTGCCGGCGCCACCGCCGGCGCAGCCGCCTGCCGAGGCTTGCTCGGCGGGGGCGCCTTCGTTTGCCGTGAGCCAGATGCCGAAGTCGATGGCGATCCGCTCAGGGGTACGCTCTACGTACTGAATGCGGACTTGGTCGCCGTAGCGCTGCTGAATTTGGTTGAGCAGCGGGAGTGGATCGTGATCGTTGACGAAGCGCATCGTTTCGCCGTGATCGAGCGTCTCCAGTGCCGCAAAGATAGCGGCGTGACGGAAGCGCTTGGCGATACCGCGGGCATCGAACAGATAGGTGGCGTCGAGGGAAGGGTGGGCCATGCTTGACTCCGATATGCAAATCAAAGGAAAAATGCGTCCGCGCCGAGAAGCGCGTCACAGGTAATCGATAAAGAAAGTGGTTAGGGGTGCAGAGTTCTTACGTCACCTCCTGTGCGAGACGATGCGCGCCTCGGTGCGCGCGGTCCAAGCCGCCCGCGCCATGACGGCGACGAACAAAGCAAGCGCGATTGCATTGCCGATGGCGCCGGCGCGGCGCAGGGGGAACGCATCCAAGAGCGCGCCGGCCACGCGCGCGCCGAGCGCGAGATGGAGCGCGACGAGCGGCAGGTAGAAGACGGGGCGATAGCTCACACGCAGGCGTGCGACCGCTGGAAGCACGATCGGTGCATGGCCGAGCGCCATCGAAATCACGAAGCCGAGCGTGAGCGCATGCAACGCAGCGTCGTGCCAAGGGTGGCCAACGCGCCAAGCGCCGAACACGCCTAGCGCGCCGCTCAGCGCCAGCCATCCATAGCCTGACAACAAGCACACCGCGATGAAGCGCGTCAGGCCGCGTTGGCGCACCGTGACGCGCGCGATGTCGTAGCGCGTGAGCCACGCGGCCAGTGCGATCAGGCATGCGGAGAAACCGCGCAGGCCTGCGTTGGGCATGAGCCAGGCCCATGCGACGCTGGCGAGCAAGACGACGACGATCGTCACGAACCAGGCCCGCGCGCGCCGCGGCGTGGGCCGCAGGCGTGTCAGCTCGAGCCGTTCCGCCGCGATGGTCAAGACGAGAAACGCGACCCAGCTCGGCACGGCGACAAGCGGCGTGGCGCTCGTGAGCCAGAGCAGATCGCCGAACCACCAGCTCGATACGCCGAGCGCGAGTATCGCCAGATGCAGCTCGGTGTGGCGGCGCACCAAGCCGAGCACGCTTGCGAGCGCGAGCGAGGCGCCCGCGAAGAGCAGCAGTTGCGCCCATAGGGGCGGCGCGCCCGCCAACAGCAGCACGGCCGCGAAGGCGACGGCCACGGGCGCGCAAAGATGACGGCCGCCGCCCAGGGCGACGGCTCGCTCCAAGCTCACCACGGCGCCGAAGAACATGGGCAGCACCAGCACGCCGTGCCATACCGCATTCGTGAGCGCATGAGGGGGCGCCGCCACGCCGAAGCGCGCCAGCCCGGCGAACACACCGCAAGCGAACGTGAGCACGATCGCCGCGGCGAACGCAACCCGCATGGCGACGCGCAGCGGCGCAGCCTTCGAAACGGCGTGCGGCGTCCGGTTCAATCGTCGCTCCATCCCAGCGTATCGCGCGCCGCATCGCTCATCATCGACGGGTCCCATGGCGGTTCCCAAACGAGATCGATGTCGACGCTCGTGCCGATCGCGAGCGATGTGTCGATGACCGCGCGCACGTCGTCGAGGATCGATTGACCCATCGGGCACGCGGGCGAGGTCATGGTCAAGGCGATGCGCCAGCCTTCGTCGTTCGATTCGACATCGTAGACGAGGCCCAGATCGACGATGTTGATGCCGATCTCGGGATCGATGACTTGCGTGAGCGCAGCGTGGATCAGCTCGCGCGTCATCGGCGCGGTGGAGGCGATCGATGCGGGATTCATAGCATTTCTCCGAACAGGTTCGATGGCCAGACGGCCGGACCCAAGGGTCCGGCCGTCGCGAGGCGTCATGCGAACACGAGCCCTACCAAGCGAGCATGGCGCGATTTACACGCGATGCACCGCGGACTTCACGGGCGCTTCGACCGGCCGGCCGGGACGCAGCAGGCGCAGGGCGAACCACCCGAGGTAAAGCACGCCGACAGCGAACAGGATGTCGCCGGGCACCCGCACCCAAACGAGGGCCTGCATGATCGGCGCATGCACGACTTCAGGCGAGCGCGCGTACCAGAGCCCCTTGCTGACGCTGGCCCATGCTTCGTAGATCCCCGACGGCAGGATCGAGAAGAACACCATCATGAACAGGCCGACGTTGAGCAGCCAGAACGCGGGCTTGAGCAGCGAGTCGTCCCAAGCTTCGCGCGCCGACAGGCCGCGCAGGCAGAACAGCATGAGGCCGATGCCGAGCATCCCGTACACGCCGAAGAGCGCGGCGTGCCCGTGTGCGGGGGTGATGTTCAGGCCTTGCACGTAGTACAGCGAGATCGGCGGGTTGATCGAGAAGCCGAGCAGACCGGCGCCGACGGTATTCCACAGGCCCACGGCGACGAAACAGAGAATTGCCCACTTGTACGTTTGAACCCAGGGCGCCGCCTTCGTCTTGCGATACGTTTGCCAGCCTTCGAGCCCGATGAGCGCGAGCGGCACGACTTCGAACGCGGAGAACACCGCACCAACTGCGATCACGGCCGTCGAAGCGCCGGTGAAGTAAAGGTGGTGCAGCGTGCCGAGAATGCCGCCGAAGAGGAACACGATCGTTTCGAGCACGATGGCGCGGTTGGCCGAATCGATTCGAATGAGGCCCAGGCGCGAGAAGATCAGTGCGATCACGGCCGTTGCGAACACTTCGAAGAACCCTTCGACCCACAGATGCACGAGCCACCATCTCCAGTATTCGATCATGGAGTAGTGCGTGTGTTGGCCCCAGGCGAGCGACGTCGAGTAGAACGCGCCGATACAGGCGGCGGACAGGAACACCATGCCGATCAAGCCGCGTCCGTTCGTTTTCGGGTTCTTGAGCGCGGGCATCAATGCACGGCCCATCAACACGAGCCAGAACAGCAGGCCGATGAACAGCAGGATTTGCCAGACGCGACCCATGCTCGTGTAGGCGAGCCCTTGGTTGCCGATCCAGAACGCGAAATCGGTGCCGCGGTGCTGCAGCGTGCCGAGCCAGCCGCACGCAGTCGATCCGACCACGATGAACAGCAGCGCATAGAACAGCACGTTGACGCCGAGCTTTTGAAACTTGGGCTCATGTCCCGACAGCAGCGGCGAGATATACAAGCCGGTCGCGAGCCATGCCGTCGCGATCCACAGCACGCCGAACTGCGTATGAATCGTGCGGCTGGCAACCCACGGCAGCACCTCGGCTAACGGGAAGCCGAAGAAGCTGTGACCCTCGACGGCATAGTGGGCCGTGACGGCGCCCATGCCCACTTGCACGAGCAGCAAGCCGATGACCACGTAGAAGTACTTCTTGGTCGCCTTCATCGAAGGCGTCGCCTTCACGTTGAACAGCGGGTCTTGCGCGGGCGGCGCGACGGGCTCTTCGCCGTCGCTGTGCGCCGAGTGATACCAGATCATGCCGGCGATACCGGCGAGCAACAGGACCACGCTTGCAATCGACCACATGCCGTTCGCGACGGTCGGGTTGTTGTCGACGAGCGGTTCGTGGGGCCAGTTGTTCGTGTAGGTGATATCCGTTTGCCCGGGACGATCGGTCGTTGCCGACCAAGCCGACCAGAAGAAGAAAGCGGCGAGCGCGGCGCGATCGTCTGCGCTTTGGACCGAGCCGGCGTTCATCGCGTATTGGTCGCGCAACGTATCGAGCGAGCGATCGGTGCCGAACAAGGCTTCGTAGTGGGCGGCGACATCACGCGCAGCGCTGGCGCGCGCATCGGACAACGTGATGCGGCCCGTGCCGGCGTCGTAGCGATTGGCCCGCATCTCGCGCTTCAGGCGCGCGTCCAACGTGCCTTGCTCGTCCGGCGTGAGCGCCGCATACGGTTTGCCGTATTGTTGCTGGGCCCAGTTTTCGCGCAGTTGCAGCGCTTCACGGTGCAACCAGTCGGCCGACCAATCGGGTGCAACGTAGCTGCCGTGACCCCAGACGGTGCCAAGCTGCTGGCCGCCGGCCGCGAGCCAGACTTGCTGGCCGCGCGTGACTTGAGCGCCGGTGAACAGCACTTGACCGCTGTCGCTTACGACCGCGCTTGGAATGGGCGGGGCGGCCAGATAGATTTCCCTGCCGAGCCAAAGCAAGGCGGCGAACGATAGCAGGCAGACCAGGCCCAGCCATCTCCATAAGCGTCGTGTTGATTGCATATCCTCTCTCCTAGAGGGTGAAGTGCCGGGACGTGCCCCGATTCGCGAAGCGATCCTGCTGAAGCAGCTTTTAACATGCATTGCGAATACATGTTAAGCCGAATCATAAGTTTGATTTTTGATCTATGTAAAGGTTGTGCGCAGGTGGCGTACTGCTGATTTGCGCGGGGCGGGCCGCTAAACATCTATAAGAAATCGATGTTTAGCGGCGCTTTGCGGGGGATTCGCGCCATATTGACGCGGGGGGTTGAAGGCGTTGTTGCAGCGGTACGGCGGGGCGTTCAGCCCGCGCCGCGCAACGTCCTGCGTCTGCGCATGCCGTCGGCGAGCGACAGCAGTTGATCGCGCGGCAGCCTCAGGATTGCGCCGAATACTTCTCGTTCTTCGCGGTCGGCATAGGCGGGGTAGCGCGCGGCGAATTTGCCGAGCAGGTCGGGGCGCTTCGATGGGCGGCGGTCGCGGACCCCTTGCAGCCAGGCGCGCACGGCGCGCCAGGTGCGCATCAGCGATTCGTGCTCGGCGTCTAGCGCGTCGAGCGATTGCACGATGTCGGCATCGCCCAGGCGCCGCAGCGTCGGAAACAAGTCGCCGCGCTCATCGGCGTGGTGCAGGGGCACCTCCTGCTCGAAGTAGGCGAGGATGTCGTGCGCCGTCGAGCGAGCCGTATCGTCCGGCCCGTAATGGATGAGATGGATATCGAGCCGTAGCATCAGGCCGGAGAAGCGGCGAATGTCGGCGTGGCAACCCAGCAAATGCGTCATTGGGTCGGAGAAGCCGATGTCGTGCGGGGCTAAGGACGGTGGCATGCTCGATACGCTCGGGGACCAGGATCGGCGTATTGTTGCAGCGCTCGGCGCGGGGGCGAGTGATATATGTCAAGGGTTTGCGAAGAAGCGAACCGCGGTTCATGGTCGCGTCCGGTGGACGCCGGCCGGCCGATCTTGCGTTCAGCGCTGCTTGCCGCATTCGGGATTGAAGACCCGCTCGCTGGAAGGGGGATTGTTGGCCAGCTTGTTTTCGGGGCGGCGGGGCCGTGGGACCAATTCGCCGCCGCAATTGGGGCATGTCCCATGCAGGACGTTCGTTGCGCAGTCGGCGCAGAACGTGCATTCGAAGGAACAGATCAGAGCGTCTTCGGCTTGCGGCGGGAGATCCTTGTCGCAGCATTCGCATCCGGGGCGCAGTTCGAGCATGGGGAGTCTTCTCCTGATTGAGGGAGTGGGTGATCGTCGCGCCGCCGCGCGGGTGGCGCGGCTTATGCGCTCGTCGATGCTGCGCGCAGCTTAAAAGCAGGGTATCAAGGCAGAGGCGTTGGTAACTGCCATTTAGCTGTCAGCGCCGCCTTCTTGCCGTGGAAGGAACGTCGACGGGATGAACTCGCGTTCGCACGACGCGCAACGATTTGCGATGGTGTGCTCCGTATAGCTGCGCCCACGGAGACGCCGCCGGCACGATCGATATTCGCAACGGCGTCATACTTCATGAGCGAGCAGAAAATCTACTAATGTCGGCGCGCTTGCGCTGCCGCATATTTCGGCCGCCGCGGCGCGACCCCGCCGTGCCATGTCACGCCCTTAGCCGACTACTTCTCTGTCGAGGCATCGGACCCATGGTGTTGCATCATGCCGCCATCGTGCCCTTCCATTGCGTCGTGGCCGTGGTCGGATACCTGTGCATCGAACCACTCGTGTATTGCTGCGACTAGCCTAGGGTCGCCGCTGCGATAGGTGATTTCGCCGCCATCGGGCAGGTCCCGATAACGAATCTCGAGCTCGCCCTGCCGTGCCGCCCGTAACGCCGGCAGGCCCGGCATGTTCTTGCCGTGGATCTGCTCCGGCGCCTCGAAATGCCCAGCCGCAAAATCCCGGGCAATTGCGGCAAGATGTGCTCGAATCAACGCGACCTGCTTCGGGTCGGGATGCTTCTTCGTGAGAACCTGCTGGATTCCGCCGTCTGCGGTCTTCGTAAAGACATGCATGGTCGCCGCAAGGGAGAACGGCATCACCTGCGCTCCGTGCCGTGCGACATCCCCCTGGCGTGCGGTGCTTTCGGCGCTAGCGGGCGACGCAAGCACGGCGGCGCTGAACACGGCGGCGGCCGTGATAACCGTGATTGGCGAGCGTTTCATCGAATACACCTTAGGCGCGTTCGTACCAGGCCTTCGAACGATTGACGATGCGCACCACGAGCAGCATGACGGGTACTTCGATCAGCACACCCACCACGGTTGCCAGCGCCGCGCCGGAATTGAAGCCGAACAAGCTGATGGCAGCGGCGACCGCGAGTTCGAAGAAGTTCGACGCGCCGATGAGCGCCGACGGACACGCGACGTTGTGTTTTTCGCCGACTGCCCGGTTGAGCCAGTAAGCGAGCGCCGAGTTGAACAGCACCTGGATCAGAATGGGCACCGCGAGCAGGGCGATCACGAGCGGTTGCTCGAGGATCGCCTCGCCTTGAAATGCGAACAGCAGCACGAGCGTCGCGAGCAGCGCGGTGATCGACCAAGGCCCGATCTTTTCCATTGCCGCATCGAAGGTAGCTCGTCCCCGGCCTAGCAGTGCCTTGCGCAGCATCTGCGCAAGGATCACCGGAATCACGATGTAGAGCACGACCGAGGTTAGCAGCGTGGCCCAGGGCACCGTAATGGCGGAAATGCCGAGCAGCAATCCGACGAGCGGCGCGAACGCGATCACCATGATGCTGTCGTTCAGCGCCACCTGCGACAGCGTAAACAAGGGATCGCCGCCGGTGAGCCGGCTCCAGACGAACACCATCGCCGTGCAGGGCGCTGCCGCGAGCAGGATGAGGCCGGCGACGTAACTGTCCAGCTGCGCGGCAGGCAGCATGGGCGCGAACAAGTGCTTGACGAATAGCCAGCCGAGAAACGCCATCAAGAACGGTTTGACGAGCCAGTTCACGACCAGCGTGACCGCGATGCCTTTGACGTGCTGACGCACTTCGTGCAATGCGCCGAAGTCGACCTTGACCAGCATCGGAATGATCATGACCCAGATCAGCAGGCCAACCGGTAGATTGACATGCGCGTATTCCATTCGGCCGATCGCCTGGAACACGCCGGGGAGCCACTGGCCGAAGAGGATTCCGGCGACGATGCACAAGGCAACCCAAAGAGAGAGGTATCGCTCGAAAAAGCTGATGGGCGCCTTCGCAAGGGGCTTATTCGAAGGCGTAACGTGAGTGGCGGTCATGGGGGCTTTGGGCAGGTCCGGTTCAGTTCGTTTGAATGTCGTTCAACGCGCGTCGCAGCTCGGTGTCGTTCAAACGATCGAGGGGAAGCGCAAGCAACTGCAGCATGCGATAGCCGATCGCCTGGCGGGTGAGTTCGAACGCTTGCCGTTTGCCTTCATCGCCGCCGGGCGCATTGGACGGATCGGCGTAGCCCCAGTGAACCTTGACGGGGCTTGCGGGCCAGAGCGGACATTGCTCCGCAGCCGCGCTATCGCACACCGTGATGACGATGCGCATCTGCGGGGCATTTTCGGCGATGAACTCGTCCCAGCTTTTGCTCCGGTAGCCCGCGGTATCGACACCGGCATTCGACAGCGCTTCGAGCGCGAATGGGTTGATGCGCCCGCTCGGGGCGCTGCCGGCGCTGTAGGCGCGCACGTCCTTCGCGAGCTTGCTCGCCCAATGGTTCAACATGCCTTCGGCCAGCACGCTGCGCGCCGAATTGTGGGTGCAGAGAATGAGTACGTTCGTTGTCATTGAGGACTTCGCCCGATCGTCGTGAATGCGCTCAACAGCAGGCCGAACCGGCCGGTTTCACGCAGGCGTCGGCGGCTTTGGCCGGCGAACCGCAGCAAGCCGACGCGCGCGAGGACGGCGCCTGCTGGCCGCTGTCGCCAAAGACCGGGGCGTTATCCAGCGTATGGAAGTGTTCCCAAGCGATGCCCTGCGGATCGACGACCCAGTGTTTGTCGCTGCGCGCGTAACAACACGTGGTTTCGCCTTGGTCCAGCAGCGCCATGTCGGCGGCCTTCGCTCTTTGCGCGAGTTCGGCGAGGTCCGCGGCGTCCTCCACTTGGAAACCGAGATGATCTACGCCGGCTTTCGTGCCGCGAGTCGAAATCGCAAAGTTGATGCGAGGGTCCTCCAGCATCCACTTCGCATAGTCCGCTTCGAGCTTCGCCGGCTCGGCCGCGAACAGCTTCGTATAAAACGCGACGCTGGCTGCCAGATCGTCGACGTGCACATGGACGTGAAATCGCTTCATGAAGATGCCCCTTTCAGCATTTGCAGGAATCGGCGCCCGGCGTGACGCAAGCCTGGCCCTGACAACAGTTTTCCGTGAGGAAGCCCAGCAGCGCGTTCATTTGCTCGAATGCGGTCCGATAAATCAGGCTGCGCCCGTCGCGCTGCTGAGTGACGAGGCCTGCATGCATCAACTCCTTCAGATGAAAGGAGAGGGTGGCATTGGGGATGTCGAGCTCTCCCGCAATGGCCCCCGGAGTCAGGCCGCCCGGCCCCGCGACGACGAGCATCCGGAACACGCGCAAGCGCAACTCGTGAGCAAGCGCCGCAAGGGCGCGGATAACATCGGTTTCTTCCATATTTCCAATATAGTCGAAATATTCGACCGCCACAAGGGAGGGTGAATGCGCTGTCTTGATCATGCGCGGGCTGCAAACGATGAACTGACTTGCATCGCCCGATTGCATCACCGGTAAGGTGATGGGCGATGCAATCGGATACCGGGCTCAGACCGTTGCCAGAACGAGCCGGGTCGGCGGCGCACCGAGCTTCAATCCATCCGCGCGGCTCGCGAGATAGCGCTCGTTCAACTCGCTCGGGGTCCAGCTCTTGCTGCTGCTGAAGCCGAGCTCGGTCAACATCTCGGTCAAAGCGGCTGGTTCGAAGAAGCTCTTCCACGGCTCGCCGCGCTCGGCGAATTGCGCCGTTATCTGCTCCATCGCGATGCGCATGACGGGGGGCAAGCTCGACAGCGGCACCGCATATTCGAACAGCACGGCGCTCCCTCGCGCGCAGCCTGCGATGAAGCGCAAGGTCTCGCTGACGGCCGCTTCGTCGAGATACATGGTCACGCCCAGCCAACTGAAATTGGCTGGGGCGCTAGGATCGAACCCGGCGCGCGCCAGGCCCTGCGCCAATCCGATGCGCTCGAAATCGACGGGCACGAAATGCAGCGACGGCGGCGCCTCGATGCCGGCTTCTTGCAGGCGCGCGCGTTTCCACGCTTGCGTGGCCGGCAGATCGACTTCGAAGACACGGCCCGGTGCATCGAGGTGCCTGTAGGCGGTGGTGTCCAAGCCCGCGCCGAGGACGACGTATTGGCGGACCCCGCGCTCGAGTGCCTCGCTCCACACGTCGTCGGCCAGACGGCTGCGTACGACCAACGAACTGCGCATCCCTAACGACGCCGGCTGCCGAAACTTATCGATGCTCTCACGCAGGGCCTGCCGCTCCGATTCGCCGAGCAGCGCCAGCGCGAGCGGATCGTCCAGCACGAGCGGACGATCGAGCAACTGATGCGCTGCGCGCTGGATGGCCACGGTCAATGCGCTTGGCTTGGGTCCCGCGGCAGCGGGCGTGATGTCGTTGCCAACCCTATGCGCCTTGTGCAGATAGGCGAGGAGGGCCTCGTCGAAACCGATGCCCAAGAACAAGTCCGGTTCGCGCATCAAGGCTTCGCGAATGCAAGCTTCCAGGACGGCGTCGTCTGCGCAGAAGCTTTCGCGAAAAAGCTGCTGCCAGCGTTTGACGATCGCCTGCACGGGGGCGGCGCCCACATCCGTGCCCGCCTCCATGTGGGTCCGCAGCGCGGCGATCAGCGCGGGCTTCGCGCGCCGGTTCTTTGCGGCGAGTTGCCGGCGCCGCACCTCGTCGGCCTGCGCCGCGCTCAGATACTTGGCGAACACCGCGCATCGCGCGTGGATGAAGGCTTCATCGATCCATGCGAGCATCTCTGCGGTCATGCCTGCAATTTGCGGGGCGGGCGCCTCGCCAACCTGCATCCTCATCAATTCGAAGGCCAGGGTCGAGTCGCTACGCGTCATTCGCGTCAAGAGTCGGATCCAGCGCCACGCTAGCGCTTGTGCCCCTTCGCTCGCGGCCGGCAGCGCTTGCGTCACCGCGTGGCGGATCTGCTCGATGAGCTCGGTCCACGCCGGGTCCGTCCGTGCGACGGCACCCGGCCCCGATGCATGCGTGGGATCGAGTGCGTCGCCGGTCACCTGCTTCGTTTCCATGCGCATTTTCTCCAACGTGTTCGGTCGGTCGGTGTCGATGGATCGCCCCAGTTTCGTCGCACACGTGCGTGAGGATGCAACGCAGGCCCTCGACATAAGGCTTCGCCTGCGTGTTGCGCATGCAAGCCGCGCGGACCCCGTCAACGCGAGCACAGGGGCGACGCTGCGGATTCCATCGGCGGGCTCAGCCGTCGCTGTATAGGACTGCCGCGCTGCAGCGAGGCCGGGTCGAAGAACAGCCGGCCAGGGCAGCGCGACGGGCGGTGGAAACAATACCAGCTTTCCGCTGGGCGGCACGCAAAGCCGTGCACAATAGCGCCTATGCAAGCCCCAGACCTCGAACGCCTCGTCACCGTCACGATGCCTTTTGGCAAATACAAAGGCCGGCTCATCGCCGACCTGCCCGGTCACTACCTCAATTGGCTGGCGCGAGAGGGGTTTCCGCGGGGCGATATCGGCCGGCTGCTCGCGCTGATGCACGAGATGGACCACAACGGCTTGAGGGGCTTGCTCGATCCGCTGCGAAAACGTGCATAGCGGCGATCATCGATCGCATCGAACGGGATCGGCGCCCTAGCTAGCGGGCACGTAGCGCCACTCGAAGCCGCTCCCGATTCGCCTGACGCTCCCCGCCGAGGTCTGCGCGAAGTGCGCTGCAAATAGTGTCGCGTCCGTATCCGCGGCGTACGTCAGCAAGCGTTCACGCGATGCGCGCGCCTGCTCCTGATCGAGACAGAACATCGAATTCCATTCCGGCCGATGCACTTGGACGGCGCTGTGCATCACGTCGCCGGAGAACAGCGCCGTTTCGCCGCGCGAGCGGATCTCGATCGCCATGTGGCCGATGCTGTGGCCGAACGTCGGCAGAAAGCGGATGCCGTCGAGAATTTCTTCACCCGCGTCGGGCACCGCTCGCGCCTGCCCGGCTTCGATGACGGGAAGCACGCTATCGTCGAAGACCATTCTCCGCGACGCCCCTTCCGGCGTGGCGAAAAAATCGCGTTCGCGCTCGCCGAAGACATACTTCGCATTCGGAAACACAGGCGTCCAGCGGCCATCCTGCCAATGCGTATTCCAGCCGACATGATCGACATGCAGGTGCGTAAGCAGCACATAGTCGACTTTCTCGCGCTTGAATCCTGCCGCTTCGAGGCGTTCGAGCACGGGATTGTCCAGCTTGTCGAACAGCGCGCTGAACGGACGCGCCTTGCCGTTGCCGATGCCCGTATCGACGACGATCGTCGTGCCGTCGATTTCGATCACCCACAGATGCGTGTGCAAGGGTACGCGCGCGTTCGTGAGATCGAGGCTGTCGGTGGCGAAACGTTCTTCGAGCGCGCGGCCGTCGTCGGCAGTCCAGGCAGGAAACAGCCGATCGGGCGCGAGCGCAAAGCGCGTTTCATCGACGCGAGTGATGGTCGCCGCGCCGACACGATGCACTTGTGATGCGGGTTTCATGGGTCCGTGCTCCTGAACTTTCAGTTCGAGGTTGCGGCAGTCACGCGTCGCGCCGCCACTGCATAGAGTATCGCGCTGATGAATGCGGAGCCGCCGCCGACGAGCGCCAATGCCCATCCAAGACTCGTGCCCGTCTGCCCGAGCCGCTCGTTCAAATAGCCGACGGACAGGGGGCCGACGCCGCCGCTGATCGCATTGGTCATGAAGACGAGCAGCGCCAAAGAACGGCCGCGCATGCGGTTGGGCACGGCAATTTGCAGCGGCACGGGCGCGAGTCCCATGGCGATGCTGGCGGTGAATGCGCTGACCCCGTAGAGCACGATGGCGAGGCCGCTGCTGCCGACGAGCGGCATCGCGACGGCGGCGGGCACCAGCAACGCCACCGCGCACGCGGAGAAGCCGAGCACCTTGCGCAAGGTGGTGTCATCGGTGACGCGACTTGCAAGCAGCCCCGCGCAGGCCACGCCCGACATGCCGCCGAGCATGTACGCGGGCGCGGCCATTTGTCCGACGAGTTTCGGCGCGAGACCGAAATGGCGCATCAGCAAGGTGGGAAACCAGGCGGCATGCGAGTAGAACAGCGTGATCAACGCGACATACGCCGCGAAATACGGCACGCAGAAGCGATTGCGCACGAATAGTTCGGCGAGCACTTCGCGCAGCGAAGGCATCTCGCCCCGCGTGTGCGCACCCGACACGCTCGTCTCCAGCCGCACCGGTTCGCGGACCGTGAACGCAACGAGCGCGGCCAGCAGCAGGCCGGGCAGACCGACCGCGACGAACACCGCCTGCCACGGCGCGAAGCCGTGTGCGCCGAGCCATGCGTGGCGCTCTCCCGCCGCCGCTGCCGTCAGAAGCATGCCGCCGCCGAACAGCGCGGCGCCGCCGCCCACATACGGTCCGAGCATGAACATGCTGCTCGCGCGCGCCACGCGGCGCGGCGCAAAGATGTCACTGAAGATCGACAGGGCGGCGGGGCTGAGCGCGGCTTCGGCGACGGCGGTTCCGGCGCGAGCGAGCAGCAGTTCCGTGAAGTTGGCGGCGAACCCGCACGCCATCGTCGACACGGCCCAGATCGCGACGCAGGCGGCGATCAGTTTCACGCGGTTGCCGCGATCGACGATCCGAGCGACGAATACACCGGCCGTCGCATAGCACATGGTGAACGAAAAGCCTTGCAGCAAGCCGATTTGCGTATCGGTGAGCGCGAGCGATTGCTTGATCGGCTGAACGAGAATGCTGACCACCTGCCGGTCCAGATACGAAAAAGCAAAGCACACGAAAAAGAGCATGACGACGTACCCGGGATGGCGCACGTCGCCGTAAGACGACGAAGGCGCGACGTCGCCGGCGGGTTGGGTCGAAACAGGGTGAGCGCTCATTTGCGGACTCCGATATCGATTGCCGTGGCGCTGTCCGCGTGGGCTTCGGATGCGAGCAGTGCGATGCAGTCGCCCGGCTCCACGCGTGCGAAGGTGCGCATGCACATCACCGTGCCATCGCTTCGAAACGCGATGTCGAGCGGTGCTTGCCACGGACGATGCGGATCGTATAGACGCCCGGCGAGTTGGCCTTCGCGCACCTGATCTCCTAGCTTGAATGCGGGTTCGAATACGCCGGCAAGCGGCGAATACACATAATGGCGTGCGCCTTCCACGCGCAGGAAGCGCGTCTTGCCAGCCGGCGCGGGCCGTCCCTCGGACAGCACGCCGAGCCGGTGCAACACGCGCTCCAAGCCGTTTTCGACGATTGCCAGATTCGCCGCATCGCAGCCCGCATGGCCGCCGAACTCGCCGCAGAAGAACAGCTTGCCGTGTCGTTCGGCGGCTGCGGCGAAGGTGCGATCCTCGCCGAGCAGATCCATGAGCATCGTGTGCGGCGTGCCGAACTCGCGGACGAGATCCATGTACAGCGCGCGGCGTTGTCCTTCGGCGGGGGGCGAGGCGAGCAGCGTGGGCAGGTGCTCGAACGACGCTCCGCCCGCATGCAGATCGATGGCGACATCGGCGCGCGGCAGCAGCTCGGTCTCCACGTAATGGGCAATCATCTCCGTGGGTTGGCCGTTGCGCGCCCCGGGGAAGAGCCGGTTCAGATTGCCGCGATCGATCGGCGACGTGCGAGTGCCGTTGACGAAGGCGGGGAAATTCAGGCCCGGAATCAGGATCAGGCGGCCGCGTATCGCCATTGCCGGCATGCGCTGCATCAGCTTCATCAGCGCAACGGGCCCTTCGTATTCGTCGCCGTGATTGCCGCCGGTCAGCAGCACGGTCGGGCCCGTGCCGGCGCCCGCGTTGAGCACGGCGAGGGGAATCGGCACATGGCCGTATGCCGACCTGTCGTGTGAATAAGGCAGACGCAGGCTCCCGGTTTGGAAGCCGGCGCGTTCGTAGTCGATATCGGTGGCGATGAGCGTAGGGGAGCGAGACATGGCGCGAACAGTAAAGAGTCTGGGGTGTCTTTACTATCGGTGACGAAAAAACGTCCGGCCAATGCCGTTTTCTGCGGCGGGTGATGCTTTTCAGGCATCGAGGCGCAGTCGCCGCTATCCCAGGAATTGCACGAAACGCGCTAGCGCAGGATTGACCTGCTGCGTGACGAAACAGAAATCGAGCGGCAACGGCACCGACAGATCCTGCAATTGAACGAAGCGCACGCGCGGCGGCGGCCGGTCGACATTTGCCGCGTTGACGATGGCCGCACCCATCCCAGCCGATACGAGCGAAAGAATCGCGGTTTCCGTCGATGCCTCCTGTCTGATATCCAGCGTGAGTCCACGTTCGGCGCAGGCGGACAGCAGGCGGTCGTAGTACGCCGGGTAGACGCGGCGCGGGAATGCAATGAACGGCTTGCCGGCGAGTTCATGAGCGGCGACCGGCCCCGCGCTGCCATGCGGCCATGCTTCGGGCACCGCCAGCACGACGTTCTGATCGAGTACATGCACGCTGCCGATGCCTTCGGGCAGGGCACCGAAGCGATAGCAGAAACCGCCGTCGAGCCGCCCCGCGGCTAGCGCGTCGAGTTGTTCGGGCGTGTTCATCGGCGTGAGTTCGAGTGCAACATTGGGCGCAGCTTGCTCGAAAGCGCCCAACGCCTGCGCAACGATGCTGCTCCAAGCGGCGTTTTCGACGAAGCCGATGCGCAAGTGGCCTTGCACGCCTGATGCGATGCGGCGCGCGAGCCGGTTCGCGCCATCGACGCGGGCGAGGATCTCGCGCGCTTCCGACAGATACGCATCGCCTGCGGGCGTCAGCGTCAGGCCGCGCGGCGTGCGCTCGAACAACGCAGCGCCGACGGCCTCTTCGAGGTCCTGGATTTGGCGGGAGATGGCAGGCTGCGTCACGTGCAACTGCTCGGACGCCGCACGCACGCTGCGCAACTCGGCGACGGCGATGAAATAGCGAAGATGCCGAAGTTCCATGCTTGGTCCAGGCAGGATGGATTCTCGCCAATCATCGCAGAATCGAGTACGGCAATGCCGTCTGGATTGCGATTCCTCGGTTGATTGAACCAATCGTCGCGGACGGCCTATCCTCGCTGCCTTTATTGCACGAAACGGGCATCTAGCGCAGAGAGTGTCGGCATGACCTCGAAGTACAATTCCGCCGGAGAGCGGATCAGTAACGCAAACGAATCCGCATGATAGTGCCCGAAGGTCATATAGACGAAACCGAAACGGTAGTCGACTACGAATCGGCATTGCACGTGCATACCGTCTTGGCACGTGTATTCCATGAATTGCCCTTTCGTGGCAGCGCTAGCCGATGCCTGGTTGTGCGGTAATGCGCCGACGGTGATCGCGGCGTTGCGGATCACTGGCGCGCTGACCTCGTGCCGGGATGCAGGCGCATCGTCCTTGAACGGCAAATAGCCGTGTTCATTCTGATGTATCGAGCGCGCGTCGACTTCGAAGCTGTGGGCGAGGCTGTTCACCCGCATCGCTTTGCGAAGCCGTTGCAAGAGTGCGTATGTCTCCGGTTTCCCTTCTAGACAGTCATCATGGAAGATCGGGACGACTCGCTCCCGGTGGCGGCTGTCGGAGAATTTCAGGCATCCGTTGTAGTGCCGTGAACCGCATTGATTGAAAAAAGTCCTCAGTTCGGCCGGAAAATTGCCGCCGGATCCGTCGTCGCGTCCAGGAACCGCTTGAAATGGCATGGTCTCCTCACATTTGTTGAAATCGACGTCATAACGCCAATCGCTCCAAGGCGCCTCGTCACGCAGTGGCGATAAGCAGCGCTTCGCCGCAAGAGCGTTCGATCTATCGTCGAATCGCACGGCCCCCGTCGGTCGCGCGAGGACGTCTAGGCCGCATCCTCGCACATGTTGCATGCAGGTTGTCTCACGTCGTCGCCAAAGTCTTCAAGAGAATGTCGGCGAACGCCTCGGGAGCGAGCCGCGCAATATCGTGTGCGCAGTCCAGCCGATGCGTGACCCATTCGGGATCGAGTCGCAGACGTTCGTACAGGCCGAGGAACGGGCTTGCCTCCCAGCCGAACGCGGCGATGAAGGTTTTGCTGGGGACATTGCGCCAATTGCCGGTTAGTTTGATCGCCTGCAAGAAGGTGGCGATGGGATGAGGGCGGCATCGGCTGTCGAGGTGCGCTGGGGGCGCGCAATTCAAGCCGTCCGCGGCCACCCCCGCTATGAATCGTTCCCGATAGATCTGGCTGGTGATCGACCATAGCGATGCACCGTCGTCCGGAACATAGGCGTCCGCGTAGACGAGGGCGGCGACACGAGCCGGTTCCTTGTCCGCCGCGCCGGTGATGACCATTCCCCCGTATGAATGACCCACGAGCGCCGCGCGGGCATCGCGCTCGCGAAGCGCTTGAACCGCGTCGTCGATATGACGGTCTAGATTGATACCGGTCGAAGCATCTTCACCGAGCCCCGAGAGCGTGAGCGCCTGCACTTCGTGCCCTTTGCTGACTAACAGTTTGCTGACGGCGTCGAACGCCCAACCTCCGTGCCAACCGCCTGGCACCAAAACGAATCTTGTCATGTGATGTGTCCCCTCGAAGGTAGCGGCGCTAGCCCGCGGTGGACGGGCGATCACGGCAATGCCGACCCGCCACCGGCCCGAACCCGCCCGCCGCCATGCGAGAACTTTAGCCGGTAAAAGAGCCGTCGTTCAAAGGACGGATAGTGTCCCCCTGCCTACACACGCCCCGATTTTTTTCTGCTTCCATGGAATAAGGTATGTGCGCGGACCGTTTATGCCATGTTCTTGGACCATTAGGAGGCGGAGATGAGATCGATGCGGATGCTTTTTGCCGTATTCACCGTGCTTGCGCTCGCCTTGTCCGCTGGCTGCGGATCGATGAGCGACATGTCGTCGTCGGGACAATCGCCGAGTGGCGGCTATGGCAGCGGCAGTAGTGGCGGCAGCAGTGGCGGCAGCGGCAGCGGTGGCTACTGACCGCGGTGCATCCCGGTGAGCTTCGAAGCTGACGTCGTCGGCTGGCTTCCGCAGTTGCGGCGGTATGCACGCGCGTTGACGGGCGATTCCGCTTGGGCGGACGACTTGGTGCAGGACACGGCCGAGCGTGCGCTCACGCGCGTGCGCGTGTTTCGCCCTGGCAGCAACCTGCGCGCATGGCTTCTGACGATTCTGCGCCATCTCTACATCGATCAGCTGCGTGCGCGCCGCGAAATCGCGATCGATAGCGAACATGCGCTGTGGCAGGGGCTGGAGGCGCCGAGCGGTCAGGTCGATTCGCTCATGCTGCGCGACGTGCAGCGCATGCTCTACCGTTTGCCGCTCGAGCACCGGGAAGTGCTTCTGCTCGTCTGCGTCGAAGAGTTGAGTTACCAGGAGGTGTCGACGGTGCTCCGTGTGCCGATCGGTACCGTGATGTCACGGCTGGCGCGTGCCCGCGAGCATATGCGGAATTTGCTGGCGGACGGTTCACCGCGTCACGCGGCCTCTTTGAAAGCAGTGAGAAATGCCAGATGAGCGACGATCGTAGCCCCACGCCTACGGATGGTTTCAGCGAGACGGAACTCGACGCGCTTTCGGCGTTCGTCGATGGCGAGCTGCCGGAAGCGGAACGCCGGACTGTCGCCGACCGGCTCGCGGCCGACCCCGATGCGGCGAGTCGCGTAATGCATTACCGCGCGCAGCGGGCCGCCTTGCGTGCGCTGTTCGCCGACCCCGCGGCGCAAACGAACGGCCCCTGCATCATATTGCGCACACGCACACCGTGGTGGCGGCAAGCCGCTCTAGCCGCATGCTCGCTCGCAGCTGGCGCTGCGCTCGCGTGGTTTGCCGGTGGCCTTGGGGCCTATCGCGCCCCGCCGGCAACGCAGATGGCATTCGTTCGGCAGGCCGACCTCGCCTATGCGGTGTACTCCCCTGAGCGACAACATGCGGTTGAAGTCGTCGCCGCGCGCGAAGGAGCGCTCGTCGACTGGCTGTCGAAGCGCTTGAATCGGCCCCTTTCGGTGCCTTCCCTCGACGAGTACGGCTATTCGTTCCTCGGCGGGAGATTGTTGCCGGGCACGGGCGGCGGCCCGGCTGCCCAGTTCATGTATGAAAGCCGCAACGGCGAAAGACTTGCGCTTTATGTAAGCGCGGCGGCGCCTCGTGAGGCGCCGGTCCGGCTCTGGCGCGAGGGCGAGCGCCGCACGTATTACTGGGTGAGCCGCCACACGGCTTATGCGCTCTCTGGAGAGATTGCGGAGGACCGACTGCGTGCCATCGCTGTGGACGTTTGCGGCGATTTCGGCGGCCAACCCGAGCAGTGGCGCTAGAGACGCATGACGCGGGACGATACGCGCGGCCACGAGAGGACTATGGGTGTTTTCGGTAATTGGGCAAAGGCAATCGTGCGGGTGACGTGCGTCGCCTGCGCGGCGATGGGCGTTGCCGCTGCGGCAGGCAGTGCAAGCGACGGCGTCCCGCTGGAGCAGTATCGGCTGGACCCCGTGCGATCGGGCGTTGCGTTCGACGTCAAGTACTTGTGGCACTCGCGGCTATCGATGCGGTTCGGTCGCATGCAAGCGCAGCTCGCGGGGGGCGAGGATGGCCTTGCCGCGGCGCGCGTGAGCGTGACGATCGACGCGGGGAGCCTCGAAGCGAACATGCCGTTCGTGGCTGGGATCGTCGAAGGCGACGACATGCTCGATGCGGCACGCTACCCATCGATTCGCTTCGTCAGCACCCGGTTCGAGCGCACGGGCGCCTCGAGGGGACTCTTGGAGGGCCAACTGACGATTCGTAAGAGGACGCGCCCGGTCGTGCTCGTCGTGACGTTCGATGAAGCGCCGCCCGGTGCGCCCGGCGATGCGCCACCGCTTGCTTTTTCCGCTGACGGCCAGTTCAGCCGAGCGGCATTCGGACTTTCGAGGTGGCCCACCGCGGTGGGCGACGATGTCCATATGAGAATTCACGTCGAATTCGTCAGGGAACGGACGAATCCCTAATCATTGCGTTCCCGTTTGGAATCAGGAGACCGATCATGATCAAGACCTTGCTGTGCGTCGTAGCTTGCGCCGTATCGACCGTTTCGACCGCATCGTTCGCCGAGCCGCCGAAGATCGCGAACGGCATGGTTGTCGACGACGAAGGCATGACGCTTTATACGTTCGACAAAGACACGACCCCGGGCAAAAGTGCCTGCACCGGCGGCTGCGTGGCGAAATGGCCTGCCGCGCTCGCCGATGCGTACGACAAGCCGAACGGGCAGTGGGGGCTCATTGACGCCGCCGATGGCAAACACCAGTGGACTTATGAAGGGCATCCGCTTTATCGCTTCGCGGGCGACAAAATGTCTGGTCAGAAGAACGGGGATGGGTTTGCCGGGGTTTGGCATGTTGCCAGGCCGTAGGGGCGGCATGGGGTAGGGGTTGGTGATAGGCGACTTTGCTGGCGATGAGGGGCTTATCGCGTTGCGTATGTTGTGTGATCGCGCGATTCGGGCCGCGATGCCGTAAGGGCGTTGAGGATGTTGCGGATGGTATCGATACGCGGGATGCCGCAGGCCGGGCGACCTCCCGAGTGGGGAGGCTGCTCGGCACACAGAAGAAGAGGCCATTCAGTCAACCTTGCCAGCAAAAAGTCCCCTGGTCGCCATGCTCATCCGCGAGTCGGCGACCGGAATCGTATGTGGCCGCCCGTGTTAATAAATCTAGGCCCAATTCTTGGGCGTTCGCCGCCAACTTGTCTAACGCACCGACTTGCCTTGGGCGCATCTGGCGGGCATACGCGATGACATCCTCAAACACGATTCGACGATGCGTTCCGACAATACGGTGCTTGAGCTTGCCGGCCTTGATTTCCTTGATCACGAATGGGCGCGACACGTTAAGGAAGTTTGCAACGCGGGCCATTTCAAAATCCTTCTCGGTCATCGGCGGTAGCGTCATCTCCAGAATCCGCTCTACGGTGCGCATATGTTCCTCTCTCCAAAAGTTTTTAAGCGCCACGCTTGCTACCGCGTGCACGGTAGTAAGCGTGGTGCCTATCTGCCCGCCTAATCGCGCATCATGACGAGCACGGGGTAGGCGATCGAATTTTCTCGACTTGTTTTGCAGCGTTTCGAAGCGGCGTCAAGCGCGCGAAGATCAAGTTGCCCGATGGGCAACTCACACACGTACTCCGTCACACGTTCGCGTCGCATTTTATGATGCATGGCGGAAACATCCTAACGCTTCAAAGAATTCTCGGTCATCAAAGCCTGACAATGACCATGCGGTATGCACACCTCGCACCAAACCACTTGGAACAGGCCCGGCGTCTCAACCCACTAACCCTGATCGGAGCGAAGAATGCTGACGAGACTGAAGCGCGAGCTGCTTGACGTAGAACCGGACGCATGCCTACCGCGAAACCTTACCGACGAGTGGCTAACCTGGCTCGCGGCGTCAGCTGATGGAATGCTGGAAAACGGCAACGACCTCGAAGCGGACAGCTCGCTCGTCGTTGCAGTTATCGTTCGCATACTTGACGCGAAGTTGCCCGAACGGGCCGCGATGATCGAGGTGCCATTGGAAGAGTTTCACGCGCACGTCAACCGATACCGGATTGAGCTTGCTTTCGAAGAGGTGCATCGAAAGACCGATATCAAATACAACCACGCCACGCTCGAGACAATTCTCACCGACAGAGAGATCACCACATGGAAAGAGGAAAAGGACGATGAAGAAGATTCGTCCGACTAGCTTCCGCGTCCCGGCAGGCGCATGTCTCGCTCGTGTAAAGTACCGGCTTCGCGCGGGGTTTTAAACGCTGAGAGAGCAGCGTCCCACGCGAGCTGAACGGAGAAAAGAATGAGCGATAACCGGTACACATACGGCATCCACCAAAATCTCACGCCCGCTGACCTGTTTGTCTATGTGGCAATCGATGAGACCCGAAACCAGCTCGGCCTAGATGACTTAGCTGCCGCGTCCGCTGTGTTGCTCGGTCAGGCCGACGTGCCCGTACCCGGCAAAGTTGCAGGCGCGACCGCGGGCACATCGGTCGCTTCGCTAACTGCTCGCAAGCTGTTGCCTTTCAAGGTGCGCGTACGGCTGCCGATGATTACCAAGGTCGGACTTAGTGGCGTCCGAATCGCGTTTACGCGCAATCTCGGCGCGTTCGTCGGCCGAGCGGTGCCGGTCATCGGCGAACTGTTCTTGGCACGAGACGCTTTCATGATCATGCGTAATACAGTGGTGACCTACAACCGCCTTGCGAAACAGGATGACCGGCTGTCCCTATGAACGATACAACTTGGGAGCGCCTAGAGGCGTTCGCACGAGAAGAACTCGGCCGGCCTCTATTTGGAGGCCAACTGAACTTGCAGCCTGCGTCACGCCTTGAGGAAGACCTCGGCCTTACGGGGCTTGACGCTGTCGAATTCATCGATAAATGGGCCGAGACGTTTAACGTGCAGGCGCAGGGCTTTCCGTACAGGCGCTACTTCGGCCCGGAAGGTCAGCAACTGCTCTCGTCGTTCCTGGGGCTGTTTGCGAAGCGTTTTCGCCGGCCGGAACTCGTGCCCTTAACGTTGGGCATGCTGGTCGAAGCCATGCGTCGTGGGAAGTGGGATACCAACGAAATCGAGGCGATGACTCAGGGCGACGCAGCACAACAGCGCCGTTGACACTTCGTTGACAGTCGGCAAAGAAAAAGGGCTTAGCATCGCTGCTAAGCCCTTGAATTCCTTGGTGGGGCGTGAGTGGCTCGAACACTCGACCTACGGATTAAGAGTCCGCTGCTCTACCAACTGAGCTAACGCCCCCAAGAGACTGCGAATTATGCAGGACTTTTTTGTGCTTGCCTAGCCCCTTTTCGTCGGTTTCCCAAAAAATCTTCGCGGATCGCCCCTGGATGGGCTGCCGTCAGGGGAGCGCCTTGCTCCAGTCAAACATACGATCTTTGCGTCCCCGGTATCATGTCGCCACCGCGACGCGGCGCTTTGCCGCGAGGCATGGCTGCGAAGCACGACCGCAGAACCCGAACCCCGAAGCAAGCACCGCCCGCACCCGCGCCCGACAGGAGGCCCCAATGACCGAATCCGCCGTCCTCGAACTGCTCGATCGCGTCCTGGCTCCGTGGGTGCGCTCGCTCGCGCTCAAGCCGGTGTCCGTCTCTGACGAAGGCGCCACGCTAAAGCTGCCGTTTTCAGGCGAATTGCGCCACTCCGGCGGCGTCATCTGCGGTCAAGTCTTCATGGCCGCGGCCGATACGGCGATGATCGTCGCCATTTCGGCCGCGCTCGGCGAATTTCGCCCTATGACGACGGTCTCCCTGAATATCAACTTCATGCGCGCCGTACGGAAGGGCGATGTCCTCGTCACGGCCCGCGTGCTGCGCATGGGCCGCAATCTGGTCTTTGGCGAAATCGAGCTCGTCGACGAAGAAGGCAAGATGGCCGTTCACGCGACGACTACGTACTCGCTCATCAACTGACGGGCGCCCCCATTCACCGCACGCGCGCCACCGAAAAGGAATCAGCCATGTTCGATCAGGTCGTGTTCGCAGGCGGCGGCAACCGCTGCTGGTGGCAGGCCGGCTTCTGGGATGTCGTCCAGCCCGAACTCGCACTCGCGCCGCGCGTCATCACGGCCATCTCGGCCGGCGCGGCGACAGCATGCATGCTCTATACGCGCGACTCCGAGTGGGTCATGCGCTATTACGAAGACGTGCTTCGCCACAATAAGAAGAACGTCTATTGGGGCAACCTATGGCGGCGTGGCGCAGCCGTATTTCCGCACTACCAGATTTATCGCCGCGCATTGCTCGACATTTACGGCGAACCGTTCGCCAAGCTCGCCAGCGCGCCCGAAATTCGCATCGGCGTCTCGCGCGTCCCGCGCTGGCTCGGCGCCCGCGCATCGGTCGCCGCGGGCCTTATCGCCTACAACATCGACAAGCACGTTCGCAAAGTGCTGCACCCGACTCTGGGGCGCTCGCTCGGCTTTCGCCCGGAATTCGTGCGCGCACAAGATTGCCTGGTCGTCGACGAACTGGCCGACCTCATCTTGCAATCGTCCTGCACGCCGCCGTTCACGCCCGTTCTGCGGCGCAACGGCCGGCCCGTGCTCGACGGCGGCATGGTCGACAACGTACCCGTCGACGCGCTCGACGCAACGCCAGGCCGCGTGCTCGTCATGGTCACGCGCCGCTACCCGCGGCCGCAAACGTTCGTGATCTCGCACGGCTCGCAACAAAGGCTCTACGTGCAGCCGTCGCGGAAAGTGCCGATCTCGAGCTGGGACTACACGCAGCCCGCGCTGATGAGACCGGCTTACGACCTCGGCCGTGCGGATGGCGAAGCCTTCCTCGAGCGCTTGCCGCAACTCTCGGAGCTCGCCGTCCAGCAGGCTTGATCGACGAGCCAACGCAGCCAACGCAGCCGGGCCGACGGACGCCCGCGCCCACCGGCAGCCCACCCCGGCCCGCGAAAACTCGACGTAGCAAACAAACGACGATTAGCGCCCTCAGCGCCGCCGCACCACGCTCAACGCCTCCGGATTGACGACGCTCGCCATATCGCCTTCATCGAACGCAAGAATATTCTTGAATGCCGCGCTGAAGTACAGCTCGTAGCTTTCGCGCTCGACATAGCCGATGTGCGGCGTGCAGATCACGTTCTCCATCCGCAGGAGGCCGTAGCCTTGCAGGATCGGCTCGCTTTCATAGACATCGATTGCGACCATCCCCGGCCGGTTGTGGGAGAGCGCATTGACGAGCGCGTTTTCTTCCAGCAATTCGGCCCGGCTCGTATTGACGAACAGCGCCGTCGGCTTCATCCGCAGCAGATCGGCTTGCTTGACGATCCCGCGTGTGTCGTCATGCAAGCGCAGATGCAGCGTCAACACATCGCTCTCTTCGAATAGCGCTTCGCGACTCGCGGCCACCTCGTAGCCGTCGCTCTTCGCCGCTTCCAGCGAGTGCTCGCGGCCCCAGATCAACACGCGCATGCCGAAAGCTTTACCGTAGCCGGCAACGAGTCGGCCAATCTTGCCGTAGCCCCAAACGCCCAGCGTATGCCCGCGCAGCACGGTGCCCAACCCGAAGTTCGGCGGCAAGGCCGATGTTTTGAGCCCCGATTGTTGCCAGGCGCCCTGTTTCAGGTTCGCCACGTATTGCGGAATGCGCCGCTGCGCGGCCATGATGAGAGCCCACGTCAATTCGGCGGGCGCGATCGGGGAGCCGACGCCTTCGAGCACGGCGATGCCGCGCTCGGTACAGGCGCTCAGATCGATATGGTTGGACACCTTGCCCGTCTGGCTGATCATGCGCAGATGCGGCAGTTTGTCGAGTAGTTGCGACGTGACGCGCGTGCGTTCGCGAATCAGCACCAGCGCGTCGACTTCGGCGAGCCGGCTGGCCAACTGACCGAGCCCGCGCACGGTGTTATTGAACACTTTGACGTCATGGCCGGTCAGTAGTTGGAAGCAATCGAGTTTGCGGACGGCGTCCTGATAGTCGTCGAGAATGGCAATCTTCATAAGCAAGGGAAGTGAGTTTTGCAGCGCACGATGCACGCTATAGACGGAGTGATATGCTTCTCGGTTCCAACCTGTCACAGGAGCACAAGCTGGCATGAGCGATGCAACGAAGCTCGTCACGATGCTCAAGGCTTTCACTAGGCAGGACTGCGTCTTTTTAACAGCTTGTCGCGCCCGCGCGCAAGCCGACAATTGCCTCCGCGCGCCCCGACGCGCCGTTATCGCGCATGCCGCGCCCATGGGCCGGCAACCTTTCCCGCTCCTGACGCACTCGTTCTCGCGCGCAGCGTACGCGCATGAACGCGCCTCTCGCATGCAGCGTCAGCGAGCGATACCCGTTTCCTTCTTAACGATCACAAAACGGAGACAGCTCGATGAATCATTCCGCCCTTGGAGACCCTGCCGCAGTTGAAGCGCCCGCTTACGTCAAACATCGCGGGCTGATTGACTGGGTCCACCGCATCGCCGCCCTGACGAAGCCCGATCGCGTCCTCTGGTGCGACGGTTCGCAGGAAGAATACGATCGCCTGTGCGAACAGATGGTCCAGGCCGGCACGCTCAAGCGCCTGAACCCGGAGAAGCGGCCGAACTCGTACCTCGCATGCTCGGATCCGTCCGACGTCGCTCGCGTCGAGGACCGCACTTTCATCTGTTCGGAATACAGCGACGATGCGGGGCCCACCAATAACTGGATGGAGCCTTCTCAGATGCGCGCGACGCTCGACGGTCTTTTCGACGGGGCAATGCGAGGCCGCACGCTCTACGTCGTGCCGTTCTCGATGGGGCCGGTCGGCTCGCCCATCGCGCATATTGGCGTCGAGTTGACGGACAGTCCGTATGTGGTCGTCAACATGCGCATCATGACGCGCATGGGCCGCCCCGTGTACGACGTGCTGGGCGAGAACGGCGATTTCGTGCCGTGCGTCCATTCGGTCGGCGCGCCGCTCGCGGCCGGTCAAGCCGATGTCGCGTGGCCCTGCAATCCGACCAAATACATCGTGCATTTCCCAGAGGCGCGCGAGATCTGGAGCTTCGGTTCGGGCTATGGCGGCAATGCGCTGCTAGGCAAGAAGTGCTTCGCGCTGCGTATCGCTTCGACGATGGGACGCAAGGAAGGCTGGCTTGCCGAACACATGCTGATCCTCACGGTGACCTCGAACGAGGGCCGTAAGTACCGTGTGGCCGCGGCGTTCCCGTCGGCGTGCGGCAAGACGAATTTTGCCATGCTGATTCCGCCTCGCTCGATGGACGGCTGGTCGATTTCGACCATCGGCGACGATATCGCGTGGATCAAGCCGGGCAAGGACGGGCGTCTTTATGCGATCAACCCGGAGGCCGGATACTTCGGCGTCGCACCGGGCACGAGCGAGAAGACGAACTTCAATGCGATGGCCACGCTCAAGCGGAACGTGATCTTTACGAACGTGGCGTTGACCGACGACGGCGATGTCTGGTGGGAAGGGATGACGGATACGCCGCCTGCGCATCTGATCGACTGGCAGGGCAACGATTGGACGCCCGAGATTGCCAAGGAAACGGGCCGCAAGGCCGCGCACCCGAATGCCCGCTTTACGGCGCCCGCTTCGCAGTGTCCCTCGATCGATCCCGATTGGGAAAATCCGGCGGGCGTGCCGATCGATGCGTTCATCTTCGGCGGCCGTCGCTCGGGCACGGTGCCGCTCGTGACCGAGGCGCGCAATTGGGTCGAAGGCGTCTACATGGCCGCAACGATGGGCTCCGAAACGACTGCCGCCGCCGCAGGCAAGCAAGGCGTCGTGCGGCGCGACCCGTTCGCGATGCTGCCGTTCTGCGGTTACCACATGGGCGATTATTTCGACCACTGGCTGAACGTGGGCGAACGGCTCGACGGGCTAGGCGCGAAGCTGCCGAAGATTTTCTGCGTCAACTGGTTCCGTAAAGGGCCGGATGGCAAGTTCGTATGGCCGGGCTTCGGCGAAAACATGCGCGTGCTGCGTTGGATGATCGGGCGCATCGAAGGGAAAGCGCAAGGCGTCGAGCATGCATTCGGCGTGTCGCCGAGCTACGAGGACATCGACTGGAACGGGCTCGAGTTCACGCGCGAGCAGTTCGAGCAGGTCATCTCGGTCGACGATGCCGATTGGCGCAGCGAATTGTCGCTGCACGCCGAGTTCTTCGATTCGCTTCGGCAGCGGCTGCCCGCGGCGCTCACCGAGACGAAAGCACAAATCGAAAGCCGGCTGGCCTCCGCTTGACGATTTTGGGGCTCGATTAGAGGGCTCCCTCGGCGCCGGCCGCTCCGTCTGCGAAGATCGCATGGATCGCGGCGGGCGGTGCGGCCACACCGCGTCGTTTGCACACAAAGATCGACCAAGAACCGCCTTCGGGCGGTTTTTTTGTCGTGCACCCGCTTTTCGTCCGATTTTGCCGCCCATCTTCCGCAATCGATCCGACCGCTTGTTTCTTGCTACGAAATAAAAATTCGCTGCGCGCGCAACTCTGCGTCCGTTTCAAAGTCGTAGGACAATTACGGATTGGCTCGGAAATTTTTTTCTGAGTAACAACAAGCGGCAGGAGTCGTCAATGGATCATTTGCAGTCAATGCGTGTATTCGTGAAGGTGGCGGATCTTGGCAGTTTCGCGCGTGCGGCCAGCGCGATGGACATCTCCAACGCTGTGGCTACGCGCCATGTGGCCGACCTCGAAGGCCGGCTCGGCACACGCCTGCT
Source organism: Trinickia sp. Z7 (assembly GCF_056498045.1). Lineage (NCBI taxonomy): Bacteria > Pseudomonadati > Pseudomonadota > Betaproteobacteria > Burkholderiales > Burkholderiaceae > Trinickia > Trinickia sp. Z7. Next base: position 52,407 of record NZ_JAUEQW010000003.1, read on the forward strand.
CAACCGCACCACGCGCAGCCTCTCGCTGACGGAGTCGGGCCAGGTCTATCTCGAACGTGCCCGTCAAATCCTCGATGAGCTCGAAGATGTCGAGCAGATGGTCGTCGCCCGCAACCACGAGCCTGTCGGCACGCTACGAATCGTCGCACCGGTCGTGTTCGGGCTGCACAATCTCGCGCCCGTCTTGCAAACCTACACCCAGCGCTTTCCGCAAGTGGTGCCGGATCTCACGCTCGTCGATCGTAGCGTCGACCTGGTCGAGGAGGGCTTCGACGTCGGGATCGTCATCGCCCAAAAAGTGCGCAGCGCGAGCATCGTCACGCGCCGGCTGACGACGGGCTGCATGATCGTCTGCGCCACGCCTGCCTATCTGGAAAAGCACGGCACACCCACGCGGCCGGAGGAACTGCTCGATCATGCGTGCTTGAGTTTGCCCACCGAATATTGGGGCGACGAGCGCGTCTTCACGGGGCCGGAGGGCGAAGTGCGCGTGCGGCCCTCGAACGTGATCATCGCGAACAACACGGAAATGTTGCGGCAGTTTGCGTTGCTCGACATGGGCATCGCGATTTTGCCGAGCTATCTGATCGGCAGCGATGCGACGCGCGGCAATCTCGTGCGCGTCTTGTCGGACTACCGGCTGCCCCAGGTGGAAATCAATATCGGCTATCCGAGCCGCCGCCATTTGCCGGCCAAGGTGCGCACCTTTATCGACCACCTGGTCGAGCATTTCAGCCAAACGCCGAATGGGACGCTTGGCGAGCTATGGCTCAAGGATCCGACGGCTTCCCGCGCTTCGGCGGAGCCGTTGGAGCCGGCCGAAGCCGTTGACGACGAAGCGTTCGAAGTCGAAGCCGAAACCGAAGCATTCGGCGGCCGGCACGATGGGCCGCCGCGTAAGATGGCGCGACCGCCGCGTGGCCGCGTCAGCACACCGTCGCCGCTTTGAGGTTGCAGGCAAGTTCGCTTGCGCGCGGTGAGTCGGTGAGGCGCCGGCTCACCGCAGCGATCCGGCCGAAATAAAAAACGAGCGCTCTAGGGCGCTCGTTTTCGTCGTCCCTCGCGCCGCCTTGGCGTTCGCGAGGCTTGGCCTCTGCTCGTCAGGCGTTGACCTTTCGGGCTGCCGTTCGCTTGACCGGCGTTTTGGCAGGGGCGCTTTTCGCCGCCGTTTTCGACGCCGTCTTGGCCGCGGCCTTCTTCGCCGGAGCGGTTTTGGCCGGCTCGTCCGCTTCGTCGGCCGGTGCGTTGCCCGCGGCGGCCGCTCGGGCCGCCGTCTTGGCGGCCGTCTTGGCCGAAGGCTCCTTCTTCTCGAATTCGAAGCCGATCTTGCCGTCGCTTTGCTTGACGAGATACGCCTTGAAATTGCGGCCCGTGCGCGACGACTTGAAGCCCGTGAGCAAATCGGTGCGCCCTTCGCCCAACAATTTGGCCATCTGCTCGCGCGCGATCTCCTGTTGCAAGATGACCTTGCCCGAGCGGAAATCGCATGTCTTCGGATTGGCGACCGAGTTTTCGCACACGTAGCTCATGCCGTGCTCGAACACGCGGGCGTGACACTTCGGGCACGCGCCGACGCTTTCCTGCTCGGAAAAATCGGGTGCCTCTCCATCTTCGCCGCCCTGATCCTGGCCGAAGTCGAACTCGAGCTTGTAGTTCTTCGTTTCGTCGTCGAACGTCAGCTTCAGAATGGCCGAGAAGGGCCGGCCCATCTTGCTGCGAAAGCCCGACAACGGCCCGATTTGCTTCTCGCTAAGCAGCGTTTCCACTTCGTCGACTTCGAACTGGCGGCTGCCCGGGATTTTCGAGATGGAGAATTCGCACTGTGTGCAAGCGAAGCGCCGGTAGTTCTCTTTGACCTGGCCGCCGCAGTTCGGGCACGGGGTGCTCAGCGTCGCGTAGTCGCCCGGGATCGTGTCCGAGTCATATTCCTTCGCACGCTTGACGATCGTTTGCGTCATGCGGGCGATTTCCTGCATGAACGCATCGCGCGCAAGCTTGCCTCGCTCCATTTGCGCAAGCTTGTATTCCCATTCGCCGGTCAACTCGGGCGCCGTCAATTCCTTGACGCCTAGGCCGCGCAACAGCGTCATCAACTGGAATGCCTTCGCGGTCGGAATCAACTCGCGGCCTTCGCGCACGAGGTATTTCTCGCCGAGCAACCCTTCGATGATGGCGGCGCGCGTGGCCGGTGTGCCCAGGCCCTTGGCGGCCATTGCCTCGCGCAGTTCGTCGTCCTCGATGAGCTTGCCCGCGCCTTCCATCGCCGAGAGCAACGTCGCTTCGTTATAGCGTGCGGGCGGCTTGGTCGTCAGGCCATGCGCGGCGATCTCGTCGGTCTTGACCTTTTCGTCCTTCTGCACCGGCACGAGGTTGGCATCCTCGCCGCTCGATTCGCGACCGTAGATCTGCAGCCAGCCCGGTTCGACCAGCACCTTGCCTTCGGTCTTGAAGTGATGCCCGACCACTTCGGTGATGCGGGTGGTAATGCGGTACTCGGCGGCCGGGAAGAACACCGCGAGGAAGCGTTTGACGACGAGGTCGTAAAGTTTCTGCTCCGGTTCCGAGAGCGCTTTCGGAGCCAGCAGCGTCGGGATGATGGCGAAGTGATCGCTGATCTTCGAATTGTCGAAGATGCGCTTGTTCGGCTTGACCCAGTTCTTGTCGAGCACCTGCTTTGCGAACGGCAGGTAATTGTTGCTCTCCTTGAGCATTTCGAGCGTGCTCTTGACCGTGCCGATATAGTCCTCGGGCAGCGCGCGTGCATCGGTACGCGGGTAGGTGAGGACTTTGTGCTTTTCGTACAGCGCTTGGGCGAGCCCGAGCGTGTTTTTGGCCGAGAAGCCGAAGCGGCCGTTCGCCTCGCGTTGCAAGCTCGTCAGGTCGAACAACGCCGGCGACAGCTGGGTCGACGGTTTCGATTCCTCAGACACCGTGCCGATTTGATCGCGGCAAGCGGCCACGACCGTTTCGGCCGCAGGCAAGCTCCAGAGGCGCGAATCGCGCTTTTCCGGATCGAATTCGTCGCGCTTGAACTTCGGATCGAACCAGCGGCCCTCGTAGAAGCCGCCCGCGCAGACGAACTGCGCGCGCACTTCCCAATAGTCGCGCGGCACGAAGTGCCGAATCTTCTCTTCGCGCTCGACTACGATCGACAGCGTCGGCGTTTGCACCCGCCCGACCGTGGTCAGGAAGAAGCCGCCGCCCTTGCTGTTGAACGCGGTCATCGCTCGGGTGCCGTTGATGCCGACTAGCCAGTCGGCCTCGGAACGGCAGCGCGCGGCATCGGCGAGCGGTTGCATGTCGGCGTCGCTGCGCAGATGCGCAAAACCGTCGCGGATCGCGGCCGGCGTCATCGATTGCAGCCAGAGACGCTGAACCGGCTTCTTGACACTCGCATGTTGCGCGATGAGCCGGAAGATGAGCTCGCCCTCGCGCCCCGCGTCGCAGGCATTGATCAGACGTTCGACATCCTTGCGCTTGATCAGCTTGGTCAATACCTTCAGCCGCGACTCGCTTTTTGCGATCGGGTTGAGGTCGAAGTGCGGCGGAATGACGGGCAGATGCGCGAAGCTCCATTTGCCGCGCTTCACTTCATATTCTTCGGGGGCGGCGATCTCGAGCAGATGGCCGACCGCGGAAGAGAGGACGTATTCGTCGCTCTCGTAGTACTCGTCATGTTTGGTGAAGCCGCCGAGGGCGCGCGCGATATCGTTCGCGACCGAGGGCTTCTCCGCAATGATCAGTGCTTTGGACATGACAGGATTAGTTTAGTGACCGGGGTCCGATCCCGGATTGTGTTCCCTTCAACGACCGCTTTATAGCACACGGCGCGAAAGCGGCGTCCGGTTCCACCGAAAAAGCATCGGGCCGGCGGCATGCGTTGGCGCCCCGAGCACCCGGGCGGCTCGACCGTTGACCGCGGCGAGCCGGCGTGCTGGCGCCGCATGGATCGTGCCGTGGCGCGCCGGCCTCGCCGCGTGGAGCACCGGGAGGGTTCAGGCCGTTGCAAGGGCTGGGCGAACCTTCGGCGCGCCCACTGCCTCAGGCAGCGCGGTCAGGTCGGACAGCAATCGGTCGGCGATTGCGCCGTGCGGCAAGACGGTGCCGAAGAAGCGGGTCGTGACGCCGTCTTCAATCAATAGCGTCGGAAAATTTTCCACGTCCAGATCGTCGAAGCGATCGGCGTGCGTTTCGATATCGATCCAAACGAAGCACATCTCGGGATGCGCATCGGCCAGAGCGTCGAACGTCGCGCGGTATTCGCGGCAGGTGCCGCACCATTGCGCGCAAAGGCAGGCGACAAGCAGCGTGCTTGGCTCGTTGATGCGCTCGGCGATCCGGTCAGCGTCGGTATCGAGGTTCAGCGCGGGCATGATGCATTCCTTTCTTTCTATCCCTGTAGCGATTCGAGGACTGTAGCACGGCGGATTCTGCCGTCGTTCGGGGTCAACGGCGTATGTGCCGAACGTAACGGCCGCCCGGCAAGACGGTTAAATGCCCACGCAGCTCGAGCTCCAGGAGCGCGCCCTGGAGGACAGCGCTGCTCATTTCGGTGCGGACGGCCAAAATTTCAAGCGCTGCGGGCGCATGCCCGAGCACATCCAGCACGCGCGCGGCGGCGGGCGACAGGGTGGCTCGGGGCGCTGGCGTCAATTGGCTCGGCGGGTTTGGTTGGGTCGGCCGCTTCGGCCGATCGCGGCCCAGATAGTCGGCGTTGACCCGTCTGTCGGGGCGCTCGCGTTGATCTCGCTGATCCGGCTCATCAGTCCGATAGTGTGGCGCGACGGGTAGGCCGTCGAAAAGCGGTAGCGCCGTAGGCGGCGGGCGCGGCCGGCTGCGCGCCCGCCGCCGGTTGCCCCGTTGCGGGCTATTGCGTTCCGGTTCGCCGCCCCCCGTTGAGCCGGAGGTGTCTGGGCCGGTTGCCGCTAGGTGCCGCTCCGGCGCCTCCGGCGCAACCGACGGCCGCCCCAGAGCCGGGGGCAGTTCGTCGAGCACGTCTTGAACGGACTCGGTCAGTTTCGCGCCTTCCTTGATGAGCTGGTGGCAACCGCGCGAAAGCGGCGCGTGGATCGACCCTGGGATGGCGAACACCTCCCGCCCCATTTCGTTGGCCAGTCGGGCGGTGATGAGCGAGCCGGAGCGCTGGGCCGCTTCGACGACGAGCACGCCTTGGCTCATACCGGCGATCAGGCGGTTGCGCTGAGGAAAGTGCGCAGGTTTGGCCGGTGTGCCGAGCGGCCATTCCGAGACGATGGCGCCGTGTTCGATGATCGCGCACGCCAGCGCGCCGTGCTGGGCGGGATAGACGAGATCGGCGCCCGTGCCGACCACAGCGACCGTGCCGCCGCCGGCCGCCAGTGCCCCGGTGTGCGCGGCGGCGTCGATGCCCAGTGCGAGCCCCGAGACGATTGCAAGTCCCGATTCCGCAAGCTCGCGCGCGAAACGTCCGGCGTCGTCGACGCCCTGTGCCGTGGCATTGCGGCTCCCGACGATCGCGAGACTCGGCGCGTGCAGCCAGTGCAGTGCTCCTCGCACATAAAGGAGGGGCGGCGGATCGTGCATGGTCAGCAGCGCAGGCGGGTACGCCGGATCGTCGAGCGTCAGGAGCGCGTGACCGGGCGCGGTGCACCAGGCGCGCGTGCGCTCGAGAGGCGCGGCGACGTCAAGGCGCGCAGCCGCCGCCACGGCGCGGGCGGCATGCGCGCCGGCCGTTTCCGCCAGCGCCCTAAACGGCTGCGCGATCAGCACTTGCGCGTCGCCGTATGTGCACAGCAGTTCGCGCAGCAGCGCCGGCGGCAAGCCGCGAACCGACGACAACGCGAGCCAGGCGCTCAACTGCGCCGGTGTCAGCGGTCGCGCCTGCATAGCGCCTCGACTTCGCACGAGCGCCTGCGCGGTCCCGTGCGTCGTGATAAAATTTTCACCATCCGAAATACCTCCGACGTTGCCGGCACGCCTGGCTGCAGCCGCTGCGAGCGGCGCCCAAAGCGTGCGTGATTCGGCGTTATCTTCGGGGGCTGCCGAGGGCGGCGCCAGCCGGCCGAACGGCCTACCGAATCGTCGATCTTCAACGCGCGTCGCGGCAGCGTCGCCACCACTTTTGACAACATGGCTTTACTGAGCATCCTCAACTATCCCGATAAGCGGCTTCATAAAATCGCGAAACCGGTCGAAAACGTCGACGAGCGTATCCGCAGGCTCGTCGCCGATATGGCGGAAACGATGTACGCCGCGCCCGGCGTGGGCCTGGCCGCGACGCAGGTCGACGTGCACGAGCGCGTGATCGTCATCGATGTCTCGGAGACGCACGATCAACTTCGTGCCTTCATCAATCCGGAAATCGTCTGGTCGAGCGACGAGCGCAAGCTCAACGAAGAGGGCTGCCTGTCGGTGCCGGGCATCTACGACAGCGTCGAGCGCGCCGAACGGGTGCGCGTGCGGGCGCTGAACGAGAAGGGCGAGCCATTCGAACTCGATTGCGAAGGGCTGTTGGCCGTCTGCATCCAGCACGAAATGGATCATTTGATGGGCCGCGTCTTCGTCGAGTACTTGTCGCCGCTCAAGCAGACGCGCATCAAGACGAAGATGAAGAAACTCGCGCACGCGATGTGATGCACTCTCCGACTGGCCGTTTTACGCCGTTCTCGCTCATCCCATGACCCACACATTGCGCGTCGTCTTCGCCGGCACGCCCGGATTCGCCGCGGCGGCGCTCGCCGCCATTCATGGCGCCGGCTTTCCCGTCCCGCTCGTTTTGACGCAGCCCGACCGGCCGGCCGGTCGCGGCATGAAGCTGCAGGCAAGCGCGGTCAAACGGTACGCGCTCGAACATGGGCTGTGCGTCGCCCAGCCGCCTTCGCTGCGCCGCACGGGTAAATTCCCGGCTGAAGCGGCGCAAGCGATCGATCAGTTGCGCGCCACGCCCCATGAGGTGATGGTCGTGGTCGCGTACGGTTTATTGTTGCCGCAAGAGGTGCTCGACATCGCGCCGCACGGGTGCATCAACATCCATGCGTCGCTTTTGCCGCGCTGGCGCGGCGCCGCGCCGATTCACCGAGCGCTCGAGGCCGGCGATGCGCAGACGGGCATCACGCTGATGCAAATGGACGCGGGGCTCGATACCGGCGCAATGATCGAGGTCGCGCGCGTGCCCATCGACACGCACGACACGACGGCCACGCTGCACGACAAACTCGCATCGCAAGGGGCGCGGCTCATCGTCGATGCGCTCACCACCCTCGAGCGCACGGGAAGCCTGCCCGCCACGCCGCAGCCGGCCGAGGGGGCGACCTACGCGGAGAAGATCGGCAAGCATGAAGCGGCGCTGGACTGGCGCCGAAGCGCCGCCGCGCTCGCCCGGCAGGTGCGCGCTTTCGATCCGTTCCCGGGCGGCGTTGCCACCCTCGAGGACGGCACGGCATTGAAGGTGTGGGCGGCCGAGCCCATCGAAGCGGCGAACGAAGCTGCCGCCCAGGCCGAACCGGGCACGATCGTCCACGTCTCGCCCGAAGGCGTCGTCGTTGCTTGCGGTGAAGGGGCGCTGCGCTTGACGCAGTTGCAAAAGCCGGGCGGCAAACGCTTGCCCGTCCGCGAGTTCCTGGCGGGCGCCGCGTTGGCGCCGGGCCAACGGCTGCGTCTGCCCGATATGGCCTGAACTCGGACCGATGGCGCGCGGCTTGGCCGAATAGACGAATGCACATCCCCGGCGCTCCATGCCAACATGGAGGGTCGACGCACTTGGCAGAGGAGTCCCCAGCATGTTCGGCATCGTTCATTTTCCTTTCTTCGTCGCCGCCGTCTTCTTGCTCAACGTGACGCCAGGCCCCGACACGGCGTACATCGTGGGTCGCAGCGTCGCGCAGGGTCGCGGCGCCGGGCTGATGTCGGCGCTTGGAATCTGCACGGGCTGCTGCGTCCATACGATCGCTTGCGCGTTTGGTTTGACGGCGGTGCTGGCTGCGTCCGCCACGGCGTTCACCGTCATCAAGTTCGCCGGCGCCCTCTATTTGATCTACCTCGGCGTGCGGCTCGCTTTCTCGTCCGCAGGCAAATCGCAGGAGGCGCGAAGCGACGCTGCGCCGGACGCCGCGCTGGCGGCGAAGTCCCTTCGGCAGCTTTTCCTGCAAGGCTTTTGGACCAACGTGCTCAATCCCAAGGTCGTCCTTTTCTTCGTCTCGTTTTTTCCGCAGTTCGTGTCGAGCGAGACTGAACACAAGGAGCTGGCCTTTCTCACGCTGGGCGGCGTGTTCATCGCGATGAGCGTCGTCTGGTGTTTGTTCCTCGTGTGGGTGGCGAGCGGCGTGACGCGCCGTTTGGGCGGCAAGCCCGGCGTGAAGAAGTGGCTCGACCGCGTTGTCGGCAGCGCCTTCGTCGGTTTGGGGCTCAAACTGGCGACGGCCACGCGCTAGCCGCGCGCCCTACTTGTTTCTGACAAATAGCTTACAATTGAGTGGTGCTTTGGCGGCGACTCGGGTTGAGGCGGTCGTTCGGGGCGCATTCGGAAAATAGGAGCACACATGTTCAATTGGGTCAAAACCGCGATGCTGATGGCCGCGATCACGGCCCTGTTCGTCGTGATCGGCGGCATGATCGGCGGCTCGCGCGGCATGATGTTCGCGCTCGTGATCGCGCTCGCGATGAACTTCTTTTCGTACTGGTTCTCGGACAAGATGGTCCTGCGCATGTACAACGCGCAGGAAGTGGATGAAACCAGCGCGCCGCAGTTCTACCGCATGGTGCGCGAGCTCGCGACGCGGGCGCAATTGCCCATGCCGCGCGTCTACCTGATCAACGAGGATGCGCCCAACGCATTCGCCACGGGGCGAAATCCCGAGCACGCGGCGGTGGCCGCGACCACCGGCATTTTGCGGGTCCTGTCCGAACGCGAGATGCGCGGCGTGATGGCCCACGAGTTGTCGCACGTGAAGCATCGCGACATTCTCATTTCGACGATTTCGGCAACCATGGCAGGCGCGATCTCGGCGCTTGCCAACTTCGCGATGTTCTTCGGCGGGCGAGACGAAGAAGGGCGTCCCACCAATCCGATCGCCGGGATCGCGGTCGCGCTGCTGGCGCCGATTGCGGCGGCGATGATCCAGATGGCCATCTCGCGCGCGCGCGAATTCGAGGCCGATCGCGGCGGCGCCCAACTGTCCGGCGATCCGCAGGCGCTTGCTTCCGCGCTGGACAAGATCCATCGTTTTGCCTCGGGCATTCCGTTCGCCGCGGCCGAAGCGCATCCCACGACGGCGCAGATGATGATCTTGAACCCGCTGGCGGCCGGCGGCATAGCGAATCTGTTCTCTACGCACCCGGCTACCGAGGAGCGTATCGCGCGCCTCATGGAAATGGCGCGCACGGGGCGCTACGACTGAGCGCCTACGCACCCGCTCGCAGCAAACCTGCGAAGCGGGCCGTGACGGGCGGCGATCCCATGGCCGCTCGTCTCGTTTTGAGCGCGTCGGGTCGGTGCGGCTGTCGCCAACGGCTTCGCGATACGGGGCGCCATCGGGCCGCCCCGGCCACGCGGTACAATGCCCCGTTTATTCCGCGTCAAAGCGCTAGTCGTGACGCCGCTCGACGTCACGCGGCCGTTCATCTCGCGTCGCGCGAAGATCCGCCTTCCCAATGACTCGATCCGCCTCTTCCCGGCGCTCCCCGCCGAAATCCGGCGCCGCGCGTTTGTCGACGCTGCATCTTGCGCCCGATTCGCTCAGCTTCGCGCTCGACGGCGCCGCGCTTGCCGTGGGCGCCGTTCGCGGCGGCACGGCGTTGCCGGCCGCGCTCGCCGCCGTGCGGGCCGCGATGCCTCCGCAGAGCGCGGCGCTCGCGCACGGCGCGATCCAAGACATCGCTTATCGGGCGCTACGGCGTCTCGGGACGGCCGACTGGCTCATCGGTCAACTCGTGCGTAAGGCGCCGCCCGCGCATATCGGCAACGTCATGGCGTGCGCATTCTCCCTGCTCGTCGACGAAGGCCAAGCCGCGGCATATGCGGCCTATACGGTCGTTGATCAAGCCGTCACGGCCATCGCTTCGCGACGCGAGTGCGCATTTGCCAAGGGTCTCGTCAATGCGGTGCTGCGAGGTTTTCTGCGCGAGCGGGAAAGCTGGCTCGCGAAAGCCGCGCTGGACCCTGTGGCTGCGTGGAATTACCCGGTGTGGTGGGTCGAATCGGTGCGACGTGCGTGGCCCGATGCTTGGCAGCACGTGCTGGCCGCCGGCAATGCGCCGGGGCCGCTGACGCTGCGCGTCAACGCGCGGCGCGCGACGGTGCCTGAATATCTCCGCACGCTCGAGGAGCAGGGGATCGCGGCCGCGGCGGTGGGGCCTAGCGCCGTCAGACTAGCCGTGCCGGTTCCCGTCGATCGCATCCCCGGTTTCGCGCAGGGTATCGTATCGGTGCAAGATGCGGGCGCGCAGCTGGCCGCTCAATGGCTCGGCGTGCGCGACGGCATGCGCGTGCTCGATGCGTGCGCGGCGCCCGGCGGCAAGACGGGCCACCTGCTGGAACTGGCCGACGTCGAGCTAGTGGCGCTCGAAGCGGATGCTGCGCGCGCGAAGCGCATCGACGAGAATCTGTCGCGGCTGGCTTTGCCGCAGCCTGAGTCGAAAGCGAAAGTGCAGGTGCGCGTCGGGGACGCGGGCGCCCCGTCGCAATGGCACGACGGGCGAGCGTTCGACCGCATTCTGGCCGACGTGCCGTGCTCGGCGTCGGGCATCGTCCGCCGCCATCCCGACGTGCGATGGCTGCGGCGCGCCGGCGATGTTCCGGCGCTCGTGGCCGAGCAGCGGCGCATCCTCGATGCGCTCTGGCCTTTGCTTGCGCCGGGCGGCGAATTGCTTTACGTGACGTGCTCGATCTTTCCCGAGGAAGGCGAGGAACAGGCGCGCTGGTTTGAACGCGCGCATGAAGATGCGGTACGATTGGACGCGCCCGGGCAACTGCTGCCTACCTGCCGGGGCGCTGCAGCCGAGTTCTCGGCTCCCTTACCGACCGGAGAGCGCGCCGCTGAGTTCGAGCGCACCGGGGCCGACATCGACCACGACGGTTTTTTCTACGCGCGCTTTCAGAAACGGTGACGATCAGCACTCGCTTTTTTCCGCTTCGGCTCATGGCCTTGCTCTGGATCGGGCTGACCGTTTGCCTCGTCGCGGCGGGCTCGGCGCGTGCCGACACGGTGGCCGTGCAGCGCGCGTCGTTGCAGGCCGACGGCAACGGCTGGAGCCTCGACGCGCGTTTCGACTTCGAGTTGAACGGCAGCCTCGAAGACGCCGTCAACAAGGGCGTGCCGCTCTATTTCACGACCGAATTCGACCTCACACGGCCTCGCTGGTATTGGTTCGACGAGCAGCCCGTCTCGGTCACGCAAACCCTGCGGCTATCGTTTCAGCCGCTCACGCGCGAATATCGCGTATCGAGCGGCGGCCTGCAACAGGGCTTTTCGTCGCTGGCCGACGCCTTGGCCGTCATCAAGCACGTCACCTCGTGGCACGTGATCGATCGCAACCAGGTCCAGCAAGGCGAAACGTATACGGCGTCGGTGCGAATGCAGCTCGACACGGCGTTGATGCCCAAGCCGTTCCAGGTCGATGCGGTCAACAATCGCGACTGGACGCTCGTTTCCGATTGGAAGCGCTTTACCTTCACGGTGGCCGAACGTGCTAAATAGCATGCGTCGAAAAGCGGATTTCAGCAGCATCGTGGTGCGCGTGATCGTCTCGACGGTCGCCGTCACGGCGCTGCTGCTGCTCGTGCTGCTTGCGGCGGCTAGCGCCAATACCGAGTTTTTCGATCGGTACTACTCGTGGCTCTATGCGGCGAACATCGCCGTGGCGCTCGTCTTTCTGCTGATCGTGCTCGCGCTCGTCGCGATGATTCTCGCGCGCCTGCGCAAGGGCAAATTCGGTACGCGGCTGCTCGCCAAGCTAGCGATTTTCTTCGCGCTGGTGGGCGTGCTGCCCGGCGGCATCATCTATGTAGTGTCCTATCAGTTCGTGTCGCGCAGCATCGAGTCGTGGTTCGACGTGAACGTCGAAACCGCGCTGACCTCGGGCTTGAATCTCGGCCGCGGCATGCTCGACGCCTCGTTGTCCGATTTGCAGACGAAGGCGCACGTGATGGCCGAACAACTGGGCGGCACGGCGCCGACGAACACGACGCTGACGTTGTTGCGCATGCGCGATCAGTTCGGCATCCAGGAGGCCATACTGGTCGAATCGGTGCGCAGCGTCTCCGGTGCGTCGCCCGATTTGCACGTGGTGGCGCAAGCCTCGAGCAACATCGCTTCGCTGCTGCCCGACGATTTGCCGACGCAGAGCATGCTCGAGCAAGCGCGCGGCCGTGGGTACGCGGGCATCGAGGGCGAAGTGGACGGTGATCCGCACGCAAAGGGCGCGAAAGGCACGCTGCGCTTGCGGGTGGTGGTGCGCGTGCCCGATTCGAATACGGCGCTCTTACAGCCCGCGGAGCGCTTTCTGCAACTGACGCAGCCGGTTTCGCCGACGCTCGCGCGCAATGCCGATGCCGTCCAGCGCGCCTATCGCGAGTATCAAGAGAAGGCGCTCGGCCGCACCGGCTTGCGCAAGATGTACATCGGCACGCTGACGCTCGCGCTCTTTTTGGCGACGTTCATCGCGATGATGCTCGCGCTCGCGCTGGGCAACCAATTGGCGCGTCCGCTGTTCTTGTTGGCCAAGGGCACGAAGGAAGTGGCCGAGGGCGACTACACCCCTAAGCGAGAGATCAAGTCGCGCGACGAACTGGGCTTCTTGACGCAGTCGTTCAACGCGATGACGCGCCAGTTGTCCGAGGCGCGCGCGGCGGTCGAGCGCAATCGCATTGCGCTGGAGCATTCGAAGGCGTATCTCGAGAGCATCCTCGCGAACCTCACGGCCGGTGTGTTCGTGCTCGACCGCCAATTCCGCTTGACGACGGCCAATCGCGGCGCCGAGCGCATTTTCCGGCAACCGTTCCAATCGATGCTGGGCGCGTCGCTCGAGAACATCGGCGTGCTGGCCGAGTTCGCGGCGATGGTGCGCAAGGCATTCGCCGATCGCGAGGCGGCCAGCGAGGGCGTCGTCGAAGATGGCGGCCATTGGCAGCAGCAGGTCGCGGTGTCGGTGTCCGGCGAAACGGAGCCGCTCACCTTGCTCGTGCGCGGCTCGCGCCTGTTGGCGGCCACCCCGGGCGAGAACGGGGACGAAGCGGGGACGGCGGGCTACGTCATCGTGTTCGACGATATTTCGGACGTCATTTCGGCGCAGCGCTCTGCGGCTTGGGGCGAGGTGGCGCGGCGCTTGGCGCACGAGATCAAGAATCCGCTCACACCGATACAACTGTCGGCCGAGCGGCTGCAGATGAAGCTGGCGGACAAGCTCTCGCCGCACGATGCAGAGGTGTTGAAGCGCGGCGCGACGACGATCGTCAATCAGGTGTCGGCGATGAAGCAAATGGTCGACAACTTCCGCGATTACGCACGCACGCCGCCGGCCGTGCTCGCGAATCTGCAATTGAACGATCTCGTGGCGGAAGTGTTGACCTTGTACGGCGTCGATGAGCGCAAGAGCGCGATCACGGCGGAGCTCTCGGCATTGCCGGTGATTCGTGGCGATGCGACACAATTGCGCCAAGTCATACACAACCTGCTGCAAAACGCGCAGGATGCGGTGGCCGATGTCGCAAGTCCACGTGTCGTCATCGAAACCAAGACAGTAGAATATGGCGACCCCGATGCGCAGGGCAAAGTGCGCCTCGCGGTTCGCCTGACCGTATCCGACAACGGCCCGGGCTTTCCCGCCCGCATCCTCACGCGAGCGTTCGAACCTTACGTGACGACGAAAGCCAGAGGAACGGGGCTTGGGCTCGCTATGGTCAAGAAGATCGTCGATGAACACGGCGCACGAATCGATATTCGGAATCGAGTGAAAGCAGGCGAAGCAATCGAAGGTGCGCAGATTTCGATTTTGTTCCTGCAATTGGCAGACGATGCGGCGCCCGCCGGGGGAGCGGCCTCTCACGGCGGCGCAGGGCCGGGTGCAACAAAAGCAATAGCGCAGACAAGGGCAGCATAAATGGCGACCATCCTGGTGGTAGACGACGAAATGGGTATTCGGGAATTGCTCTCGGAGATCCTCAGCGACGAGGGGCATGCCGTGGAGGTGGCGGAGAACGCGCAACAAGCGCGCGACTTTCGCCTGCGCCAGGCGCCCGATCTCGTACTGCTCGATATTTGGATGCCCGACACCGATGGTGTGACACTGCTCAAAGAGTGGGGCGCGCAAGGGCAATTGACGATGCCCGTCATCATGATGTCGGGGCACGCCACGATCGACACGGCCGTCGAGGCGACGAAAATCGGGGCGTTGAACTTCCTCGAGAAACCGATCGCGCTGCAAAAGCTGTTGAAGGCGGTCGAGCAGGGGCTCGCGCGCGGCAGTGCGGCGCCCGCCATCGGCGCGGCGACGGCCAAGGCGGCGGCGCCCGCGAATTCGACCGCCGTGGCAGCGGCCGTCGCGTTGCCGATGCTCGCGCCCGACGCCGTTGCGGCTAGCCCCGCCGCGCCGCAAGCCGCCTCCATTTCATTCGACATCCCGCTGCGCGATGCGCGCGATGCGTTCGAGCGTGCTTACTTCGAATACCATCTGGCGCGCGAGAACGGCAGCATGACGCGGGTGGCGGAAAAGACAGGTCTCGAGCGCACGCACCTTTACCGCAAACTCAAGCAGCTTGGCGTCGATTTGAGCAAGAACAAGGGCGAGTGAGGGCCCGGCGCCGCGCCGGGCCGGCGAGCGTGCGAACGTAGCGGCGGCGCTGAACGATGCGCCGGCTACGTGGCGCTCAAAAAGCACTTGAACAGCCGCAAGCCCCTTGCTATACTCTCGCTTCTTCGTGGCCCGGTAGCTCAGTTGGTAGAGCAGCGGATTGAAAATCCGCGTGTCGGTGGTTCGATTCCGCCCCAGGCCACCAGCAGTATCCAACCCCAAGAATCGTAAGGTTCTTGGGGTTTTTCTCATGGCGTCGCACCGAATCCGCGTATCCGCACGTAGTGAGGCGGCGATAGAGAAGGGCGCTTGCTGCTGCCCGGTATAAGTGCCGCGCAGCCCGGCTCGAAAGGGCGAGGCATATACTGCAAGCACCGTGCGGCTGTCCTGGCGGGGCTCCGCGCCGCAACGGGCACGCGCAACGTGCCTTCCCTTTTTGATCACGTCGATGGAGTTATCACGGTGATTCGGACAGACGCTAAGCGTGGCGCGCTCGTGCTATTTTCGGGCGGTCAGGATTCGACCACGTGCCTGGCTTGGGCGCTCGAGCGTTACGAGACGGTCGAGACGCTGGGCTTCGACTATGGTCAGCGCCATCGTGTCGAACTCGAATGCCGCGAGGGTGTACGTCAGGCGATCGTGCGCAAGTTTCCGGCGTGGGCCGAGCGTCTCGGCGACGATCACATGATCGATCTGTCCGTGCTGGGTTCGATCAGCGAAACCGCGATGACGCGCGAAATCCAGATCGAGGCCAACGCAAACGGCTTGCCGAACACATTCGTGCCCGGCCGCAATCTGATGTTCATGACGATCGCCGCTGCGATCGGTTATCGGCGCGGGCTCGCGGCGCTCGTCGGCGGAATGTGCGAGACCGATTTCTCGGGCTACCCCGATTGCCGCGACGATACGATGAAGGCGCTGCAAGTCGCGCTCAATTTGGGAATGGATAGCCGCTTTGTCGTCGAGACACCGCTCATGTGGCTCGACAAAGCGGATACTTGGCGGCTCGCGCACGAGCTGGGCGGCGACGCCCTGGTCGAACTCATACGCGTCGAGACGCACACGTGCTACGTTGGCGAACGCGCCGAGTTGCACGACTGGGGCTTCGGTTGCGGCGAATGCCCGGCCTGCCGTTTGCGCAAGCGCGGTTACGAGGCATTTCTCGCCGGCGAAAAAGTCACGCAGCCGGCGTAACGGCGCCACACGGCGGGGTCCCCTGCCGGGCGGCCGTAGACCAATGAAGTTGGACGAATCGAGCGCAGCATGACGTACGCGGTCAAAGAGATTTTCTACACATTGCAGGGAGAAGGCGCGAATGCGGGCCGCCCCGCCGTGTTTTGCCGGTTCGCCGGCTGCAACCTGTGGTCGGGCCGAGAAGAAGACCGCGAGAGCGCGATCTGCCGCTTTTGCGATACCGATTTCGTCGGCACCGATGGCGAGAACGGCGGCAAGTATCGAGACGCCGCCGCGCTCGTCGAGCGCATCGCTTCGCTCTGGCCCGATGGCGAGGCGCATCGTTTCGTGGTTTGCACGGGCGGCGAGCCGATGCTGCAAATGGACGAGCCGCTCGTGGCGGCGCTGCATGCCGCCGGCTTCGAGGTGGCGATCGAGACCAACGGTTCGCTGCCCGTGCTCGAATCGATCGATTGGATCTGCGTGAGCCCCAAGGCCGACGCTCCGCTCGTCGTCACGAAGGGCAACGAGCTCAAGGTCGTCGTGCCGCAGGATAATCAACGGCTCGCCGAATATGCCGAACTCGACTTCGACTACTTTCTCGTGCAGCCGATGGACGGCCCATCGCGCGAGATGAATACGCGCCTGGCGATAGACTGGTGCAAGCGCCATCCGCGCTGGCGCCTGTCGATGCAGACCCACAAGTATCTGAATATTCCCTGATTCGCCGTGCTGACGATTACCCGAAAACTCGAATTCGATGCGGGCCACCGCATCCCCGACCACCGCAGCCAGTGCCGCAACTTGCACGGCCATCGCTACGTGCTCGAAATCACGCTGCGCGGCGAGGTGGTGGAAACGGAAGGCGCCCCGGATCGCGGCATGGTGATGGATTTCGCCGACGTGAAATCGCTCGCCATGGAGCATGTCGTGAGCCGCTGGGATCATGCGTTCATCGTGTTCGAGGGCGATACGCGCGTGCGCGAATTCCTGCAATCGATGCCGGATCACAAGACCGTCGTGATCGACCGCGTGCCGACCGTCGAAAACCTGGCCGCCATCGCGTTCGAAACGCTGGCGCAGGTGTACGACGCCCATTACGGCGTCGATTTGCGGCTGCATCAGGTCCGTCTCTACGAGACGCCGAACTGCTGGGCCGACGTCGTGCGCCCTGCCGATGATTGATGCTCGAGGTCGCAGCGGGCTGGCGCCGGGCCGGGCGGCCTTCGAGGGGGCGCCTCGCCCCTCGGGCGCGAAGCCGTTCCCTATCTCAGCCGAACCCTCGTGCAGCACCGCGTTGAGGCCGCTTATTCTCGGGGTATGATCGAGGCAGAGCCGGCTCGATGCGCAGCGACGCGTCCGGCCGATAGCCGTCCCCAAGGAGCGAGACATGCCGGGCGCCGCATCCGCAAGTTCGCGCCGTTCTTTGCCTGCTAGGCGTAGGCATGGAGCACACCCATGAGCGCGTTCACCAATCCCCTGAAACAGCGTTTGAAAGAAGACGACGGCCAGCCGCTGTATGGGCTGTGGCTCTCGCTTGCCAGCGCGGATGCGGCCGAGGCGCTCGCACATGCCGGCTTCGATTGGCTGTGTATCGACATGGAGCATGCGCCGAACGATTCGGCTGACGTAACGGCGCAATTGCGGGCAATCGCCGCGGCGCATTTGCCCACCGAGCCCATCGTGCGCGTGCCCGCAAGCGAAGGCTGGCTCGTCAAGCGCGTGCTCGATGCGGGCGCGCGTACGCTGATGTTCCCGAACATCGAATCGGCGGAGCAAGCGGCGCATGCGGTGCGTCTTACGCGTTATCCGGATACGGTCGCCCCGGACGGGCTGCGCGGCGTCGCGGGTGCCGTGCGCGCCGCCGCATTCGGTGCGCGCCGCGATTACGTGCAAAGCGCCAATACGCAGATCGCCACGATCGTGCAAATCGAATCGGCGCGCGCGTTGGAGCAGGTCGACGCCATCGCCGCGACGCCCGGCGTCGATTGCTTGTTCGTTGGCCCAGCCGATCTGGCGGCGAGCCTCGGGCATTTGGGCGACTCGAAGCATCCGCAAGTGCAGGCCGCCATCGCGCGCATTGTCGAGGCCGCTGGCCGTGCCGGCATCCCGGCAGGAATTTTTGCGTTGGACGTCGCGCTCGCGCGGCAGTATCGCGAAGCCGGCTTTCGTGTCATCGCGCTCGCCGCGGACATCATGTGGCTCGTTCGCGCGACGCGCTCGGCGTTGCAGGAGGTGAGGTCGTGAAACAACGAACGATCATGGCGCGCACGCTGCCGCTACTGGTATGCGGCGCGGCGGCTTGGACCATCGCGTGCGGCGCAGCCGCGCAAAGTGCGGCGCAATCTCGATCGCACCCGCCCGCAAACGGCGGCGAGCAAACGCAGACAGCCGTGGCCGACTACAACGCCGGCAACTTGCCGGCAGCGCTCGAGGAATTCCGCGCGGCGGCCGAGCGGGGCGATCGGCTGGCGCAATTCAATTACGCGATGATGCTGCTCAACGGCGAGGGCGCGGCGGCCAATGTCGAAGAGGGCCGCAAATGGCTGCGCAAAGCCGCCGACGCGAACATGTCGCATGCTCAGTATGTCTATGGACGGATGTACGACGACGGCGAGTTCGTCGCGCGCGATCCGGCCGAAGCGCATCGATGGTTCTTGAAGGCGGCGCAGCAAGGCCACGTGCAGGCCGAGCTCGCCCTGGCCAATCAATTCCTCGACGGTCGCGGCACGCCCCGCAACAATGCGCAGGCGTTCTTCTGGTATGAAAAGGCGGCCGAGGGCGGCGACATGACCGCGCAGTACGTGGCCGGTTCGTTCTACGAGCGCGGCGGCGACGGCGTCAAGCGCAACCTGAACGTGGCGCGCGCCTATTACGCGGCCGCCGCCGCTCAGGGCGATCCGGCTGCGAAGCTCAAGTTTCAGGAGCTGAGCCGGGAGTTGAGGGATCAGAACAAACAGCAGCAAGCGAAGTGACGGCGCGCTCGCGAGCCTGAGATTGGCGCGAACGGGCCTTCGGCTACCGGCGCACGCCCTAGCTCTTCATCAAGCGCTTTTGCCGGCCGACGCTCATGATGAGGCCGACCGCGATGCCGAGCGTCGTCAGCGCCGTGCCGCCGTAGCTCATAAAGGGCAGCGGCACGCCGACGACAGGCAAGATCCCGCTCACCATGCCGACATTGACGAACGCGTAGGTGAAAAAGGCCATGGTGAGCGAGCCCGCGAGCAGCCGGCCGAACAACGTCGCGCCGTTGGCCGCGATGAACAGGCCGCGCGCGATCAAAGCCACATAGAGGGTAAGCAGGACGAGTTCGCCGACGAGCCCGAATTCTTCCGAGAACACCGCGAAGATGAAGTCCGTGTGCTTTTCGGGAATGAAATCGAGGTGCGCCTGCGTGCCCTTGAGCCAGCCCTTGCCGAGCGGCCCGCCCGAGCCGATCGCGATCACCGCCTGAATCGTATGAAAGCCCTTGCCGAGCGGATCGGATGTCGGATCGAGCAGGGTGCAGATGCGGTGTTTCTGGTAGTCATGCATCAGCGGCCACTGAACTTGCGGCTGGCAGATCTTGTCTTGGAACGCCGCCACCGACCCGATGCCGATGATGGCGGCGATCAGCACCGGCACGATCAGCTTGAATGAAAGCCCCGCGAAGTAAATGACGAACAGGCCCGCCGCGAACACGAGCACGGCCGTGCCGAGATCGGGCTGCTTCGCGATGAGTCCCACCGGCACCAATAAGATGGCGAAGCCGGCCACGAAGTCGTACCAGCGTATCGAGCTCTCGCGGCGCTGGTAGTACCAAGCCAGCATCAGCGGCGTGGCGATCTTCAAAATTTCCGACGGCTGAATCACGACGCCGACGTTGATCCAACGCTTCGCGCCTTTCTTCGTGATGCCGAACAAGGCGACGGCCACGAGCAACGCCACACCGAACGTATACAGCGGCACGGCGAAACGCATGAGCGTGGTCTGCGGGACCGTGGCGAGCGCCCACATCAGCACGAACGTGAGCACGATGTTGCGCAACTGGTCCTCCACCCGCCCGGGCACGTCGATGCTCGCGCTGTAGAGCGTGACGATACCGACGCACAGCAGCAGAAAAACCGTCAGTGCGAGGGGACGATCGAACCCGATGAACATCTTCTTGATGCGTTCGAGCCAGGCGCGCTTGTCGATGGGCATGCCTTTCTCCGTTAATCGTTGGGGCCGGAACTGGAACTGCCCGGCGCAGCCGCGCTCGCCCCCGCGCGCTGCTCGCGCGGCGAGCTCACCGCGCTGCTCGCTGCGGCGCTCGACGAGGCGGCTCGATGCAGCCGGCGAATCGCTTCGGCGGCCGAGGCGGGCGGCGCCGACGCCTTCGAGCGCGAAGCTGCGGCGCTCGCCGCGGTGTCGCCGGCGCTTCGCGGGACGACGGCGCTTGCGGCCGAAGCGGCTGAACCAACCGAACCGGCCGAAGCGCCGAGACCTGCCGCGGCGCGCTCGGCGGCGACGACGTCGGAAGCGATCAGCGGCGCCGAGGCCCCTTGAGGCGCCGAGGCCGGCAGCACGGGGGGCGGCAGGGCTTTGAATCCGGCGGCGACTTTGATGCTTGGCGCGGAGCCGTCCGCGGCGTCCGATGCGCCGATGACCGGGCCGGCGATGCCTTGCGTGGCCGATGCGGCCGCCGAGACGGCGGCTTGCAGCACGCCGGGCTTGCCGCGTTGAAGCAGGTAATAGTCGAGCACGCGGCGTACGATCGGGCCGGCCACGCTCGCGCCCCAGCCGCCGTTTTCGACGATCGTGGCGACGGCGATGACCGGGTGATCCGCCGGCGCAAAGGCGATGAACAGCGAATGGTCGCGCAGATGCTCGGCCAGCGCGCCGCCGTGATACTTCCCGCCCTGCAGCGAAAAGACCTGTGCCGTGCCGGTCTTGCCCGCCACCGTATACGGTGCGTTGCGAAACACTTGGTAGGCGGTGCCGGACGGATTGCTCGTCACGTCCACCATGCCGCGCTTGACGACGTCGATATCGGCTTGGCTCACGCCGATACGGTCGCTTTCATGGGGCACCGTCAGCCGCATCTCGCGCGAGATCGGGTTCTCGATTTCCTTGACGAGATGGGGCCGCATGACGACGCCATCGTTGGCGAGCGTCGCCGTCGCGTGCGCAAGCTGCAGCATCGTGAACGAGTTGTACCCTTGGCCGATGCCGAGGCTGATCGTCTCGCCTTCGTACCAACGTTGCTGCTCGGGCTTGCGGTAGTTCTTCTTCTTCCATTCGGTCGAAGGCAGAATGCCGCGCACCTCGCCGGCGATGTCGATGCCGGTGATCTGCCCGAAGCCCCACGGCTTCATGAAATTGGCGATCGCATTGACGCCCAGATCGTGCGCGAGCATATAAAAGTAGGTATCGTTCGACACCATGATCGCGCGGTTCATATCGATCCACCCCTGGCCTTGCGGCACGTCGTTGCGGAACGTGTGCCCGCCGAACGTGTAAAAGCCCGGATCGTGGAAGCCCCACTCCGGCGTGCGTTTATGCAGCGTGAGCGCGGCGAGCGCCATGAAGGGCTTGTAGGTCGAGCCGGGCGGGTAAGCGCTGTGCAAGGGCCGATTGAGCAGCGGGTGATCGGGCGAATTGTTCAGCTCGTCCCATGTCTGCTGATCGATGCCGTCGACGAACGCATTGGGGTCGAAACTTGGCGCGGAGACGAAGGCGAGGACATCGCCCGTCGCCGGCTCGATTGCCACCAGCGCGCCGCGATGGCCTGCGAACGCTTGCTCCGCCACCTCTTGTAGGCCGATATCGAGCGATAGAACGAGATTGTTCCCGGGCGTCGCCTGCGTGCGCGAGAGCGTGCGCACGGGCCGCCCGCCCGCCGTCACCTCGACTTCCTCGAATCCCGTCAGCCCATGAAGCTCTGCCTCGTAGCTTTGCTCGACGCCGATCTTGCCGATGTAGTCGGTGCCCTTGTAGTTGTTCGCATCGAGCCGCGGGTCGTAATGGTCCGGATCGCTGTCGTTCTGCTCGCTGGCCGCGTCGATTTTTTCTTGATCGCGCTGCGAAATGCGCCCGATGTAGCCGATTACGTGCGCCGCCGTGGTGCCGAGCGGATATTGGCGAAACAGCCGCGCACGCACATCCACGCCGGGAAAACGGAAGCGCTGCGCCGTGAAGCGGGCGACTTCTTCGTCGGTCAAGCGTGTGCGGATCGGGAGGCTCTCGAAGTTCTTCGAATCTTCGAGCAGCTTCTTGAAGCGGCGCCGATCGCGCGCATCGATCGTGATGACGGTGGAGAGCTTATCGATGACATGGTCGAGCGTGTCATCGAGCTTGGACGGCGTAATTTCGAGCGTATAGGCCGAATAGTTGCGAGCGAGCACGACGCCGTTGCGATCGGTGATGATGCCGCGATTGGGCACGATCGGAGCGACCGAAATGCGGTTTTCGTCCGCTTGCAGCGAATACTTGCTGTAGTGCCACACCTGCAGGAACAGAAAGCGCAGCACGAGCAGCCCAAAGCAGACGAGCACGAACAGCCCCGCCGCCGCTACGCGGAAACGAAACCTCATGAGCTGCTGCTGGGTGTTTTTGAATTCGGTCATGCGTCGGCGGACGGCCCGCTCAGATAGGCCGCGTGTCGTCCGGATCGGCCGGGCGACGCTGCGGCATGAGAAGCAGCGAGCAGGCGAGCGGCCATAGCGCGGCTTCGACGAAACCGTGCACGAGCTGGCCCCAGCCTGGGAACGGCGCGCCCGTCAGCAAGCGCGTGACGAACGGCACGAGTTGCGCGACGACGAGCAGCGGCGCGACCGCGAAAACTTGCAGGCCGCGCGGCATCCACAGGACGCGCCGATGGATGGTGATGGCGCCGTACGAGAGCAGCGTGTAGGCGAGCGCGTGCTCGCCGAGCAGGCTCGCATCGTGTACGTCCATCAGCAACCCGAGGAAAAATGCGATGCCCATCCCCACTTTGCGCGGCTGATGAACGTTCCAAAAGAGCAGCACGAGTGCGACGAAATCGGGAATGCCGATCAGCCGGCCCCACGGCATCAGGTTCAGCAAGAACGCCGCGGCGAGGCTAAATGCGATGAAGTACGGATTCACCGGCAGCAAGATGTACTGCGGACGATTCATCGCGCGGCTCCCGATGCGGCGCGCGCAGCCGGCGCGCGGGGGGCTTTCGCTTCGGCCGCAGGCTTCTCGGCTCGCCGCTCGGCCGTTTTACCGGTGGCGTTGCCGGCCGGTTTCTTCTCGTCCGGCTTGGTTTCCCCAGCGCTCTTGCCCGCTTTGTCACCTGCTTTGTCGCCCGCCGCTTCCGATGCCTTCTCGCTCTTGTCGGGCGTCTTCCCGGCCTTCTTGGCCTTGGCGTCCTTCGGCGGCGCGGCCGGTTCTTCCGGGCGGGGCGGTGCGTCGTTGCGATAGTGAAGCACGAGCACGTCGCGCGCCCCGCGCACGGCGGCCACCGGGGCGCAGACCACGCGCGCGAACGCCGTGTCGGCTTGCTTGTCGACGCGTACGACCTTGGCGACCGGCAACCCCTGCGGATAGACGCCGTCGAGGCCGCTCGTCACGAGTTCGTCGCCCGCGACGACATCGGCGCTGATCGGCACGAAGCGCAGCTCGAGCGTGTCGCCGGTGGGCGTCCCGTAGACGATGCTGCGCAATCCCGTGCGCACGACTTCGACGGGCACGGCCTCGTCCTTGTCCGTCAGCAGCGTGACTTCGGATTGCATCGGAAACACGCGCGTGACCTGACCGACCATGCCGTCCTCGCTGACGACAGGCGAGCCGTTCTGCACGCCTTGCTGCGAACCGCGGCCGATCACGACTTTCTGCGTGAAGGGATCGCGCATGCCGTATTGCACTTCGGCGGGAAGGGACTGCGTGGAAGCGTTGCGCGACAGATCGAGCAGCGCGCGCAGATGCGCGTTCTCGGCGCCCAGCGTAGCGGCTTGGTTCGCCTTCAACGAGAGCTCGAGGTTCTTGGCGGCGAGCGTCCGATTCTCGCTGCGCAACGTATTGTTCGTGACCGCGAACTGGGCGGCGCCAAGAGCGAGATCGCGCGGCAACAGCGCCGCCCGCTGCAACGGGTAAAGACCTGCGTCGAGCACGGCGCGCACGATTTCGAGCGTCTTGAAGCGTGCGTCGGAGACGAGCAGCACGAGTGCGAGAACGACGAAGAAGATGAGCCGCGCAAGCGCGGACGGGCCTTGCTTAAACAGAGGCGGCGGACTGTATTCCATGGTCGACGCCGAGAGCGTGAACGTTTGCGGGTGTCGGCAAGGTGCGCACCGGCGCTCGATCGGGGGCGAACGAGCGCGGCGCCGCTTTCACGTGCAACGTCACTCGTATGAGAAAATGCTGCCGAGCTTGTCCATGCGCTCGAGCGCCATGCCGGAGCCGCGCACGACGCAGGTGAGCGGATCCTCGGCGACGAGCACGGGCAGGCCGGTTTCCTCGGCGAGCAAGCGGTCCAGATCGCGCAAAAGCGCGCCGCCGCCCGTGAGCATCATGCCGCGTTCGGCGATGTCGGCGCCCAGTTCGGGCGGCGTTTGTTCGAGTGCGATCTTGACCGAGGAGACGATCTGGTTGAGCGGATCGGTGAGCGCTTCGAGAATTTCGTTGCTCGAGATCGTGAAGCTGCGCGGAATGCCTTCCGACAGATTGCGCCCTTTCACTTCCATTTCCTTGACTTCCGAGCCCGGGAACGCCGAGCCGATTTCCTTCTTGATGGCTTCGGCCGTTTGCTCGCCGATCAACATGCCGTAGTTGCGGCGGATGTAATTGACGATCGCTTCGTCGAACTTGTCGCCCCCGACGCGCACCGAGCCCTTATAGACGATGCCGCCGAGCGAGATCACGCCGACTTCGGTCGTGCCGCCGCCGATATCGACGACCATCGAGCCCGTGGCTTCGGATACCGGCAGGCCCGCGCCGATCGCGGCCGCCATGGGCTCCTCGATCAGATAGACCTGCGAGGCGCCGGCGCCGTGCGCCGCTTCCTTGATCGCCCGGCGCTCCACTTGCGTCGAGCCGCAGGGCACGCAGATGATGATGCGCGGCGAGGGCGAGAACATGCGCGATTCGTGGGCCGTCTTGATGAACTGCTTGATCATCTGCTCGGTGACGGTGAAATCGGCAATGACGCCGTCTTTCATCGGGCGAATCGCTTCGATGTTGCCGGGCACCTTGCCGAGCATTTGCTTGGCCTCGCGGCCGACTGCCTGAATGGTTTTCTTGCCGTTGGGGCCGCCTTCTTGACGAATCGACACGACCGACGGTTCGTCGAGCACGATGCCTTTGCCGCGCATGTAGATCAGCGTGTTGGCGGTGCCGAGATCGATGGCCAGGTCGTTGGAGAAGTAGCTGCGCAAAAAGCCGAACATGAAATCCTGTCTCGCGGGAGAGGCCTCGCTTCGCCGTCAAGGCGCCGCGCGGCGGCGGAAAAAAATAAAAGCTTCGGGTTCTGAGCGGCTGCCGTTCGAGCGCCGCCACGCGAGCGCGAAGCTGCAAAGAATTCGACCGGAGGCCGCGGCACGGGAGGCGGCGGCTTAGCGTCAAGGCGCCTAGTGGCCGCTACGGGCCGGTCCGGGTTTGGTTCGAACGCGTAATGATACCTTATAATTTCGACCTATTTGTAGTAAACGGGCGGTCCTTTTTGCCGTTCCAGCCCCATGTCCGAGGGCGCGGTCCGATGCCCTAACCCCGTGGCGCAACACAGTTTTTTCCGCGTTGCGCTGCGCTCTGAGATCCCGGTGAGACGCATGGCTTTGACCCTGACCGATGTGACCCGCATCGCCCATCTCGCGCGGCTCGAATTGGCCGATGCCGACCGCGAGCACACCCTCGCTCAGCTCAACGAGTTTTTCGGACTCGTCGAACGGATGCAGGCCGTCGACACCTCCGGCATCGCGCCGCTCGCGCACCCGATCGAGCAGATCGAGGACGTCGCGTTGCGGCTGCGCGAAGACGCCGTCACGGAAACCGTCGAGCGCGAAGCCAACCAACGCTGCGCGCCCGCCACGCAAGACGGGCTGTATTTGGTCCCCAAGGTGATCGAGTAACCGTCTTCGGCCGCATGACTTACGGAAAAGTTAACGACATGTACGAGAAAAGTTTGAGCGAGCTCGCGAGTGCGCTCGCCGGCAAAGCGATTTCGGCCGTCGAACTCGCGCAGTTGTATTTGAAGCGGATCGAAGCGGCGCACGATCTGAATGCCTTCATCGAAGTCGAGCCCGAGCGCACGCTCGAGCAGGCGCGCGAGGCCGACGCGCGGCTTGCGCGTGGCGAGGCCGGGCCGCTCACGGGCGTGCCCGTCGCCCACAAGGACGTCTTCGTCACGCGCGGCTGGCATTCGACGGCGGGCTCTAAAATGCTCGCCAACTATGAGAGCCCGTTCGACGCGACCGTGGTCGAGCGGTTGGCGCGCGCCGGCATGGTCACGCTCGGCAAGACCAATATGGACGAGTTCGCGATGGGCTCGTCCAACGAGAACTCGGCGTTCGGCGCCGTGCGCAATCCGTGGGACCCGCAAGCGGTGCCGGGCGGCTCCTCGGGCGGCTCGGCGGCCGCGGTGGCCGCACGCCTCGCGCCCGCCGCGACGGCGACCGACACGGGCGGCTCGATCCGTCAGCCCGCTTCGTTCTCCGGTGTGACGGGCATCAAGCCCACCTACGGGCGCGTCTCGCGGTACGGGATGATCGCGTTTGCGTCCTCGCTCGATCAGGGCGGGCCGATGGCGGCGAGCGCAGCCGATTGCGCGCTCTTGCTCAACGCCATGGCGGGCTTCGACGAGCGCGATTCGACGAGCTTGCAGCGCGCCGACGAAGACTACACGCGCTACTTGGGACAGCCGCTTGCCCCCGACGCGCCGGCCGGCAAACCGCTTACGGGCCTGCGCATCGGCTTGCCCGCCGAATATTTCGGCGCGGGGCTGAGCGAGGACGTGCGCGCGGCCGTCGATGCGGCGCTCAAGCAATACGAGGCGCTCGGCGCGACGCTCGTGCCCGTCTCGCTGCCGCAGACGGAGCTCTCGATCCCCGTCTACTACGTGATTGCGCCGGCCGAGGCGTCGTCGAACCTGTCGCGCTTCGACGGCGTGCGCTACGGCCATCGCGCGAGCGAGTACCGCGATCTACTCGACATGTATAAAAAATCGCGGGCGCAAGGGTTCGGCCCCGAGGTCAAGCGCCGCATCCTCGTCGGCACCTATGTGCTCTCGCACGGCTATTACGACGCCTACTATCTGCAGGCGCAAAAGATCCGCCGCATCATCGCGCAGGACTTTCAGGAAGCCTTCAAAGCTTGCGATTTCATCATGGGCCCTGTCGCGCCATCGGTCGCCTGGGACATCGGCGCCAAGGGCGACGATCCGGTCCAGATGTACCTGGCCGATATTTACACGCTGTCGGTGAGCTTGGCGGGCTTGCCCGGCATGAGCGTGCCGTGCGGTTTCGGCGCCGGCGGCAATGCGAAGCGGCCGGTCGGCCTGCAGATCATCGGCAACTATTTCAACGAAGCGCGCATGCTGCAGGTCGCCGATGCGTTCCAGCGCGCGACGCAATGGCATCGCCAAACGCCGCAAGCGGCTGCTCGGGGGGCATGAACATGCAATGGGAAGTCGTCATCGGACTCGAGACGCACGCGCAACTGTCCACCGTTTCCAAAATTTTCTCGGGCGCGTCGACGCGCTTCGGCGCGCAGCCCAACACCCAGGCGTGCCCGATCGACCTGGCATTGCCGGGGGTTTTGCCCGTGATGAACCGGGGCGCCGTCGAGCGCGCGATTCGTTTCGGGCTCGCTATTGGCGCGACCATCGCGCCGCGCAGCATCTTCGCGCGTAAGAATTATTTCTACCCCGACCTGCCCAAGGGCTACCAGATCAGCCAGTACGAGATCCCCGTGGTGCAAGGCGGCACGATCACGATCGCAGTTCCGGCCAACGACAAAGCCGGCACGGCGGCGTACGAGAAAACGATCCAATTGACGCGCGCGCATCTCGAAGAGGATGCGGGCAAGTCGCTGCACGAAGATTTCGCCGGCATGACCGGCATCGATCTGAATCGCGCGGGTACGCCGCTGCTCGAAATCGTCACCGAGCCCGACATGCGCAGCGCCGCCGAAGCCGTGGCTTATGCGAAGTCG
This sequence comes from Trinickia sp. Z7, assembly GCF_056498045.1. Taxonomy (NCBI): domain Bacteria; kingdom Pseudomonadati; phylum Pseudomonadota; class Betaproteobacteria; order Burkholderiales; family Burkholderiaceae; genus Trinickia; species Trinickia sp. Z7. Next base: position 80,472 of record NZ_JAUEQW010000003.1, read on the forward strand.
CTGCATGCCCTCGTGGTCTGGCTCGGCATCTGCGATGGCAACATGCAGGAAGGCTCGTTCCGCTGCGATGCGAACGTGTCCGTGCGGCCTGTCGGGCAAAAGGCGTTCGGCACGCGCGCGGAGATCAAGAACTTGAACTCCTTCCGTTTTCTCGAAGAGGCGATCCACTACGAAGTGCGCCGCCAAATCGATCTGATCGAGGACGGCGGCACGGTCGTGCAGGAGACGCGCCTGTACGACCCCGATCGCCGCGAGACGCGTTCGATGCGCAGCAAGGAAGACGCGCACGACTATCGCTACTTCCCCGATCCCGATCTGATGCCGCTAGTCATCGACGCCGCGTGGGTCGAGCGCGTGAAGGCAGAGATGCCGGAATTGCCGGCATCGATGCAGCAACGCTTCGTCGAGCAATATGGCCTCACCGCTTACGACGCCACGGTGCTGACCTCGAGCAAGGCCATGGCCGGCTACTTCGAGGCCGTGGTGGCGAAGACGGGACCGGCGCAGGCGAAGGCCGCCGCCAACTGGCTGATGGGCGAGGTCTCGTCGCAGCTCAATCGCGATGGTCTCGAAATGGATGCCTGCCCGGTTTCGGCCGCCCAACTGGCACTCGTTTTGCAGCGGATCGCCGACGGTACGATCTCGAACAAGATCGCCAAGGAGATCTTCCTCGCGATCTGGGACGAGAAAGCAACCGACGAAAACGCGGCCGATCGCATCATCGAAGCGAAGGGCCTCAAGCAGATTTCCGATACGGGCGCGCTGGAAGCGATCATCGACGAAGTTTTGGCGGCGAACCAAAAGTCGGTCGAGGAGTTCCGGGCCGGCAAGGAAAAGGCTTTCAATGCATTGATTGGCCAAGCGATGAAAGCGACCAAGGGCAAAGCGAATCCTCAGCAGGTCAACGAGTTGCTCAAGAAGAAGCTTTCTTGATTTCTTGACGATCGCGCCGGTCGGTGGAAAAGAAAGCCTAACGAAGAGGCACGAAACGATATGGCCAAGCGCAAGCAATTGGACGACTTTCGCGTCCCTTTTTCTGACGGGGACAAAGGCGACAAAGGCTTTTCGCTCGCCGATTTCGACCCGACCGGCAAGCCTTTTTCGGCCGGGTCGAAGCAGGCCGATCGGGAGCGCTTGACGGCGTACGCCGCGCAATTGGACGAGATGCAGGAGCGCTTGCACGCGCAGCGCCGCGAACGCGTGCTGCTCGTGCTGCAAGGCATGGATACGAGCGGCAAGGATGGCACCATTCGCGCCGTCTTCCATGAAGTCGATCCGCTTGGGCTGCGCATCGCCACGTTCCGTTCGCCGACGCCCGAGGAGGCGGCACACGATTTCCTCTGGCGGGTGCATCGACAGGCGCCCGCCGCCGGCGAGCTGACGATCTTCAATCGCAGCCACTACGAAGACGTGCTGGTCCCGCGCGTGCGCGGCGAAATCGATACGGACGAACTGACGCGCCGATACGCGCACATCCGTCATTTCGAAACGCTGTTGGCCCAATCCGGCACGGCCATCCTCAAATGCTTCCTGCACATCTCCAAGGACGCGCAGCGCGAGCGCTTGCAGGCGCGCATCGACGACGAAACGAAGCACTGGAAATTCGACCTGGCCGATATCGAGGCGCGCAGGCACTGGGACGACTATCAACTCGCCTACGCAGACGCGCTTGCCGCGACGGCGACCGAACACGCGCCGTGGTATGTCGTACCGGCCGATTCGAAGTCGCATCGGAATCTGATGGTGGCGGCCTTGCTGCTTCGCGTGTTCCAGGGCCTGGACTTGCGCTACCCGCCCGCGAAGGAGTCGCTCAAGGGACTCACGATTGCCTGAGCGACGAGTGCCCAGCGCTCAATACACAGTGCTCAGCGACGATCACACGTGTTGAACTCGACTAAGACAAGGATGACGCATGATGCGAGTGATTACGGCCAACTTGAACGGCATCCGTTCGGCCGCTAAGAAGGGCTTCTTCGATTGGTTCGGCAAACAGGATGCCGATATCGTCTGCGTGCAGGAGGTCAAATGTTCGCAGGACGACATGACGCCGGAATTTCTCGCGCCGCACGGCTACACCGGCTACTTTCAGCATGCCGTGAAGAAGGGATACAGCGGCGCCGGACTGTACACGCGCCACGAACCGGACGATGTCGTCATCGGTTTCGGCAGCGCCGAGTTCGACCCGGAGGGGCGTTACGTCGAGGCGCGCTTCGGCAAGCTGTCCGTCGTCTCGGTCTACGTGCCGTCCGGCTCCAGCGGCGAGGAGCGGCAGCAGGCGAAGTTCCGCTTCATGGACGCGTTCATGCCGCACCTGGCCGCACTGCGCAAAGAGCGCGAGGTGATCGTCTGCGGCGATGTGAACATCGTGCATAAAGAGATCGACATCAAGAACTGGAAGAGCAACCAGAAAAACTCCGGTTGCCTACCGGAAGAGCGTGCCTGGCTCACGCAGTTGTTCGATGAAGTCGGGTACGTCGATGTGTTCCGCCGGCTCGACCAGCGGCCGGAGCAGTACACCTGGTGGAGCAATCGCGGCCAGGCCTATGCCAAGAACGTGGGGTGGCGCATCGATTACCACATCGCCACGGCGGGCGTTGCCGAAACGGCCGAACGCGCCTCGATCTTTCGCGAGATCAAATTCAGCGATCATGCACCGCTGACGATCGACTACGCGCACACCCTGGCGTAAGAGCGGCATGCGCCGTGCCGCGCCTATCGACGGCGATCGCGGTACAGTTGCGGGTTCGCCTCGTAATAGCGGCGAAGGAGCGAATGCCGGGGCGCGTCGACGTCGACGATCGTTTTGGTTTCCACGGCGATCTGTTGACGCAAAAGGCCACCGTGTTCTTCGCGCGAGGCAGGCCACTCGGGCAGTGACGGATCGTTCGGTGTGCCCGTTTTCACGAAGTGCGCCACATAGCCCGAGAAGATACGTGAGACGGCGTGGTCTTGCGGCCGCCACGCGAAGCGGTTCGATAACCCCAACGTGCCGAGCGCGTACTTGATCTCGGCGCTGTGCATGGCGCCGTCCTCCGGCAGTTGTCCCGCTTCGGGGTGGCGTTTGTGCGGACGCTTGTGCGTGTAGTAATAGAAGTACACGGGGGAGCCGCCCGTCTGCCGGTGCGCATCGACCCAGCGGCGCGTGGCGTGACTGATGAACAGATCGCTCGCAAGCGAGGTGGCGGAACGGCGTACTTCGTCGTCGTCGTTGCCGGGGTAAAGCGCGAGCACGTCGGCGTAGTACGGCCCGAAAATGCGCTTGATCGCGGCGCGCCAGTGTTGCGGGGTGGGCGGATGCCGATCGAGCACCATCGTGTGCGGCGCTTCGTGGGAGTTGCTGCCGACGAGCAGCGGCACGCGCGCTTGCGCGCCGGCCTCATAGGTCGCTTCTAGCGATCGTGTAAGAAAGTGGCCGTCGACCGACGGCCAAAAGAGGAACTCTGGTTTTTCCTTGGTGCCCGTGCCGGCGAGCAGGACATCGGCCGGCATGCTCCGCAGCGCGCCGAGCGACGCCGCTTTCATCTTCTCTTGAAAGTGCTCCGCTGCCGTGCGGGCATCGTCGGGCGACCATATCGTAAGCGGCCCCATGGCCGCGCCGCTTTGACCGATCGCGCGAGCGAAGAGCCCGCGCGAGAGCGGCGAGGCCATATGGGCGCTGACGGCCACCGAGCCGGCCGACTCGCCGCCGATCGTGACCTTATCGGGATCGCCGCCAAACTTGGCGATGTTTTCGCGCACCCAGCGCAGCGCGGCGCACTGATCCAACAGCCCGTAGTTGCCGGCAGCGCCATAGGGTGATTCGCGCGCCATTTCCGGCAGTGCGAGGAAACCGAACACGCCGAGCCGGTAGTTGACCGTCACCGTCACCATGCCCCGCGCGGCGAGGGCTGCGCCATCGTAGCGCGGCTCCGAACTGTCGCCCGCGGCGAAGCCGCCGCCATGGAGATAGACGAGCACGGGCAGTTTCTCGCCGGCGGCGCGCGCCGGCGCCCATACGTTCAAAAAAAGACAGTCCTCGCTCATGCTGCGCGAGCGAAATTCCATCTGAAACAGCGGCAATTGCATGCAACGCACGCCGAACTCGGTTGCGCTGCGCACGCCGGCCCACGCGCTGACCGGCTGCGGCGGCTTCCAGCGCAGTTCCCCCACGGGCGGCGCGGCGTACGGAATGCCCCGGAATACGCGCAGCTCGACGCCTTGAATGGAGCTCTTTGCACCTTCGATCGCGCCCGCCGGCAGATCGATACGCGTGGAGGGCGGGGTGGTGGCCGCGTTGAGGGTGGCCGACGGCAGCCATGCCAGCGAGGCGGCGGCGAACACGGCGGCGGCGCGATGGCGGGACGGGTGCGGGCGGCGGGAACGACGCAAGCGTCGAATCATCGTCAATTGAGTCTTCATCTTGATCCTCTCAAGTCATTAAGTGATGAGCGCGGACCGCATTTCGCATTGAAGACGCGAATAAGCCATCGACGCCATGAATGAGTGGCGTAATGACGTGTATTGCCTAATTGAATTGTTTCAGGGGCGAAGCGATGGAGCTTCGTTTCTTCAGGCGCCTCTCATCGGTGTGACAAGGGCGTGAGAGGCATTGTGATGTAGCTTCTGTTGGTAATGATCGTAATTTTTTCGAATCAGACCAAGCGAATAAAGCTAGGACGAGATGGTGTTATTGCAAAGCACGGCGTTCCTAATTTCCGGCGACGGCTGAATGGGAGTTAAGCATTGTGTGACGCCAATCGCTAGCCATGCTCCCGCCACGGGGCGATCCTCGGCAACAGCAGCATCCCGGGGGCGGCCAGCACGGCGCACACGAGGAAATAGTCGAACCAGCCGATCTTCGCGACGACGAATCCGCTCGCCGCCGAAGCCAGGGTGCGAGGCACCGAGGCGAGGCTCGTGAAAAGCGCGAATTGCGTGGCGGTATAGCGCGGATCGGTGGTGCTCGCGATATATGCCGTGAAGGCCGCGAGCGTGAGCCCCGTCGCGAACGTTTCGAAGCCGTAGATCAGCGCAAGCGCGGCCGGCGACGGGCCGATTTTCGCGAGCCATGCGAAACCGAGCGTCGAGACGATCTGAAGAAACCCGAAGATCCAAAGCCCGCGTGCGATGCCGATTTTTACGAGCCAGGCGCCGCCGATGATGCCGCCCGCGAGGCTCGCCCAAAACGCGGTCGTCTTCGCAATGACGCCGATTTCCGTCTTGTTGAAGCCCAGGTCGAGGAAGAACGAGGTCGACAGCGTCGTCGCCATCGTGTCGCCCAGCTTGTACAGGAAGATGAACGCGAGCACGAGCAGGGCCGCCTTGAGCCCGTCGCGCGTGACGAATTCCGCGAGCGGGAACGTGATGGCTTCGCGCAAATTCTTCGGCGGCGCGCCATGCACTTCCGGCTCGCTCACGAGTAGCGTCAGCACGATCCCGGGCAGCATGAATGCGCCGGTGACGGCGAACACGGCCGTCCAAGGCAGATGGTCGGACAGGATCAACGATAGCGAACCGGGCACGAGCGCCGCGACTTTGTAGGCGTTCACATGCACGGCGTTACCGAGCCCTTGTTCGGTGTCGGTAAGCAATTCGCGCCGGTAGGCGTCGATGACGATGTCTTGGCTCGCGCCGAAGAACGCGACCAGCGCCGTCAATGCGGCGACGGTCCAAATCGCGTCGCGGGGCGAGACGAACCCGAGCGAAGCGATCGCGCCTGCCACCAGCAATTGCGTGCAGAGCATCCAGCCGCGGCGGCGCCCCGGACGCCAAAACGGCAGCTTCGGCACGTAGCGGTCCATCAGCGGCGCCCAAACGAACTTCCACGTGTACGGAAATTGGATCAGCGCGAACAGTCCGATTTCCTTCAGGTTGACGCCTTCCGAGCGCAGCCACGCCTGCACCAGATAGACGAGCGTAAAGAGCGGCAACCCCGACGTGAAGCCGAGGAAGATGCAAATGAGCATGTGCCGGTTCAGAAACGCGCGCCAGCCGGGATGCGCCTCGTGAGCGCTCAGCGCGGCGCTTTCGTGGGACGGGGGCGGGATGTCTCGTTTGATGGCGAACCTCTTCGGAGCGGCGCGTTCAACGCGGCGTCGGCCCGTTCGGGCTGCGCCTGACGCGGTAGACCGCAAGACTACCACGCCAGTTCGCGCCCCAACGGACCACGCGGCCGCCGTGCAGCACCACGCGGTCGAGGATCTCGATCCCCACTTCCGGGGCGAGCGCCTCGAAATCGCGAATCGTGAGCACGCGCACGTTGGGGGTGTTGTGCCACTGGTAGGGCAGCGACTTCGAGACGGGCATGCGCCCGCGCAGCACCGACAGCCGATGCGGCCAGTAGCCGAAGTTGGGAAACGAGACGATGCATTCTTTGCCCACGCGCACCGTCTCGCGCAGAATCGCCGCGGTTTGGTGGATCGTTTGCAGCGTTTGGGAAAGGATCGCGAAGTCGAAACTGCCGTCCTCGAACAGGCGCAGGCCGTCTTCGAGATTTTGCTGGATCACGTTCACGCCTTGCCGCACGCAGGCAAGCACGCCGGCATCGTTGATTTCGATGCCGTAGCCCGTCACGCCGAGCTCCTCGATGAGCAGCGCGAGCAGGCTCCCGTCGCCGCAGCCCAGATCGAGGACGGTGCCGTTGGGCTCGACCCAACGGGCGATGGCCCGGAAATCCGAGCGCGTCGAGAGCGAATCGATGGCGGCCTGATTCATGCCCGCACCTCCTGAGCGATACGTTCGAAATAGGCGCGCACGACGTTGTGATAGCGCGCATCGTCGAGCAGAAAAGCGTCGTGCCCGTGCGGCGCGTCGATCTCCGCATACGTGACCCGCCGCTTGTGATCGAGCAGCGCCTTGACGAGCTCGCGCGAGCGCGCCGGGGCGAAGCGCCAATCGGTGGTGAAGCTGGCGATCAGATACTGGGCGCGCGAGTGCGCGAGCGCGGCCGTCAAATCGCCGTCGAACGCCTTGGCCGGATCGAAGTAGTCGAGCGCGCGTGTGATCAGCAGGTAGGTGTTGGCGTCGAAATAATCGGCGAACTTGTCGCCTTGATAGCGCAAGTACGATTCCACCTCGAACTCGACGTCGAAGCTGAAACGATAGTCCTCGGCCAGGCTGCCCGTCGCGCTGCTCGCCCCGCCGGTGGCGCCGGGCCGGCGCAGTGCGCGGCCGAACTTTGTGGCCATGTCGTCGTCGGACAAGTAAGTGATGTGGCCGATCATGCGCGCGACGCGCAGGCCGCGCTTGGGCTTGACCCCATGGGCGTAATAGTCGCCGCCGTGGAAGTCGGGGTCGGACAGGATCGCCGAGCGCGCCACTTCGTTGAACGCGATGTTCTGCGCGGAAAGCTTCGGGGTGGAGGCGACGATGATGCAATGGCCCACGCGATCCGGATACATGAGGCTCCAGGCGAGCGCCTGCATGCCGCCGAGGCTGCCGCCCATGACGGCGGCAAAGCGCTCGATGCCGAAAGCGTCGGCCACGCGCGCTTGAGCATGCACCCAATCTTCGACGGTCACGACCGGGAAGCGCGCACCGTAGGGCTTGCCCGTCGCGGGATCGAGGCTCATCGGCCCCGTCGATCCGAAGCACGAGCCGAGGTTGTTGACGCCGATCACGAAGAAGCGGTTCGTATCGAGCGGCTTGCCCGGCCCCACCATGTTGTCCCACCAGCCGACGTTCTTCGGTTCGCCCGCGTAGACCCCCGCGACGTGATGCGAAGCATTGAGCGCGTGGCAGACCAGCACGGCGTTGGAGCGCGCAGCGTTGAGCGTGCCGTACGTCTCGACCATGAGGTCGTAGCCGGCGAGCGACGAGCCGCTCTGCAAGGCGAGCGGTTCGGTGAAATGCATGCGTTGTGGAGCGACGATGCCGATCGATTCCATGTATTCCGCCTTCCAAATGGGCGGCTAAATGGTGTCGGCGGTGCGCGGAACGAAATGGAGCGCGGCTGACGACCTCTTTAGCCGCATTTATAGTGAACCCCCGCATTCGGTGCTTGGGTTCGCGCGCCCGCAATCGAGTCGACAAATCGGCGCGCTCGCTTTGGCGACACCCGGCCGGGTGGTCCCGCGCAAACGACGGGCGCTTTCGCTCAAAGCAATGGAACGGCAAAGGATAGCGGAAAACCCGATAACGCGCTATTGCAGGATCAAGCGCAGTTGCGCGTCGGCATGTTCGGCCGGTGCGCGCGTGAACCCGCTGCGGGCGTAGCGGTGCCACCGGCCGACGACGTAGCTGACCAGCAGATTGGCGCGTACGGCGGGATCGTAATCGGCCGGCAGCGGCCCCGACGCGGGCGCGGCGCGAGCCGACTGCCCGTCGCTCTCGGCTTGGTGCGCTTCCATCAGCGCGATGCGCAGGCTTTGCTTGACCGATGCCTCGACGCGCTCGAGCATGTGGGCGACGCGTTCGGCAAGCCGCTCGTGTTCGCCCACGAGCGCTTCGCCTGTCAGCACCCGGGTCATGCCGGGGTTCTTTCCCGCGAAATTGAGCAGCATCATGCCGATGGCGCGGGCTTGCAGCACGCCGTTCGGCTCTTTTTCGGCGATTTGGTTGATGAGCCCGAAGAAAGTCGCTTCGATGAACTCGATGAGAGCCTCGAACATCTGCGCCTTGCTGGCGAATTGGCGGTAGAGCGCCGCTTCCGAGACGCCGAGCCGGGCGGCGAGCGCGGCCGTGGTGATCTTCTCGCTCTTGGGCGCCTCCAGCATGGCGGCGAGCGTGTGCAGGATATGCACGCGCCGCTCGCCCGGCTTCATGCGCGGCGTGCGTGCGGCGTGCTCCGGCTGTGTTTCGCGGTCTAGTTCCGCGTCCCGCTCTCCGATCGGTTCCATTTGCGCCCCGCTCCGTGACCCCGTTTGAGGGATTTTAGCGAACGAATGCGACGATCGACATAGTGCGGACGGCCGGTGCCCGGCATGCGGCCTCGGCTTTCCTGCGTGCTGGCCGCGTGGGGCAGGTGCCCGACGATCCAAACCGTGCCGATGCCGAGCCGCCGGTAACGCTTCAAATGCGAGCGCGTGTCCTCGACGAGGATGGCGTCGGCGAGCGGCACCCGCGCCTCGCGCAGCACGCGCCGCAACATCGCCAGATCGGGCTTGGCGTGCCACGCCCCGCGCCGGCGCATATGTTCGATCGCAATGACCCGCTCGAACAGCCGCTCGATTCCGAGCTGCGCGAGTACGGCGCGCGCGTAGCGTTCGGGGGCGTTCGTGAGGATGATCTTGCGGCCGGGCAGGGCGGCGATGAGCCGGGCGAGCCCGCGCTCCCCGCGCACCATGGCGCTCAGATCGGGGAACGTGTGGACCGAGCGCAAAAAATCGTGCGGATCGATCGGATGGTGCCGCGCGAGCCCTAGCAGGGTCGCCCCGTAGCGCCGCACATAGCGCACACGCAGTTCGTCGGCTTGCGCCGTGGCCATGCTGAGCGCATCGACGATATAGCGAGTCATCGCCGCATTGATCGCGGGAAAGATCGCGTGCGAGGCGTGGTGCAGCGTGTTGTCGAGGTCGAAAAGCCACACCGGGCTACCCGCGCGCGGGCGTGCCCGGCCTTGCCTGCGGGACGGCGGCGACGGGGACATGAACGGGTGCTCCAAAGCGGCGCTGAGCCGGGGCGGTTTTGCCCGCCCGGCTCCGAGGACGGGCAAGCTCAGTGCGAGCGAATCATCGTGCCGAACGGCTGCTCGGTCAGAATTTCGAGCAGCACGGAGTGCTCGATACGGCCGTCGATGATGTGGACCGAGCGCACGCCGCTCTTGGCGGCGTCGAGCGCGGAGGCGATCTTCGGCAACATGCCGCCCGAGATCGTGCCGTCTTCGAACAGCGCGTCGATCTCCCGTGCCGAGAGATCGGTGAGCAGCGTGCCCTCCTTGTCCATGACGCCCGGGATATTGGTCATCATGACGAGCTTTTCGGCGTTCAGGACGACGGCGAGCTTGCCGGCCACGAGATCGGCGTTGATGTTGTAGGACAAGCCGTCTTCGCCGAAGCCGATCGGCGAAATGACCGGGATGAAGGCGTCGTCTTGCAACGCGCGCACGACGGCCGGATTGATCGATTCGACTTCCCCGACTTGCCCGATATCGACGTATTGGCCCGGATTGTCACGGTCGGGCAGCATCAGCTTGCGCGCGTGGATGAGGCCGCCGTCCTTGCCCGTGAGGCCGACCGCATGGCCGCCGAAGTGGTTGATGAGCGTGACGATGTCTTGCTGCACTTCGCCGCCGAGCACCCATTCGACGACTTCCATCGTTTCCTCGTCCGTCACCCGCATGCCTTGGATGAACGTGCCTTGCTTGCCGATCTTCTTGAGCGCTTGATCGATCTGCGGGCCGCCGCCATGCACGATGACGGGATTGATGCCGACCAGCTTGAGCAAAATGACGTCGCGCGCGAAGCCTTGCTTCAGACGCTCCTCGGTCATGGCATTGCCGCCGTATTTGATGACGACGGTCTTGCCGTGATATTGGCGGATATAGGGCAAGGCCTCGGCCAGAATTTCGGCTTTCAGCGTGGGCGCGATCAGGGAGAGGTCGAGAGGCTCTGACATGGCGGCAAGCTCGGCAGGCAACGGTTCAAACGGGGGGGCGGGCGAAAACAGGCGCCAATTGTACAGGACTGAGAAACGCAACCGCGGTTTTTGGTCGCAGCGCGCGTATGACGCGCCATTTCTTTGACATAGATGCATGCGGCGTGCCGAGAACGCTGGCATGATTGCCGCATCGTATTGTTTTTGCGGCATTTTTTTGTGTGTTGTCGCCGATGGCGTCGTCCATGGACATTCGTCACTGCCAGCCCAAGCCGGATTTGCGCTCGCGCTGCCCGCGCTGCGGCGTCGCATTCGAGTGCGGCCGGGCGTCGCAGCCGTTCGACTGTTGGTGCGCGAATCTGCCGCCGCTGCCGGCTGCCGCCGTGCTTGCCGGGGCGGCGTCGGCGCTTTGCCTGTGTCCGGCCTGCTACGCCGACGCGCTTGCCGTTTCGGCCAGTTGCGGCGCCGTGCGCGACCCTCCGAATTCTTGAATTGTGATGCAACGTATTACGAATACCGGCCGCGTCAACCTCGGCCATCTCTTTTGGCTGCGCTGCCTGGCGATCATCGGGCAGCTCGTCACGATCGCCGTCGTTCAGCAGTTCTTCGGCGTGCATCTGCCGTTGCCGGCGATGCTGATCATCATCGCCCTCGAAGCGATCTTCAACGCGGCGACCTGGTTCCGCGTCGCGAGCGCTCGCCCCGAAACGGACCTCGAGCTGCTCGGGCAGTTGTGGGTCGATCTGGGCGCGCTGTCGGCGCTGTTGTTCTTGTCGGGCGGCACGACCAATCCGTTCGTTTCGCTCTATCTGCCCTCGCTCGCCATCGCGGCGGCGGTCCTTCCCTGGCGGCACATGATCTGGCTCGCGATCTTCGCCATGTGCTGCTACGTCGCGCTCGGTTTCGATTCGGTCCCGCTGAACATGGACAACCCGGCGAACCTGTTCGATTACTACCGCACGGGCATGTGGGTCAATTTCATGGTGAGCGTGGGGTTGATCGCATGGTTCGTCGCCCGCATGTCGACCGCATTGCGTCAGCGCGATGCAGCGCTCGGCGACGCGCAGCAGCGGCTCTTGCGCGATGAGCGCGCGGTGGCGCTGGGCGTGCAAGCGGCCACCGTGGCCCACGAGATGGGCACGCCGCTATCGACGATCGCGATGGTGACCGAGGAATTGCGCGAGGCCGCGCGCAGCGACGAGGGGCTCGCCCCTTACGCCGACGATTTCGCCCTGCTCGAGCAGCAGATGACGCTGTGCACTTCCGCGCTCGCGCGGCTGCGCACGCGGGCTTCGGTGGCGCCGTCCCGCGAGCGGCTCGACGTGTGGCTGGCGAGCTTTTGCGAGCAGTGGCGCTTGCGCCACCCGCACGTGAAGTTTTTGCGGTTGGGCGCGGCGATCGACGATACCTGGCTGGGCGAAACCTCGGCGGTCGGCCAGATCCTGACCATCTTGCTCGACAACGCCGCGCGCGCGAGCCGCGACAGCGTCACGCTCGCCGCTGCCGTCGCGGACGGGTTCATCGAATTTCAGATTTGCGACTCGGGACCGGGCATTTCGCCGGCGCTGCGCACCAAGCTCGGCGCCGCCCCGGTCGATAGCACGCAAGGAGGGCACGGCGTGGGGTTGTATCTCGCGTTCGTGGCTGCCGCGCGCTTGAACGGGTCGATCGAACTGCTGGACGGCGAACCGCGCGGCACGCGCGCCGTCCTGCGCGTGCCGGCAGCGAAGGACGACGGACAACTGCAGCGCGCCGCGCTTTCTACATCGGAATAAGGAGAACGCACTATGAGCGACACGAATTTTCTCGTCATCGACGACGACGAAGTCTTCTCGGGCATCTTGGCTCGCGGGCTGACGCGGCGTGGCTACATCACGCATCAAGCGCACAATGCCGAGGAGGCGATCGCGCTCGCGAACCAGCACAAATTCGACTTCATCACGGTCGATCTGCATTTGGGCAGCGACTCGGGGCTGAACCTGGTCGCACCGCTGCGCGAGTTGCAGCCGGACGCGCGCATGCTCGTGCTGACCGGCTACGCGAGCATCGCCACGGCGGTGCAGGCGGTAAAGGACGGGGCCGACAACTATCTGGCCAAGCCGGCCAACGTCGAATCGATTTTGGCGGCGCTGCAAACGGAAGCGAGCGCCACCCAAGCCGAGGCAGCCATCGAGCATCCGACGCTGCTGTCGGTGGCGCGGCTCGAATGGGAGCACATTCAACGTGCGTTGGCCGAGAACGGCGGCAATATCTCGGCGACCGCGCGCGCGTTGAACATGCACCGGCGCACATTGCAGAGAAAGCTCGCGAAGCGGCCGGTCAGGCAGTAACGAGCGTGCGCGTGCGGGGCATGTCGCTTGCCTGCGCGCTCAGCGGTAGGCTGCGCGCCGGGGCTTCTCGGCCGCGCACCGCGGCGGCCGAAGAAGTGGAACAAGCGGAACAAGCCGAACAAGCTCGAACCGCGACCGGCCGCAGCGCGCTATCGAACGGCGGGAGCCGGTGTGCCCTCGGCTAGCGCGCTTGCCGGCGGCTGCCCGGCGAGACCCTGCGATGACGCGGAATTGTCCCAGGCGGAATGCGTGTTTTCGCCGATGATCTGCAGCAACGTGCCTTGATTCTCCACGCGCAACGCCGGCCAGTTCGGGACCGAGCCCGCCTGTCGCGGCGCTTGGTCGTCGGCCGATGCAGTTGCCGCCGCCCCACCGTTAGGGTCGCCGGTCTTCACGAATCGTTCGACGTAGCGCGAAAAGACGCGCGAGACGTCGTAATCGGCGGCCGTCCACGAATACCGCTTTTGCACATCCAGATTGCCGAGCGCGTAAGGCACTTGCGCGTCGTGCACGCGGCCGAGCACCGGCGGCGGCACGTGATCCGTCGGCACATCGATCTCTGCCGGCAGCCGTTGCGTGTAGCGATAGTAGAAGACCGGCGCCTGCCCCGTCTGCCGGTGCAGATCCATCCATCGCCGTGTGCTCTGACTCACCTTGTCGCTGCCCGGATAAAGCGCGAGGACCTCGTCCACTTGGTCGCGGAACGCCGATAGCTTTTCTCCGAGCGTGGCGAGCCGAGGGCCCGTTTCCGACGCTGCTTGTCCCGCTGGCGCCGTCAGTCCTGGGGACACCGCTTCCTGCGCGTTCGATCCGAGCAGCAGCGGCACCCGAGCTTGGCCGCCCCGAGTGAAGACTTGTTCGGGCGACTCGGTGAGGAAGTGACCGTCGATGCTCGGCCTAAAGCTCATGGGCTCGTACGACCGTTGCGCTTGCGCTGCCGAGCTGAGCAGCGTCTTTGCCGGCAGCGAGCGCAACTGCTGCAGCGATGCGGCGCCGATGCGCGCCGTGAACGCCTTGGCCGCGCGCTCGGCTTCCTCGCGCGTCCACAGGGCGTCGGGCGCGAACGCCGCGCCGCTGTGCCCGATCGCGCGCGCAAACAGCCCGTGCGAAAGGGGCGAGGCCATATGGGCGCTGACCGAGGTCGAGCCGGCCGAATTGCCGGCGATCGTGACGTTCGACGGATCGCCGCCGAACTGGGCGATGTTATCGCGCACCCATTTGAGCGCCGCGACTTGATCGAGCAGGCCGTAATTGCCGGCGGTGCCGTGCGAGGACTCGCTGGCCGCTCCCGGCGCCGCGAGGAAACCGAACGCCCCGAGCCGGTAGTTCGCCGTGACGACGATCACCCCGCGCGAGGCGAGTTGCGCGCCATCGTAGCGGGGTTCGGAGCCGTCGCCCGATACGAACGCGCCGCCGTGGAAATAGACGAGCACCGGCAACTTGCCGTCCGAACCGTTCGCGCTCGTCCAGACGTTCAGATAAAGGCAATCCTCGCTCATGGTCGTCGAGCGGAAGTCGAGCTTGCCGGCGACGAACGATTGCATGCAGCGCGGGCCGAATTGCCGCGCATTGCGCACGCCGGCCCAGCGCGCGACCGGTTGCGGCTCGCGAAAACGGAAATCCTCGATGGGCGGGGCGGCGTAGGGGATGCCTCGAAAAATGCGCACGTCCTTGTGTTGGCCGCGCATCTTGACGCCCTCGACGATGCCGTCGGCGAGCGTGACTTGCGGCGCCTGCGGCGTTCGCGCGGCATGGGCGACATTGGCGGCGAGCGTGAGGCATAAAAGCGACGCGGCGGCCGCGATGGCCGCCGGGATGGGATGCTTGGCTGCGCGATCGAATGAAACGGTCATGAATTTGCCTCCTTTGCGGATGAACGGGGGTTCACAGCCCACCGTGGGTGGGAGGCTCGATCATCGACGCGAAAAGCGTCTCAAATTGCGTTGCGCGATCGAATCAGACCAATTGCCGAATTCGCAGTTGGAGGAGGCGTTTAGGGAGCGGGGTTTCAAGCGAAAGGCGAAGCGCGATGGGGGCAACCGAGAGATGACCCCATCGCATGCCGCCGTTGAGACTGGCGTTACAACACGTACCGCGACAGATCCTCGCTTTGCGCGACATCGCCGAGCGCGCGGTCGACATAGGCCGCATCGATCGTCACCTTCCGACCGGTGTGATTGCCGGCCGAGAACGACACTTCTTCGAGCAGCTTCTCGATCACCGTATAGAGCCGGCGCGCGCCGATGTTCTCCGTGCGCTCGTTGACCGAAAACGCGATCTCGGCCATTCGCTTGATCCCGTCGGGTGCAAATTCGAGTTCGACTTCCTCGGTGGCGAGCAGCGCCTGATATTGCTTGACGAGGCTCGCGTCGGTCGCCACGAGGATCGATTCGAAATCCTCGACCGACAGCGAATCCAGTTCCACACGAATCGGAAAGCGCCCCTGCAACTCGGGAATCAAATCGCTCGGCTTGGCCAGGTGGAAGGCGCCGCTCGCGATGAATAGGACGTGGTCGGTCTTCACCATCCCGTAGCGCGTATTGATCGTCGTGCCCTCGACGAGCGGCAGCAAGTCACGCTGCACGCCTTGGCGCGATACCTCGGCCCCGCCCGCTTCGCTGCGCGAGGCGATCTTGTCGATCTCGTCCAGAAACACGATGCCGTTCTGCTCGACGTTCTGCACCGCCTTGGCCTTCACTTCTTCCTCGTTGAGCATCTTCGAGGCTTCTTCGTCGGTCAGCACCTTCAGCGCCTCGGCCACTTTGAGCTTGCGGCGCGTCTTCTTGCCGCCGCCCAGATTGGCGAACATCGAACGAATCTGCTCGGTCATGTCCTCCATGCCCGGCGGCCCCATGATGTCCATGCCCACTTGCGGCATCTCGACGTCGAGCTCGATTTCCTTGTCGTTGAGCTGACCTTCGCGCAGACGCTTGCGGAAAGTTTGGCGCGTGGCGTTGTCGTTGCCGGACGCTTCGCTCTCGACCGACGAGCCGAAGCCGACGGGCCGCGCGCTCGGCAGCAGGATGTCGAGGATACGATCCTCCGCTTGATCTTGCGCCTTCGAGCGCACCTTGCGCATCTCCGATTCGCGCGTCTGCTTCAGGGAGATTTCGATGAGGTCGCGCACGATGCTGTCGACGTCGCGCCCCACGTAGCCGACTTCCGTGAACTTGGTCGCTTCGATTTTGATGAACGGCGCATCGGCGAGCTTGGCCAAGCGCCGCGCGATCTCGGTCTTGCCGACGCCGGTCGGTCCGATCATCAAAATGTTTTTCGGCGTGATCTCTTGGCGTAGAGGTTCGGCCACCTGCTGTCGCCGCCAGCGGTTGCGCAGCGCGACGGCCACGGCTTTCTTGGCCTTGTTCTGGCCGATGATGTGCTTGTCGAGTTCCGAGACGATCTCGGCCGGGGTCATGGTGCTCATCGGTTCCTACCTCACTTACTCGATCGTCTCGATGACGCGGTTATGGTTCGTGTAAATGCACATGTCGCCCGCAATCTCGAGCGACTTCTCGACGATCTCGCGCGGCGAGAGCGCTGTGTTCTCGGCGAGCGCACGCGCAGCCGCCTGCGCATAGGCGCCGCCCGAACCGATCGCGCAAATGCCGCCTTCGGGGTCGAGCACGTCGCCGTTGCCGGTGATGACGAGCGTCGTCAGCGCATCGGCCGCGATCAGCATCGCTTCGAGCCGGCGCAGCATGCGGTCGGTGCGCCAATCCTTGGCCAGCTCGACGGCGGCGCGGGTCAGATTGCCCTGGTGCTTCTCGAGCTTCGCCTCGAAGCGGTCGAGCAGCGAAAACGCGTCGGCCGTGCCGCCGGCAAAGCCGACCAGCACCTTGCCGTTGAAGATGCGGCGCACCTTCTTTGCGCCGCCTTTCATGACGATATTGCCAAGCGTCACTTGACCGTCGCCGCCCAGCGCAACTTTGTCGCCGTTGCGCACGGAGACGATCGTCGTGCCGTGAAATTGCTCCATGGTGCGTTCCTCGAGAATGCGAAATGGGCTCGGCGGCGTGCGAGCGCCACGCGAGCGAAAAACGGATGGCGCGCGGCGCCGCAAGCGGGAGCCTTCCCGCGAGCACATTGGACTCATTTTAGGGCGTACTCGGGTTTATCAAGAGGCGGTCGCCAAGGCGCCTAGGCAGGCCTTGGCCAACCGTCACCCCGGCCGAGCGGTAGGCCGCTTCGAGCGGTAAGCGAGACGGCTCGAAGCTCGATGTTCGGGCGATATCGGTAAGCTTTGCCGACAGTGGGGAACGAATTGGGTGCTAGACGAGCCGGCGAAGACCGGTTCGCGCTCGACTGCACGAGGGCGATCCGTGGCTACGGCCCACCCCCTCCGGGCTATTCGGGCTATTCGGGCGATGCGTCGTGCATCGCCTGCGTCCCGATGACGGGAGCGGGCAGGCAGAAGACGTACGCAAGGAGTGCACGCAAAAACAAAAGGCGCGCGGGATTTCCGCGCGCCTCGTGGAAGCAGCGTGAAAGCGCACGCGGCACATCCGGCCGCGCCGCCGCGCCCGTCAATCGCCGAACAGCTTCTGCCGCAACTCGCGGCGCTCTTGCGCTTCGAGCGAGAGCGTGGCCGTGGGCCGTGCGAGCAGGCGCGGGATGCCGATCGGCTCGCCCGTTTCTTCGCACCAGCCGTAATCGCCCGATTCGATCCGCGCGAGCGATTGCTGAACCTTCTTCAGCAGCTTGCGTTCGCGATCACGCGTGCGCAGCTCGAGCGCATGCTCTTCCTCGATCGTCGCGCGATCGGCGGGATCGGGAACGATCACCGTCTCACGCAAATTCTCGGTCGTCTGTCCGGCGTTGCGGAGGATTTCCGCTTGAAGCTGTTCGAGCCTGTTCTTGAAGAAGGCGAGCTGATCCTCGTTCATGTAATCCTTGTCGCTCATCTTCAGGATTTCGGCTTCGGTCAAGAGTCGTTTCGTCGTCATCTGCGTGCTTCTTCAATGTGAGGCAAAACCCATAGATATTGCCCGCACTTTCGTATTGCCCGCAAGCGGTGCCTTGGAAGCGCCGACGCCCGCGGCCCATGGGCCGTCAAGACGCCGTCGCGCCGATGCGGGGCCGAACTCCTCTGGAAACCGATCCTCGGGTGCCTCTACCCAGTCGATACGGCATCGCAACACGAGAAGGCCGGCAATGCGCGAACTCCCGTGCAGCTTTTCTTTCGGTGTCTCGATGTTTTTGCTTTGGCGTGGTCCGGATAAGGTTTCCCGGCGCCATCGTGCTACCCACCGCCCTGGCGGCGGGGACGTATTGTAACTGAATCGATCTCGAGCGCCGCAACAGAGAAAACCCTGCCGCGGCGCCTCGTTATCATGAAAATATAGCGCGCGCTCGTCCAAAAAGCGAACGGTCGATACCTCGCGCGCGTGCGGCATCCCACGTCCGGCGTGGCTTCAGACGAGGCAGGCGTCGAGCCCGTCCGTAATGAGGTCCTGCGGCAGATCGATGCCGATGAAGACCATCTTGTTCGTCTTCTTTTCGACCGGCAGCCACTTGGCCGCAAGGTCGCTACCCATCATTTGATGCACGCCCTGAAACACGACTTTCCGGTCGACGCCCTTCATATACAGCACACCCTTGTAGCGCAGCAGGCGCTCGCCGTAGATCTGCAGCACGCCGCCCAGAAAATCTTCGAGCTTGTTCGGATCGAACGGGCGATCGTTGCGGTAGACGAACGACTTGATGCGATCGTCATGGTGCGCGTGGTGATGATGCGCATGGCCTTCGTGGGCGCACTGGCCATGGTCGTGATCGCAATGCTCGTGGTCATGGGCGTGATCGTGATCGTGACCATGGTCGTGATGGTCGTGATCGTGCTCGTCCTCGGCCAGGAAGTCCGGGTCGATCTCGAGCTTGGCGTTCAGGTTGAAGCCGCGCAGATCGAAGATTTCCTTGATGTCGGCTTCGCCGAAATTGACGACCTTGATCGTCGCTTTCGGGTTCATGTGCACGAGGCGGTGCCGCAAATCCGCCACCGCGGCTTCGTCGACGAGGTCGGCCTTCGTGATGAACAGGCGATCGGCGAAACCCACCTGGCGCTGCACGACTTCGTGCTCGTCCAACTGCGCGTTCGCATGCTTGGCGTCCACGAGCGTGATGATCGCATCGAGCAAAAACTCGTCGCCGATCTCGCTGTCGATGAAGAAGGTTTGCGCGACCGGCCCGGGGTTGGCCAAACCGGTGGTTTCGATCACGACCCGATCGAACGCGATCTCGCCGGCGCGCTTGCGCGCAGCGAGATCGCCGAGCGCACGCGCCAAATCGCCGCGGATCGTGCAGCAGATGCAGCCGTTGCTCATCTGCACGATCTGCTCCGCTTGGTTCTGTACCAAGATCTCGTTATCGATGTTTTCCTCGCCGAATTCGTTCTCGATCACGGCGATCTTCATGCCGTGCTTTTCGTTGAGGATGCGCTTGAGCAGCGTGGTTTTGCCGCTGCCCAGGAAGCCGGTCAGGATGGTGACGGGGATCATGTTCAATCGCCTATGAGTCGAAAATCAGGGACGGTTCAGTCGAGCCGGCCGGGAAAATATGCAAGCATACCGGCCCGCGGGCCTTTGCGCCGGCCGCCGCGAAGCCGGGCCGTGCGCGCGGCGCGCGCAGCCAAGCCGGGACAGGATCGCCGAAGAAACCGCCCCCTAAATGAGGCCGGTCATGCGATTTGCAACAGCAATCCCTTCAGATACTCGCCTTCCGGGAACGCCGCCAACAGCGGATGGTCCAGCCCCGCGCCCAAACGCTTCAGGATCCGCGCGTCCACGCGGGCGTCGGCCGCCGCGCCGGCGACGATCTTCTGGAACAGTTCCGCATCGATCGCGCCCGAGCACGAGTAGGTGAACAGCAGGCCGCCCGGGCGCAGCAGACGCAAGCCCGACAAATTGATGTCCTTGTAGGCGCGCGCCGCGCGATCGACGTGCTCGCGCGCGGGAGCGAACTTGGGTGGGTCGAGCACGACGAGGTCGAACCGGTCGCCCGCATCGACGAGGCTGCGCAGCGTGCGAAACGCATCGGCATCGAGCCATTGCGCGCGCTCCACATCGAAACCGTTGGCTTCTACGTTTGTCCGCGCAAGCGCGAGCGCCTCCCCGGACGAATCGATCGAGACCACGCGCGCGGCGCCGCCCCCGAGCGCCGCCAGGGAAAAGCCTCCCGTGTAGCAAAAACAGTTGAGGACGTCGCGCCCGGCCGCATAGGCTTGCACGAGCGCACGATTGTCGCGCTGATCGATGTAGAAACCGGTTTTATGCCCGGCGCGCACGTCCACGTGATAGCGCACGCCGTTTTCGCGCGTGATGAGGGTCGCGGGCGGCGGCTCGCCCGAAAGGACACCCGTCGTTTGTTCTAGGCCCTCCTTCTCGCGGATCGACACGTCCGAGCGTTCGTAGACGTTCGAGCACCCGGTGGCGCCGACGAGCGCGGCCACGATCGCCTCCTTCCACGCTTCGACGCCGGCCGCCATGAATTGGCACACCAATTGGCCGCGGCCCGCGCCGCCTTGCGCATCTTCGATGTAGTGGTCGACGATCAATCCCGGCAAGCCGTCCGCCTCGCCGAAAACCAGCCGCACCGCGCCGGTGTCGCGCACGAACGCCTGCCGATGGGCGAGTGCGCGTTGCACGCGCCGCTTGAAGAAGGCATGGTCGATCGGCTCGGTTTCGTCGAAGCTCCAAACACGCAGGCGGATTTGCGAATGCGGGCTATAGGCCGCCCGCGCAAGAAAGCGGCCGTCGTGAGCGCGCACGAGGACCGTGGCGCCGAGCGCGGGCTTGCCTTCCACGCGCTCGATCGCGTTCGCATAGACCCACGGATGGCGGCGCAGCAGAGATTTTTCCTTCGAGGGTTTGAGCGTAACGGTGTTCATCGATGACTTCTAAAAAACGAGGGGTGAACGGCAGCCGCGCCACCGGCGTTGCCGGACGAGGACGTGCGTGTCAGTCGCGCTTCTTGGCGCGCGGATGCGCATTGTCGTAGATTCGCGCGAGATGCTGAAAGTCGAGCGACGTGTAAATCTGGGTCGCGGCCACGCTTGCATGGCCGAGCAGCTCCTGCACCGCGCGCAGGTCGCCGCTCGATTGCAGCATGTGCGTCGCGAATGAATGGCGCAGCACGTGCGGATGGACGTTGGCCGGGATCCCTGCTGCGAGCGCCGCGCGCTTGACGCGCTCGCGCACGACGTTCGGCGACATGCGCGCGCCGCGCACGGAGACGAACAACGGATGCGGGTCGGCCTTGAGCAACTGGCCGCGCACGGCGAGCCAGGCGGCGAGCGCTTGCATCGCCTTGGCTCCGACGGGCACGGTCCGCCGCCGCTGGCCTTTGCCTAGCACGGTGACTTCCGCTGAGGCCAGGTCGAGCCAGCCCGACGAACGGTAGCCCTCGCCCTCGGCGTACGCGGCATCGAGTCCGACGAGTTCCGAGAGTCGCAGTCCAGACGAATAGAACAACTCGAGGATCGCATGGTCGCGCAGGCTCTCGGCGCTATGAGTGCTGTGAGCACCCTGAGCTTCCATGAGCGCATTGGCATCGTCGACCGAGAGCGCCTTGGGCAGGCGCTTGGGCTGTTTGGGCGCACGCACCGCGGCGACGGGATTGGCCGCGAGCTCGACGCGATCTCCGAGCCAACGGTAGAACGCGCGCCAGGCCGACAGGCGATGCGCGATCGAGCGCGGCGACAGCCCTGCCGCGTGAGCCTTCGCGACTGCCCCGCGCATATCGACCGCCGATAGGCTAGCGAGCGGCCGGCCGTTTGCAAGCTGGACGAGCACGTCGAGCTCGTGCGCGTAGCTGCGCAGCGTATGGTCCGAGAGCCGCCGCGCGTGCGCGAGGGCGGCGAGATAGTCGGCGATCAAGGCCGCATCGGCCTGCGACATCGAGGGACGCTCGCTCGTCGACACGCCGGCAGCGCTATCGCGCGAGCAGGCGGCTAAGCGCCGCGCTTGCGAGGGCGCCGATCTGCATCAGGAAATCGGTCGCCATGCCTTCGTGAAACCGGCGCGGATCGGGCGAACCCATCACTAGCAAGCCGAACGCGGGTGTCGGGGCGGCGCCCTCCGATTCGCCGGCGCGCTCGGCCAAGCCCGTCGAGTGCGGGTCGCGCAGCGCGAGCAAGGCCACCGACTGCGCGACGTTCGATTCGCCCGCGCCCGCCTCGCTGGGGGCCGCGGCGCTCGCATACTCGCCGGCGGCTAGCCATTGCGCCGCTTCGAAACCCGCATTCGCGCCGCAATAAGGCGCATCGAGCCCGTTGGCGAAGAGCCGTACTTCTTCGCCGACTTGACGGGCGAACTCGGCGTCGCGATAGGTGTCGGCCAAATCCCAGAGGCGCAGCGCCGCCTGCGGCACGTCGAACACTTCCATCAGGCCTTGCGCGACGGTACGCGGCAGTGCGTGAGCGTCGCGCTGGGCGATGACGCGGGTGGTCCAGCGGTTGAACTTCGCGGCGATGCTGTCGTTTTCATGTCCGTAGCGCAGCAGTTCGGCGAGCCGCCGTTCGAGCAGCTTGTTCTTTTCGCGCAGCATGTCCATCTGGCGCTCTTGCAGCGAGACGGCGGATTTTCCGTGAGGGTTCGCAAGGCGGACGGCCGCGAGCAGCTCGGCATGTTGCGAGAAGAATTCGGGGTTGGCGAGCAGATAGTCGGCGACGTCGCGATCGTTCATGGTGTCGGCAAAAGGGCGAGCAAAGCAAATGGGCGAAAAGGGCGTGCGTTGTCAGGATCGGTCGTCGATCTCGATCTCCCCCTCGAATACGGTGGCGGCGGGCCCGGACATCAGGAGCGGGGCGGCTTCGTCGTGCGCGCCGTTCCAAGCGATCGTCAGCGTGCCGCCGAGCGCGTGAACCGTCACGGGCGAATCGAGCAAGCCGCGGCGAATGCCTGCCGCGACGGCCGCGCATGCGCCCGTGCCGCACGCCAAGGTTTCGCCGGCCCCGCGCTCGAAGACGCGCAGCGCGATTTCCCGGCGCGAACGCACCTGCACGAAGCCGACGTTGACGCGCTGCGCAAAGCGCGCGTGATGCTCGATTTTGGGCCCGACCTGCGCGACCGGATAGGCGCGGACATCGTCGACGATTTGCACGGCGTGAGGATTGCCCATCGATACGACCGAGATCCAATGCGTGTCGCCGTCGATGTCCAATGGCCAAACGGTATCGGCGCCCTCGCGGCGCCCGCTCAAGCCTGACGCATCGAACGGCACGCGCGCCGGCTCGAAGATCGGCCGGCCCATGTCCACGACGACTTCTCCGTTCTCCTGCATCGTCAGCGTGATGAGGCCGCCTTGCACTTGCACGCGCACGCTGCGCTTGTCGGTGAGGCCGGTGTCGCGCACGAACTTGACGAAGCAGCGTGCGCCGTTGCCGCAGTGCTCGACCTCGCCGCCGTCGCAATTGAAAATGCGGTATTTGAAATCGGCGCCTTCGACCGTGGGCCGCTCGACGAGCAGCAACTGATCGGCCCCGATGCCGAAATGCCGATCGGCGAGCGCGCGCACTTGGGCGCTCGTCAGGGCGAGCGGCCGGCTATAGCCGTCGAGCACGACGAAGTCGTTGCCCGCGCCATGCATCTTGGTGAACTTGAGCTTCATGATCCGGCTATTGTACGGGACGCGGCCCGTCCCCTATTCGTAGACGCTCGGCATGCCCGGCGGCCGCGTTTTGAATCGCTTGTGCACCCAGTAATACTGTTCGGGGATAAGCGGGATTTGTTCTTCGAGGAATGCGTTCATGCGGCGGGCGTCGGCGTCGTCGTCGCCCGTGGGGTAGTTGTCCCAAGGTTTGAAGACTTTGAGCCGATAACCCTTATAGTTCGGTAGCACTTCGCCGATGAAAGGCAGCACTTGCGCGTGCCCGACCTGCGCGAAGCGGCCGACCGCGGTCAGCGTGCAGGCCGGCACGCCGAAGAACGGCACGAAGGTCGAATTGCGAGCGCCGTAGTCCATGTCGGCGCCGAGCATCACGGGCTTGCGCTCGCGCAGCCAGCGCAGCACGACGCGGGCGCTGTCGGCGCGGCTCGCCATATCGGCGCCGAAGCGGCCGCGCGCGGTCTTTGCGATCTCGTCCAGCTCGGGGTTGGACATGGGCTGATAAAGCGCGGCGCACTGACGTTGCAGCGCGACGTTGATGAAGACCGAGCCCGCTTCGATGCCCACGAAGTGAAAGCCGAGCAGCAAGGTGGGCGGCATGTCGGGATCGGTCAAATCGACTTCGCTGTCGACCTGCACGAGCTTCTTGAGCTTTTCGAGCGAGCCGAACCACTGCACGCTGCGCTCGACGTAGCTGCGGATCGCGTGCCGAAAATGCTTCTGCGCGATGTCGTCGCGCTTTTGCTGGCTCCAGTCGGGAAAGCACAGCGCGAGATTCGTGTGAACGATCCGGCGGCGCTTGCTCGGGAATTGATAAAGCAGCCAGCCGAGGCCATCGCCCAAGCGAGCGACGAAACCGTACGGCAAAATCGCGAGAAATTTGAGCAGGCCGATGGCAAGCTTCGTGCCGAGTCGCGTCAACATGCTCGGGCCTCCGACGGCCGAGCGCATGGAGGCGGCAACGCTTGCGCCGAGCGCGCGAGCGGCGCGCAATTGGACGAATAGACGGAAAGAGGCACGGCAATTCGCTCTGTGACAATCTGAAGAAGCCGCTATAATAAGGGCTTCGCCGAGTTAATAGACAACTTGCGGGGCGAAGCCGCCGGGCGCCAGCAGCGTCCAGTGCGTCAGGAAATCCGCTAAAGCGTCGCCGCTTCAGGCTCCCGAAGCTGGCTACGTGAACTCAAACACCGTAACCAAGGAGTCTGCAACGTGGCAAACGACTATCTCTTCACGTCCGAATCCGTTTCCGAAGGCCATCCGGACAAGGTTGCCGACCAAATCTCGGACGCCATCCTCGACGCCATCCTCACGCAGGACAAGTACTCTCGCGTTGCCGCCGAAACGCTGTGCAACACGGGTCTCGTCGTTCTGGCGGGCGAAATCACGACGACGGCGAACGTCGACTACATCCAAGTCGCGCGCGATACGATCAAGCGCATCGGCTACGACAACACCGATTACGGCATCGACTACCGCGGCTGCGCGGTGCTCGTCGCGTACGACAAGCAATCGCCCGATATCGCGCAGGGTGTGGATCGCGCGCACGACAACAACCTCGATCAAGGCGCGGGCGACCAAGGCTTGATGTTCGGTTACGCCTGCGACGAAACGCCCGAGCTCATGCCGCTGCCGATTCACCTGTCGCATCGGCTGGTCGAGCGCCAAGCGTGCTTGCGCCGCGATGGGCGTTTGCCTTGGCTGCGTCCCGATGCGAAATCGCAGGTGACGGTGCGCTACGTCGATGGTAAGCCGCATGCGATCGACACGGTCGTGCTCTCGACGCAGCATTCGCCCGAGGTCGAGCTGGCGACGTTGCGCGAAGCCGTGATCGAAGAAGTCATCAAACCGACGTTGCCCGCCGATCTGATCAAGGGCGACATCAAGTTCCTCGTCAACCCGACCGGCCGTTTCGTCATTGGCGGCCCGCAGGGCGACTGCGGCTTGACCGGCCGCAAGATCATCGTCGATACGTATGGCGGCGCGGCCCCGCACGGCGGTGGCGCGTTCTCGGGCAAAGACCCTTCGAAGGTGGACCGTTCGGCCGCCTACGCCGGGCGCTATGTCGCGAAGAACATCGTGGCGGCGGGGCTCGCCTCGCGCTGCTTGATCCAAGTGTCGTATGCCATCGGCGTGGCCCAGCCCACCTCGGTCATGGTCAATACGTTCGGCACGGGCCGCGTGTCGGATTCGACGATTACCGCGCTGGTGCGCGAGCATTTCGATCTGCGTCCGAAGGGCATCATTCAGATGCTCGACTTGCTGCGCCCCGTGTACGAGAAGACGGCCGCGTACGGCCACTTCGGCCGAGAAGAGCCGGAATTCTCGTGGGAAGCGACCGACAAGGCGCTTGCGCTCGCAGAGGCGGCCGGTACCGAGCCGGTCGCGGAAGTGGCGTAACGAGCGGCCGCGCCATGCGGCGCGGTATGCGATAGCGGCCGTGATGGCCGTAGCGATAAAAAACCCTGGCTGAGCCGGGGTTTTTTTGTGCGCTGAGCGACGATTCACGGCTCGTCTAAATCGCCGCCTCGCGTATTCGCCGGCCGCTGCCGGTCATTTCATTCAATCGATACACGCCTGCGCTAGGCGTGTGCGGCAGAGTACGCACGATGAGCGGGCGGCGTTACGCCGCATGTCGCCGATAGAGCGCGAGCGACCCGGCTAGCGCGACGAGCATCGCGCCGCAGATGCGTTCGAGCCAGCGCGCGCCCGCTTGCTTGAGCAAACGGATCGCCCGCGCGCCGAATAACGCGTAGCCGAACATGATCGACAAATCGAGCAGGGCAAAAGTGACGGCCAGCGCGGCGTACTGCGACGCGAGCGGCTGCGTGGGCGCGATGAACTGAGGCAAGAAGGCAGAAAAGAACAGGTAGCCCTTCGGATTGGTCACCGCCGTCAGAAAGCTTTTCAGGAAGATCGAGCGGTTGCTGTCGGCACTCGTGGCGCCATGATCGGCGGCGTCGAATGTGCCCTTGGACATCAACAGGCGGATACCCACGTAGGCGAGATAGGCGGCGCCCACCCACTTCACTACGGTGAACCAGAACACGGATGCGGCCAGCAACGCTCCGAGGCCGAGCGCTACGGCGAAGATGAGCACGAAGTCGGATGCGACGGCCCCCGCGAATCCGTAGGCGGCGCGCTTTACGCCGTAGCGCGAGCCGTTGGTGAGGGCGAGCAGTACGGTCGGTCCCGGCGTGGCGATGCCGACGAACGAGACCGCAGCGAACAGCAGCAACGTGGTGTCATGCATGACGATTGTCCTCGTTTCGATCGGCGTATCGAGCCGAGTATATCGAACGTCGGCGCCATGAGACGAGTGGGCAGTTTCGTAGGGAGCGCTCTGCCGCCCGGCAGCAAGGACGGCGTCATCGCCAACGGCGTGGCCTCTGCGAATGTCGCGCGGGTGCTGTGTTCGCGACCCCGCGCCCCGCTGCATCAAGCATCGCCAGTCGGCACGATCGCCTCGCCTTCCACCATCAAAATGATCGTTTTCTCGGGTGCCCGCGGCCGGTGCCGGACACCTTTGGGTACGACGAACGCTTGCCCCGCGTTCAATTCGACGGTGCGTTCCTCGAGGTCGATCAAGAATCGTCCTTGCACGACATAGAAGAATTCATCGAGATCATCGTGCTTATGCCAGTGATATTCCCCTTGCACGACGCCGAGCCTAACCACCGATTCGTTCACGCGGCATAGCGTTTGATTGAACCACGGATGGTTGTTGCCGGCGGCGATCGCGGCAATATCGATCAATTCGCCCGGCCCGTGCAGCACATCGAGGCGGGTCGAGTAGGGATAGGATTCGGCGTTCATTTCGGTCTCCTGAAGTCGCGCATCGGAATGCAACGACACTGTAGGACCGAGACGGCGATCGATCTTGTACGCAAGCGGCGATCGTTGGGACGCTAGCGATGTGTTCGCTTCGCGGTGCGATAAGCGCCCGGCGTCACGCCGAGCTTGCGGCGGAACATGCGCGTGAAATGGCTTTGATCGGTAAAGCCCGCTGCTTCGGCAATATGCGCGAGCGGTTCGTCGGTGTGCGCGAGCTTGTCGGCGGCGAATTCGAGCCGCAAGTCGCGTACATAGTCGCCGACGGTGCAGCCCACGCGCTTGCGAAACTCGCGCGCGAGATGGTCGGCGCTGACGTGAACTTCCGAGGCGATGTATTCGAGCGATAACGGCGCGGGAAAACGCTCTCGCAGCAGCGCTTCGGCGCGAGCGAGCCAACGGCGAGGCGAGTCCGCGCGAGGCGCAGCCGCGCCCGATTCGCAGCGCTCGCAGGCCGCGACGAGTTCGAGCACGAGACCTTCGACGGCGAGCGGCGTGGCGCTATCCTGATGCGCGATTTCGAGCGCGAGACGCCGCATGAGCGATACGGGCGCCCCACGCGCGAAATCGCCGGGACG
This sequence comes from Trinickia sp. Z7, assembly GCF_056498045.1. NCBI lineage: Bacteria > Pseudomonadati > Pseudomonadota > Betaproteobacteria > Burkholderiales > Burkholderiaceae > Trinickia > Trinickia sp. Z7. Next base: position 108,319 of record NZ_JAUEQW010000003.1, read on the forward strand.
ATGCAGCGCGCGTGTTCGCCTGCCCAGCCTTTCGAGCCAAGTCGACGCAAACTCGAGGTGCAACACGCGGCCGCCCGCACCGTGCCAGCAGTTCGCGTGCGGCAGGCCCGCCGGGAAGAAGGTGAGTGACATCGGCGCGTCGTCGCCGGCGCGCGTGGCCCACGACCGCGTCCCTCGCCCAGCGAGTACGTAGCAGAAGAATGCGTTGACGTGCTCGTGCTCGGGAATGATCAGATCTTCGGCGAAGCGCGTTTCCACCAGGGACAAACCTTCGCCGCCATAGTGTTCGATGGTCTCGCCGAAGTAATCGCCGGGCTCGAGGATTCTGAGCATGCTGCCGCTTCCGCTTGGGGGTCGGTCGATTCTACACGGCGGTTTTGCGCCGCGCACGCCAGCCCGGCACGCGCAGCTTGCCACGCACGCGGGTGCGCGAGGCGCTACGCGCGGCTGCCTCGGCGCGCAAACGCTATGCCAGCCGCTAGCCGTCGGCGCGGCCCGGCATGCCTTCAGCGCGAGCTTCAATCCCAGCAGTTGCGAAAGGCGACGGCGGCGATCACGGGGACGCAAAGCACCAGCGGAATGGCGAAGTACGGGACTTCGAGGTCGGTGGTCCAGCTATAGACGAGCCAGCCGACCCCAGCCGCGAGGGTCGCCACGCCGACGAGCGCCGTCAGCACATTGAGCGTACGCTTGGACGGCGTTTTGCGCCTGTGCGGTTCGGGAGTGGGCGTATTCATTACGACATCCTGGCCGCTGGGCCAAGCCATTCGATGTAGACCACTCGATTTTACGCCAGCGCGATGGCGCAAGGCCGGCGCACCCCAGCACTCGAGAGCAAACTGCAAAGGCGCTCGGAAAAGAGGGGCGGTGGGCCAGCGGCTAGGGTGGCGCAGCAACCTAGGGCGCTGCAACTAGGCCGGCCCAGCAACCACGGTGCGGCAACTGGTGCACGGCAACGAACTGCTGGCCTAGCGCACAGCGCCTAACGGCTGGCGAACCCGAACCAGCCGGCGCTGCCTGCGAGCCGACGTGGCCTGCGATTGCCGCCGGCGGTTGCCGAGCGTTTGGCCGGCGCGACCGCCGACCGGCGGATCGTCGCACGCCGCAGCAACCGGCGCAGTAGCAGACGGCGCGCCCGCGTGCCGGTGCGCAATGCCGAAAGAACGGCGCGAAGCCAGGCGCGCAGCAGGCCGTGCGTCCCGCCGGCCGAAGGTTGTGCGTGCGCGGGGTGCTGCGAAAGCGCGCGCGTGCGCACTGCGTGGTGCCGTAACGCGGGCATCGGCGCGCGGCGGATCGGCCGCGCCGGACTGAGCGTCATACGGTTGTGACGGGAAGCGAGACGTTTATGCATGGCGAACAAGAAAGCGTGGTGCTGCCTCACACGGAGGACGAGACTGCCGCGTTGATGCAGCAATCGTGCCTGACATGCGCGGCGACAACGAATTTCGGGGGGGCGTGAATGGCGCGCTGCGCGATATGGGGTCGCAAGCGGCCGACAATGGCGATCGACATGCGAGGCAGACTACACGCGAATCGTGACGCGTGTAAGTCGTGCAGACCCGCCCTTGCCCGGTGCAGCGACGCACCGCTCGCGCCCGCCGTAAAATAAAACGTTTCCGCTACGGGCGGCCCTTCAGCAAGGAAGGTTTCATGTCAGCGCAATCGAAAAAAGAACAAGTGCAAGTCCTGCGCGAGCGCGGCTTCGTGCTCGTCAAAGGACTTCTGGCGCCGCAGCGGTGTGCGGCGATCAAAGCGGTGGCCGAGCGCCAACTGGCCGAAGCGGCGCAACCGTTGGAGTACGAAGCGGACTTGCGCTATCCGGGCGCGCCCGAGTCCAAGCATTCGCCCGGCGGCCATACGGTGCGTCGCTTGCTCGATGCTTATGCGCGCGACGCGCTCTTTCGGCAATGGGCGACGGCGCCGGAAATCAAAGGCTGGATGGAGTTGTATTTCGGTGAGGCGCCGCGCCTCTCGCGCGCCCACCATAACTGCATGATGACCAAGCACCCCACTTACGGAAGCTTGACCGGGTGGCATCGCGACGCCCGCTACTGGTCGTTCGAGCGTGACGATTTGGTCTCGACCTGGCTCGCGCTCGGCACGGAGACGGTCGAGAACGGCGGGCTCTGGTTCGTCCCCGATTCGCATGCAATGACTTTCACCTCCGAACGGTTCGATGCGCAGAAGTTTTTTCGCGGGGATCTGCCGGAAAACGAAGCATTGATTCGTACGGCGGTATCGCCGGAACTCGAGGCGGGCGACGTCGTCTTTTTCCACTGCAACACGCTGCACTCGGCAGGACAAAACCGCAGCGACCAGGTGAAGTTCTCGCTCGTGTGCACCTATCATGGCGCGAGCAACCTACCGCTGCCGGGTACGCGCTCGGCCTCCAAGCCCGAAGTCGCTCTATGAACGACGTGGCCCGGCATGGCCGTTCGCTGCCGGGTTCAGCGCTTGCCGAAAGAGACGGTCAAGCCGACGATGCCCGCGAGCGTTGCGACCGCGCCACCTGCGATGAGCCATATCGTCTTGTTGGTGGGCGCGCCGGTGAAGGTGCGCGAGAGGTCGTTCGCGAACGAGTGGTACGACTGGCCGCCAAAATACAGGAGCACTACGCCACCCGCAATCAACGCTATGGAAATCGCTTTGATCATGTCGGTCTCAATGATGGTTCGAGCAGGCGGCAGTGTATGAAACTTGCCGCACGCATGTCTATCGATTCGCATCGATCGCCGCCGCGCGCGAACTCGCGCGGCGGCTTCTTCCACGGTTTCATCGAGGACTCCCATGGTTTATGACGCTGCTACCGCCCGCTACTCGGACATGCAATACCGCACTTGCGGCCGCTCGGGCCTCAAGCTGCCCGCGCTCTCCCTCGGCTTATGGCACAACTTCGGCGATACGACACCGTTGTCGACGCAGCGCGACATGCTGCGCACGGCCTTCGATCTCGGCATCACCCACTTCGATTTGGCCAACAACTACGGGCCGCCTTACGGCAGCGCGGAGACGAACTTCGGCCGGCTGTTCAAGGACGATTTTCGGCCGTACCGCGACGAGCTTTTGATCTCGACCAAAGCCGGCTGGGACATGTGGCCCGGACCCTACGGCCAGGGCGGCGGTTCGCGCAAATACGTCTTGGCGAGCCTCGATCAAAGCCTTGCGCGGATGGGTCTCGATTACGTCGACATCTTTTACTCGCATCGGTTCGACGCCGACACGCCGCTCGAAGAAACCGCCGCTGCGCTCGCGAGCGCCGTGCATCAAGGCAAGGCGCTCTATATCGGCATTTCCTCGTACTCGGCAGCCAAGACGCGGGAAATGACGTCGCTGCTGCGCGAGCACAAGGTGCCGCTGCTTATCCATCAGCCGTCCTACAACATGCTCAATCGCTGGATCGAGCACGAGTTGCTCGACGCGCTCGACGAAGTGGGGGCCGGGTGCATCGCGTTCACGCCGCTCGCGCAAGGACTGTTGACCTCGAAGTACCTGCATGGCGTGCCGGCCGACGCGCGCATCAATAAACCCGGCGGCGGCTCCCTTCAGCAAAGCCACCTCAGTGCGGAAAACATCGACCACGTGCGCAAGCTCAACGCGATTGCCGAACGGCGCGGTCAAAGCCTTGCACAGATGGCGCTCGCATGGACCTTGCGCGACGCCCGTGTGAGCTCGGCGCTGATCGGCGCGAGCCGCCCCGAGCAAGTGCGCGAAAACGTCGGGGCGTTGTCGAACCTCGCGTTCTCGCAGGAAGAGATTGCCGAAATCGATCGCTATGCGACGGAGGGCGGCATCAATCTGTGGGAAAAGCCCTCTACCGATCAGCGGGTATAAGCGAAAAGGCTTGGCGGTGCGCTGGGCGAACGTGTCGGCGAGGTTCGCCCCGGCCCTACATCAGCGCGGGCAACCCTTCGACGAGCACAACGGCGAAGCCCACGCCGATCAGCGCGCCCAGCACGCGCAAGACGTTGTGCAGCGAACGGGAGGACGTCGGCAGCGCCCCCAGAAACAGCGCACCCGCGAGCGCCATCGGAATGATCAAGATGAAGTCGCTGATCGTGAAGGATGTCGGCATGCTCGTCCCCTCCCTGTTTTCTCTGTGGCGCCACGCCGCAGGCGTGTGTACGCATTGATCGAGTATAGGAGACATTGCAGCGTTTGCTGCAGGCCTGCTGCCCGCCGGCGCAAGGGCTTGGATGGCGCGGGGCGGCCTATGCGCATTGCTCCGTCATTGTGGCGGCGCCGGCGCCGGTGCGGGCTGGGGCGCGGCGGGCTGCGACGAGTGATAGGCCGTCGTCGCCGTCGGCTTGACGTCGTCCAGCCCCTGTTGCGCGCAAGCGCCGAGCGCAAGCGCGGCACTGACTAGGCCAAGCGCGCGAAACCACGCGCCGTGCCCGGCCGCTAGCCGATACGGCGCGCTGCATTGCGAGGATCGATTCATCTTGGGTTCTCCCTGTCTCCCTGCTAACGCACCGAATCGCTTGGTGCGGGAGGCGGCATGCCATCAGTGCGCCGCCGCGATTCGCGCCCGCATGCTGCGCCGCGCAATAGACGCTCGCCCGGGTCGCGCTATGCTTGGACTATAGCGCTCGTCTGCGATGCGCGCCGCGCCTTCTCGCGGAGACGCAACGGCGGCGCAGCCGCACGCCGCGAGCGCAGCGGTTCGCCATCTAGCTAGTCAGTTTGCTGTAAGGATGATCGGGAGAAATAGAACCCAATAGACCATCAGTTTCGGCTTTTCTCGATGGCCCGTTCCGTGAACAATCGAGTCATCGTTTAAATACCCCGAGGGGATACATCATGCAAGTCGGTTCAATCGTCAGGTCGGTGCATATGGCCGTGCCCTCGGGTGCGCGCGGCATCGTCATGCGCATACTCGGCGATATGGCGATGGTCGTTTGGTTTGCCGGCGAGCCCGGCTCGTCGCTGCAACTGAACACCGAGCCGTTCTTTCTCGAGGATTTGATCGACACGGGCGAGCTCGTCGCACGCCCGGCCGGTTCGCTCGTGCATTGACCTCTAGCGTCGGGGGCTACGGCGGCGCCATGGCTGCACCGCGCACGGCCCAGGCGCGACGGCGCTCGCTCGGGCTGCCTCGTCCCATCCCACCTTCATGAGTTGTCTGGTACCGGCACGGTAAGCCGCCGTGCTCGCCGCTCGTGCTCGCAGCGTACAATTCGTCGTTCACCGATCCGCGGTGCTCGATGCAGTGCTCGAGCGCCTGCATGACCGTCAAGCGCATCCTCCGGCAAGCGATGAAGCCGTCCTGCCATGCTGGCAAGGCGCGTTTCGTTTCAAACTCGGGGCGTCGACGAGGGCGCACGCTCGCCCACGGCCCGCCATCGATCTTCCGTCGTGCCGCAGCGCGGATGGGGCTTAGCTTAACGACCACGACATGACACAAACACCGACCGTCACGCCCTTCAGCACGCTCGCGCTTGCGCCCGCCGTGCTCGCCAACCTCGAGCGGCTGGGCTATGCCGCCATGACGCCGATCCAGGCGGCCAGCTTGCCCGTCGCGCTAGCGGGCCACGACCTGATCGCGCAGGCGAAGACCGGAAGCGGGAAGACAGCGGCATTCTCGCTCGCGTTGCTCGCGCGACTCGACGTTCGTCGCGTGCAAGTGCAGGCCATGGTGCTGTGCCCCACCCGAGAGCTCGCCGACCAAGTGACGCAGGAAATTCGCCGCCTCGCGCGCGCCGAGGAGAACGTCAAGGTGCTGACGCTGTGCGGCGGCACGCCGATGGCGCCGCAGAGCGCGAGCCTCGAACACGGCGCGCATATCGTGGTGGGCACGCCCGGGCGCATCATGGATCATCTCGAGCGCGGCAGCCTCGCCCTCGATGCGCTCAATACGCTCGTGCTCGACGAAGCGGACAGAATGCTCGATATGGGCTTTTACGACGACATCGCGACGGTGGCGAGCCAGAGCCCGAAGGAGCGGCAAACGTTGTTGTTTTCCGCGACATACCCCGAAGGTATCGCCAAACTGAGCCAGCGGTTTTTGCGCAATCCGAAAGAAGTGCGGCTCGAAGCGCATCACGACGAGCGCAAGATTCGCCAGCGCTTCTATGAAGTGAAGGAAGACGAACGGCTGCACGCGGTCGGGATGTTGCTCAATCACTATCGCCCCGTGAGCACGCTCGCATTTTGCAACACGAAACAGCAATGCCGCGACCTGCTCGATGTGCTGCGCGCGCAAGGGTTTCATGCGCTGGCGTTGCACGGCGAGCTCGATCAGCGTGAGCGCGATCAGGTGCTGATCCAGTTCGCCAACCGCAGTTGTTCCGTGCTCGTGGCGACCGACGTCGCAGCGCGCGGCCTCGACTTCGCACAGCTCGAAGCGGTGATCAACGTCGACGTGACCCCGGACCCCGAGGTCCATGTGCATCGGATCGGCCGCACGGGCCGAGCGGATCAGGAGGGTTGGGCGCTGAGCCTCGCGAGCATGAACGAGATGGGGCGCGTTGGAAACATCGAGCAGGCGCAGCAGCGCGAGTTCGAATGGCACCCGCTCGCCGAGCTTCAGCGAGCAGATGGCGAACCGTTGTTGCCGCCGATGGCAACCCTGCAAATTCTCGGCGGGCGCAAAGAGAAGATTCGCCCCGGCGACGTGCTGGGTGCGCTGACCGGCGAAGCGGGCTTTAGCGGCGCGCAGATCGGCAAGATCAACGTGACCGACTATTCGACGTACGTGGCCGTCGAGCGAAGCATCGCACGCGATGCAGTGCGCAGGCTCGGCGCCGGCAAGGTGAAAGGCAAGAAGGTGAAAGTCCGTTTGATGGACGAATAGGGCGACAAAATCACGGTTCGCCGCCGATGCGGCACAATGCGGGCATGAACGATCCGCATTCTCCCGATTCCTCCGACGTGCGTGGCGCAAGCGCCGCGCACCCTTTTACGCGGCTCACCCCGGAGTGCGTGCTCGACGCCATCGATAGCGTACTGGCTCGAACCGGCGTGCGTACCGACGGGCGGCTGCTGTCGCTGAACAGCTACGAGAACCGCGTCTATCAAGTCGGCGTCGAGGACGGCCCGCCTGTCGTCGCGAAGTTCTATCGGCCGCAGCGTTGGTCCGACGAAGCGATTCTCGAAGAGCACGCGTTCGTCGCCGAACTCGTCGAAGCGGAAATTCCCGCGGTGCCGGCACGATCGATCGACGGCGCGACCTTGCATACGTTCGACGATTTTCGGTTCGCGGTGTTCGAGCGGCGCGGCGGGCGCGCGCCCGAACTCGACCGGCCCGATACGCTCGAATGGATGGGCCGGTTCATCGGCCGCATTCACGCGATCGGCAAGTGCAAGCCCTACGTGTCGCGGCCGACGCTCGATATTGCCAGCTTCGGCTACGAGCCGCGCGATTTCCTGCTCTCGCACGATTTCTTGCCGCCGGAACTGCGTGCTTCCTACGAGGCGGCGGTGACGCTTGCTTTGGAGGCCGTCGAGCGCGCCTTCGAGGCGGCCGGCGACGTCGCGCACCTGAGGCTGCACGGCGATTGCCACGCGAGCAACGTCCTGTGGACCGACGCAGGCCCGCACTTCGTCGACTTCGACGACAGCCGCATGGGCCCTGCGATTCAGGATTTATGGCTGCTGCTGCCGGGCGGACGGGCCGATGCTTCGCGCGCACTGACCGACTTGCTCGCGGGCTACGAAGATTTTTGCGAGTTCGAGCCGCGCGAACTGCATTTGATCGAAGCGCTGCGCACGCTGCGGCTGATCCACTACGCTGCATGGCTTGCGCGGCGATGGGACGATCCGGCGTTTCCGGCCGCGTTTCCCTGGTTCAATACCCAGCGCTACTGGGAAGCGCGCGTGCTGGAATTGCGCGAGCAAATCGGCGCGATGCTCGAGGGGCCGCTGTGGCCTGTATGACCCTGATGACCTCCATGACTCGTGTGATCGAGGTGGCTCGGATCACCCGTGGGACTCATTCTGCCCGCGCAACGCCTGCGCCCCGCGCAATGCAGCGTGGATCCGCGCGCGTGCGGCGGCCCGCTTCGCACCGCCGCCTCGCCTAAACCTTGAACATCAGCCGCATGACGGCATGAAAGCGCCGCCCGTATGGCGGCAGCAGCAGCGCGCGTGCGTTCAGGCGCGGCTGCACGAGCACGGGCTTCATTTGCGAGAACGTCTTGAAGCCGTCGTATCCGTGATATGCGCCCATGCCGCTCGCGCCGACGCCGCCGAATGGGAGCCCCTCGCAGGCGATGTGCAACAACGTCTCGTTGATGCATACGCCGCCCGAGACGGTTTCGCGCAGCACGCGTTCGACGCCGGTTCGCTCGTCCTCGAATAGATACAGGGCGAGCGGCCGAGGCCGCGCGTTGACGTAGCGGATCGCTTCATCGAGCGTGTCGTAAGGCACGAGCGGTAGCAGCGGGCCGAAGATCTCTTCGCGCATCAATGCGCACGTATCGGGCGCTTGGGTGACCACGCACGGCGGGAACAGCCTGCGCGTTGCGTCCGGTTGCGCATCCGTCAACGGATGCAGGACCGCGCCGGCCGCCACGGCTTCGTCTGCGAGTCGTTGCAGCCGCGCGAAATGGCGCTCGGAAACGATGCTCGTGTAGTCTCGATTGGCGGCGAAGCCGGGGTAGAGCCGAGCGACGCGCGAGCGTGCACGTTCGATGAACGCTTGCTCCGAGCCGCGCGGCACGAGCACGTAATCGGGCGCAATGCAGGTCTGGCCCGCGTTGAGCGTCTTGCCCGCGACGATGCTGTCGACCGCGGCGCAAAGCCGCCCGTGCGGTCCGACGATCGCGGGCGATTTGCCGCCCAGCTCGAGCGTGACGGGCGTCAAATTGGCGGCTGCCGCAAGCATGACGTCGCGGCCGACCGCGGTCGATCCGGTGAAGATCAGATGGTCGAAGGGCAACGCACAGAAGGCGGCGCCCACCGAGGCATGGCCGGTCACGACGGTCACGTGTTCGCGTGCGAACGTGCGCCCGACGCATTGCCGGAATAGTTCGGCCGTGCGTGGCGTGAGTTCCGACATCTTGATCATGGCGCGATTGCCCGCCGCCAGCGCGCAGATCAGCGGACCCACCGCGAGCAAGAGCGGATAGTTCCACGGCGCGACGATGCCGACCACGCCGAGCGGCTGGGCGATGACCTTCGCCGCGGCGGGCCGCAGCCAGATGCCGGTGGCGCGCCGCTGCGGCTTCATCCAACGCTTGCCGTGCTTGAGCGCCGAGTCGATTTCGCTCTTGGCGAGCCACAGTTCGGAAAGCAGCAATTCGGCTTTCGAGCGCTGGCCGAAGTCGGCCTCGAGCGCGGCGGCGAAGGCGTCGACGTTCTCGAGCAGCATGGCGCGCAGCGCGCGCAAATGCGTGGCCCGCGTCTCCCACGATGGGTAGGGCTCGCGCGCATACGCCTCGCGCTGCGCCTGCAGCAAGGCCGTGAGCGTCGTATCGGCGGGCAAGTCGTTCTTCATTCGGTTATCTCCGGTATGCAATGGGAGGCTTGCGGCCCAGGCGCTCGCACCGTGCGGTGTCCGAAGCCGCGTCTTTCAGCGATCGCGGCTGCGGCTCGTGCGGCCATCGGCCTTCAGGCGCCGAACGCATGCTCGACGATCGCGCCGTGATCGAAAGCGGCGGGCAACGTTCCATAGACACGTCCACAGGCGAGGCCTGCGTCGATGGCGGCCAGTCTCGTCGCGGCGAACGCCTGCGCGTGCTGTGCCGGCGACGTGCGCAAGAGCAGCGCCGCCTGGGCGCACAAAACGAGTTGTTGCGCCAGCGTGCGGGCAGCCGCTTCGCGCCGCTCGGCAGGCGAGCCGAGCGTGGCTTCGAGCGCATCGAGCGCGCGAGCAAGCGCGCTCGCCTCGTGCGCGTCGGCGCGCCAGTCGGCGATCAGCGCATGCGCGGCTTGGGGATCGCGTTCGAGCGCGCGCAACACATCGAGACACATGACATTGCCCGACCCTTCCCAGATGGAATTGACGGGCGCCTCGCGGTAGAAGCGCGCCATCGGCCCTTCTTCGACGTAGCCATTGCCGCCCCACACTTCCATGGCTTCGCCCGTGAATTCGAGCGCGCGCTTGCAGACCCAGAACTTCGCCGCCGGGGTCATGATGCGGCGCCACGCCCGTTCGAGATCCGACTCCGCGGCGCCGGCCCGCGCGGCGGTCAGATGGGCGTCGAATGCGCGCGCGAGCCGCATGAAGAGCACCGTGGCCGCTTCGCTTTCCAGCGACAGGTCGGCGAGCACGTTGCGCATCAGCGGCTGATCGACGAGCTTGCGGGAGAACGCAACGCGATGGCGCGCGTGATGGATCGCTTGCACGAGCGCCGCGCGCATCAGCGCCGCGCTGCCGATCACGCAATCGAGCCGGGTGTAGTTCGCCATCTCGATGATGGTCGGCACCCCGCGTCCCTCGTCGCCCACCATGATGCCGTAGGCGTCGACGAATTCCACTTCGCCGCTGGCGTTGGAGCGATTGCCGAGCTTGTCCTTCAAGCGTTGAATACGGACGGCGTTGCGTGCGCCCTCAGGCGTGAAGCGCGGCACGTAGAAGCATGAAAGCGGCGCGCCGGCATGCGTGCGGGCGAGCACGAGATGCGCATCGCACTGTGGGGCGGAGAAGAACCATTTGTGGCCCAGCAGACGGTACGCGCCTGCGCGTCCCGTCGTGCTCCCCGTCGCCGCCGCGCGCGTTTGGTTCGTGCGCACGTCCGAGCCGCCTTGCTTCTCGGTCATGCCCATGCCGATCATCATCGAGCGCTTGAGCGGGAGCGGCGCGTCGCTCGCGTCGTGTTCGCGCGCATAGAGCTTGTCGGCGAGCTGGGCGAACAGCGCCGGCTCGCGTTGCAATACGGGGATGCTCGCGAACGTCATCGTCAACGGGCACAACGAGCCCGATTCGAGTTGCCCATGCAGGAAATAGCCGGCGCAGCGCGCCGCCATCGCCCCCTCGCGAGGCGTATCGAAGGGCAGGGCATGCAGACCTTCCTGTCGCAGCGATGCGATCAATCGATGCCAACTCGGATGAAACTCGAGCGCGTCGATCCGCTCGCCGCGCGGGTTGAAGGTGAAAAGCTCGGGGGCGTGACGGTTCGCCGATGCGGCGAGCGCGAGCGCCTCGGGCGTGCCGAGCGCGGCGCCGTCGCGCGCGAGCGCTTGCGCATGCCAACCGGCGCCGTCGCGTTCGACCGCGGCCATGAGCGTCGCATCGCATTCGAACAGGTTGTAGTTTTCGAGCGGCGGCACCTGATTCGTGACCTCATGTGTAGCCGGTGGGGCGTGCGGTTCCATGGCGGGCGTCTCCTGTGATCGGGCCGCAGGGGAGAAATTTTTCGGCGGTGCGTTCGAAGTCTCGCGCGTCGGCCGTGCGCAGCGGGGCGGGGGGCTCGGGACGGCCGTTTGATCCAGGCGCGCACAGGCAGCGCGCGGGTGTGCGCTTGACTCAATGATAGGTTCGCGCAGGCTCGGCCGTTTAGAGGAATGACTCTGCGTCGCCGGCCGCGCCTGCATCGCGGCGCTCTTTACAATGCGCGAAAACACAACGACGAACGCCCATCGGCGAGACTTGCCGCAGGGCGTCGAGGCAGGCGTCAAGGAGGAGCGAATGCAATACGACTACATCATCGTGGGCGGCGGCTCGGGCGGCGCCGCGCTCGCAGGCCGGCTCGCGCAGCGATGCCCGGACGCGACTATCGCGCTGATCGAACAAGGCGCGCATACGCGGCGCAACTGGCTCGTCAATACGCCGCTGGGCATTGCCGCGCTCGTGCCGTTCAAACTGACGACGAATTACGGCTATTGCACGACCCCGCAGCCGGGCCTGGACGGGCGCAGCGGCTATCAGCCTCGCGGGCGAGGCCTGGGCGGCTCGAGCGCGATCAACGCCATGATCTACACGCGCGGGCACCCGCTCGACTACGACGAATGGGCGCGCTTGGGCTGCGCGGGCTGGGGCTGGTCGGATGTGCTGCCGTATTTTCGCCGCGCCGAACGCAACGAGCGGGGCGAGGACGAGTGGCATGGCGCGAGCGGCCCGCTCAGCGTGTCGGACTTGCGCTTTCGCAACGCGTTTTCGACGCGCTTCGTCGCCGCGGCCGTCGAGGCCGGCTACCGCCCAAACGACGATTTCAACGGCGCGCAGCAAGAAGGTGTCGGCTTCTATCAGGTGACGCAACGCGACGGCCAACGCTGCAGCGTGGCACGCGCTTATTTGTATGAAGCGATGGGCGCCGAGGCGCGCATGCCCGCCAATATCGACGTGCTCGTCGATGCCTGCGCGATGCGCGTCGTATTCGACGGCGAGCGTCGCGCCACAGGCGTCGAAATGATGCGTGCCGGTCGCACCGTGAGGCTGCGCGCGCGGGCCGAAGTGATTCTGGCGGCAGGTGCGTTCGGTTCGCCGCAATTGTTGATGTGCTCTGGAATAGGCCCGCAAGAGACGCTGCGCGCGTTCGGCGTGCCGCTCGTGCACGAGGCGGCCGAGGTCGGAAGCAATCTGATCGACCACATCGACTTCACGTTGAACGTGCGGGTCGCGTCGACCGATCCCGTCGGCTACTCGCTGCGCGGCTTGGCAAAAATGGCCGCACAGCTGCCGGCGTATCTGCGGCGAGGCGAGGGCATGTGGTCGAGCAACGTTGCGGAGGCGGGCGGCTTCATCAAGACCGACCCCGCGCTCGATCGCCCCGACCTGCAATTGCATTTTTGCGCGGCGCTCGTCGACGATCACAGCAGGCGCTTACATTGGGGGCACGGCTACTCGGTCCACGTCTGTGTGCTGCGGCCCAAGAGCCGCGGCACCGTCTCGCTCGCGAGCGCCGACGCGCGCGTCGCACCGCACATCGATCCGCGTTTTTTGTCCGACCCGTACGACGTCGATACGCTCGTCGCCGGCGTGCGCATCGCGCAGCGCATCGTGGCCTCGCCCTCGCTGGCCGAGAAAGGCGGTCGAACGCTTTACATTGCGCCGCATGCGACCGACGCCCAACTGCGCGAGGTCATTGCGCGTCACGCCGACACGATCTATCACCCCGTCGGCACTTGCCGCATGGGCAGCGACGCGCGCGCGGTCGTGGATCCCGAGCTGCGCGTGCGCGGCGTGACGGGCTTGCGCGTGGTGGATGCCTCCGTGATGCCGACGCTGATCGGAGGGAACACGAACGCGCCAACCGTCATGATCGCCGAGCGCGCCGCCGATTTCATCGCGACGGCGCGCGCCGCGATTCAGCTGGAGCCCGGCGGCGCGGCGGCATTGTCGGAGCGCGTGTAGACGAAATCGTCGCCGGGCTGCCCGGGCAGCGTTTCGCGCGCCACATCGAGCCATGCCCGGGCGGCATGCGAGAGGTAGACGCTTTTGCGCCAGGCGATGGCCATTTCCCAGCGGATTTCCGGCTCGACAACGGGCCGGCAAGTGAAGTGCGCCGGATCGAGCCGCCGGCAGTACGGCGCGGGCAGCAGCGCGATGCCGACGCCGGCATGCACGAGCGCGGCCATGAAATCCCAATGACTGCTGCGCGAGACGATTTGCGGCGCGAAGCCCGCGTCGCGGCAGGCGCGCGTGACGACATCGTTCAGCGCCAGGCTTTCGCCGTAGAAGACGAACGGTTCGGATGCGAGCTCGGGCAAGCGCACTTCGCTCGCGCCGTCGAAGCGCGAGCCGTGCCGCGCGACGACCCACAGCAGTTGCCGCGAGATCGGCAGCACATCGAACATCTGCGCATCGACGGGCAGCAGCACGCCGCCGAACTCCAATTCGCCCGCGACGAGTGCGGCTTCGATCGCGCGCGAGCCCTGCTCGAACAGCTTGAGCTCGACCTTGGGATAGCGCGTGCGAAAAGCTGCGATGACCGGCGTGAACAGCGAGCCGCCCATCGGCGGAATACCGATCGTCAGCGTGCCCCGGCCGAGCGTGCCCACATCGTCGAGTTCGGCCTGCAGTTGGGCGTAGGCCGCCAGCACGTCCTGCCCGCGCTGAAAGACGATGCGGCCCTCGTCCGTCAGGACCATCTGCCGTCCCTCGCGCAGCAGCAGCGGGGCGCCGATCTCTTCTTCGAGCGCTTTGACCATCTTGCTGATGGTCGGCTGCGTGACGAACATGCGTTCCGCCGCCAGCGTGAAGCTCTGCTGCCGGACGACTTCGACGAAATAGCGCAGCGCGCGCAGTTCCATGAGACGGCCTCGGAAAGTTCCAAATTGGAATGATAGCGATAAGTTTAAGTCATTTTATTTATGCATCGTGCGCTCTTACAATTTGATTGTGATGTCAATAGGGGGTTGCGCCATGACCGGATCGATCGAACGCCTGACGGGCTTGGCCCGCATTGCCGCGCAAAGCGCGTTGTTGGCCGGCGTGTGGTTTGCCGCCGATTTCGCCGCGCGCCGCTTGAGCTTGCCGGTGCCGGGCGGCGTGCTCGGGCTCGCGGCGCTGCTCGCGCTGCTGCTCACGGGTGGCGTGGCCCCGCGCTGGGTCAAGGCGGGGGCCGACTGGCTGCTCTCCGACATGCTGCTGTTCTTCGTGCCCGCGGCCGTCGCGGTCGTGCAGTACGGCGGATTGTTCAAATCCGATGGCTGGCGTCTTGCGCTCGTCGTTGTGGTGGGCACGTTGATGGTCATGGTGGCGGTCGCTTACACCGTCGATCAGGCAGTGCGGCTCGAGCGCGTGTTGGCCGCCCGCCGGGTCGCCGCGCGCGTAGGCGCGTAATCCTGCCGCACGCACGATAGCGAGGTACGTCGATGTCGCTTTCCTCGATTCTGTCTTGGCCTGTTGCCGAAGCGGGGCCGCGGTGGGTGGCGGCGGCGTGCTTCGTGCTGACGATCGCGTTTTACGCTGTGGGCAAGCGCCTGTACGCCCGCTTCAAGCGGCCCTGGCTCACGCCGCTCGTGATCGTGCCGGCGATGCTTGCCGTGGTCGTGGTCGGCATGCGCATTCCGTATTCGGTCTATTTCGCCGACACGCGCTGGCTGATGTGGCTGCTCGGGCCGGCCACGGTCGCGTTCGCAGTGCCGATCTACGAATATCGCGATCTCATGCGTCGGCATTGGATTTCGCTCGCGGCCGGCGTCACGGTGGGCATCGTCGTGGCGGTGAGTGGATCGCTCGCGCTGGCCAAGCTGCTGCATCTCGCGCCCGATGTCGCGCGCAGCTTGATGACGCGCTCGGTGTCGACGCCGTTCGCCCTTGCGGTGTCCGATCAGATCCACGCGCCCAAGCAATTGACCGCGCTGTTCGTGATTGCGACGGGCGTGTGCGGGATGTTGCTCGGCGAACTCGTGCTGGCGTTTTTGCCGTTGCGCAGCCGCTTGGCGCGCGGCGCGATGTTCGGCGCGGCGGCGCACGGCGTGGGAACGGCGAAGGCGCGAGAACTCGGCAGCGAGGAGGGCGTCGTCGCCAGCCTGACGATGATGATTGCAGGTGTCGTCATGGTCTTGTTGGCGCCGCTGCTCGGTGCGACTTTCGGGTAGCGCCTGTCATCGCCGTCACGGGCGATCTTCATTCTGCGGCATGCGGGTGAAGTGAGATCGGGCACGGGAATGCGCACGCCGCGTGGCTCCGATACGCACGCGCGCTGGCCGGCTCGCCGATTTTTGCTACAATTGCCGCGTTTCCGAGGAGCGTTGCGACGGACTACTCCGCCAGGCTCGGGAACTTCAATCGGACGGCAAGCTTTAGCGCGCAATGCATGGAAACGGCGCGCGGGCGGGCTAGCTCCATCGAACGGCGCTCACGTCTATATTTTCTAGAACTCATTTAGAAAAGGAGGGCGTGATGAACGCCGCTGTAATC
Organism: Trinickia sp. Z7; assembly: GCF_056498045.1. Lineage (NCBI taxonomy): Bacteria > Pseudomonadati > Pseudomonadota > Betaproteobacteria > Burkholderiales > Burkholderiaceae > Trinickia > Trinickia sp. Z7. The sequence goes on from NZ_JAUEQW010000003.1 coordinate 124,064, forward strand.
GATTCGAAGCAAAACCAAGATTTCGTCGTTGCCGACCTGTCGCTGGCCGATTGGGGGCGCAAGGAACTGACGATCGCCGAGACCGAAATGCCCGGTCTCATGCAGATCCGCGATGAATACAAAGCCGCGCAGCCGCTCAAGGGCGCACGCATCGCCGGCTCGCTGCACATGACGATCCAAACGGGCGTGCTGATCGAGACGCTCAAAGCGCTGGGCGCCGACGTGCGCTGGGCGTCGTGCAACATCTTCTCCACACAGGACCACGCCGCCGCCGCCATCGCCAAGACGGGCACGCCGGTATTTGCCTTCAAGGGCGAATCGCTCGACGAGTATTGGGAGTTCTCGCACCGCATCTTCGAATGGCCGAACGGCGAGTTCGCCAACATGATCCTCGACGACGGCGGCGACGCGACGCTGCTCTTGATTCTCGGCTCCAAAGCCGAGAAGGACCGCTCGGTCATCGCCAAGCCGACGAACGAGGAAGAAATCGCGTTGTTCAAGTCGATCGAGCGCCATCTCGAGATCGATTCGACTTGGTATTCGAAACGCCTCGCGCAGATCAAGGGCGTGACGGAAGAAACGACGACGGGTGTGCATCGTCTCTATCAAATGGAAAAGGACGGCCGTCTGCCGTTCCCGGCCATCAACGTCAACGATTCGGTCACGAAGTCGAAGTTCGACAATCTCTACGGCTGCCGTGAATCGCTGGTGGACGGCATCAAGCGCGCGACGGACGTCATGATCGCGGGCAAGGTCGCGGTCGTGGCCGGTTACGGCGATGTGGGCAAGGGTTGCGCGCAATCGCTGCGCGGGCTCGGCGCGACGGTGTGGGTCACCGAGATCGATCCGATCTGCGCGCTGCAGGCCGCGATGGAAGGCTACCGGGTCGTCACGATGGAATACGCGGCCGACAAGGCCGACATCTTCGTCACCGCTACCGGCAACTACCACGTGATCAACCACGATCACATGAAGGCGATGCGTCACAACGCGATCGTTTGCAACATCGGCCACTTCGATTCGGAAATCGACGTTGCATCGACGCGCCGGTACACCTGGGAAAACATCAAGCCGCAAGTCGATCACATCGTCTTCCCGGACGGCAAGCGCATCATCTTGCTGGCCGAGGGCCGGCTCGTGAATCTGGGCTGCGCGACGGGCCACCCGTCGTTCGTGATGTCCAATTCGTTCGCGAACCAGACGCTCGCGCAAATCGAACTGTTCACGCGCGGCGGCCAGTACGAGAACAAGGTGTACGTGTTGCCCAAGCAATTGGACGAGAAGGTGGCGCGCCTGCACTTGGCGCGCATCGGCGCGCATCTGACCGAGCTGACCGACGCTCAGGCCGGCTACATCGGCGTCGAGAAGAACGGCCCGTTCAAGCCGAACCACTACCGCTATTGACCTGAGCGGGCGCGGCGCTGCACGTCTTGCAAGGGCAAGGCGCGCGGCGCCGCGATCTTTTACGCCATACCTGCCGGCTCGTGCCGCTAGCCGTCGCCGGCCTTGCCGTCGAACGTCAGACCCAGAACCCGATACCACCGACCACTACGCCGAAGGAGTCGCCATGACCGTGCTGCTGACCTGGATCATCAACGCGCTTGCACTGTTGATCATCACGTACCTCGTGCCGTCGATTCACATCCGCAGCTTCGGCACGGCGCTCATCGTCGCGCTCGTGCTCGGGCTCATCAACGCCGTGCTACGGCCGGTGCTGATTTTGCTCACGCTGCCGGTGACGATCGTCACGCTCGGCGTGTTCATCCTCGTCGTCAACGCCCTGTGCTTTTGGTTGGCCGCGTCGCTGCTCAAGGGCTTCGAGGTATCGGGATTCTGGTCGGCGTTCTTCGGCTCGATTTTGTACAGCATCGTTTCCTGGCTGCTGTCGGCGCTCATCTTCGGCAATCGCAGCCTCGGCTGATCGCGCATCCATCGCATCATGACCATCGAAATCTCGTTTGAATTTTTTCCGCCGAAGACGCCGGACGGCGTCGAGAAGCTGCGCGCGACACGCGCGCAGTTGGCATTGCTCAAACCCAAGTTCGTCTCGGTGACGTTCGGCGCGGGCGGCTCGACCCAGCAAGGCACGCTCGATACGGTGCTCGACATGGCCAAGGACGGGCTCGAAGCGGCGCCGCATCTGTCGTGCATCGGCTCGTCGAAGGACAACCTGCGCGAGATCCTCGAACGCTATCGCGCGAACGGCATTCGCCACATCGTCGCATTGCGCGGCGATTTGCCGTCGGGCATGGGGGAAGTGGGCGAGTTGCGCTATGCCTCCGAACTCGTCGCGTTCATTCGCGCCGAGCACGGCGATTGGTTCCACATCGAAGTGGCGGGCTATCCCGAGTATCACCCGCAAGCGCGCTCGCCACGGCACGATTTGGAAAACTTCGCGCGCAAGGTGAAAGCCGGTGCGAACGCCGCGATCACGCAATACTTTTACAACGCCGACGCTTACTTTCGCTTCGTCGACGATGTGCGCAAGCTCGGCGTCGACGTGCCGATCGCGCCCGGCATCATGCCGATCACGAACTACTCGCAGTTGATGCGTTTCTCGGAAATGTGCGGGGCGGAAGTGCCGCGCTGGGTTGCCAAGCGGCTCGAAAGCTTCGGCGACGACAAGGAAGCGATCCGCGCCTTCGGGCTCGACGTCGTCACGCAGTTGTGCGAGCGGCTCGTGAAAGAAGGCGCGCCGGGGCTGCATTTCTACACGCTCAATGCGGCTACGGCGACGAAGGCGGTGTGCGAACGGTTAGGGTACGGCGGGCGACTGGCTTAGCCTCGGCTCACCGATACACGCATAGGGCTTGGACCGAATGGTCCACGCTTTCGAGCGATTGCCGTTGGTTGGCCCCCTCGCCGATGGCGAGGGGGCGATCGCTCGTGAGGGCTACCGATATCCCACGCGGCTCGTGGTTACCGGCAGCCTTTGCTGCGCTCGACTTGCGTCAATACCCGAGCGCCTCGCCCGCCGGGCGCCGTTCGTCGTTCGCCCCGTAGAAGTAGCCCACGCGCACCTTGCCCGATACGGAAGAATCGTTCCCGGAACTTTGCGACGTATCGGCGGCAAGGCCGGGAAGGCCCACTTCGATCAGTTCGGCCGCGCCCCACGGCGTTTGCTGAACCATCTTGTAGCCCTCGCTTGCGAGGATCTTCAGCGTATCGGCCGACAGCCCGTACGGCTCGTAATAGACGACATCGGGTAGCCATTGCTCGTGGATGCGCGCGGCGTCGACGGCTTCTTGCGGCTCCATGCCGTAGTCGATGATGTCGATCGCCGTCTCGAGCGTCGTCGTAATGATGCGCGAGCCGCCCGGCGAGCCGATCACGAGGAACACCTTACCGTCCTTCGTGACGATCGTCGGCGCCATCGACGAGAGCGGCCGCTTGCCCGGCGCGATCGCGTTGTTCGGGCCTTGCACGAGGCCGAACATGTTTTGCGCTCCCACCTTCGACGTGAAATCGTCCATTTCGTCGTTCAGGAAGAAGCCCGTGCCCGGCGCGATGACGACGGCGCCGAAGCGGCCGTTGACCGTGTAGGTCGTCGAAACCGCATCGCCTTGCTTGTCGACGATCGAGTAATGCGTCGTCTCCTTCTTTTCAGGCAACGAGGCTGCGTCGGCGAGTTCCATCGACGGCGTGGCTTTGTCGGGGCGGATCGAAGCGCGAATCTGCGCCGCATACGATTTGCTGAGCAACTGGTCGAGCGGATTGTCGATGAAGGCCGGATCGCCGAGCTTCGTGTTGCGGTCGGCATAGGCGTGCCGCATCGCCTCCGAGAGGTAATGCACGGCCGTTGCCGAATGCCATCCGAAGCCCTTGAGGTCGTAGCCTTCGACGGTATTCAAGATCTCGCACATGGTCGTGCCGCCCGAGCTCGGCGGCGGCGCGGAAATGAACGTGAAACCGTGGTAGTCGCACGTGACGGGCGTCATCTCGGTCGCGCGATAGTTCGCGAAGTCCGCCGCGGTCAGCAAGCCGCCGCCCGCCTTGGATGCCGCTTCGATGGTCTGCGGGATCTTGCCCTTGTAGAACGCGTCGGGACCGTGCTTCGCGATCGCTTCGAGCGTTTTCGCCAAGTCCTTCTGCACGAGCCGGTCGCCAGGCTGCAACGGTGTGCCGTCCTTGCGCAGGAAGATGCGCGCGGCGTCGGGGTCGTCCTTGAAGCGCTTGACCGTCGTATCGAGGATATCGGTATCCGCGCGCGTGAGCACGAAGCCTTCGCGAGCGAGACGGATCGCGGGCGCCATCACCTGCGCGCGCGTGAGCTTGCCGTATTTGCGCTCGGCCAGGTCGAGCCCCATCACCGTGCCGGGCACGCCCACGGCGCCATAGCCGTAGAGGCTGGCGCCCTTCTTCACGTTGCCCGCTGCGTCGAGGTACATGTTCGCGGTGGCCGTCGCGGGGGCGGTTTCGCGGAAGTTGATGAACGTGTCGCGTCCGTCGGCAAGGTGGATCGTCATGAAGCCGCCGCCGCCGATGTTGCCGCAGCACGGATTGACGACGGCTTGCGCGTAGCCGACGGCCACGGCGGCGTCGATCGCGTTGCCGCCCATCTTCAGAATGTCGATGCCCACTTGCGACGCCAAGTGCTGCGAGGTGACGACCATGCCGTTCGCGGCTTCGACAGCGGGGCGAGAGGCGGCCAGTGCGCCGCCGGCTGCCGTCCCTGCGGCGACGAGCGCCGCGGCGAGGGCGGCAATGCATGTGCGATTCTTGTTCATGATGTTCGCTGTGACTGTAAAGGGTCTCGTTTGGGTGGGGGATGACGATCGGCCGGTTAGGCGTCCTCGGCGACGCGCCCGGCTCTCAGTGCTTCAATGCGTTTCAATCTGGCTTTCGCTTCGTCGGGCAATCGGTGCACGAGCGCGGCGACGACCGATTCGGTTTGTGCGAGCGCCGGCACCTTCGTGTCGAACGGCGAGGCGCTTTGCACGAGCGAGACGAGCACAGCGTCGGCGAAGGCCGAGATCGGCGAGCGCCATTCGTCGGTGAACAACACGACCTGCGCGCCGAGCGTCTTGGCCGCGCGCGCAAATTGCACGACGCTTTCCTGATACCGGCGGTAGTCGTAGACGACGAGCACGTCGCCCGCTTCGAGATCGGCGAGCGCTTCGGAGCCGCGTTCGAGCGACGGTTCGATGTGGTGCGCATGCGGGCGCATTTGGCTCAACAGGATCACGAGCCAAGAGGCGATGAAGCTGCTCGCCCGGCCGCCGCAACTGAACACGGTGCGGCGGGGATCGGCCAACAACGAGACGGCCGTTTCGAAGTCTTCACGCGATGCTTGCTCTGCCGTGTTGCCGATGGCGAGCGTCAGCGAGCCGAGCATCGCCTGCTGAATGTCTTGCGCATGGGGCTCGGAGGCCGAGGCTTCGAGCCGCGACAGCGGTGAATTCATCCGTGCGTCGACTTCGAGCAGCAGCGCGCGCTGGAACTCCGGATAGCCTTCGAAACCGAGCTTCAGGACGAGCCGGTGGACGGTGGGATCGCTGACGCCGGCGCTGCCGGCGAGCTGCGAGATCGAAGTGAGCGCCGCGCTCGGATAGTTGGCGAGCAGCACGCCGACGACGCGCCGCTCCGACACGGTGAACGTTTCTTCGCGCTGCTCGAGCAGGGTTCGCACGGAAGGGCGCACGCAAATGCCTCAATCGATGAAAACTTCGAATCCATGGGCCGGCCAGGCCCGGCTCTGTAATGAATGTTACGTTCGATCGATGCTAACAAGCCAAAAATGGGAGTCAATGGCGTGATCGATCGGTGTTTACCCGTCTCGCTCTGCGCGAGTCATGTCGAAACGACTTTTTTGAGCGTGATAGACATTACAAGACCCGGCAAGGTCGCCCAAAAAGGCGTGCTACGCTGGCGGCTCAGTCATGCAAGGAGCGCATATGCCGGTGTGTCGTCCGCTTTTCGCCGTTCGTTTGACTACTTTGATCATTACAGCCGCGGGCGGCGCCTATGCGTTATTCGGCGGCGGCAGCAGTGAAGCGGCCGAGCTGCCGGCAAAAACGCTCGTGTACTGCTCCGACGCGAGCCCGGCGGGCTTCGATCCCGCTCAATACACGACGAGCGTCGAGTTCTCGGCGGCGGCCTACACGGTGTACAACCGTCTCGTCGAATTCGAGCACGGCGGCACCAAGATCGAACCGGGGCTGGCTCAGAGCTGGGAGATTTCCGATGACGGCCGGGTCTACACGTTTCACCTGCGCCGTGGGGTGAGGTTTCACACGACGCCGTATTTCAAGCCCACGCGCGAGTTCGATGCCGACGACGTCGTGCTGACATTCGAGCGCATGCGCGATCCCGCCAATGCACTACGCGTCGCTTATCCGGCCGTATTCCCGTACTTCAACGATCTCGGGCTTGCAAAAAACCTCGCCAAGGTCGAGAAGCTCGATCCGTACACGGTGCGAATGACGCTCAATTCGGTTAGCGCCCCGTTCCTGTCGGAATTGGCGATGCCTTTCGCGTCGATCCTCTCGGCCGAATATGCCCAGCAATTGATTGGCGCCGGTAAAGCGGCGGACTTGAACCGCTATCCGATCGGCACCGGGCCTTTCATTTTTCACAGTTACGAAAAAGACGCGACGATTCGCTTCGACGGAAACGCCGACTATTGGAGGGCCGGCGTCGTGCGTGTCGGCAAGCTCGTGTTCGAGATCTCGCCGGATCCGGCCGTGCGCGAGCAAAAGCTCAAGGACAACGAGTGCCAAGTCATGAGCTATCCGCGTCCGGCCGATATCGCTTCGCTGTCGGCGGATCCGAACCTGCAAATGCCGCACCAAGTCGGTTTCAATCTCGGCTTTCTCGCCTACAACACGACGCATAAGCCGCTCGACGACGTCGACGTTCGCCGCGCGCTCGATATGGCTATCGACAAGCAAGCGATCATCAAATCGGTGTATCAAGGCGCGGGGCAAGCGGCCGTCGATCCGATGCCGCCGACGCAGTGGTCGTACGACGCCAGCCTCAAGGACGCCCCGCTCGATCCGGCTCGCGCGAAGGCGCTGCTCGCCAAGGCCGGATACCCGGAGGGCTTCGACCTCACGCTATGGGCGATGCCGGTCCAGCGGCCCTATAACCCGAACGCGCGGTTGATGGCCGAGATGATTCAGGCGGATTGGGCGAAGATCGGCGTGCGCGCGAAGATCACGACGTACGAGTGGGGCGAGTACGTGAAGCGGGCGCACGCGGGCGAGCACGATGCGATGCTGATCGGGCTGACGGGCGACAACGGCGATCCCGACAATTGGCTCGGCGTGCTGCTCGGCTGTTCGGCCGTGCACGGCAGCAATTTCGCGAAGTGGTGCTACAAGCCGTTCGACGATTTGATCGTCAAAGCGCGCGAGACGAACGACACGGCGGAGCGCGTCAAGCTCTACACCCAGGCGCAGCGCATCTTCAAGCAGCAAGTCCCCTTCACGCCCATCGCGCATTCGACGGTGTATCAGCCGCTGCGCAAGAATGTGGTCGGTTTCAAGATCGACCCGTTCGGGCCGACGCAATTCTGGAACGTGGGGTTGCGCTAAGCCTCGCGTGGCGGCTTCCTCTAGCCCGAGCGAGGCCATTTGAGCGGCGGTTGTCCGGATGCGGCGGACCGCCGCGCCCGCCCCGGCTTGCGCCGGGTTGCGGGAAACCCCGCGTTGAAAGATCCGAATTTTGGCCTAGACCTCCGTAGGTCCCGCGTCGGGCATAATTGACCCGCAATTTTAGTGGCACTAAACATGCGGTGCGGCCGAAGTCAACGCGTACAAGTGCGGGGCGTTGCCTTTTCCCGACCGCTTGTTCGGGTTATCAAAGCTCAGTAATATCCGCGTACGCTGGCCCCTGCCGGCCTCAGAATTGGAGGAAACATGAAGCAAAACAGACTGTTGCGCGCCGTGCGGGTCACCGCGATCGCGGCCGCCGCCGTGACGGTATCGCTTGCCGCAACTGCTGCGCAGGCCGCCGACATCCCCAACAAAACCCTCGTTTATTGCTCGGAAGGCAGCCCGGCCGGCTTCGATCCGGCGCAATACACGACGGGCACGGATTTCACCGCGAACACGTTCACGGTCTACAACCGCCTCGTCGAATTCGAGCGCGGAGGCACCAAGGTGGAACCGGGGCTCGCGGAAAAGTGGGACGTCTCGCCCGATGGCAAGACCTACACGTTCCATCTCCGTCATGGCGTGAAATTCCAAACGACGGATTTCTTCAAGCCCACTCGTGAATTCGACGCGGACGACGTGATCTTCACGTTCGAGCGCATGCTCGATCCGAACCAGCCGTTCCGCAAGGCGTACCCGGTGCAGTTTCCGTACTTCACCGACATGGGCCTCGACAAGCTGATCGCGAAAGTCGAAAAAGTCGATGCGTATACCGTGCGCTTCACGCTGAAGGAGGTGAACGCACCGTTCATCCAGAACATGGCGATGGAGTACGCGTCGATTCTGTCGGCCGAGTACGCCGACCAGTTGCTCAAGGCGGGCAAGGCGGCGGACATCAACCAGAAGCCCGTCGGCACGGGGCCGTTCATCCTCAAGAGCTACACGAAGGACGCGACGATCCGCTATGAAGGCAATCCCGACTACTGGAAGGCCGGTGCGGTCAAGATCAAGCATTTGATCTTCTCGATCACGCCCGATGCCGGCGTGCGCGTGCAAAAGCTCAAGCGCGACGAATGCCAGGTCATGAGCTATCCGAAGCCGCAGGACATTGCGCCGTTGAAGGCCGATTCGAACATCGACATGCCGTCGATCCCGGGCTTCAATTTGGGCTACGTTTCATACAACGTTCAGCATAAGCCGCTGGATAAGACCGAAGTGCGCCAAGCGCTCGATATGGCCATCAACAAGAAGGCGATCATCGAGTCCGTTTATCAAGGCGCGGGCCAGAGTGCAACGAACCCGATGCCGCCGACGCAGTGGTCCTACGACAAGAATCTGAAGGCGCAGTCGTACGATCCCGAAGGCGCGAAGAAGCTGCTCGCGAAGGCAGGCTACGCGAACGGCTTGCCGCAGGAGATCACGCTCTGGGCGATGCCCGTGCAGCGGCCCTACAACCCGAACGCGCGCCTGATGGCGGAAATGATCCAAGCCGACTGGGCCAAGATCGGCGTGAAGGCGAGGATCGTCAGCTACGAGTGGGGCGAGTACATCAAACGCGCGCACGCGGGCGAGGACGATACGATGTTGATCGGTTGGAACGGCGACAACGGCGACCCCGACAACTGGCTCGGCACGTTGCTCGGCTGCGAGGCAATCAACGGCAACAACTTCTCGAAGTGGTGCTACAAGCCGTTCGACGATCTCGTCCAAAAGGGCCGCAGCACGAACGGCGTCGAAGCGCGCACGAAGATCTACACGCAAGCGCAGGAAATCTTCGCCAAGGAGTTGCCTTTCTCGCCGATCGCTCACTCGACGCTCTACCAACCGGTGAGCAAGAAGGTGATCGATATGCGTATCGACCCGCTCGGCTACGCTCGTTTCGACGGTGTAAGCGTGAAGTAACGACGATGCGCTACGCTCTCTCGTCAAGCGGGAGAGCGCGTACGTCCTCCGGCGACAGGGGCCGGCGCCGCACGCGGCGCCGCTTCTCGTCGCCGGTCGCATTTTTTCTCGCAAGCTAAAAGGGACGAACTATGTTCCGATTCGTTTTACGCCGCATCGGCATGGTGATACCGACGTTCATCGGCATCACGATCCTGGCGTTCGCCTTGATTCATTTGATCCCCGGCGATCCCATCGAAGTGATGATGGGCGAGCGCGGCGTCGATCCGGCGATGCATGCCGCCGCATTGCACCGGCTCGGGCTCGACGAGCCGCTGCCGATGCAGTACGTTCACTACGTATGGCGCGCGTTGCACGGCAACCTCGGCGATTCGATCATCACCAACACGAGCGTCATGGGCGAGTTTCTCGCGCGCTTTCCGGCCACCGTCGAACTGTCGATTTGCGCCATGCTGTTCGCGCTCGTCATCGGGCTGCCCGCCGGTGTTTGCGCGGCTTTGAGGCGCGGCACCGTCGTGGATCACGGTGTGATGGGCACGGCGCTTGCCGGCTATTCGATGCCGATCTTCTGGTGGGGGCTCATTCTCATCATGCTGTTCTCGGTTACGCTCGGGTGGACGCCGGTGTCGGGGCGCATCGCCGTCGAATACGACATTCCGCACGTGACCGGCTTCATGCTCGTCGATTCGCTGCTCGCTCCTGATGAAGGCGCGTTCAAATCGGCGCTGAGCCATTTGATTCTTCCCGCGATCGTGCTCGGCACGATTCCGCTTGCCGTGGTGGCGCGCATGACGCGCTCGTCGATGCTCGAGGTGCTGCGCGAAGACTACATTCGCACGGCGCGGGCCAAGGGCCTTTCGCCTGGGCGCGTGATCGTCGTGCATGCGCTGCGCAACGCGCTGATTCCGGTGGTGACGGTGATCGGCTTGCAAGTGGGCACGTTGCTCGCCGGCGCCGTATTGACCGAGACGCTGTTTTCTTGGCCGGGCATCGGCAAATGGCTCATCGATGCCATCAGCCGGCGCGACTATCCGGTCGTGCAAGGCGGCATTCTGATGATCGCAACGCTCGTGATCGTCGTGAATCTGTGCGTCGATCTGCTGTACGGCGTGCTCAATCCCCGCATTCGCCACACGCGCTAAGGAGCCCGCAACCATGGCAGATATTCAAAACGCGGCGCCGCAAAGCGTCACGCCGCCGAGCGGGCGAGCCCTCGCGCTGCGCGAGCTCTGGCACAACTTCTCACGCAACCGCGGCGCGGTGGGGGCCGGCGCGATCGTCCTCGTGCTCGCCGTCGTCGCGATCTTCGCGCCGCTCATCGCGCCGCATAGTCCGGTCGAGCAGTACCGCGACTACGTGAAGATTCCGCCCGCCTGGCTCGACGGCGGCAACTGGAAATTCGTGCTCGGCACCGATGAAGCGGGCCGCGACATTCTTTCGCGCCTCATGTTCGGTGCGCGCATGTCGTTCTGGATCGGTTGCGTGTCCGTCGTGCTCGCGCTGATCCCGGGCATCGTGCTCGGCCTGTGCGCGGCATTCTTCGAGTGGGCCGATACGCCGATCATGCGCGCGATGGACGTCTTGCTCGCATTGCCGTCGCTGCTCCTCGCGGTGGCCGTCGTGGCCATCATCGGGCCGGGGCTGACCAACACGATGCTCGCGATCGCGATCGTTGCGCTGCCCGGCTACGTGCGCTTGACGCGCGCCTCCGCCCAGGGCGAATTGCAAAAGGAGTACGTGACGGCCTCGCGCGTGGCCGGCGCGGGCACGCCGCGGCTCATGTTTTCCCAAGTGTTGCCCAATTGCACCGCGCCGCTCATCGTGCAGGCCACGCTCGGTTTCTCCTCGGCGATTCTCGATGCGGCCGCATTGGGTTTCCTCGGCCTGGGCGTGCAGCCGCCGACGGCCGAATGGGGCGCGATGCTGGCATCGGCGCGCGATTACATCGACAATGCCTGGTGGATCGTGACGATGCCGGGCATGGCCATTCTCATCTCGGTGCTCGCGATCAATCTGCTCGGCGACGGGCTGCGCGACGCGCTCGATCCGAAACTGAAACGGATGGCTTGAATATGAACGATCTTTTGACCATCCGAAACCTCGCCGTCACGTTCGGCGGCGCACCGGCTGTGGACGGCGTGAGTTTCACGGTCGCACCGGGGGAAGTCGTCGGCGTCGTCGGCGAATCGGGCTCGGGCAAGAGCGTGACGATGATGGCGCTGATGGGGCTCATCGATGCGCCCGGCGTCGTCACGGCCGACGAAATCACCTTCGACGGCAAGGACTTGCTGCGCGCCTCCGCGAGCGCGCGCCGCCGTATCATCGGCAAGGACGTGGCGATGGTGTTCCAGGACGCGCTCACGAGCCTGAACCCCAGCTACACCGTCGGCTATCAAATCAAAGAAGTGCTGAAGCTGCACGAGGGCTTGCGTGGCGCGGCGCTCGATCGGCGGGCGCTCGACCTGCTCGACCAGGTCGGCATTCCCGATGCCAAGAATCGCATCGGCGCTTTTCCGCATCAGATGTCGGGCGGGATGAATCAGCGCGTGATGATCGCGATGGCAGTCGCGTGCAACCCGAAGTTGTTGATCGCCGATGAGCCCACGACGGCGCTCGACGTGACGATCCAAGCGCAGATCATGGATCTGCTCGTCACGCTGCAGAAGGAGCGCGGCATGGCGCTCGTGTTGATCTCGCACGATTTGGCCGTGGTGTCGCAAGTCGCGCAGCGCGTGGCCGTCATGTATGCCGGCGAGGTGATCGAAACGAACCGCGTGCCCGATATCTTCGCGCGGCCGCATCATCCGTATACCGAGGCGCTGCTCGCCGCCATCCCCGAGCACAACCGCGGGGCCAAGCGATTGTCGGCGCTGCCGGGGATGGTGCCCGGGCGCGACGACCGGCCAAGCGGCTGCTTGTTCGCGCCTCGCTGCAAGTACGTCGTCGACGATTGCCGCAAGGGGCGGCCCCCGCTCGATCCGCCGCAGCCGCACGATGCGCTCGCCCGCGCTCGCTGCATCAAGCCGTTGAATCTCGATGCCGCTCGCTCCACGACGGCACACCAGGGAGGCGCCCGATGAACGCAGTACCGGAAGTCTCGCGCGCGCCGCGGCATGAGGCGGACATCGTGCTCGTGGCCGAGCAGTTGACCAAACACTATGCGGTGCGGCGCGGCATGTTCGGCCACGGCACGATCAAGGCGCTCAACGGCGTGTCGTTTTCGCTCGAGCGCGGCAAGACGCTCGCGGTCGTCGGCGAATCGGGGTGCGGCAAATCGACGCTGGCGCGCCAATTGACGATGATCGAGCCGCCTACCTCGGGGCGTTTGCTCGTGGAAGGCGAGGATGTGGCGGGCGCCGACCGCGCGAAGATCGCGCAGTTGCGTCGCCGCGTGCAGATGGTGTTTCAGAACCCGTTCGCATCGCTCAATCCGCGCAAGACGGTCGAGCAGACCCTGGCCGAGCCGCTGCAGATCAATGCGCAACTGAGCGCGGCTGAGCGCGCGGGCCGCGTGGCGCATATGATGCGCACGGTCGGATTGCGGCCCGAGCATGCCAAACGCTACCCGCACATGTTTTCGGGTGGACAAAGGCAGCGCATCGCGATCGCTCGTGCGATGATTCTGGAGCCGCGCATCGTGGTGGCGGACGAGCCCGTTTCGGCGCTCGACGTTTCCATCCAGGCGCAAATCCTGAATCTCTTTATGGACTTGCAAGAGCAGTTCAAGACGAGCTACGTCTTCATTTCGCACAATTTGGCCGTCGTCGAGCATATTGCCGACGACGTCATGGTCATGTACTTCGGCGGCGTGGCCGAACTGGGCGACAAGAAGACGGTCTTCGCCAAGCCGCGGCATCCCTACACGCGCTCGCTGATGTCGGCGACCCCGGCCATCTTCGAAGCCGACCGGCGTGCGCAGATCAAGCTGCAAGGCGAGATGCCTTCGCCGCTCGATCCGCCTTCGGGCTGCACTTTCCACCAGCGCTGTCCGTATGCGATCGAGCGCTGCCGGATGGAGGAGCCCAAGCTGCGCGAGGTCGACGCTCGGCTCGTGTCTTGTCACCGTGCCGAGGAGGTGGGGGACGTGGATGCCTGAAGCGCGGGCGGCGCGTAATCGTGCGCGCCGTTCGCGTCGGGGCGCGTTGGCGGCGGCTCTCGTGCGGCGCGTGCGGGCCCTCGTGCTCGCATTGGTCTTCACGCTGGCGATCGATCCGCGCTCGGGCGGGTTGATCGCGCCGGCGTTCGCCGGGCCGGCTGCCGCGCCGGCGGTGCAGGCCGCGCCCGGGGCGCCGGCCGCTCCCGCGGCAACGATTCCGGGCTTTCACGGGCCGCCGCCGGACTTCGGCGGGACCACCGCGAGCGGGCCGGTGCGCGCCGAGCCGGCGCACATGCCGTTTTACGTCGCGACGAAAGGCACGACGACGATCTACGTGCTGGGCACGTTGCACGTGGGCGACCCTTACGACTACCCGCAAACCCAACCGTTTCGGCCGCCTATCCTGGCGGCGTTGGCGGCATCGCCCACGCTCGCGCTCGAAATTTCACCGGATGACTTGATTCAATCGCAGGACGACGTATCTAAGTACGGGGTCTGTTCGTATGCATGCTTGCCGCGTCTATTGCCCGATGCGCTATGGCGGCGGCTGGCGTGGCGCTTGCGCGGCAACCCGGCCGCACTCGAGGAGATCAAGAAGACGCGGCCTTGGCTCGCCGCGTTGCTGGTCGAAACCTACGATTCCATCGCGGCGGGCCTGCAAACCGAATACGGGACCGAAGCGCAATTGCAGAATGTCTATTTGCGCACGCGCGGAAAAGTGGTCGGGCTCGAGACGTTGGTGGAGCAAATGCGTGCGTTCACGAACCTGACGCTCGCCGAGCAGCGCGAGATGCTGGCTCAGGACCTTGCGCAGACGCCTGCGCAGAACATCGATGACGTGAAGACGCTGCATAGGCTTTGGCGGGTGGGCGACGCCGATGCGATAGCGGCATGGGCGTCGGCCAAGTCGGAGCGGCTTGCGCGCACGCCCGAGATTGCGCGCGCGCTGGACAACCGGATCGTCTACGAGCGCAATCGCCGCTTCGTCGCGCGGATGACGGCGATTGCCGCGCCCAATCGCCCGGTGTTCGTGGCGATCGGCTCGCTGCATTTAGGCGGGCCCAAGGGGGTGCTGAACTTGTTGCGGCAGCGGGGGTTCGCGGTGGAGGCGGGGTAGGTTCGACTGTTGCGCTCTCCTTATAGGAATGCGCCATGACATTCCGTTAGTCCGAAATTTTCCGAAGCGAACCGATATCGATGGGCACGTGATCATAGTGCGGTCATGTCGTAGCGCCGTGGCCTCGTCCCGGCGGTGTCGTTTGGTGGCGGTGATCGCGCATGATCTCCGTTGCCGTCGTCTTTTGGAAAATCAATTCGGATCGTTCTAATGGAAGCGAGTGAAATTCCTGTAACCGGCGATTTTGTCCTATGTGTTCCTAAGGGATGGAGTACATATATATCTAGAGAATTCTACGAAATCCATCGGAATCTGGCGGCACTTGGTTGGACCTTGGTCACAGTCGACGAGACTGACGATGAACGGTTGCTGGCAACCATCCATCAAGCACGGCTGGTGCTGCTTTGGGAGTGCTACGAAATTTTGGAGCGGCAGTCGAATTCGTTCGCGTCCCTCCCTATGCACGTCGCGCGCGTCGTATTTTGCGACGATGTTCATTACTTCGATTCGCATCGGCGGGCCCAGCGGCAACGCGCCTTCGACTGGGCCGACTTGGTTCTTGCCACGTACCCGAAAAAGCTTGTCGAGTGGTATCCAAAAACGAGAGCGCGCGTGAAATGGACCCCGCACGCGGCAGCATCGTATTTTTCACCGGTACTCGCTGGCAACTCAACGGGGGCGGCCTGCACCCACTGCGCGCCGGCCGCTCGCCTGCAAAGTTTTCACCTGAACATCAACAGATTCAACAGCACGATGTTGAGCATCAGCAGGAATACGCCAGTCGGCGCTTGCGCCTTGATGACGGCATTCTTGTCGGGCAATTCCAGCAGCGCCGCAGGCACGATGTTGTAATTGGCCGCCATCGGCGTCATCAACGTGCCGCAGTACCCAGAGAACATTCCGATCGCGACCATGACCGCCGGATCGCCGTGGAACACGTTGACGAGGATCGGCACGCCGATGCCGCCCGTCATGACCGGAAACGCCGCAAAACCGTTGCCCATCACCATGGTGAACAGCGCCATCCCGATGCAGTACACAGCGACGGCGACAAAGCGATAGTCGAGATTGACGTACGCCGTCGCAACATGCGCAACTGCTTTGCCGACCCCCGCATCCGCGAACACGAGGCCCAGCATCCCGAGCATCTGCGGCAATACGGCTGCCCACGAGAGCGCATCGATGAGGCGCCGAGCCTCCTTCGCCGATTGCCCCACCGAATCGCGCGTGACGTAGCAGGCGACGGCCAGTGCGATCACGCATCCGATGCCGAAGCCGACGAGCGTCGCATTCTTCGGATCGATGAGAGGCGTCCCGCCGAAAACGAGCCGGCCCGCAGCGAGCGTCACGATCACCGTCACCGCTGGAATCGTCAGCGCCGGCACGAACAGCAGATTGCCGAGCCGTTTGGCGCTCGCGCGGCGCGTCTCGTCGCTGGGCATAGCCGGCTTGGCACCGACTACGCCGCCGAAGCCGGCGATCACCGCCATGGCGATGACCAGCACGCCGACGAGTTCGGGCGGCAGCTTGTCGCCCACGAGAAAGATGAGCGCATAAATGATCCAGAAGCCGCCCGCCGCGAAACGGCGCGGATGCGCCTTATCCGTGACGATCATCCCGCCGACGACCAACAACAACACACCGACGAGCCAAAACAAATGAGTGAGCAAAAGGGTCATGCTTGTTCTCCCGCATTCGTCGAGGGACGCGCCGGCGCGTGGGATAGGAGAGAGGACTCGGCCTCGCCGGCTCGAGCTTCACGCTGCGCTGCCTGCCCCCCGAGTTCCTTGTCGAGACGACGATCGAGCAAATACAAGCGCACGCTGTGAATAACGAACGCGCCGAGCGCGGTTGGCATGCCCCAGACGGCCACCTGCATCGGCGCCACGACGATGCCGGCCTCCTTCAGGAACGTCACCATCAACACGATCGCGCCGAAGGCAACGAAGATGTCTTCGCCGAAGAACAGACCTACGTTGTCCGTGGCTGCCGAAAATGCGCGCAATTTATAACGGACGGCGTCGGAAATCTTGCCGTAGCGGGTTTCGGTCGCGCCCTCGGCCATCGGCGCGAGCAGCGGCCGCACCATTTGCGGATGACCGCCGAGGCCGGTGAGGCCCACCGCCGCGGTCAATTCGCGCACGAGCAGATAGACGATCAGCAGTCGCCCCGCAGTGGCCGCTTTGATGCCCGCGATCCAGATTTGCGCGCGCTCGCGCAGGCCGTGGCGCTCGAGCAAGCCGATGACGGCAAGCGGCAGCAAGATGATGAGGGGAATATTGCGCGTCTTCAAAAAGCCCGAGCCGATCGCGGCGAGCAATCGATCGAGGGGGAAGTGCGCGCAAAGCGGCGTGACGATCGCCGCCGCGGCGACGATCAACATCGGATTGAATCGCAGGATGAAGCCGACGATGATGACGGCCACACCCAATAACGGCCATAGGTTTGTCTGCATAGGTTAGTCTCCAGTCGACCCGAGTCGGCGGTTAGCTGTCGACGGGAGCCAGTGCAACGCACTCACTCCCGCGCAAGGCCGAGCGCCGGCTCGCGTCCCTTGCTTCGCGTTCGACCGGGCCAGCGCCTGAGATGCTCGCACTCGGTCTTACGCAACGTTGAATACGTCGCTGCGCGCATCGTTTTTGTGTTTTGCCCACCTGCACGCTGCAACGGATGCCCACGATGCCGTCCTGCGCATCGTTCTTCATGCGGCTCTAACGGCCGCTTGCCCTGCTCAAGAGCGAATCGCACCCCGGCTGGGGCGCGGCTCGCACATTGCTCATCTCGTGTCCGTGCAGCTCATCCGCCCATGGCGTGGACGAAGCACCCAAGCACGTTTGGCGGCGTGCATCGTCGACGGCCGCGACACGTGAGGCCCGAAGGTCAATGCGTCTGCACGGAAGCGGCATGCACGGCGATGCCGTTCGCCTCGAGCGTGTCGCGCAATTTCTGCGCGAACGCGAGCGCGTGCGGGCCATCACCATGCAGGCACAATGTGCGCACGTCCAGCGGCACCCAGCCGCCCGTCACCGCGCGTACCCGCTTGTCTCGCACCATCGACAGCACGTGCTCGAGCATTTCGTTTTCATCGTCGATCAGGGCGCCGGGTTCCGAGCGCGGCACGAGCGAGCCGTCGCCTCGATAGCCGCGATCGGCGAACCCTTCTTCGATCGCAGCGAGGCCCGCCCCGCGCGCCATCGCGATGAAGCGGCTGTTGGCCAGCCCGAAGACGGCGACCGACGGATCGAAGTCATGCACGGCGGAAATGATCGCTTCGGCAATGGCGGGATCGCGCGCGGCCTGGTTGTAGAGCGCCCCATGCGGCTTCAGATGCGCCACCCGTGCGCCTTCCGCTTGCGCGATCGCCGACAGTGCACCGAGTTGATAAAGGATGCCGGCGTAGATATCGTCGGGCGGCAGATGCATTTCCTTACGTCCGAAATTGGCCGGATCGTGAAAGCTCGGATGCGCGCCGATCGCGACGCCGCGCTGCACGGCAAGCCGAACGCTGTCGCGCATGGCATTGGCGCCCCCGGCGTGCCAGCCGCAGGCAATGTTCGCCGAACTCACGAGACCGAGCAGCGCTTCGTCCGCGTCGCCGCCTTCGCCAAGATCGGCGTTCAAATCGATTTGCATGACGCCCTCTTCCAAAACCATCAAGCGGCGTGCGCGCGCCCGGCCAGGCGCTGCATCCGCTCTTCATGCATGGCGATCGCGGCATCGATCTGCCGCAAATACGCCTGTTGCTCGGCGAGCGCGTAACGCGCTTCTTCGCGCGTCGAGCGCACGAAGCGCACGCCCGCGCCTAGCCGCACCTGCGCGAGCTTCCATAGATCGGCGGCGATCACGACGCCGATGCGCGGATAGCCGCCCGTCGTTTGCGCATCGCCCATGAGCACGATGGGCTGGCCATTGCTCGGCACTTGAATCGTGCCGGGCAGCACCGCGTGAGAGAGCATGTCGCCGCTGTGCGTGCCGGTCAGCGCGGTGCCGGCCAGGCGATATCCCATGCGATTGCTGTGCGGCGTGACGCACCATTCGTCCGACCAGAACGCCGTGCGTGCGGCTTCGTCGAAAGCGTCGTATTCGGGGCCGCGCAGCACGCGGATCACGGCTGCGCGCTCGGCGCCGGCGACGTGCTTGCCGCGCCGCACCGGCTCGTGCGCCACTTCCGCGAAGCGGCACCATTGAGGCGCCTTCACGCCGAATGCGGGCGCGTCGACGGCCGACGCTCGCCGCGCTCCCGCCGGTGGCACGCCCAGCGCGAGCCTGTCGCCGTCGCGCAGCTTGCGGCCCCCCAGCCCGCCGAAGCGGGCGGCAAGATCGGTGCTGCGCGAGCCGAGGACCGGCAGCACATCGATGCCGCCGCGCACGCACAGGTAGCCGCGCATGCCGCGCGTCGGGCCGTGCAACACCAGTTCTTGCCCGGCGCGCACCGGCAAGCTCCACCAGGTGTAGACGGGCACGCCGTCCAGGGTGGCGGCAAACTGCGCGCCCGTGATCGCGATGCGGGTGGCCTGCGTGAAGCGAAACGCGGCGGGGCCGACGGTAATTTCGATCGCCGCGGCCTGCGGCGCGTTGGCGACGAGGCGGTTGCCCACTTCGAGCGCGAGCGTATCGAGCACGCCGGCTTGGGCGACCCCGAGATGCCGCAAGCCCACGCGGCCCAAATCCTGCACCGACGAGAGCACGCCGGCGCGCAGCACGTCGATCATCGGGCGACCTCCTCGACGGAAAAGCGCACCCGATCGCCGCTTTGCAGCAGGGTGGGCGGCGTGCGCGCGGGATCGAACAGGGTCGAGGCCGTGCGCCCGATCAGTTGCCAGCCGCCGGGCGACGCGGCCGGATAAACGCCGGTCTGCGCGCCGCCGATGCCGACCGAGCCGGCCGGCACCTCGAGCCGAGGCACCGCGCGGCGCGGCGTATGCAGCGAGGCGTCGAGCCCGCCCAGATAGGCGAAGCCCGGCTGAAAACCGATGAAGAACACGATGTACTCGGCGCTCGAATGGCGCCGCACGACTTCCTCGACACTGAGCCCCGCGTGCTGCGCCACCTCGTGCAGATCGGGACCGTCATCGCCGCCGTAGCGCACGGGAATCTCGATCTCGCGGACGGCGGCCTTCACCGCCACGGCGCGGTGCCAGGCCTGCGCCAATTGGCGCGCGAGCGCTTCCATATCGGCGCGAAGCGGATCGAAGACGATCGTCAGATTGTTCATGCCCGGCACGGCCTCGACCACGTGCGCCCATTCGCGCGCCGCCTGCGCGAGCGCCCAGATGCGCTCCTGACATGCGAGCGTAGCCGGTGGCGGCGCCTCGCAGACGAGGGCGCTATCACCGAACGGATAGATACGGGGTTCTGTCATCTGAGCGCCTTCGCCGGTCGCATGCATGCGTTGTATGTGACGGCATTATCGATAAATTATCGACATTTTACCAATAAGCGTTTTCGCTAATGCTGACTGGTTAGCGGGCGGCGTACACTTCGCCCACTCCTTTTCATCCTCGGCAGCAGCCCGCTATGTCGCGCCACCCGACCAAGATCGTGTCATCGGAACATCTCGTCTCCGAGACGAGCGTCGAACTGTCCGAGTTCGAGTACGGGCTCATCATGGCGAGCAACGCGTTCAACCGCTGGATGGTGCGGTGCATGTCGGCGGCGGGCGCCAAGGACATGACCGCCATCGAAGTCTCGCTGCTGCACCATGTCAGCCATCGCGAACGCAAGAAAAAGCTCGCCGATATCTGCTTCGTGCTCAACATCGAAGACACGCACGTCGCGACGTACGCGCTGAAGAAGCTCGTGAGTAGAGGGTATGTAAAAAGCGAAAAGACCGGCAAGGAAGTGTTCTTCTCCGCGACCGCGGCGGGGCGCGAGCTTTGCGGCAAGTACCGGGAAGTGAGAGAAAGCTGTCTGATTGCGGCGCTCAAGGAAAGCGGGCTCGCGAACGAGCAGATCGGCGAGGCCGCGCAACTGATGCGAAACGCATCGGGCCTGTACGACACGGCGGCACGCGCCGCCGCTTCGCTCTGAACATAAGGCTCTCAAACGCCGGGGCCGGGCCCCGGGGTCAGGGGCGGGCCGGCGGAAACATTAACCCCTAAGATCGTTCGACCGTGGGCGCGCTCGCGAACAGTCCGGCATCCGTGACGATCGCATCGAGCGCAATGTCGTGCAACTCGCGCGGCAGCGCCGTGCGGCATGCCTCATAAGCGATGCCGAGCGTGACCGGCTTGGCGGTATCGGGCCAAGCCGCGAGCGTGCGGTCGTAATAGCCGCCGCCGTAACCGAGCCGAAAGCCGTCTTCGTCGAACCCCACGCACGGCACGAGCAGGAGGTCGGGCAAGATGGTTCGCGCTTGCGCGGGCTCCGGGATTCGATGGTGGCCGACGCGCATCGGCGCATCGGGCGTCCACGCATGAAATTCCAACGCCTGGCCTTTCATGGCGACGACGGGTAGCGCGGCTTGGCGACGCACGTCCTGCGCGAGCCATTCTGCGACGATCGCGCGCGCGTCGAACTCGCCTTCGAGCGGCCAATAAAAGCCCACGGTGTGCGGTGCGTAACGCGCCAGGGCGGCACGCAAATGGGCCGCGAGCAAGGGGGCGGCGCGACCAGCCGCCGCCGCCTCGCTGCGCGCTTGCAGCAAGCGTTTTCGCAGCTCGGCTTTCGAATTTGTCGAAGGGTTGCGTGCTATGCTTTCGCTCAATTTTCGCTCCACGAACCACGATGTCGAAACGCTTCGCTCGAGTATATCGCGCGGCCGCTCTGGCGCTGGCCGCCGTTGCGCTCGTCGCCTGCGGCACGGCCACTGCCGGCCGTCATCCCCGCCCCACCGCGGCGCCCACGGACGATCAGATTTTCGTGCGCTTGCGCGAAGCCGCCCGCAATAACGACGCAGCGCGCGCGGCGCAGCTCGCGGCGATGATCCCGAATTACCCGGCGCCGTCGTATCTCGAGTATTTCCAGCTCAAACCGCAACTGTTCGACGGCAGCGGCCATGCCCGCATCGACGCGCCGGATACCCCCGTGCTCTCGTTTTTGCAGCGCCACGACGGCGAAGCGATCGCCGACCGGCTGCGCAACGATTATCTCGTCGTGCTGGGCGCGCGGCACGACTGGCGCAACTTCGATGCGCAGTACGCGCGCTTCGTGCTGGACGACGATACCCAAGTGAAGTGCTACGCGCTCGAATCGCGTGCCGCGCGCGGCGAGAACGTCGCCGAGGCGGCGCGCGCGCTGCTCGTCGAGCCGAAATACTACGGCGACGGCTGCGTCGATTTGATCGTCGCGCTGGCGGCGACCCATCAGTTCAGCGACGACGATGTCTGGCAACAAATCCGCCTTGCCTACGAGCAAAACAGCACGAATACGGGCAGCCGGTTGTTCGATGCGCTCGGCGCGACGCGCCCCGATCCGAAGCTCGTCGATCAGGCCACGAGCGCCCCGCCGCTACTGCTCGCGCGCGGCGTCGGCCGCGATTTCGCGTCGCATGCACTGGCGCTGCTCGCCATCACGACCATGGCGCGCAACGATGTCGTGTCGGCGGCGGCCACCTTCGCCACGATCGCGCCGTCGCTGACGTTGGCCGAGCGCGCGATCGGCTGGGGCACGATCGGTTATCAAGGCGCGGCCCGTCAAATCCCGGGCGCCGTCGATTGGTTCCGGCTGTCGGCGAACGCGCCGCTCTCCTATCCGGCGTATATGTGGCGCACGCGCAGCGCGTTGCTTGCCGGCGATTGGACGATGGTGCGCTGGTCGATCGAGCAGATGCCGAGCCCGCTGCGCAGCCAGCCGGCTTGGGTGTACTGGCACGCGCGCGCGCTCGAGCAGATCGGCGATGCCGACGACAAGGCGCTCGCGAAGCAGGAATTCGCGCGCATCGCCGCAGGCTTCAATTTCTACGGGCAGCTCGCCAGCGAGGAACTGGGCCGGAAGATCACCGTACCGCCGAAAACGAGCGTGACCGATGCCGAGGTGGACGCCGTGAGCCATACGCCGGGCTTCGATCTCGCGCGGCGCTTTTACGCGCTGAACCTGCGGCTCGAGGGCAATCGCGAGTGGAATTGGCCGCTGCGCGGCATGAGCGACCGCCAATTGCTGGCCGTGGCCGAATACGCGCGCCGCATCGAACTGTACGATCGCACCGTGAATACGGCCGACCGCACGCAAGCCGACCACGACTTCTCTCTGCGTTATCTCTCGCCGTTCCGCAACATCGTGGAGCGCGACGCGAAATCCACGGGGCTGGATGTCGAGTGGGCCTACGGGCTGATCCGGCAAGAATCGCGCTTCATCATCAACGCGCGTTCCGATGTGGGCGCGGGCGGGCTGATGCAGTTGATGCCCGGCACGGCGCAGATGGTGGCCCGCAAAATCGGCCTCGGGCCGCTCTCGCGCGAGCAGATGAACGACATCGACACGAACATATTGCTCGGTACGAGCTACTTGTCGATGATCTACAATCAGTTCGACGGTTCCGCCGTGCTCGCCACGGCCGGCTACAACGCCGGGCCCGGCCGTCCGCGCCAATGGCAAGCGGCGCTGCAGCGTCCCGTCGAAGGCGCGATCTTCGCCGAGACGATTCCGTTCAACGAAACGCGCGACTACGTCAAGAACGTGCTGTCGAACACGGTCTACTACGCGGCGCTGTTCGAAGGCCGCCCGCAATCGCTGAAGGAGCGCCTCGGCGTCATCCTGCCGCAAACGCCCTGACAGGGGCGCCGCGCGGTCAGCGAGGGCGGTCGACAACGCGGTAGCGGTAGTCGCTCGCAGGGAGGCGAACATGCGGCATCAATCGATTGCATTGATAGGCGGTTCCGGGTTCATCGGCACGCATCTGGCCAACGCGCTCGTCGCGGCGGGCAAAAACGTGCGGGTGGCGACGCGGCGCCGCAGCCATGCGAGCCACCTCACGATGTTGCCGCTCGACGTGATCGAGCTCGACGTGTTCGATCACGTCGAATTGGCCCGCTTCGTCGAGGGCGTCGATGCCGTCATCGACCTCGCCGGCACCTTGCACGGCCGGCGCGGCACTCCGTACGGCCCGGAATTCGCCAAGCTGCATGTGGAACTGCCGTCCAAGATCGCGGCTGCCTGCGAAGGCAAGGGCGTGCATCGGCTCATCCATCTGAGCGCGATCAACGCCGATCCGAATGGGCCGAGCATGTATCTGCGCTCCAAAGGCGATGGCGAAAAAGCCGTGCGCGCCGCCGCTCAGCTCGCGACGACCATTTTTCGGCCGTCGGTGGTGTTCGGTCCCGAAGATCATTTCCTCAATACGTTCGCCGTGCTCGAGCGTTTATTCCCCGTATTGCCGCTCGCCAAGGCCGATGCAAAGTTCCAGCCGGTGTATGTCGGCGATGTGGTCAAGGCCATCGTGGGCACGCTCGATCTCGATGCGGCCCATGGCAAGACCTACGAATTGGGCGGTCCTACGGTCTATACGCTCGAAGCGCTCGTGCGCTACTGCGGCGAGGTCATCGGGCGGCACGCCCGCATCGTGCGGCTGCCCGATGCGCTCGCTTATATGCAGGCGCTGACGTTCGAATCGCTGCCGGGCGCGCCGCTCATCACGCGCGACAACCTCGATTCGATGTCGCGCGACGCCGTGCTCAGCGGGCCGCTTGCGCCCGAATTGAACTTGACGCCCGTCGCCGTCGAGGCGATTGCGCCGACGTACCTGAACGACGCGTCGCTGCGCTCGCGCTTCAACGTATTTCGAACCACGGCGGGGCGTTGATCGCCTGCGTCGAGCGCTGATCGCCGGTAGGCGAGGCCGGCGCTATCGGCGCGCCATCGGGGCGCTTTGGAGGCCGGCGTCCCGCCGCGCGCTTCGGGTGATGGCGTCCTTCGGAGCGCGGATCGCGCCATCGTGGCACCATTGCTGTTCTCGCTTTCTCCCGTTCAGTCGACCAATCAATCAACAACCAACGTTTGTGGCGGTGACGCATGAAACTCATCATCGGTGATAAGAACTATTCGTCGTGGTCCATGCGGCCTTGGGTCATGATGAAGCACATGGGCATCGACTTCGAGGAAGTGATCGTGCTGCTTGGCGAGGCCGATACGAAGGCTCGAATTCTCGAGCATTCGCCATCGGGCAAAATGCCATGCCTGATCACAGACGACGGTCAAGGGATCTGGGAATCGCTCGCGATTCTCGAGACGCTGGCCGAGCGTTATCCGGAGCACGGCCTTTGGCCGAGCGACCCCGCTGCGCGCGCGCATGCGCGCGCGATCGCGTGCGAGATGCACGGAGGCTTTGGCGAAGTGCGTTCGCAGATGTCGATGAACGTGCGCGCCCGGCGGCCGGGCAAGGGCGCGACGCCCGCGGTGCTCGCCGAGGTTGCGCGCATCGACGCGATTTGGAGTGAGTGTCTCGCGCGCTACCAAGGCCCGTTCTTGTTCGGCGGCACGTTCGGCGCGGCCGATGCCATGTATGCGCCCGTCGTCTCGCGTTTCATTACCTATGCGCCGCCCTTGTCCGATGCGGCGCGCGCTTACATCGAAAGCGTGCGCGCCGTTCCCGCGGTGCGCGCTTGGTTCGCCGATGCGCAAGCCGAGACGCATCGCATTGGTTATTACGAAGACGACGCATGAAGATTTATGCAGTGGGCGGGGCGATTCGCGATGCGCTGCTCGGCGTGCCGGTGTCCGACCGCGATTACGTCGTGGTCGGCGCGACGCCCGAGCAGATGGTGGCGCAAGGGTATCGCCCCGTCGGCAAGGATTTCCCCGTTTTTCTGCATCCTCAGACGCAAGAGGAATACGCGCTCGCGCGCACCGAGCGCAAGACGGCCACGGGCTATCACGGCTTTCAGTTCTACTACGCGCCCGATGTCACGCTCGAGGAAGATCTAGCCCGCCGCGATTTGACGATCAACGCGATGGCGCGCGAGGTGCGCCCCGACGGCGAGCTAACGGGGCCGGTCATCGATCCGTTCGGCGGGCAGCAAGACCTGCGCGAGCGGCGCTTCCGGCACGTCGGTGCGGCGTTCGTCGAAGACCCCGTGCGGATTCTGCGCGTGGCCCGGTTCGCTGCGCGCTTTCACGATTTCACGCTGGCACCCGAGACGCTCACGTTGATGCGGGCGATGACGGCGGCCGGTGAAGTCGATGCGCTCGTGCCCGAGCGCGTCTGGCAGGAAATTTCGCGCGGGCTGATGGAGCGCAAGCCCTCGCGCATGTTCGAGGCGCTGCGCGAATGCGGCGCGCTCGTGCGCGTGCTGCCGGAAGTCGACGCGTTGTTCGGCGTGCCGCAACGGGCCGACTACCATCCCGAGGTCGACACCGGCGTGCACGTGATGATGGTCGTCGATCACGCGGCCGCGCGCGGCTATGCGTTGCCGGTGCGCTTCGCCGCGCTCACGCACGATCTGGGCAAGGCCACGACGCCAGACGACATTCTCCCGCGCCATATCGGTCACGAGACGCGTAGCGCCGATCTGCTGCGGCCGCTGTGCGAACGCTTGCGCGTGCCCAACGAGTGCCGCGACCTGGCGCTGCTCGTGGCCCGCGAGCACGGCAACGTTCATCGGGTCATGGAAATGGGCGCCGCTGCGCTCGTGCGGCTGTTCGAGCGCAGCGATGCGCTGCGCAAGCCCGCGCGCTTCGCCGAAGCGCTGCAGGCATGCGAATCCGATGCGCGCGGCCGGCTCGGCTTCGAAACGCGCGAGTATCCGCAAGCCGAGCGGCTGCGCCTCGCGCTGACGGCCGCCCGCGCCGTCGATGCGGGCGCTGTGGCGCAAGGGTTCGCCGCTCAGCCGGCGAAAATCAAAGACGCCGTTCACCGCGCGCGGGTCGAAGCGGTGGCGCGCAGCTTGGGGGAAGCGGTGTAGCCTTCAGAGGGTATGCGATCGATCGCCGCGCGCGAACGCATCGATCGGCTCGTCGATGCCGCGTGAAAACGCGATCACCTTGAACAGCTCGCCCATCTCCGCTTCGGACAGCAACTTTTGCACGGCGTTGGCCGCGGGCAGAAAGCGCGCAGCATCCGCGGGGTCGATTTCGGACAGGGCCTCGGTGATGCCGGCGTTCATCAGAAAACGCGCCTGCGATATGTAGCCGAGCAGGTCCGCCCCGGTATCGACGCCTGCTTGGGCGATGCGCGTGAACTCGACGTGGGCGGTGATGTCCTGCAGCCCCGGATAAAGGAACGGATCGCCGTGCGCCCGGTGCCGGTAGTGACACATCAGCGTGCCTTCGGTGCGTTGCGGGTGGTAGTACTCCGCGCGCGGGAAGCCGTAATCGATGAAAAAGGCCGCGCCCTTTGCGAGCATCGAACAGACCGTGCGAGTGAACGCCGCGCCGGCAGCGTGCGTTTCGACGACGTAGTCGAGCTGCGGGTCGATCTCGGCGTCGATTTCGGCAAGCAGGGCGGCATCTTCGTCGGACAATCGGACGCCCGCGGCATCGAGCGCGCGCGCCTCGAAACGCAACGCGCCGTGTTCGTCGAAGGCAACACCGCGTGCATGCCAGACGCCTCCGCTGCGCGCGTAAAGCGCCACCGGCATCGCATCGAGCACTTCATTGCCGAGCACGACCCCTTCGAAGCGCTCCGGCAGCGCGTCAAGCCAGCACACGCGCGCTGCCAGTTGGCCCCCGAGCGCTTCGATCGTCTCGCGCTGGCGCTCGCGCAGCTCGCCGGACAGATCGACGATGGCGTACCGCTCGAGCGGCGCGCCGAGCGCATCGAGGGCGGACAGCACGCCGGCCGCGAGCCGCCCCGTGCCGGCCCCGAATTCCATGACTTCGCGCGTGCTGCTCGCGGCCAGCGCTTGGGCGATCGGGCGGGCCAGCGTCCGTGCGAAAAGGGGCGACAGTTCCGGCGCGGTGACGAAATCGCTGCCGTCCTCGGCGCGGCGGCCGAATTTGCGCGCGCCGCCGCTGTAATAACCGAGCCCGGGCGTGTACAGCGCGAGCTCCATATAGCGGTCGAACGGCAACCACCCGCCCGCCGACGAAATTTCGTGACGGATCTGCGCAACGAGTGCGGCGCTGGCCGCGAGCGCATCGGCGGCGGGAACGGGTAAACTAGCGGGTTCGTGAGCATTCTGATTCATTCCGGCATTGTAAATGACCGCTTCCCCTCATCCTCGCTCTGAAGCCGGCGCTGCCGCGGCGCCTGCGCGCGTCGTCCTCGTGACGGGCGCGGCGCGGCGCATCGGCCGCGCGCTCGCCCTCGGCTTCGCTGCGCAGGGCTGGGACGTCGGGGTGCATTACGGCGCATCCAAGGACGAAGCCGATTCGCTCGTGGCCGAAATCCGCGCGCTGGGTCGCGGCGCCGTCGCGCTGGCGGCCGATCTGGCCGTCGAGCGCGAAGCGGCGGGGCTCGTTGCGGCATGCACGGCCGCGCTCGGCCGGCCGGTCTGCGTGATCAACAATGCGTCGCGCTTCGTCGAAGATACGGCGCGAGACGTCGGCTACGAGACGCTGCTCGCGCACATGGCCGTCAACGTCGCGGCGCCGCTGGTGCTCGCGCGCGCACTGTTCGATGCGACCCCCGAAGCGGCTTGCGCCGACGAAGCGCTGCGCAGCGTGGTCATCAACGTGCTCGATCAGAAGCTGTACAACCTGAATCCGGATTATTTGTCGTACACGCTATCGAAGGCGGCGCTGCAGAGCGCGACGGTCACACTGGCTCAGGCGCTGGCCCCGAAAGTGCGCGTCGTCGGCATTGCGCCGGGCTTGACGCTGCAATCGGCCGATCAAACGCCGGACGAGTTCGCGCACGCCCATCGCGTCACGCCGCTCGGCCGGGCCTCGACGCCCGAGGACGTGGTGGCGGCGGCCTGTTATTTGGCGCGAGCGCATGGCGTGACTGGCGCTACTTTGATCGTCGACGGCGGGCAGCATCTCGTGCCGCTGCCGCGCGACGTAATGTTTTTGACGCGGTGACGCGCGTCGGCCCCGGCTGGGCCGGGCCCTCGCGCGTTGCGCGCGTATTTTGACTGGAACGAACATGGTTGCCGCACTCTTGCATCCCCGGCTCGCCGATTGCCGCAGGCTTTTTCTGCGCAATTACGAGGTCTATATCAACATCGGCGTGCACGAGTTCGAAAAGCGCGGCGAGCAGCGCGTGGTGATCAACGTCGAACTGTTCGTGCCGCTCGCCGATACGACGCCGGTCGAGGACAAGTTGCACGAAGTCCTCGATTACGACTTCATGCGCGCGACGATCGCGCGGCGCGTCGGGCAGGGGCACATTCATCTGCAAGAGACGCTGTGCGACGACATCGCGGGGACGATGCTCGAGCATCCGCGTGTGCGGGCGGTTTCGGTATCGACGGAGAAGCCCGACGTCTATCCCGATTGCGACGCGGTGGGCGTCGAGGTATTTCGCATCAAAGAGGCATCGGCATGAACGCGCCAGAGACGATCGCGCAACCGGGCGCGGCCGCCCAACCCGAAAGCGCCGAACTCACGCGGGAAGCGGCGGGCGAGGCGGAGCAGGCCCCCGCGCGCCCCGCGCTCACGCGCCGCGAGCAGAAGGAAGCGTACGAGAACAACAAGCTGTTCAAGCGGCTGGCTCGGCTCGTCGGCCAAGCGATCGGCGATTTCAACATGATCGAGGACGGCGACAAAGTGATGGTGTGCATGTCGGGCGGCAAGGATAGCTATGCGCTGCTCGACGTCTTGCTGCGGCTGCGCGAGCGCGCGCCGATCCACTTCGACATCGTGGCCGTCAATCTCGACCAGAAGCAGCCCGGTTTTCCCGAGCATGTCTTGCCCGACTACCTCACGAGCGTGGGCGTGCCCTTTCATATCGAGAATCAGGACACGTACAGCATCGTCAAGCGCCTCGTGCCCGAGGGCAAGACCACCTGCTCGCTGTGCTCGCGGCTGCGGCGCGGCATCCTCTATCGCGTGGCCGGCGAACTGGGCGCGACCAAGATCGCGCTCGGCCATCATCGCGACGACATCTTGCAAACGATGCTGCTCAATTTGTTTTACGGCGGCAAACTGAAGGGCATGCCGCCGAAGCTGCAGTCCGACGACGGCAAGCACATCGTGATTCGGCCCCTTGCCTACGTGAAGGAAGTCGATCTCGAGAAATACGCGCAATTGCGCGCGTTCCCGATCATTCCGTGCAATTTGTGCGGGAGTCAGCCGAACCTGAAGCGCGCGGAAATGAAGGCGCTGATCCGCGATTGGGACAAGCGCTTTCCGGGGCGCGTCGAGAACATGTTCAATGCCTTGTCGAACGTGGTGCCGTCGCACTTGATGGATCCCGCGCTGTTTCCGTTCGCCGGTTTGCGGGCAACGGGGCAGGCCGATCCGGACGGCGACATCGCTTTCGACGACGACCCCTGCGCGACGACCTCGAGCGGCGAGGGTGGCCAAGGCATTTCGTTCGTTCAGTTCGACGATCTTTGAGGCGCCGTCACGCGCGGGAGCGCCCCGAGCATGAACGTTGCGAGGCTTTGCGGGGCGGCCTTTGCGCGGCTTGGCGCGTGTTAAAATCGCGCACTTTGTCCCTTACTCTTTCGCCGATGCCATGAACATCGTCATTTTGGCTGCAGGCACCGGCAAGCGCATGCGCTCCGCGTTGCCGAAGGTGCTCCATCCGCTGGCCGGCCGGCCGCTTCTCGCTCACGTCATCGATACGGCGCGCGAACTCGATCCGGCGCGAATCGTGGTGGTCGTGGGGCATGGCGCGCAAGCGGTGCAGCAAGCCGTCGCCGCGCCCGATGTCGCGTTCGCGTTGCAGGCGGAGCAGCTTGGCACGGGGCACGCCGTGCAACAGGCTTTGCCGTTGCTCGATCCCGCGAAACCGACGCTCGTGCTGTACGGCGATGTGCCGCTCACGCGGGCTTCCACGCTCAAGCGCTTGGCCGATGCGGCCGTCGAAGGTCGCTACGGCATCTTGACCGTGACGCTCGACGATCCCACCGGCTATGGCCGCATCGTGCGCGACGCGGGCGGCTACGTCACGCGCATCGTCGAGCAGAAAGATGCGACTCCCGACGAGCTGCGCATCCGCGAGATCAATACGGGCATCGTCGTTACGCCCACGGCCCAGCTTGCCATGTGGCTTGGCGCACTGAAGAACGACAACGCTCAAGGCGAGTATTACCTGACCGACGTCGTGGAACATGCGATCGAAGCGGGCTTCGACGTCGTCACGACGCAGCCCGACGAAGCGTGGGAAACGCTCGGCGTGAACAGCAAGGCGCAACTGGCCGAACTCGAGCGGATTCATCAGCGCAACATCGCGAACGCGCTGCTTGGCGCGGGCGTGACCGTCATCGATCCGGCACGGCTCGACGTGCGCGGGGAACTGACGTGCGGCCGCGATGTTTCGATAGATGTCAATTGCGTGTTCGAAGGGAAGGTGACGCTGGCGGACGACGTCACCATCGGCGCCAATTGCGTGCTCCGCGATGCCATGATCGGTGTGGGCACGCGTATCGAGCCGTTCACGCACATCGATGGTGCGCAGGTGGGCGCGCGCGCCGTGCTCGGGCCGTACGCGCGGCTGCGGCCCGGCGCGGTGCTGGGCGACGAAGCGCATGTCGGCAATTTCGTGGAGGTGAAGAACGCGACGCTGGGCCAGGGTTCGAAGGCCAATCATTTGAGCTACCTCGGCGACGCGGACATCGGCGCGCGCGTGAATGTCGGGGCGGGCACGATCACGTGCAATTACGACGGTGCGAACAAGCATCGCACGGTGATCGAAGACGATGTCTTCGTCGGCTCCGACACGCAATTGGTTGCGCCCGTGCGCGTTGGCCGCGGCGTGACGATCGCGGCGGGCACGACGGTATGGAAGGACGTGCCCGAAGGCGCGCTTGTGCTCAATGAAAAGACGCAGGTGGCGCGCGACGGTTACGTGCGTCCGGTGAAGAAAAAGCGCTGAGCCGGCGCGGCTTCGAGGGCGCATGCGCTCGCGCACGGACGCGGGCGCGCTTGCACGGCAGCATCGAAAAGAGAAGTACTACTCGCGAAAGGAAGGGTTCCCATGTGTGGCATCGTCGGCGCCGTTGCGCAGCGTAATATCGTTCCCGTTCTGGTCGAAGGACTGCGTCGCCTCGAATATCGCGGCTACGATTCGTGCGGCGTCGCCGTGCTGACGAACGGCGAACCGCGCCGTGCGCGCAGCGTGGAGCGCGTGGCCGATCTCGACGCGCAAGTGCGAGCGGGGCATCTCGAGGGCGTCACCGGCATCGCGCATACGCGTTGGGCCACGCATGGAGCACCCGTTACCGATAACGCGCATCCGATTTTTTCGCGCGACACGGTGGCGCTCGTTCATAACGGCATCATCGAAAACTTCGAGCCGTTGCGCGACATGCTGCGAGGCAAGGGCTACGTGTTCGTCTCGCAAACGGATACCGAAGTCATCGCGCACCTGATTCACAGCCTTTATCGCGGCAGCCTTTACGACGCCGTTTGCGAAGCGGTGAAGCAATTGCACGGCGCGTATGCGATTGCGGTCGTGCACAAGGATGAGCCGAACACGGTGGTGGGTGCGCGACAGGGTTCGCCGCTCGTCGTCGGGGTGGGGCAGGGCGAGAACTTCCTCGCATCCGATGCGTTGGCGCTCGCGGGCAGCACCGACCAATTCCTGTTCTTGGAAGAAGGCGACGTGTGCGAACTCACGCTAAGCGGCGTTCGCATCAGCGACCGGGACGGTAACGCCGCCGAGCGCGAGGTACGCACGGTGCAGGCGTACGGCGGCGCGGTTGAGCTGGGCCCGTACCGGCACTTCATGCAAAAGGAAATCTTCGAGCAGCCGCGAGCCATTTCCGACACGATTCCCGCCAGCGACACATTCGAGCCGACGCTGTTCGGCGACGCCGCGCCTGCTGCGTTCGACGAAATCGACAGCATTTTGATTTTGGCTTGCGGCACGAGCTATTACTCGGGACTGACGGCGAAATATTGGCTCGAATCGATTGCGAAGATT
The DNA here is from genome assembly GCF_056498045.1 of Trinickia sp. Z7. Classification (NCBI taxonomy): domain Bacteria; kingdom Pseudomonadati; phylum Pseudomonadota; class Betaproteobacteria; order Burkholderiales; family Burkholderiaceae; genus Trinickia; species Trinickia sp. Z7. Next base: position 156,682 of record NZ_JAUEQW010000003.1, read on the forward strand.
TCGACGCAAGTCGAGATTGCGAGCGAGTACCGTTATCGCGAGTCGGTGCCGAACCCGAAGGCGCTCGTCGTCGTGATTTCGCAGTCGGGAGAGACGGCGGACACGCTGGCTGCGCTCAAGCATGCGCAAGCGCTGGGTCATCGGCATACGCTGGCGGTTTGCAACGTCGGCACGAGTGCGATGGTGCGATTGACGCAGATGCAGTTCTTGACGCGCGCGGGGCGTGAGATCGGCGTGGCTTCGACGAAGGCATTCACCACGCAGTTGGTGGCGCTCTTTACGCTGGCTGTGACGCTCGGCAAGATGCGCGGTCGCGTCGATGCGGCCAAGGAAGCCGATTACATGAGGGAATTGCGTCACTTGCCGGCTGCCCTCAATAGCGTGCTTGCGCTCGAGCCGCAGATCATCGCGTGGTCGGAGGAGTTTTCGCGCAAAGAGAATGCCCTGTTCCTCGGCCGCGGGCTGCATTATCCGATCGCGCTCGAAGGCGCGCTCAAGCTCAAGGAGATCTCTTACATTCACGCCGAGGCTTATCCTGCCGGCGAGTTGAAGCACGGGCCGCTCGCGCTCGTGACGGAAGCGATGCCCGTCGTGACGGTCGCGCCGAACGATACGCTGCTCGAAAAGCTGAAGTCGAACATGCAGGAAGTGCGGGCGCGTGGCGGCCAGTTGTATGTGTTCGCCGATTCGGATACGAAGATCGTCAACGAAGAAGGGATGCACGTGATCCGCATGCCCGAGCATTACGGGATGCTCTCGCCGATCCTGCATGTGGTGCCGCTGCAGTTGCTGGCATATCACACGGCGTGTGCGCGCGGAACGGACGTCGATAAGCCGCGTAATTTGGCGAAATCGGTGACGGTGGAGTGAGGTAGGGGGCTCGCTGTTGTGAATTGCTGAGGTGCATTAGTTTCGGTAACCGGGCATCGTTTTCGTTTTGGTTACGGGGCCTTTACCTGCCGTTAAGCCTTGCCTGACAACGCGTAACCGGCATTGTTGTCAAAGCGACGGGGGGCCTTTTTCCGGCTCCCTTTATTGCGATTGCCTTGCAGATGCGCTACGGACTGCGGCATGACCCGCCCAGGTTCGAATATTCCCGCGTAGCGACTCGCAAGGCACGTCGAGCTTATGCCGCCAACCGATGCTCGTAGTACGGCCGCTTCCTGTCATCTAGAATCGCATATTGGACCGTGAGATTACCCGCCTCTGGTGCCAGCCATGCATCGATGTTTTCAGGTCGAATCGGAATGATGCACCGGTCGTGACCTGCGGCAGCCACTTCAGGTGGCGGCTCGTCAGTGATGGCCGCAAACGAAAGCAAGTCGGCTTTCCCGTCCTCGGCCCATCGTGACCACAGGCAGGCGACGAGCATATCTTCGGCAGAGCGGGGCTCGAATCGCAAGACGATGTTCTCGTCCTTCTCGCCTTCCGCGAGTTTCCGGCCCTCGACCTTCGCCTTGCTGATATTCTCGAAAAAGGCCGTTGCAACCAGCAAGCCGTGCGAGAAACCAAACAATTCTTTCCAAAAACCTTCGAGATTCTCCCTGCGCGCGTTGTATGTGCCTGGATACTTCTTGTCGTAGAAGGCCGGCTTGCCTGCAGGGCGGCACTGGTAGCGCATTGGCTTTACGACCCGCTCGCCGTTGTCCGAGACGATGACCGGCGCGTAGTGGCCAGGACAGATGCGTGCATCGCGCTCTAGCAGCTCCGTTCGCCGCAGGTCGTCCAACTTGCGACGCAGCGCGTCGATTTTGTTGGTTGCAATTCGTTTGCTTTCAGCCGCGGCCTTCGTTGCCTTGGTTTGTAGCGCCCGCTCCGCGTCGGCAAAACGTGCGCGTTGCTTGAACAGTTCCTCTTCGAGCTTGGCTGCCTGCGACCGGTTGAATCGTTCAATCATGTCTTTGATCCGCTGCTCGTCGGGCGTACGCGGCTCTAAGAAAATGGCGTCGACGGCCTTTGGAATCAGCACCGCCGCGCCTTGCTCCCGCTCCCAGTACAGCCTCGTGAATTCCTCAAGGCCGATGCGCGCACCGAAGGTCCGGACAAACCGCCCGTAGTCCGCCTTTATCTGAGCCGAGTAGCACATGGTCGCCTCCGTTCGTCGAGTCCATGATAGTGTGGTGTTGAGCTGTATGGGTATACAGGGTTTGCGGCGAAGGAGATATGCATGTCGAGCGCGATCGGCGCGCCTTGTCCGGGGCTGTCGACATCTGCGCAGAGGCGAGCCAGTTGGTCGAAAACGCAAACGGCATCTATCCGCATGGCGCTGTGAAGGTGAGCGAAGAGGTGGTCGACCGCAGGCCGCACTCACGGACAGTTAGCTTTTCTTCGGCGAGGCGCTCGAGGTTGGAGACCGCGATACCATGCAGTTCGTCGGTCGACACGCCTTCCTGCTCGCGATGCCGATGCTGCACGAATTGAAGGCGGTCACCGGCGTCGACGACGTAGGTCATCAGCAAGTCTTCATTGATGCTTTGGAAAACGGGGGAATCGGCCTGGGAGAGCGACAATGCTGGTTCCCCGTTCCCCATTGCCGGCTTCAGGTAAGCGATGGCTTGTTGGCAAAATGACGATGTCGAATTCCAGTCCCTCTCCGCTCATTCTTGAAGGACCGCAATGCAGACGCGGATGAGGGCCGCGACAAGCGTTAGCTGACTGCGAGCGACCCAGTTCGAGTTCATGCATCGAAGCAATTTCGAGATGACACCACATCAAGGCTTCGTCGGAATTCCAATATTTTCAGCAAAAAATCCCTATATCAGCGCGACGACAGAAATGGAAACGCTTTCATCCGGCATAAATTTCCGGAGTGGCGGCTGGCGAATTTTGAATTGTTTGGAAATCGGCTAACTCATTGTAATTGCGTAGATTTTTAATTTATTATTCTCCTCCTTTAATATGCCCGCGCAGTTGGAGAGGTAATCAATATGGGTAGGTCGGCTCATTCGCTCGCACTCGAAACCGGAATCGAGCAGGCTAACCGCGCACTGATACTGCAGACGCCCTTGGGCGCCCAGGCGCTCTTACCTCAGCGAGTCGTGGGCGAGTCTCGCATCGGGCGGGACTGCGAATTCACGGTGGATGTGGTGTCGCGCGAGCGCGCCATCGAGTTGAAGAAGCTGATGGCGCAGCCCGTCACTCTGTGGGTTCGTCAGCGGGACAACGCCTATCTGCCTTATCACGGGTTCGTTTTCGCGACGCGCCGCCTCGGTTCCGAGGGGGGCTTCACTTACTATCAGCTGACATTCTCATCGTGGATGAGATTTTTGCGGCATCGCAAGGATGCGCGAATCTTCCAGGAAGCGACAGCTGCCGACATCCTGACTCAGGTATTCGACGGCCATTCGCTCGCGAGAGGCCAGTATCGGTTCGATGTAGCGGACCGTGGCGCGAAGCGTTCCTACTGCACGCAGTACGAAACCGACGATAACTTCGTCCATCGGTTGATGGAGTCCGAAGGCTGGTTCACTTACATCGAACAGGCCGACGACGGCAAATCACATACGGTCGTCGTGACCGACGACATCTATCGGTGCAGGCCACTCGACTCGCGGGACGTCACGTTTTACCGCGGCGATCGGGGCGACGGCCTCGACGCGCTCGTGGAGTGGGGCAGCGAGCGTATCGTCGAGAGCGTTGGATACGCGACGCGCACGCCGGACTATAAGCGCCCGGCTTGGCCGAAGGAGCGTGGCGGCGTTTCGAGGGCACGCCACGGCGATAGACCGGATGAGCTCCAAGTCTATGAGTATGCGGGACCGTACAGCTTCCCTCTGACCGAAGAACGCGAGGACCGGGGCGAACGCGCCGTCCGATTTCGCATCGAGGAACTCGACTCGCGAACCAAGCGGTTCTTTGGCGTAGGTAGCGTGCCGTGTATGGACGCCGGGAGATGGTTCCACCTCGCGAACCATCCCGAGCATGACTCCGATACCTCGCAAGACCAAGAGTTCGCGACCATCGCGGTGCGGTGGTACATCCAGAATAATCTGCCGTTGGGCAACACTCGCCCATTTCCCCATAGCTTGCAGCGGCAGATGACGCGTGTGAGGGCCGAATATAAGGACCTACACGCAGTGTTCACGTCGAGAGACCCCGGCGGCAACGAAAGCTTCTGTTTGGTGGAAATCGAGGCACAACGACGACGCGTTCCCTATCGCAGCCCCTTCGAGCACAAGAAGCCCGTGATGCACATGCAGACGGCGACGGTCGTCGGCCCAGCAAATGAGGAAATATTCACCGACGAGTTGAATCGCGTGAAGGTTCAGATGCATTGGGACCGGTTGGGCAACAACGACCAGTCATCGTCGTGCTGGATGCGCGTGGTATCGCCGAATGCGGGAGGCGCCTTTGGGGGCGTATTCGTGCCGCGGATAGGCCACGAAGTCGCAATCGACTACGTCGATGGTGATTGCGACCGTCCGGTCGTGACAGGTGTGCTGTTCAATGGAAGCAATACGCCTCACTGGCATACGAACGGCCTGCTATCTGGTTTCAAGTCGAAGGAGTACGGTGGGGGAGGTTCTAACCAACTGGTTTTTGACGACGCCACGGCCCAGAATCGCGCCCGCCTATACAGCTCAACGGCGAGTTCATACCTCGACATCGGCTACCTCATTGACCACACGGACAATACGCGCGGGAGCTACCTCGGCACGGGGTTTCACTTAAAGACGGACTCGTGGGGTGCGCTGCGCGCCGGGCAAGGGCTTTACGTTTCGACGTACGCGCGCGGCGGAACTTCGGGCCAACCGCTCGACGTCAAGGAGGCGACGCAGCACCTTGTTGACTCCGGCGGCGTCATTCAGCGGCGCTCGCTTGCCGCAGCGGATGCCCAGGCAGAGAGCCTCGACGAGGCTCAACGCGCTATCAACGACTTCGCGTCCGCCACGCGGAGCAACGCCCAGGGTAGCCAGAGCGGCGGCCGCACGGCAGGCGGCGGCAGTGGCAGCGCAAACGGCTTCTCGCAACCCATCATGCTGCTGGCCAGCCCCGCGGGCATGGGTCTGTCGACTCAGCAGTCGCTGCATGCTGTCGCCACCGAGCACATCAACCTTGTGAGCGGTTCGAGCACCTACATTTCGACGGCGAAATCATGGATTGCGAGCGTTGGCGAGAAGCTCAGCTTCTTCGTGCAGAACGCGGGAATCAAGTTGTTCGCTGGCAAGGGAAAGGTTCAGTTGCAGGCGCAGTCGGACAACATCGAAATCACGGCCGATAAGACCGTCAAGGTCGTTTCCACAGCCGACGCCGTCGACGTGATGGCGCAGAAAGAAATTACGCTCAGAGCCGGCGGCGCAACCATCCGGCTCGCGGGCGGAAACATCTACGTGCATGCGCCAGGGACAGTCGAGGTCAAGGGCGCGCAGCATGTCTTCGACGGACCTGCTAGCGAGAATGCTTCGGCACAACTTGCACCGGCCAAATCATGCGCGCAGCAGATGGGCGCTGCCGCACAGTCCGGCGCTGCACTCGTATAGGCATTCAATGATTCACTACGTCGTCGTTGAACCCCTCAATGGGAAGCTGGAGCTTCCTGATGTGCCGCCCGTTTATGCCGTCGGCGAACTGGTGCCTGAGGAGCGGGCAGAATTAGCTGGTAATGCTCCGGTGCTCTATTGTGCCGAGCATCCGAACGAACAGATGCCTGCATTGCGCGAGCGGGCAGAGCGTTCGTGTGCGTCGGGAGCGCCGCCTGTTCTCTGCGCCATCCTCGAGTGCGACAAGGCAACACATCGATTGCACAGCCATCTTTCAGCACGCCTCGCGCTGCCAAAGCCAGATGGAGAGGCGGCGATTTTTCGCTACTACGACCCGCGTGTTTTCGCGCACCTGCGATGGATACTGAAACGCGAGCAGTTAGGCGCCCTGATGGGACCGGTCGCACGTTGGACCTATCTGGACCGTCAGGCGGGATGGGTGACGGTAGAAGGCGCGAAGGTCCCGAGCGACGATTTCGCGCTCACTAGCGCGCAGTACAGGCAGGTCGCCCGCATTGAGGTTATCGAGCGGGCGCTAGAGACGCTTCGCGGCAACGGCACGGCAATCAAGCCCGATATGCCGTCGCTGGTTGACGCCCAATTGGCGAAGGGCGAGACATACGGCCTCGTCGGTGCGGACCTTTTGGCTTTCGCTCTTCACGGGACCGTTATCTCCCCTTACTTCGACCGTCACCCGCGCGTGCGGGCCGTGCTGCGGGAACCCGAAAAGCACTCCTACGCGGAAACCGTTGCGCGTTGGACGCAGCCCGACTGGGAGGCCATTGCGCGCGAGAGCATCCAGTACGAGTGACCGCTGCGCCGTCTCAAATGTGAACCGAACAAAAAATGGCATACGACTTCGACTTCTCGAGTATTAGTCAACTGACGACATCGGCATTGCAGGCGCCGACGCGTGAGTCCGGCAGCTGCAACATGTGCAAGAAGAAGGGGCTTCCCATCTTGCCGGTCCGGTATTCCGCATTCGCCGACACAAAGGCGCACAGCGCATCCGGCGCAGTGAGGCTCATGGGCGGTAAGTTTGGCGACGGCGTAACGAGTATTGCGCTCAAGAAGGCCAAGTACACGTTGCGCACGCTGCGTTACGGATACGTGTACGTGTTCTATCCGAAGACCGGGCGATGGCAGGCCTATGCAGTGACGGACGAAGGGAATTTGTACGAATTCCCGCCGGATATGAACATCGACCGTAGTCTTGAGCAGCCGTTTCACTGTAAGCAGGCAGGACACGCGCAGCTCGCACAGTGCATAACCATCGAGGATGCGCAAAAGGCAGGCGTCGTGTATGTCGCTTTCAGCGAGGAGCGTTGGACGAAGAAGGTGCGCGACACGTATGCGACCAACTTCATGGGTTGCCGCGACAAGCGGATGCAAAAATTCGACGCGGCGGGTTGGTTTAACGGCAGCACGCAGCAGCCCCATGCGGAGAGCGTGACGCACGTCGCAGACCTGCTGAATGAATACAAGGGAAGTGCGCCAGACGCTTTATCGACTGCTTGTTTCACGTATCACAACCGTGCGGGGCAAGGACCAGACCTTAAGAAAGCGATGGACTCTATCACGCCCGAGAAAGGGCTTGTCTTTGCATTGTGGGACCCGGCCGGCATCACGCAAGAGCTGAACTTCGAGCAACGGGCCGCATATGGCGCCGCGCTCGAGCCCTATGGGCACGGCATCTGGGCCGCGAGCGCAATCGACGCGTTGCAGAAATCCATCATCGCCTCAGCCAACGAAGACGTGGAAAGCGGCTCCCGTCTGATGGAGGCCAATACCTACGAGGGACTGGGGACCACCGCTCTATTCGACGGGGGTAAGCTTCTCGAAAAGCAGCTCAAGAGTATCGAGGAGATGAAGAAGGCGAGCCTCGTAACTGCCGGCCCCGAAGCGTGGAAGCCATATACATGGCACTATCGACCGAAGGCTATTATCGATTTCCAACACCAGATGGCTGGTGCGTTGAAGCAAGAGCAAACGAATACGCTTGTCCCTCTATCGCAGGACCATCAGGCATGGCTAACCAGTTCAGCGCTACTGAATGTCTTTCAGTTCGACTATGAGGCTGGAGATTGTCGCGGCGCAGTCGGCTACACGAACTTGCTCGCTCATTGCATTGAAGGGGCGGCAGACCGCAAGGAGACGGTTGATGTGCTCGTCAAATGGGCACAGGGCGATGTCACCGACACGCGCAATCCGCTACTTCGTGCTTTCGTGCTGAACGACCCTGTGTTGGGAGAAAAGGTTAAGGAGGCATCGAGCTATCCGTACAAGGAGCTTCGAGAAACCGTGGCAAAGCTCATTGAGTCGTATAGCAACGTGGCGTACGTTACTAAACGCGCTGACCACGGGCTCGCCGCCGCCCTTTCGGGCTCGTTCGCCCGCCTGCTGCACGAGGCAGGCGGGCCAATTGTCGAGGTAGTGACCAAGAATGTGGATGGAGTCGCTGCTAAGGTAATTTACGCGGCAATGTGTGTGCGAACTGGAAAGGTTTTTGAGTGCAAGCCGGTGTACGGGTCGCCTACTCAATGGGTCAGCTATATCGCCCGCCAAATGCAGGTGATGCTGCCTGGCCGGCAGCAAGCGGATGTTCAAGACTTGCAAAAGGCACTTCAAGAAAAAGCCGCGCCCACCGGCGAAAAGGATTGGGAGGTCAAGGCGAAGCAGTTCGTTCCGGTCGAGACCCTCCCGGACGAAGCTGCCGCCATGGCCGGTATGAAGCCGAGCCCAGGCGTCTCGGTGAAGATGATGGCCGCGACGTTGACGCCGGAGGTCGTCGAGAAGATTTACATGCCGAAGTTTCGGTTATTCGCCCGAGGGGAGCCGGCCTATGCCGGCATCGGCGCAATTTTCAACGCTATCAATTTGCGTTTCGCTCGCGAGGAACTGAAGAAGTCCAATCACTTCAACTCGACCGAGAACACCATCAAGTTCGACAATGCAGCAGCCGGGTTGGTTGCTAGCGTCTCGCAGTACGGACATCATACGATAGAATTAATCGAGAAGTCCGGAGCAAAAATCGGAGAGGGCTGGCTCAAGCTCGGCAGAGGTATGGAAATTGTGGGAAAGTTCGGCGGAGCGGTAGTGGGGCTGATTTCCGCCGCTATCGACGGCTATCACGCATGGGACGAGCTCCAGCATGGAAATTACTTGGTCGCAACCCTCTACACGTTGTCCGGGTTCCTCGGCGTCGCGTTGGTATGGGCTGCGTTCAGCAGCCCCGTACTCGCGCTACCGCTTCTTGTCATCGCCGCGATACTTGGTGTGGTGATTAACTACTTCAAGGGACGAGAAATCAATGATTGGCTGGAACAATGCTACTTCGGGATAAAGGAAGCGAAGGAGCGGTTCCAGTCGCTGGCGGAGGACCAAAAGGCGCTTGTGTCTGTCATTTCGTAACCAGGAGCAAGCATGACTTCTAATGGAAGCTGGCGTCGTATGAAGCGGTCCCCGACAGACGCAGAGGTATCGGCACGCCTACAGCAGAAAAAGCCGTGCGCAGAGAGGGCGACAAGCCGTGGCACCGTCTTTGCGGCCACCGATACCTACCTGGAGGTTTGCGACGGGCTCTACCGCGAGAAAGGCTGGGGGGTGCTTGCATTTTTTACAGCGGGAATCGGAGCCTTATGTTTGACGGCCATGACTGCTTGGATGGCCACCCACGTTCCCGCCGCGATACAGCAAAAGGGGCAGACGGGCCTGGTACACTGGACCTTTGGACTGTTCACGCTCGTGGGAATCGGCGTTTTTATATTGCCGCTCCGTTCTCTTTTGAAGGACTGCTTCAACTACACGCGTAGGCCGATTCGCTTCAATAGAGTGGACCGCAAGATTTATGCATTTCGTCACAACGGACCTGGTGGCGTTGTTTCCGTGCCGTGGGACGACGCGTTCCTCTACGTGGAACGGCAACCCAAAGCGGGTTTGACGTCAACTGCGGCTCGCATGGTTCACTGTCTGGTCCTTGATGAGCAGGGACAAGTATCTGACAGCTTCCGAATTGGCAAACGAGTGGTGCTTGCGTATTCGGAAGAAGGCGAACTTGGCAGACGGGTCATGTCCGAACTTTTTGAGGACTTCGAGTACTACCGCCGATTCATGGAGGACGGCCCCGGTTCTGTCCCGCCGGTCGCCGAGTACCTATCCACAAAGATTTCCTTTCGGAACTCCTTGAACCTACAGTTCGATGGCATGTCGGATATGTTTCGTTCGGGGAACTTGTTTCTTCAGTTCGTCGGCGTCATCGCCGCAATACCGACGTTTCTTTTCACGGTCGCATATCATGTCGCACAGTTGACCTGCCATGAGCCCGTATGGCCTGACGACATTGAGCGCGCTTGCATGCCATCTCCGGAGCAGACGGAGGGAGTCGCATCATGAGCCGCAGATTCATTCGCAAGGGAGACAAAACTGACCGTGATGGCGTCGTCACCTACGGTATCGGAAATTCGTCGTTGCAAGGGCAGCCTTTGGCCTATCTCGGCGCTGCCGTGCAATGCCCCGCGTGCGGGACGGAGGGCGTCATTGTCGGCGATGGCGCCCCCCGTTCGATGACGGTCATGGGCAAGCAAGTGGCGCTCGAGAACGACCTGTGCCAGTGCAAATGTGACCCGTTGCCGAAGCTCATTGCATCACAGACGATTGGGTCCATCACGACGTAGCGAGCTCAGCCCGACCCGCTCCATCTCGTATCGCGCCTTGCACGGACGGCACTCAGCTGAGTGACTATTGCGAGTTGGTGCCCCCTTTTTCGGTGACGCTGAACCAGAATTGGTCCCGGTCGGAAGTGGAGATTTCCGGCTTGGTTGAGTTGTCAGGCGAGGCGGTTTCGAGTCGAACTGCACCGACCTTGGCCTCGAGCTGCAAGATGCCCTGCGAACCGCGCAGGTTGACCAGCACCTGATCGTTGAACAACGCGAGGACGACGGCGTGGCAAGCGGCACCGATGCGCTTCGCTTCGGCCAGATCACGAAACGTACGCAGCGGTAGGAAGGACTTCTTGATGTATTTGACGCCCGATTCGATGATCCCATTCTTCTGCGGATCGTGCGGCGGGCATGCGTCGATCTTGAAGCCGTATCCCTCGGCCAACTCGGCGTATGAGCGCTGTCCCTTGCGGCCCGGCGCCGAAATCGCAAAAAGCTCGAAGGGTAACCAGTTGTGACGCCTCACTCAGGCAGCGGCCTTCTTTGCACCATCGCTCGGCAGGGGCGAGCCGGCGCTCTGACGACAGGTGCGCCCAAGTCAGCACGATATCTGCTCACGCACGAAGTATCTGCTCATTCGCTCCAAGTATCTGCTCATTCCTATAGAATCTGCTCAAATTTGAGCAGATTCTGAGCAGATATATGGCCAAAGTGACACCGGAAGTCATCCTCAAGGTTATCGGGCGCCTGGCCGAAGCCGGGCAGCCGGAGGTGTCCTCCGCCGAGGTCATTGCAGCGACCGGCGGCAGCTCGGCCACCGTCCGACGCCACCTCGACGCGTTGCTCGCCAATGGGCAGCTCACGCGCAGCGGCCAGGCACGAGCGACCCGGTATCGTCTGGCTGCGGGCGCCTCCACCGCGCAACCTATCGCCGCCACACCGCTGACCGAGGTCGAAACGCCATCTCAGCCGGTGTGGTCGGCCGCAGCCACCGATCTGCGCAAGAAACTCGATGTCCCCCTTGCCGCGCGCGACCCGGTGACATACCAACGAGAGTTCGTCGAAAACTATGTGCCCAACGATAGTTGGCTCATGCCGAGGGATCTGGCCGAAGCGCTGTATCGTGCAGGGAGCATGAGGGAACAATTGCCGGCTGGCACGTACGCGCGCAAAGTGCTCGAGCAACTGCTGATCGACCTGTCATGGTCGTCGTCTCGCCTGGAAGGCAACCCGTACACCATGCTGGCGACTGAGGAGTTATTCAAGCGAGGAACGGCCGACGACGATGCCAATGCGGTGATGCTGCTCAATCACAAAGCGGCTATCGAATTCCTCGTGGACGCGGTCCCGCTTCAAGGGTTGTCCACTTCGCTCGTCAGAAACCTGCATGCAGTGCTGATGCAAGACCTCCTCGCGGATGCTGATGGGTTGGGGGCCATTCGTAGAAAAGTGGTCAATATCAGCGACACGGTTTATGTGCCCACGCAGGTACCGGCTGTACTCGAAGAGATGCTCGAGATCATCCTAAACAAGGCGAGATTCATCAAGAATCCAATCGAGGCGGCCTTTTTTCTGTGGGTCAACCTGGCCTATCTGCAGCCGTTCGAGGATGGCAACAAGCGCACCAGCCGCCTGGCGGCGAATATCCCGCTGATGCTGTACAACTGCGCTCCGCTATCGTTCTTGGATGTCGAGCCATACGACTACGCACGCGCAATGCTCGGTGTGTACGAGTTCAGGGACACCTCGCTCGCGGTGGATCTGTTCGCCTGGACCTACCGGCGCTCGATGAAGCGGTATGTTGTCGTAATGGAATCGATGGGTAAGCCGGACGCGCTTCGCCTTCGTTACCGTGAGCGCCTGACGGACGCGATCGCTTTGGTCGTCGCAAACCGCAAGTCCGCGCAGGCCGCGCAGTCCGAGTTGGGGCTCTCGGAGAGCACGGCGCCGGGCTTTCAGGCCATGCTGCTCGATGAATTGAAGAAGTTGGAAGTATTCAACTGCGCTCGGTATCGATTGACGCCGAACACCGTACAAGCGTGGCTCGATGCGGGTCGGCCGCACTGAACGTAAACGCGAGTGCGCGACAGGCATGAAAAGGCAAACGGCCGCCGAACACTTACGACGCCAACGCCTCCGTAATCGCTTCGCAAAGCTCCTTCGGCGCGAACTTGGCCACATATCCGTTCGCCCCCGCATTACGTACGTGCGCCTCGTTCGCCGATCCCGTCAAAGACGAATGAATGATCACGGGAATATGCTTGAGCCGCTCGTCCGCTTTGATGCGGCGGGTCAGCATGAAACCGTCCATTTCGGGCATTTCCAAATCGGTGATGACGAGCGAGATCTTGTCGCGCGCCGGCACCTTTTCTTTCTCGGCTTCGTCGGCGATCCGTTGCAGCATTTGCCACGCTTCTTCGCCCGTCGTCGCGAGCATGTGCGGCGCGCCGATTGCCGTCAGCGCTTGGTCGAGCAGGGTACGGGCAAACGCCGAATCGTCCGCGGCCAAAATCTTTCCGCCGGCCGCATAGTTGATTTCGGCGCTCAATTCCGCTTTGTCGACGTCGCGATGCTGCTCGGGGAAAACGTCGCGCATGACCTGCTCGACGTCGAGCACCTGGGCGAGGCGCAATTCGCCCGATTCGCCGTTGAAGCGCGCAATGCTAGTGATATACCCCGTGCCGCCCGCGCATTCCGCCGGATGCACTTGGCTCCACTCGAGCCGGACGATGTCGTCGACATCTTCGACAGCAAATGCCTGCGTCGTACGCGCGAACTCGGTAATCAACAAAATGTTCGGTTCGCGGGTTGGCGTGCTGCGCGTGAGCTTGCACAAATCGATCACCGGGATGATCTGACCGCGAATGTCGATGGCGCCCGACACCGCATCCGGCGCTCCGGCGATCGGCGTGATTTCGCGGTTCGTGATGATTTCTCGAACCTTGAAAACGTTGATGCCGTACAACGCAGGCTCCGTGCCAGGCCGTGCTTGGCCCAAGCGAAAGAGAAGAAGTTCGAACTTGTTTTTGCTCGTGAGCTGCGTGCGCTCATCGTGCATGATGTCGTGGCTAGTCATGCCTGCCCTCTGCGTGGAATCCCAACGGCGCCCCGCACTCTCCGCGAAGGACGCCCACTATCTATCTGGTTGTCGGCGGCACGTGGATAAAACTAAAGGCGCGTTACATGCCTGATTCGCCGAAATAAACGGGGCTCGCTTAATTGCCCGGGGGACCGCAATGAGGGCCAATGCGCGCTGCAGCCCGCAATCATGCTGCGCGCACGGGCCAACCCCGGCGGCGCCCGCTTGCCGACGGGCAGGACACAGCGCCGCTCCCCTCAGGGAAAACACCCGCCTCGTCGTTGAGCTGAATTTGGATTTGAACCGCGATTTTCGGACGGCGATACACGCGCCGGTGCAAAGACTGGATTCGGTAGCATGGCCAGGCCGCAGGCGGCCCGTTTATTGCGGTCCACCATGAGCCTGCGTAACGACTAAAGGGGGACGAGCATGAAACAGCGCAACAAGGAGCCGCAACAGATGGCGGAGCGGCCGGAGCCGGCGCATCACAGCGATAACGCGCGCAGTCGCATGCCGGAGCGTGACGACCGAGGGCGCAAGCAGTCCCCGGCCGATAAGCCGGGGCGGCAGTCCGGCGAAGGCGAGCCGAGCGTCGGCTAGCCGAGAGAACTGAGCGGGACGAGCCGGTACCGGCCCCTCCCGCTTTTCAGTGAAGTCTTACTTGGCGGCGTCCGCTTCGCACTTCTTCACGAAAGAGGCCTTCGCCGCGCCGGCGAGCGGCTTGCCGTTCGAGCCGACGGCTTTGGTTTCGCAGTCCGCCTTCGCCGACTTCATCTTGTCTGCCTTGCATTTCTTGATGAACGACGTCTTGGCCGCGCCCGCCAGCGGCTTGCCGTTCTTGCCTACGGCCTGCGCCGCGCAATCCGAGGACGCGGGCGCAGCCGCCGCACCGCTTGCCGCCGCGGCGCCGGAGGCTTGAGCGTGGGCCATGCCCACCGCAAACATGCCCGCGATAGCCGCCAAGACAAATTTGTTCAACATGACCATTTCCTCCCAAAGTGGTGTGAAGCGAAAGGCTTCTCTCCGTTAACGGTGCGCGACCCCGCCGGTTGACCGCGCAAACGCTCATGCATTCGTCCAAGGATGCATGCGTGCACGCCCATCCCGCTTCCCCCTCTGTCACTGCATTCCGCATTCACGAGCCGCATCCCAGCCTCGCCTCTCCATTCGTCGTACCAGGCCGACAGCGGCCCGAAAGCGGACCGTCATCGCAGCTTCGCATTCGTCGTAGAGAGTCATCGGTTTGCGCCGTCCCGTTTCCGTTCCGTTTCTCTCCCCCAACGATGAGGTGAAGCATGAAAAACCGCAGGAGGTGGTCGCACATGGGCGCGGCTGTGGCAAGCGCCGCGTTCGCGATGGCCGGCGTGCAAAGCGCCGCGCAAGCGAACGATTTCAGCCACGGACCGGAACAGGGTCGCGGCCATGACCGCAAGCACGTCGAACGAGTCCTGCTGATCAGCATCGATGGGCTGCACGAGCAAGACCTCGCGCGCTGCATCGGCGCGAACACGTGCCCGAACTTGGCCGTCCTCGCGCAATCGGGCATTACCTATACCGAGGCGCGCACCCCCGGCCTTTCCGATTCGTTTCCGGGTCTCGCGGCGCTGGTGACGGGCGGTTCGCCGAAAACGGCGGGCCTCTTCTACGACGTGTCGTACGACCGCACGCTGTATGCGCCGTCGGATGTCAATTGCACCGGCAAACAAGGCTGGAACGTCGTCTTCGACGAAACGACGGGCATCGATGCCGAAAACGGCGGCGCGCTGATTCATCTCGACGGCGGCGGCGCATTCAACCCGCAAGCCATCCCACATGCGCTGGTGGCGGGCGTCTGCAAGCCGGTTTATCCGCACGACTACGTGAAGACGAATACGATTTTCGAAGTCGTCAAACAACATGTGCCCAATGCGCGCACGGCATGGGCGGATAAGCACGCGTGGGGCTACGACTGGGTCAACGGGCCTTCGGGCCATGGGGTGGACGACCTCGCACGCACCGAAATCAATTCGATCGACCCGGCGACCCATTCCGATTACACCGACGTCTACACGCACACCGAGAAGTTCGACGACTATCACGTGCAGGCGATCCTCAACGAGATCGATGGTAAAGATTCGACGGGCGCGGTGAGCGCGGCGGTGCCCACGGTGTTCGGCACGAACTTCCAGACCCTGAGCGTCGCCCAGAAGGCGCCTGTGGCGAAGGGCGGCGGCTATCTCGACGCCGCTTTCACGCCTGGGCCGCAAGTCGCGGCCGCCATCACCTTTGCCGATGCCGCGGTCGGCCGCATGGTCGCCGAATTGAAGCAGCGCGATCTGTTTTCGAGCACGGCCATCATCGTGACGGCCAAGCATGGCCAATCGCCGACCGATCACACGAAGCTCGTCAAGAATGGCGATACGTTGACGGCGCTGCTCGAAGCCCACGACTATCTCGACTCCAACGGCAACTTTGGCCAGAACGCCACGGCCTCCGGCAATTTGAACGACGGCACGGGCCTTGTCGGCACGGGCTTCGTGCAGACCGACGACGTAGGTCTCGTTTGGCTGCGCGATCGCTCGCAACGTGACGCCGTGGTGGCGACGTTGAAGGCGAATCTCGGTTGCAATGCCCCTGGCATCTGCGCCGACGGGCCGCAGGCATACATCCTCTCCGGGCCGGAGCTTGCGCGCCGCTTCGGCGATCCCGCGTTGGGCCGCACGCCCGACATCGTCGTGCAGCCCAACCCCGGCGTGATTTACTCGTCGAGCAAGAAGAAGGACGAAGAGCACGGCGGCAACGCGCCCGACGACGGCCACTTGGGCTTATTGGTGGCAGTGCCCGGCATCCATCATGCACGCACGATCGCCGCGCCGGTGGAGACGACGCAAGTTGCGCCGACCATCCTGCGTCTGCTCGATCTGAAGCCGGGCTGGCTTCACGCCGTCGCGCGCGAAGGCACGCAAGCGCTGCCCGGGTTCGAAGCCGAGCGTTGATCTGGCTGCGGTGACCCCAAGCACTCGCCGCTCGCTCGATTGCCAGCGGCGCGTGTCGCTTTGCATAGGATCCCTAACGAATCGGCCCTAGACCCGCTGCGCGGGGTCACCCGCAGCGACGCGTCCCGCCTCGGCGCTAGCGCTCGGAGACCGTATCGCGCGCAGCGATCAGTCGCTCGACGCGGCGGTCGGGCACGAGCCACACCAACGCCACCCCGGCGAAGAAAGCGAGGCCGATGCGCGGATAGCCCGCCCACGCCGCCGCGATGCCCAGCAGATACAATAGCGGCGAAGCCTTGCCTTTCAGATCGCGGCCAATCGCCTGGGCAAGCAGACTGCCCGGACCATGGTGGCGCACGAGCCCGGTTTGCAAGATGAACCAGGCGCACGCGCACGCGAGCAGGTTGGCGCCGTAGAGCACGGTCGGCCACTGCGCGAAATGATTCTCCCCCATCCATCCCGTGCTGAACGGCAAGAGCGACAGCCAAAACAACAGATGCAGATTCCACCAGAGAATCGCGCCGGTCACGCGGTGCGCGGCCTGCAGCAGGTGGTGGTGATTGTTCCAATAGATCCCGACGTAGATGAAGCTGAGCACGTAGCTCATGGCAACGGGCCAAAGCTCGGCCAGCGCGGGCAGGTCCTCTCCGTGCGGGACTTTCAGTTCGAGCACCATGATGGTGATGATGACGGCCATGACGCCATCGCTGAATGCTTCCAGGCGGTTCTTTTCCATCGTCGTCGGTTCGCGGTTCGGCCGGGGTTCGAGCTACGTTAGATGACTGCGATCGCTTCGACTTCCACCTTGAAGCCGTAATGCAGCGCTCCGGTCGGCACGACCGCGCGCGAGGGACGCGCAGCGCCGATCCATTGCCCGTATACGTCGTTGAAGGCGGCCCAGTTCGCGATGTCGTCGACGTACACCCGCACCTGCACGAGCTTTTCGATGCCGCTGCCGGCCGCCAGCAGCGCTTGCTCGACGTTGGTCAGCACTTGCCTGGCCTGCGCGTCGAACGGTTGGTCGGCTAGTTTTTGTCCCGTGGGCGTGATCGGCAACTGGCCCGAGACGAAGACGAAGTCGTTGGCGACCGTCGCATGGCTGTAGTGGCCGCCGGGCGCAGGCAGCGACGGGCTGGACGGGTGCGTGATCGGGGATGGCATGGATCGATCTCCGTGGATGAATGGTTGCAGCGGCCGCCGAGGCAGGGCGTTTCGGCCAGTGATGTGCGCCTACGTGATTTGAGCACAGGTCGCGGCGCCGGGCGGACGCCGCGCGCACGAGAGCCGATGCCAAATAAAAAAATACTCCAAACATCGCGAAGAAGCGCCGAGAGCGCGCGTTTGATCGCGCTTTTGATCGCGATCGATCGTCGGCATCGAATTTGCGGCGAAATCGATGCAGAGCCGGCGCAACCCGGCGCTTCGCTTGCCGCTTGCGCGTCCCGCGCTCCGTTTGCGCCACGCGCACGGCGGTCCACCATCAACGAGGAGGTGATACGCATGCAACGTCCCCGCAAGATCGGTTCATCGCTTCTTTGGACTGCCGCCGCCGCGCTCTTAAGCGCGCCGCTCGCGGCGCCGGCCCAGCAGGGCGCATCGATGCCCAGCATGAGCAGCACGGCCGAAGCGCAATCGGCGCCCGCAGGCAGTCAGGGCGCAACCGGCGATTCCACCGCCGCATTCAAGTCCGCGGACGAGCGGATGATGAAGTCGATGCAAGGATCAGCCTATACCGGCAATGCCGACGAAGACTTCGTTTCGCACATGGTCCCGCATCATCAAGGCGCGGTGGATATGGCGCAAGTCGAGCTCAAATATGGCAAAGACCCGCAACTGAAGCGCCTCGCCGAGCGCATCGTGACGAGCCAGCGCAAAGAGATTCAATTCATGAAAGCGTGGCAAGCCAAGCACGCCAAGCGCTAAGCGGTAAGCGACCCGAGGCGGCCGCTTTCGACCATCTTCCCTCTCTCCCCTTGCCGGGCGCTGCGTGCGCCCGCTCCCTCCCTGTCGTTCATCCGCGCCGACATTGCGCACGGCACGTCCGTAGCGCGGGCGCCCCCTATCAAGCTTGACGGGTTCGTTGCGATCGAACCCTTTGTTAAATTAGCTCAATCGAGATAAACATCGCCTGTGTAAGATGTGGTGGCGATGTCTCACCGAATGTTGGCGTTCCCGGCCAACGTCCCGCAGGAGGTGTCCTGCATTCAATTAGGAGTCCGAAATGAACGACGTATCGCACTACTTCGAGCCGCCCAAGGTGCAGCGCATGCCCGTGAAGATGGGCGTTTGGTAAGCGGTTCGGCATAGAAGCGAGAAGGGGCCGCACGCCCCTTCCATTTGGAGAAACGCATGCAGTTGCGCTCAGGCAGCACGCTCGTCAAATTCGATCGCCAGTTTCCGATCTACAACTTTTTCTTTCCGAACCAGGGCAAAGCCCGCGCGGCGGCGTCCGTGCCGCAAGTCTGGAACGAGGCGGCGCGCCATGTGCGATCGCGCGCGCTGTATTTCCATATTCCGTTTTGCGACACGATTTGCAACTTCTGCCCGTTTACGCGAGGCCGCTATTCGAGCCGCGCCGTCATCGACGAATACTTCGCGAGCTTGCTTGCCGAAATTCGCTTGAAAGCGGATCTCATCGACTTGAAGCGCGTGCCGG
The DNA here is from genome assembly GCF_056498045.1 of Trinickia sp. Z7. Classification (NCBI taxonomy): domain Bacteria; kingdom Pseudomonadati; phylum Pseudomonadota; class Betaproteobacteria; order Burkholderiales; family Burkholderiaceae; genus Trinickia; species Trinickia sp. Z7. Next base: position 175,530 of record NZ_JAUEQW010000003.1, read on the forward strand.
TCAGAGCGATCTTCTTCGGCGGCGGCACGCCCAGCCTGCTGGATCCGGAGCAGATCGTCGAGCTCGGCGAATTGATCCGGCGCACTTTCGATTTGTCGCACCTGCGCGAATTTTCGTTCGAGGTCGAAGCCAAGAGTTTGACGCAGGAGCGTGCGCAAGCGATGCGCGCGATCGGCGTTACACATCCGCGCTTCGGCCTGCAAAGCTTTTCGCCGAAATGGCGCGAAATGTTCGATCTGACCGCCACGCTCGATCAAATCCATGACGCGGCGGCGCTGTTGAAACGACTCTTTCCGTATCAAACGTTCGATATTTTGTACGGCATGAGCGGTCAAGACGAAGATGAGTTGATTGCCGATTTGGAAGCGGCCGTTGCGCTCGGAACGACCAACGTCGACATCTATCCGATCGACAACATCGTGACGCAAGTCGGCTTGCACGCGAAGCTGGAGGCGGCCGGCGCCGCGCCCACCTCCGCCATGCGCAAGTTCGGCATGAACCTGTTGATCGACCAAGCGATGCGGCATGCGGGGTTCATGCCGCACAACGGCCACGGTTACTTCCGCACGGCGGCGACGGGCGATGTCGTGAGCGACGCATATTCGTTCGTCTATCACGAGCACGTATACGGCTATCACGACCACGACCTGATGGGCTTCGGTGTCAATGCGATCAGCTCGACGATGGGGCACGTACTGACGCAAACCCACAGCAAGAAGGTCTATCGCGAGGCGATCGCGCAAGGCCGCGTGCCCTGCGAAATCAGCGGGCATGAGCGGGCGCTCGATTTCGCCCGGCCGATCGTGCTGCGTTTGCCGTATCACGGCCGTCTCGATAAACGGCACGTGCGGTGGGACGCCGTGCATCCAGAAGTGCTCGAAAAGCTGGACCGTGTTCGGCAAGAAGGATTCGTCGTCGAGGACGATACGTCCTTGGCGTTGACCAAGCTAGGTTGGTATTGGTACGTGAATCTCATGTACTACCTCATGCCGGGCGCCGATCAGTTGCTGATGAACGGCATGGTGATCGACAAGCTGAAAGATCCCGGCCGGCGCTTCTCCAAGCGGGAACTGCTGTTTCCGCTCATGCCCGCGCACGCCGCCGAGGGCTGACGATGCTCGCGATGCTGCGCAAGGAACGCCGTCTGTCCATCCTGTTGACGGGCAACCTGCTGTCGCAGATCGGCGACGGCGTTCACGAATTCATCTTCATCGTGACGGTGCTGAACGTCACGCATGCGAACGTGGCGCTCTCGGGCGCGATCTATTTTTTTCGGTTCATCCCCTACGTCGTGCTCGGCCCGCTGGGCGGCGCGCTATCGGATCGGCTCTCGCGCCGCTCGTTGATGATTGCCGCCGATCTGGCGCGGATGCTCATCACGGCCGCGTTTTGCTTCCTGTTGTCGAGTGTGAGGATGGACGCGACCGCGTTGGCGCTGATCGGGATGTCGATGACGGCGTTTCGCACGCTGTTTCAGCCCGCGTTCCAGGGCGCCATTCCCGCGCTGGTGCGGGCCGAGCACTTGCCTGCGGCGAACGGCGCGGCGCAAATGGCAGCGGAAATGGGCGGCCTAGTCGGTCCCGCGCTCGGTGGCGCGCTGCTGTATGCCGTGGCGGACTCGGGCTACGTGCTGGCGATCGATGCCGCGACCTATTTGGTTTCGGCGCTCTGCGTTTGGCGAACGCTCACGGCCTCCGTGCCGGTGACACGCGGCGACGCTACCGCATGCGCCGAGTCCGTCGCGCGCTGCACGCTGCGCGGCTTGTACGGCGAGTTCGCGGCGAACTTCAAGGCATCGCTGGCCAAGCGCGAGCTGTTCGTCAGCATTGGATATTCGGCGTTGTGCATTCTGTTTGTCGGCGCGGCCTTGCGCGTGCTCATCCCGACGATGCTCAAGAGCGAAGGCTATGCCGACAGCGTGATCGGCTTCGCGATGAGCGCCATTGCCCTCGGAGCGTTGATCGGCGCCCTCGTATGCAGTAGCGTCTCGCGCGATTTCAGCACCCCGAGCTTGATGACGTATTGGCGCTGCTACGGCTTCATGCTGGCGCTCCTGCCGTTGTGCGCAGTCAGTGCGCCGGCGACGTTCGCCGGGTGTTTCGCGCTCGGCGCAATCGGTGCGTTCGTCGATGTGGTGCTGCCCACGAACATTCAGCGCTTATCCACCGACGCGAACGTCGGCAAGAACTTCAGCTTGTTCTCGACGCTGGCCAATACGAGCGAGGCGATGTCGGGCGCATTCGCGGGTGCGCTCAGCGCCATTGCGCCGGTCGCCGTCGGGATTTCGATCATCGGCGTGGCCGTCGTATCGGTGGGCTACGCAGGCACTGCACGGGCTTCCAATCGTCATGAATGAATCGCTGCATCTGGCCTATGGCCGTCATGTGCTGGTCGACATTGCGCACGCCGATCAGGCGCTACTCAATGATCGTGGCGCGCTCGTGCGCGCGCTGACCGATGCTGCCGTGGCCGAGGGCTCGACCGTGCTCGGCACGATCGAGCATGCGTTCGAACCGAACGGCGTCACGATTTTGCTGCTGCTCGCCGAGTCGCACGTTTCGCTGCATACGTATCCCGACGAAGGACGCGCATTCTTCGATGCATTCACGTGCGGCATGCGCTGCGAGCCGGTCCGGATCTTTCGCCGCTTCGTCGCCGCGCATCCCGTGGGGACCTATCGAATGGTCTTCTGCGAGCGCGGCGAAGCCGGGCCGCGGGAGGCGTCGCTGTGCAGTTCCGGTGGCATTGCCTGAAATAGAACGTGGGCCGTGCCGACCGCATCCGGGTGCATAGAGTGGCGGCGCTTTTATCGCTAGTCGCGGCCCGGCGGCTGTGCCTAGCCGTGGTTTCTGCGGTCTGCCTTCGCGTCGCTGGGCGTTCCTGCAGCGCGTTTGCCGGTGGCATGGCTAGGCCGAAGCTTGGTTGGACGAGGTAGCGGTCCATCGACAGCTTGCCACCGCTTATTGCTGTCCTTAAACTCGCGCGTGATTCCAATATGCCGCCGCATCAAGGCGGCCCCCCCAAGCGAGAAGGAGCCCAATCAGCATGGCCGAATCCTATTTTCCGCGCTGGCGCATCGCGCCGCGCGCCGCCGAGGGCCGTGTCGTCGCGCCCGACGAGCGTTTGCCCTGGCCGCAGACGTTCGCCATGGGCGTTCAACACGTCGTCGCCATGTTCGGCTCGACCGTGCTCGCCCCGCTGCTCATGGGCTTCGATCCGAACGTGTGCATTCTCATGTCCGGCATCGGCACCTTGCTGTTCTTCGCGCTCGTCGGCGGCCGCGTGCCGAGCTATCTGGGCTCGAGCTTCTCGTTCATCGGGCTCGTCATCGCCGTGACGGGCTATGCGGGACACGGCCCCAACCTGAACATCCCCGTTGCGCTCGGGGGGATCATCGTCTGCGGCGTGGTCTACGCGATCATCGGGCTCATCGTCGCAGCGGTCGGCACGAAGTGGATCGAGACCCTCATGCCGCCCGTCGTCACCGGTTCGATCGTCGCGGTCATCGGCCTGAACCTCGCCCCGATCGCCGTGAAAAGCGTGAGCGGTTCGAACTTCGATTCGTGGATGGCCGTCGTCACCGTGCTCAGTGTCGGCATCGTCGCCGTGTTCACGCGCGGCATGGTGCAACGGCTGCTCATTCTCGTAGGCTTGCTGATCGCCTACGCGATCTACGCCATCGCCACCAACGGCATGGGCCTTGGCAAGCCGATCGATTTCTCGATCGTCGCCAACGCCGCCTGGTTCGGTTTGCCGCACTTCTCGGCGCCCGTCTTCGATGGGCATGCCATGTTGCTGCTGGCGCCCGTCGCCATCATTCTCGTCGCCGAGAACCTGGGCCACATCAAGGCCGTCAGCGCCATGACGGGGCACAACCTCGATCGCTACATCGGCCGCGCGTTCGTGGGCGACGGCCTTGCAACCATCGTTTCGGGCTTCGCCGGCGGCACGGGCGTCACGACCTACGCTGAAAACATCGGTGTCATGGCGGTCACCAAGATCTACTCGACGATCGTGTTCGTCGTGGCGGCCGTCATCGCGATCGTGCTCGGCTTCTCGCCGAAGTTCGGCGCGCTGATACAGACGATCCCCGGCCCCGTGCTGGGCGGCGTCTCGATCGTCGTCTTCGGGCTCATCGCCGTGACGGGCGCACGCATTTGGGTCGTCAATAAAGTCGACTTCTCCGACAACCGAAACCTGATCGTCGCGGCCGTGACATTGGTGATCGGCGCGGGCAATTTCTCGTTGCAGCTTGGCGGGTTCGCGCTCGGCGGCATCGGGACCGCCACCTTCGGCGCTATCCTGCTCTATGCATTGCTGCGCCGCGAATTGGCGCGCGGCCCGGTGCTCTAAGCGCCATCGTCGATCTGACGGCGTGCGCGCTTGCACCTAGACGGTGCGAGCGCGCATGCCCCGGCGCAACGCCTGCCAGGGCGCGTGCAAGCGCCCACCCGCCTCCGACTCGCTTCGCGCCCGCCGCACCATGCGTCGGTGCGGGCCGCGCACGGACCTTGCTTTGCTCACGGCTGCCACTACAGTACAAAGAGCCGAGGGAGCCGTCGATGAGGTCTATCGTCATTTGTGTGCGTCGCCATCGTTTGAACGCCATGTCACCGGTTCGCGCGTGCCGCGCGTGGGGAGCGCCATGGTGATTTCCGTGCGGGAAAGGGGCGTAGCTGCGCCGCGATCGCTCGAACCCGATCTAATCTCCGGGCTGCAACGCTATGCGTTGCGCCATCGCGACCTCACGCTCACGAGCGTGTTCCAGCCGATCTTCAGCTTGTCTCACTTGCGCGCCGTCGGCTACGAGGCGCTGCTGCGCGCCCACGACATCTTCGATCGGCCGGTGCCGCCGCTCGACGTATTCGGCGACGCAGCGCGCCAGAGCGAGCTTCACTATGTCGATCGTCTCGCGCAGTCGCTGCATCTGGAGAACTTCAAGACGCTGCATGCCGAGCGCGAGTGGCTTTTCCTGAACATCCACGCGGGAGCGCTCGCCGATTCCTATCACGAGGCTGCGCTGCGCGCGCACCTCGATCGGCTCGAACTATCGCCGCGCCGTATCGTGCTGGAGCTGCAAGCGGTGCGCGCCGAAGACTTCGACAAATTGGCCGACGAAGCGCGCCGGTTTCGCGAGCAGGGCTTCCTGATCGCACTCGACGATTTCGGCGCGGGCGATTCGAATTTGGAGCGAATTTGGCAGCTCGATCCCGACATCGTGAAGGTCGACCGCATGATGCTCTCGCAAGCGGCGCATCGCACGCAAGCGGCGGCCATTCTGCCCGGCTTCGTGGCCATGCTGCACGAGGCCGGCAAGCTCGTTCTCATCGAAGGCGTCGAGACCGAGCACGAAGCCCAATTGGCGTTCTCATGCGACGCCGATTTCGTTCAGGGCTTCCATTTCGGACGGCCGAGTCCGGGCGCCGCCGATAGCGCCTACGCCGCCGAGCGCATCGCGGCCCTGGCCGAGTGCCACCGTGCGCAGAGCCAGGCGCGCGAGCGTGCGCGTGCCAGCCGGCTCGCGCCGTACCTACGCGCGTTCGAACGAGCGGGTGAGCGCCTCGCCCAAGGCGAGCCGCTCGAGGAAGTGTGCTGGAACTTCCTCGCGCTCGATCACGCCGCGCGCTGCTTCCTGTTGGACGAAGAAGGCCGCCAGAAAGGCCGCAACGTTGTCCTGCGCGCCGATCGCGCGGGTCATGAAGCGCGGTTTCTACCGGTGGCCGATGCACAAGGGGCCAACTGGATGCGCCGTCCGTACTTCCTTGCCGCGCTCGAGGCGCCCGATCGCGTTCACGCAACGCGGCCGTACCTGTCGATCAACGAAGCGCTTCCTTGCGTGACGCTGTCGGTGGCCGTGCGGATCGGCACCGGCCTGTGCGTCCTGTGCGGCGACATCGATTGGCAGGAAGACGCCGCCGATCTTTAGGCTTGCCCGGCGCGCCGCCTTCCGCGGCGGCCGCCGTCCTCCCGCACGCACTCGCTTGATCTGCACGGTTCGACGCCTATTATCAAGGTAGCGCGGCGGGCTAGGCGCGATCGATGCTTCGCCTGCCCGCGCGGCGCGGCGCGTGGATTGCTACTAGCGATTCGCGTGTCCGCGGCCGCGGCTCGGCGTTCGCTGCCCCCAATGCCTGAGACGCGCTCCCCGTTCATAAAAACCACAAGGAGCACAGACATGACGGTTCGGCAACCTGCAGCGGCGCGTGTATGGAGCGCTCTCGCGCGAGCGGCGCTCGCCGGCTTTGGCATAGCCGCCTTATCGCTCGCCGCCGCCCCCGGCGCCGCGTGCGCGCAAGAGACGATCAAAATCGGGGTGCCGGTGCCGCTGTCGGGCGGCTACGCGACGGCCGGCAAGGACATCTTGAATGGCGCGCAACTGGCCGCCGACGACATCAATCGCCGCGGCGGCGTGCTCGGCAAAAAGATCGAGCTCGTGCAGGAAGACGACGAATGCGACGCGGACAAGGCGGCTCAGGCCGCGCAAACGCTCGTCGGAAAAGGTGTCGTGGCGGTGGCGGGCGGCTACTGTTCGAGCGCGGCGCTGCCCGAATTGCGCGTGTTTCACGGCGCGGGCCTCGCTTACGTGATGGATGCCTCGACCAATCCGGAACTGACCGAGAAAGGCTGGGACAACGCGTTTCGCACGATCGGCCGAGACGACGAGCAGGGGCCGTTCGCCGCCAAGCTCATGAAGGAGGTCCTGCATGCGAAGGCGGTGGCCGTCGTGAACGACAACACGACTTATTCGAAAGGACTTGCCGAGAACGCCGTCCAGGCGTTGAAGCAGCAGGGCATCGAGGTGGTTTATGACGATGCGCTCACGCCGGGGCAAATGGATTACGCCGATGTCGCCAAGCAAGTGGCGGCGCTCAAGCCCGACGTCGTCTACTACACGGGCTATTACCCCGAGGCCGCGTTGCTCGCGCGGGATTTTCATCAGCTAAAGCTTCGCATCAAATACTTCATGGGCGGCGATGGGACGACGCAGCCCACGCTGATCAAAACCGCCGGCAGTGCGGCCAACGGCATGATTTGCACCACGGCCCCGCTGCCCACATTCCTGACCGGCCCGAAGGCGCGCCGCTTCGTCGACGATTACAAGAAGGCTTACGGCGTCGAGCCCGGACCGTATTCGATTTACGAATACGATGCCGTCGCCGTGACGGCCAAAGCGATCGAGAACGCCAATTCGACCAAGCCCGCGGATATCGTCACCGCTTTGCACAAGATATCGAATTTCAGCGGGGCGACGGGCGAGATCGCGTTCAACGAAAAAGGCGATCGCTCCAAGGCGGTCTATGTGGCGGTGATCGTGAAAGGCGGGAAATTCCAGACCTATCGGCAGCTCGACCAGAACGGGCGTTGGATGACGCCGAAGTAAGCACGGTAACGGGCGCCGCTGGCATGCGGCGCTCCGCCTGTGCCGAATCTCTTTTTCTTATTTCGCAACCACGACCGGGATGCCGCGCAGCGAGCCCGCGCCCTTCGCCTCGTCGAGCGCGTGTTGCACGGCGAGGCTGGTCGCCGCCTCCACGCCGATGCGGGCAGCCAGCTCGCGCTCGCTGCGCTTCACGCCGGCTAGATTGCGCAGTTTCACGTGCCCGTAGCCGCGCACGCGAGCGTGCAGTTCCGCTAGCTGCGCGATGGCTTCGGCATTTTCCGCGTTCATGCAACCGAACGCGCGTGCCATCGTCGTTTCATAGTCGCCGGCAAGCGCGCGTTCCATGCGGCGTTCCGCCGAGCGGCCGAACGGATCGAGCGCGGTGCCGCGCAAACCGCGCCATTTCGCGAGCATGCCGAGCACCGGCCAGAGCCATTGGCCGAACGTCAGCTTGCGCGGCACCTGGCCTGCCTTGGCTTTCGCGAGCGCCGGAGGCGCCATGTTGAAACTGACGCGAAAGTCCTTGCCGGCCTTACCTTCGAACTGTGCTTCGAGCGCCTCGCGAAATGCGGCGTCGGTGTGCAAGCGTGCGACTTCGTATTCGTCTTTCACGGCGAGCAAGCGGTAGAACGTCGTGGCCACCGCGCGCGCGACCCGCGCGTGCGGCACACGGTTTTCGGCGTGGCGCGCCGCCGCGACGAGTGCGCGATAGCGCTCGACGTAGCGCGCACCGCCATAGGCGGCGAGGCGCTGTTCGCGATCCGCGACGAGCGCGTCCAGTTCGGCAAGCTCGCCCGCGGGCGTCGCACTGGCCGTGGGCGTCGTATGACGCGCGGCCCAAAGCGCTTCGAGCGCGGCCGCGTCGCCCGCCGCGAGGCGGCCTACCGCGAATGCGAGCTTGTTCATCGGCACGGCGACGTTGTTCAGCTCGATCGCGCGCATGAGCGCCGCGTGCGACACCGGCACGAGGCCCAACTGCCAGGCGAAGCCGAGCATGAGAATGTTCGCCCCGATCGAATCGCCGAGGAACTTCGCGGCGAGCGCCTGTGCATCGCAGGTCGACATGAATTGCGCGCCCGCGGCGGCGCGCATCTTGTCGACGAGCGCATCGGCGTGCAAATTCGCGTCCGGATCGTGGACGAACGAGGCGTTCGGAATCTGGTGGGTGTTGACGACGATCCGCGTGCGGCCGTGGCGAACCGTTTGCAATGCGTCCGCGCTAGCCCCGACCACCATGTCGCAGGCAAGCAGCAGGTCGGCCTGCTGCGTATCGATGCGCACTTGGTTCAGCCATTCGTCGCTCGCGGCGAAGCGCACGAACGAGAGCACCGAGCCGCCCTTTTGCGCGAAGCCCATGAAGTCGAGCACCGACGCGCTTTTACCTTCGAGGTGAGCGGCCATGCTGATCAGCGCGCCGACGGTGACGACGCCCGTGCCGCCCACGCCGGTTACGAGGATATCGTAAGGCGCGGCATCCAGATGCGTGTGCGGCACCGGCAACGCTTCGACGCTGCGCGCCAACGCTGCTTCGTCGAACGCCACGCCCGCCGCCTTCTTCAGCTTCCCGCCTTCGATCGTGACGAAGCTTGGGCAAAAGCCGTTGACGCAGGAGAAGTCCTTGTTGCACGACGATTGGTCGATTCGGCGCTTGCGGCCAAGCGGCGTTTCCACGGGTTCGACCGACAGGCAGTTCGACTGCACGCCGCAATCGCCGCAGCCTTCGCAGACCGCTTCGTTGATGAACAGCCGCTTGTCCGGATCGGGAAATTCGCCTTTCTTGCGGCGGCGGCGTTTTTCGGCGGCGCAGGTTTGATCGTAGATGAGGACCGTGACGCCCGGCGTGTCGCGCAGCTCGCGCTGGACGTCGTCGAGTTCGCGCCGATGATGGAACGTCGTGCCTTTCGGGAAGAGGGCATGATGCCCGTCGTACTTCTCGGGCTCGTCCGAGACGACGACGAAGCGCGAGACGCCTTCGGCTTCGACTTGACGGGCGATCTGCGGCACCGAAATGCTGCCGTCGACGGGTTGGCCGCCCGTCATGGCGACGGCGTCGTTGTAGAGAATCTTGTAGGTGATGTTCGTCTTGGCCGCCACGGCTTGGCGGATGGCGAGGATGCCCGAATGAAAATAGGTGCCGTCGCCCAGGTTCTGAAAGACATGCTTGGTCTTGGTGAACATCGAGTGCGAGGCCCAGTCGACGCCTTCCCCGCCCATCTGAATCAAGCCCGTGGTGGCGCGATCCATCCACGAGGCCATGAAATGGCAGCCGATGCCGGCGTGCGCGATCGAGCCTTCGGGCACTTTCGTCGACGTGTTGTGCGGGCAGCCCGAGCAGAAGTAGGGCGTGCGGCGCACGGCGTCTGCCGCGTTCGAGAGAATGCTCGGCGCGACGAGATCGACGACGCGCTCGCGCCGGTCCAGCGCGGGCTTGTGCCCGGCTAGCCATTGGGCGAACACGGGCAGCACGCGCGAGGGGCGCAGCTCGCCGAGCGCCGAGAGCAGCGGCGCGCCGCCTGCGTCGTGCTTGCCGATGATCGCCGGGCGCTCACTCGCCGGGCGGTTGTACAGGTAGTCCTTGATTTGTTGCTCGACGACCGGGCCTTTCTCTTCGATCACGAGCACTTCGGAGAGCCCCTGGACGAACGTATCGATGCGCGACAGTTCGAGCGGGAACGAGAGCCCGACCTTATAGATGCGCACGCCCGCGGCGTCGAGATCGGCGACGGTCAGATCGAGCCGGCGCAGCGCCTCCATCAGATCGAGATGCGTTTTGCCGCAGGTGACGATGCCGATATCGGCGGCGAGGCTCGGGGCGATCCATTTGTCGATGCTGTTGACGCGGGCGAACGCGCGCACGGCATCGAGCTTGGCGGCCAGACGCGCTTCGATGGTCAGGCTCGGCAGGTCGGGCCAGCGATTGTGCAGGCCGCCCGCGGGCGCGGCGAAATCGGTGGGGGCGGGCCAGCGCGAGGCCAAGGCGTCCAGATCGACCGTGGCGCCCGATTCGACCGTCTCCGAAATCGCCTTGAAGCCCACCCATGCGCCCGAGAAGCGCGAGAGCGCGAAGCCGTAGGCGCCGAATTCCAGCATGTCGGCGATGTGCGACGGGTTGACTATCGGCATGTGCCACGCCATGAGCGCGAAGTCGCTTTGATGCGGCATCGAGGACGAGACGCAGCCGTGATCGTCGCCGGCCACGACGAGCACGCCGCCGTGCGGCGACGAGCCGTAGGCGTTGCCGTGCTTCAGGGCGTCGCCCGCGCGGTCGACGCCCGGGCCTTTGCCATACCACATGGCGAACACCCCATCGACGGTGCGTTCGGGATCGGCTTCGACCCGCTGAGTGCCGAGCACGGCGGTGCCGCCGAGTTCTTCGTTGATCGCGGGCAGAAAGCGCACATCGTTCGCATCGAGCAGCTTCTTGGCCTTCCACATCTGCTGATCGACCATGCCGAGGGGCGAGCCGCGATAGCCGCTGACGAAGCCTGCCGTATTCCAGCCGAGCGCACGATCGAGCTCGCGCTGCATCAGCATGATGCGCACGAGCGCCTGCGTGCCGGTGAGAAAGATGCGGCCGCGCGTGGCGGTCAGGTTATCGGTGAGGCGGTATTCGGATAGAGCAGGCGTGCCGTCGATCGGCAGGCGGGCGGTCATGGTGTGTCTCCTTCAAGCTTTTTTGCCCCATCCAAGACCGGTGTCCGGCCGAAGAGGGTACGCCCGTTCGACGCGGGGCAGCGAAGGCTCTATTCTTTAGCGAGGCAGCCGGAGGATTTTTGCTATCTCGTCGATGGCGGCGCGAAGGTGCGGCATTTTGTCCGCGCCAAGCCTCGGATTGGAGAGGAATTTTCCGCCGACCGGGTTGCGAGGCCGGTTATGCCGGCGCGGTCGGGGCTTGCGGGGCTGGTGAGGTCGCGGCGGCTTTCGCGCCGGCCTCGTCTCGATCGTCCAGGGGAACGACCTCGTCGAACTGCGCGTAGTCGATGTGCGTGATGCCGTCCTCGTCCTCATGCAGCAAGTCGACGAACCGATGCTGCCAGCGGATATCCTCGTGGCCCCATGCGCGGCGGCCATACATCGTCTGCGTCGTGGTTTCGTCGGCGCCCTCGATCATCAACATCAACGACGCTTCGCTGGCGGCGAGGCTTTCCGCCGTTTCACCGTAGAGCGGGCTCGTTTCGTCGATCACGTGCATCAGGTTCCAACCCAGCAGGAAAGTCGGATGCTGCTCGCGCACGAGCTTCAGGTCTTGGATGCGCCACAGCGGATAGCCCTCGGGCTTGCGCTCATAGCGCATCAGCCGAAGCTTGGCCTTGGCTTCGACGATGAAGTTTTGCCGCGCGTTGGCGGCGCGCAGCATCAGTGTCGGTTTGCCGTCGAGCGGGCGCACGACGGCATAGCGCGCAAAGATGATGCGAGCCCGAGGGCGGGAAAAACGCACGAAGATGAGGCCTGTCGCCAAAGCGATGCTCGACATGCCCGTGAAGATCTCGAGCGTTGCGATCGCGTGAGCGTAGACCGTCTGCGGGTGCATGTCGCCGTAGCCGACCGTCGCGAGCGTTTCCACGCTGAAGAAGAATGCGCCGAGGAAGCCGTCGGGGGCTTGATTCGCGATCGGCGCTTGACCGCAAGAGTAAAGTGCGGCGAATGCCGCGTTCAGCAGCACGAAGAACGCGGCGAGCGCCCCGAAGAACACGGGCCAACTCGCCGTGAGCGCGCGATGGTACAGATCGAGGTTCGCTCGCCCCGGCAGGCCGTGAGTGACGATCGTGCCCGTGCCCGTGCGCAGGATGCGGCTGCTCCGGTTGCCGGCGAGCGGCCGCTTGGCCGCATCCGGGGCGGGACGGGCATGGGGCGAGCGCGGCACGCGCGGGGCGGCGCGCTCCGGTGTGGCCTGGCCCTCTGGCGGGGCCGCGTCGGGTGGGTGTGTCTCGGTCGACATCGATGCTGCGCTTCATCGGGAACGGGCGCAGCGTAGCACGCGCGGCTTCTGCGCGCGACTACGGAAACGCTCTGGGCTTGGGCACGGCGGCGCCGCGCTCGATGTCGGCTTGCGCTCGCTGGCGCGCCGATTCGATGGCCTCGGCGGCCTGGGCATAACCCGCGTCGCCGCCCACCGTCGTCCAGCGCTGCACGGGCTTGTCCTGCTGCCGGATTTCATACTCGGCGTCCCAGCGCGAGCCTTCGAGCTCGATAGGACGCACGTGGATCGAATAGACGCCGTAGACGTAGCTCTCTTCGGTCATTTCGAACCTCCATTCGCCTGGTTTCGGCGAGCGTTCGAAGCCAGTGGGGCGGGCCGATGCGATGGACGCGCCACCGCGCCGCCACTCGCGCTACAACTCGATTTCGCCGAGAATTTGATGGGCGAGCGCTTTGGCTTCTTCGAGCGCCTCCGAGACGGTTGCGCTCACGCCCTTGACTTCGTAGACCATCGTCTCCGGTTCGGCCGCGTCGTCGCGCGCCAGGTGGACGACCCCTTGAAACCGGCCGTCGTCGAGTTGCTGAACGCCGGCCGTGGCCGTGTAGATTCCTTTCGTGTAGGTGACGTCTTCCATGATGACGCTCCTGTCCGGGACGGATAAAACCATCGTAGCACGCGCTTCTCGTGCCCACCGGCGGCAAGCCGAGCCGCGGCGGCGAGACAGCGCTGCTATCCGCCCGTTCCCCGTTCTATTCCAACAGCGCGACGATCTCGTCGAGCGACGGCGAATGCGCCCCCGCATGCCGGCACGCCGCCGCACCCGCCGCCAATGCGAACGTCAAATGATCGCGCCAGCCGCGTTCGGGCCGTTGCATCAGGCTGAACAGCAAGCCGCCGATCGAGGCATCGCCCGCGCCGACCGTATCGACGACTTCGACGCGCGGCGGCATCGCCGCGATCGTCTCGCCGGGGGCGATCAACGTCGCGGCGCCCGAACCGCGCGTGACGAGCAAGGTCGCCTCGGGATTCATCGCGCGCAGGGTGTCGAGCGCCGTGTCTTCATCCGTGCCGAAGAGGCAACGCAAGTCTTCGTCGGAGACTTTGACGAGATCGGCGAGCGCCACCATCGTTTCGAGCATGGGGCGGTAGCCGTGCTCCATGACGTTGCGGTAGTTCGGATCGAAGCTGATGCGCACGCCCTGCGCGCGCAGCTCGGCCGCCAAGGTCGCGAGCGTGGCGGATAGCGGCGCGCGCGCAAGGCTGATGCCGCCGAAATGCGCCCAGCGCGCCGCGCCGGCCCAGCCTTCCGGCAGCGACTCGGGGTCGAACGCGAGGTCGGCGCTGGCATCGCCGATAAAAAAATAGGCCGGCGGATGCGTGCGATGCACGATGGCCAACAGCGGTGCGCGCGCTACGCGCTGCAAGAAGCGTAAGTCGAGGCCCGCCGCTTCGCTCGCGCGCCACAAATCGTCGGAGAAGCAGTCGACGCCGATCGCGCCCGCGAACGCCGTCGGCACGCCCAGGCGCGCCACGGCTCGTGCCACGTTCCAACCGGCGCCGCCCGGGTGGGAAGTCCAGTGCGGCCCGTCCGTGCGCACGAGATCGGTCAGGATGTCGCCCGCGCTGACGAACAGCGGGAGGTCGGGCCGCTCGCCGCGCGCGGCGGCCTGTGATGCGCTCGAAGCGCTCGGGGTTTGCATAGATCGTCCGTTCAAGCGCGGCGGGTCAAGCCGCTGCCGTTGCCCGTTCCGCGGCCGTTGCCGTTGCCGCGGTTGGCCGCCTGCAGGGGAGAAGCCGGTTCGACGCCGTCGCCGATTTCATGCGCGTCGCCGCTCGCGTGGCTTTCGCCAAGCGCGTTCAACACTTCGTAGCAAGCGCCCATCGTGTGGTAATCGGTTTTGCCGGCCGGGCTTTTTTCGTCGCTGTATTTGCGGTTGTCGCATGTGAGGATGCGATACCAGGCGCCATGGCGATGGTCGACGAAATGCGTCCAGCTGTAGCTCCAAATCTCGTCGTACCAGTCCCAAAAACGCTCGCTGCCGGTGCGATGGCCGAGCAGTGCGGCGGCGGCCAGCGTTTCGGCCTGCACCCAAAAGTACTTGTCGTGATCGCAAATCTTGCCGTCGGGGCCGAAGCCGTAGCATAGGCCGCCGTGCTCGTCGTCCCAAGCGTGCGTGAGCGCCGCATCGAAGAGTTCGACGGCGCGCGGCAGCAGCCAGGGCAGGGGGCGATGGCGCTCGAGGATCAACAGCAGCTTGGCCCATTCCGTCTGGTGCCCGGGCTGAAAGCCCCAGGGCCGAAAGATGTTCGAGCTGTCTTCTTCGTTGTAGTGCCAATCGACCGACCAATCGGCGTGGAAGTGCTCCCAAACTAACCCGTGCGAGAGATTGGCCTGCCGCTCGGTGATATGGGTGGCGACGCGTTCGGCCCGGTCGAGATAGACGAGGTGCCCGGTCGCCTCGTAGGCCGCGAGCAGCGCTTCGGTCGCATGCATGTTCGCGTTCTGACCGCGATAGGTCGAGACATGCCAGTCGGGGGTCGCTTCATCGGCGTAGAGCCCAGCGGCCGGATCCCAGAACCGGCGCTCCATCAGCTCGAACGTTTCGGCAATCTGCAGCCGCGCCTCTTCGATCCCGGCCATCGCCGCATGGGCTTGCGCGAGGAGAACGAACGCGAGGCCGTAGCAGTGCCGGGTGCCGTCCACCGTGCGCTTGTCCCGGTTGCGCCATTCGATCTCCCAGTCGTAGCCGCGATGTTCCGGGTCCCAGTGGGCATCGCGCAAGAATGCGAGGCCGTGACGCGCGTATTCCAGGTATTGCGGATCGCGGAAATGCCGGTAGGCCATCGCGTAGTTGAAGACGAAGCGGCAACTGCTCACCAGATGGCGCGAGGTGCGGTTGTAGACCGCGCCGTCGTCCTTGAAATAGTGGAAGAAGCCCCCCGAGGCGTCGTAGACGGTCGGCCCATAGAACGCGAGCGTATCGGCCACGTGCTCGAGCAAGAACGCGCGATCCCGAAAATCGTCGACGGGCGGCACGAGCGCATTCGTATGGACGGTGCCGGGCGCCGGCTTGATGCCTCGAGTAACGTTGGGAAGCTTCGTCATGATGTGATTTCCGATTCGATGCCGGCTTGACCGAGCGCGTGCTGCGCGCCGGCGCCGCCGACCGTGCTGGCCCGCGCGACGAGCCGCACCGGCAGTCGTACCGTCAACTCGACGGGCGTATCTTCGAGCAGCAACTGCACGCCGCGCGCGCCGAGGGCTTCTTTGTCGATCGCGATCGTGGTCAGTGCGGGCGTAGCGTGGGAGGCCGCGGGTATGTCGTCGAAGCCGACGAACGCGATGTCCTCGGGCACGCGCAAGCCGCGTGCTAGCACGACGCGCATCGCGGCGAGCGCTGCAACGTCGTTATAGGCGAAAACCGCGTTGGGCATGCGCTCGGGCCCTTGGGCGTCGAGTAGCCGCTGCATCGCCAATTCGGCGCCTTCGTCCGGCGGCAGGTGGGCGTCGATAGAGGTTTCCAGCGACGGGTCGAACAGCAGCCCCGCTTCGAAGAAGGCGCGCCGGTAGCCGAGCGCGCGCTGCGCGATGCTGTAATGCGCGAGCGAGCCGCCGATGAACGCCACGCGCTGGCGCCCGAGGGCGAATAAGTGCCGCATCGCCAGCATGGCCCCCTGCGCGTTGTCGAGATTGACCGAGCGCATGTTCGGCGCCCACAGGTCGATCAACACCAACGGGCGCTGCATCGCGGCCACGGTGGCCAGCGTTTCCGGCTCGACGAAGCCTGCCACTGCGATGGCATCGGGGGCGTGCAGGCGTAATTGCTCGGCCACGTCCTCGGTCGGGCCGGCCGTCAGCAGCGAGGGCACGATGCCGTGTGCGCGGCAAGCGTCCTCCACGCCGTGCAGGACATGCGAGAAAAAGGGGCTCGAGCCGAAGTTGTTGTGCTGCCGGTGCAGCAGAAACGTGAGGCGCCGGATGCGCGGGCGCAATTGCGCCGCGTCGTAGCCGAGCCGCTGCGCCGTTTCCACCACGCGCAGCCGTGTGGCTTCGGACAGACCCGGCTGGTTTTTCAGGGCGCGCGACACGGTGCCGATCGACACGTTCGCCGCGCGGGCGATGTCGCGAATCGTGGTGGCCATGGTCGCTCGTTCCTCGGGTCTTGGTGCGGCGATTGTATAGTAAAAATCGCAAAAACGACCGCCAGATGAGCTACATGATTGCCCTTATGCGTTGATCCTGCAATGATTCAGGAACATTTTTTGTTTAGTAAAAAATGCTAAACGTGCGCTTCGCGTGCATGCATGAGCGCCGCGCCTTCCTCGAGATCGATGACGAACACCCCCGCCGCGTCCTGTTTGGCGCGGTGCTTGGCCAGCGCGGCCACCGATGCGATGTCCTCGCTGCCGTAGCGCGCCTGAGCGCCGCGAGCCGGCTCGACCCGCACGCACCCGATCGCCATGGTCACGAAGCCGAAGAACGTTGGGTTGCCGCGCCGGTCTTCGCCGTGAATGCCGCCGGCTTCGCGGTCCTCGTCCGCATAGAAATGCAGGCTGCCCGTGTTGAACGCATCGACCGCGCGCAACACGCGCGTATGCCAGTCCTCGCTTTGGAACAGGATCAGGAAGTCGTCGCCGCCGACGTGGCCGAGGAAGTCGCGCGTCGGATCGCACACATCGGCCAGCACGGCCGCCGCGAACTTGAGCACCTCGTCGCCTTGCCAGTAGCCGTAACGATCGTTGAACGGCTTGAAATGGTTCAGATCGACGTAGCACGCGTGAAACCGCACCCGGTGCCCCACGAGCCGCGAGATATGGGAGCTGATCGGAATGTTGCCGGGCAGAAACGTGAGCGGATTGGCGTAGCGGGCCGCTTCGATGCGCACTTCCGTGACGGCCCTGACGAGGCTTTCGCCCGTGCCCAGGCCCACGTAGCGCCCTTCGTCGGTGATGACGAAGCCGTCCGCGAGGTAGCGCTGGTCGTCGCTCGCGAGCAGCTTGGCCATCTGCTCGACGGTCATCGATTTTTCGATGACGACGGGCGACGCATTCGCGAACAGCATGCAAGGGCGTTTGCCGAACAGCTCGCGGTGATAGGGCAGGGCATAGCGGTCCATGAAGCTGCGCCGGTTGATGAGCGCGATCGGCTCGTCTTGCTCGACCACGGCGAGCGCATGCAGCGCCGGCAGGCGATTGAACAGATCGAGGACGTCGTTGTTCGTCGCGCTCGTGGGCAACGCGGGCGCCGGGACGATCATTTTCGCAGCCGCCATGCTGCCCGAGGGCGATGCGGCGATCGAGGCGCGCGTCGCTCCGGGAAATACGGCGATGTGGTTGGCGCCGAGGGCCTCGCGCGCGGGTTCGGCAAGCTTGCGCGGGGCACGCGGATCGGGCCGGCCGAGCAGAAACCCTTGGCCGAGCGCGATTCCCATGTCGCGCACGACGATCAAATCGGCTGCGTTTTCGATGCCTTCGGCCACGAGGCGTGCGCCGCTCGCCTCCGCGAAATGCTGCATCGCGCGAACGGCCTCGAACTTGAGCGAGTCGTTGGCGATGTCGTCGATGAAGAAACGATCGATTTTGACGACGTCGGGTTGCAGGCGCACCCAAAGATTCATGCTCGCGTTCGCCGTGCCGTAATCGTCGAGTGCGAACTGGATGCCGGCCTCGCGCAGCGACGCGACGGTCGGTGCGAAGCTGCGTACGTCGGCAATCGTGCTTTGCTCGGTCAGCTCGACGACGAGACGCTCGGCCGCCACGCCGCATTGCTGCAGCCAATCGATCATGCGCTCGTTCGTCGCCTGCAGCGCGACGAGGGCGTCGGCGCTGAAGTTCAGGAATAGTTTGCCTTCGCATCCGAGCTGCGCGAAAGCGGTCGCGCAAGTGCGCGCCGCGGCATGCTCGAGCGCCACGCATTGGCCTTGGCGGGCGGCGCGATCGAACAGCGCGCCCGGCGATTCCAGCGAGGATCCGGCCGGGCCGCGGATGAGCCCTTCGTAACCGAGGATCGTGCCGCCGCCGAAATCGACGATCGGTTGAAACACGGCGGTGAGCGCGTGCCGAGCGATCAGCTCGGTGACGGACGGCTCGCCGCGCGGCGAAGACTGGCTCAATGACATGACGGAACGACAAGCCGGAAAGGATTGGATAGTCGGCTTATCGACCTTGGCGATTGAGAATTGAATGAATTTTCGGTGAAGCGATGCACTTCGATGGTGCGCGCCGGGGCACCGCCCCGGCGGCTAGTCGGCGATCGGTGCGCAACCGGGCTGCGCCACCGCGTCGTTCGCCGCGTCGATACCCACGTGTTCGCGCACGAGATCGGCGATAGCGATCGGCTCGGTTTCGTTGGGCGGCGCGGCATCGTGTGCGCGCTCCGCGATGACGACGCGGTTGCGGCCGCTGTCCTTCGCATCGAGCAATGCGCTGTCGGCACGCCGGATCACGCGCTCGATCGGCTCGCCGCGCACGTGTTGCGCGACCCCCACGCTGATCGTCAACGTGACTTCGAGCTGGCGTGCATCCTCGATTCGCTTGCGCAGCCGCTCGGCGACGCGCGCCGCGTCGTGCTGATCGGCGGCCGGCAGCAGAACGACGAACTCCTCGCCGCCGAAACGGCCCGCGACGTCGGTCGGCCTCATGCTGTCCTGGATATGCCGCGCGATCAATTGCAGCGCGCGGTCGCCCGTGTCGTGGCCGAAGCGATCGTTCACGGATTTGAAGTGATCGGCGTCGATGTACAACACGGAAAAGGGCTGGCCCACGCGCTCGGTGCGCAGCAGAATGCGCCGGCCCAGCTCGAACACGCGGCGCCTGCGGGGCAACTGCGTCAGCTCGTCGATGTCGGCGAACGCGCGCAGTTGGCGCTCCAACCGGAAACTTTTCTTCTGCGAGCGCAGCGCGAACAGGTTGGTGACTAGGCTCGTCGATATGGCGATGAACATGGAAAGCACGACGCCGAACTGCTCGACGGCGGGGGGCTTACTGAGCGCGACGAGCGCGAGCGGGCCGGCAATGGCGAGCGCGGCCGTTGCCGGAAAATCCCATCCGCGCAGCAGCACGGGACTGAAGGTCAGCGGAATCAGAACGAACGCCGGGAGCACGATCAGCATGCCGTCGCCCCATTGCAATGCGTGCAGCACGATGCCCGCTTCGAGCGAAGCGATGAAAGCGAGCGCGGCCAGACTCGCGCGCAGCCCACTGCCTTTGGTCCAAGCCACGGCAAGCGCGGCGGCCATCGGCAGCGCGGGCAGGGAACTCGCGAGCGCTGCCGGCGCCATGCGTTGATTGTCGAGCCAAGCGTCGCCGACGACCAGCACGACGTAGCCGACGAGCGCCGTCGCAAGCTGCGCGCAGAGAAACGACCACAGGCGATGGGCCGCGTAGTCTTCGAACGATTGATTGTCTTCCGGCGCCTCGATGGTCTTGGCGCGCTGCCCCCGGATGCGCCGTACGCGGCGCGCCGCCTCTTCCTGGCGTTCGTCGTCGGATCGATCCTCGCTACTCATTTATTTTCTCGCTTGGACGTGCAACTTCGGCATTTACTGAAAAATCTTATCGGCACCCCGGTTCCGTCGCGCCATTCTAATAGCGCTAAATGTCGAGTGGGACGATTTTAAGAAGATTTATGAGTGGTGGTTGGCCGCTGACGGCGCCGTTGCCTCGTAAGCGTTATCCGGCCTCGCTTGCCCGCTGAGCTGAGATAACCCGCCCGGTACTTTGGCGGCCGCGCGTTTCACAAAATTTGGGTATTGAAGAAACCGCAAACGTTTGCCGTTTGCAATGAGCTTTTTTCGCCGCAAAATCGGTGGCTGGTTATCGCGTTTCTCGATTCGAGCGAATTGGCGGCGCAACGCGATCCGCCCGCGGGCAGCGGGCCCGACCATGCGGCCCGCGCCGCGCGCGTCAGTGCTCGGCGTGCGCCGCCGGCCGCGGGCCTTCATGGTGGACATCGCGCGCAGCCCACCGCTGGGCGAGCGCTGCGCAGACCATCAACTGGATTTGATGAAACAGCATGAGCGGCAAGACGACCGCGCCCACGGCTTGAGAGGCGAAGATCACCTTCGCCATGGGGATGCCCGATGCGAGGCTTTTCTTCGAGCCGCAGAAGATGATCGTGATCCGATCTTCGCGATTGAAGCCGAGGCGCTTGCTGGCAAGCGAGGTGAGCGCGAGCGCCGCGGCGAGCAACAGCGCGTCGACGACGAACAGGCCCCCCAGCGCGCCGAGCGAAAGGTGCCGCCAAAGACCTTCGTTGACGGCTTCGCTGAATGCCGTGTACACGACGAGCAGGATCGAGCCTTGATCGACGAAGCGCAGGACCCGCCGGTTGCGCTCGAGCCATGGACCGATGAGCGGCCGCGAGAGCTGGCCCGCGATGAACGGCACGAGCAATTGCATGACGATCGCGCCGACGGTGTGCCATCCGGAGCCCGACGAGCCCGCGTGATTGGTGACGATCAGGCTCACGAGCGCGGGCGTGACGAAGATCCCGATGAGGCTCGAGGCCGAGGCGCTGCAGACGGCGGCCGGTACGTTGCCGCGCGCGATCGACGTGAATGCGATCGAAGACTGGACCGTCGAGGGCAACGTGCACAGAAACAGGATGCCCATGTAAAGCTCGGGCGTCACGAGCGGGGCGGCGAGCGGCTTCATCGCCAAGCCGAGCAGCGGAAACATGACGAAGGTGCTCACGAGCACGAGCGCGTGCAGCCGCCAATGCGTGGCCCCCGCGACGACCGCTTCGCGCGAGAGTTTCGCGCCGTGCAGAAAGAACAGCAAACCGACGGCGATATTCGTCAGCCAATTGATGGCCACCGCCGTTTCGCCGCGGCAGGGCAAAATGCTCGCCAGCACCACCGTGCCGATCAATGCGAGCGTGAAGTTGTCAGGCACCAGAAAAGAGGGACGACGCATGAGTAAAGCTTCTCGTAAGCGATGAAAAACGCGCTGCGCAAAAAACGCGCGTGAAACGGACAAAAAATACGGCGAACAAAACCGCGTTGGCAGCGGTTGAAAATAGTCGCACGAATCCCGGCGAATGAACAAAACCGCCACAGTAACACCACGTTACAACGGCGTTGCTCGCCTAACATTTTTTGCCTCGACACCCGAACGGGCGGCCCATAAATTACCCGAGGAGATCCCTCGGAGCACCGATTTATCTGACGACCGCTCGGTAAAGGCGCCCCGCCGCGCGCCGATGCACGACGGCATCCGAGAGGATGGTTGGCGAGTGCATCGATCATGGCCGATTCGGCTCTTCATACCTTTTTGTTGCGTTGGGCGGCGGTTGCGTTGTGCGCAGCCGCGGTCTCGCTCGCCCATGCTCGGCCGCCGCAAGGTCCGCAAGGTCCGCACGGCGGTCATGGCGGTGCGGCCGCCGGCTCGTTCTGGCGCGCGCCGGCACCGCCGGCCGCAGGCGCTGCCCCGCGTGGCGGCGGGCAGCGCTCGTTCGTCGTGACGACGAGCCCCTATGGTCACGGCGGCCCGCGCGTGGCCCCTGCGCCGTCGGTTGCGGCGACTGCCACCCCGTTCCGGCCGGTCAGCGACGAGGCGCGCGCGCTAGCGCGCGACGGCGGCGCCGTGTACCTGCGCGCGGGCTCCATTCGCGCCGACATCGCCCGCTACAACGAGGAGCGCGGCCCGACCCGCGTGCCTCGCCCCCCTGCCGCGGGCGCTCGTCCGCCTCAAACGATGTCCGGCTTTCGCAACTAAGGCACGCGTCAGCGCATCGGCTCGAGTGTAGACCGCTCGTTCTGCCCGCCCTCTTATCGAAGCCGGCCTTTCCAACTCACCGCTCGGCGCTTTGCGCCTCGTGCGCCGTTTCGCGCATGCTGCCTGTCTTCGCGGTGATGCAAATACACCACACTTTTGCAGCCGAAACCGCGCTCCAAGGCCCTAGGAAAGAAGTCCTCGGACGAAATCATTTTGTCGTCGCGCGCGCGTGCGTCACTATTTCGACCTATCTCGTCCGAATGCTTGCAAGCGAGCGTCGGCGCGGTTCCACGGCTGGTCGCGACGCGTCCGGCAGGCGCCGCGACGGTGCGCGCCGCACCGCTTGCGGGCGGCCGCGCGTCAGTCAGGCGCGGGCTTAAGCGAACCGCTATACCGGCAATAAGCGGACGTAATTTTGTCCGGAAAAATGGTCCGTAACGATGGATCCGCCCCGAACTAGGCTAGTCAGGCGATCCCAGGCCCCGAGAACGGTTCGCGCGCTTCCTTTTTTGCCAAAGACAGGAGATCTCATGAAAGCCAACGTCAGCCGCGCGCTGAAAACAACGCTTCGCATGGCGGCGCTCGCCGCCTTGGCCGCGGGGGGCGAGCTCGCCCACGCGCAGTCTAGCGTGCAACTGTATGGGCAAGTCGACGCTTGGGCCGGGATGCAGCAGTTCCCCGGCGGCAAGCGCGCGTGGGTGGAAGGCGGGGGCGGGATGTCGACGTCGTACTGGGGCATGAAGGGCGCCGAAGACCTGGGCAACGGCTATCGCGCCGTCTTCACGTTGGAGGACTTCTTCCTGCCGCAAAGCGGCAATTACGGCCGCTTCTCGGGCGATACGTTCTTTGCCCGCAACGCATACGTGGGGATCGAATCGCCCTACGGCACGGTGACGGCCGGCCGATTGACCACGCACCTGTTCGTCTCGACGATTCTGTTCAACCCGTTCATCGATTCGTACACGTTCTCGCCGATGGTCTATCACGTGTTCCTCGGCAATACGGCGGTTCCGACCGGCGCGACGTACGCGACGGATACGGGCGTCGTGGGCGACTCCGGCTGGAACAATGCGGTTCAATATTCCACGCCGAACTACAACGGCCTGTCGGGCAGCGTCATGTACGGCCTCGGCAATCAAGCCGGCAACAACGGCGCGAAGAAGTGGAGCGCGCAGTTCCTTTACTTCCACGGCCCATTCGCCGCGACCGGCGTCTACCAATACGTCAACTTCAACAACGCGCCGAACGACCTGCGCCAGGTCACGCCCTTCGGCACGATCGTGCCGTTCAAGAGCCAGGGCGTGGCGCAGTTCGGCGCCAGCTACGACCTGAAGTTCGTCAAGTTCTACGGCCAGTACATGTACACGAAGAACGACGCGGTGACGGGAGGCGGCTGGCACGTGAACACGGGGCAAGGCGGGGTGACCGTACCCGTGGGCCCGGGCTCCGCGATGGCCTCGTATGCATACTCGCGCGACAGCGGCGGCCTGAATCAAACGCGCCGCACCTGGGCGCTCGGCTACGACTATCCGCTGTCCAAGCGCACCGACTTGTATGCGGCTTATATGAACGACCAGATCAGCGGTTTGTCGACGGGTCAAACGGTCGGCGCAGGGATTCGAGCCAAGTTCTGATCGGCTGCGGACCGCCGGCCGGGACGTCATGGCGGGGCGGCGGCCACGCGGCCGTCTAGAATGCCGCGTGGGTCGATGCGGCCCATCCGGTCGATACGGTCGATACGGTCGATACGGTCGATACGGTCAATGCGGTCAATGCGGTCAATGCGATCGGCGCCGTAGTTGGCGCCAACTTGCATAGGTCGGCAGGTCCGCTTCGACCGCCGACGCTTCCAGCGGCGCGAGGCTGTAGAAAGCACGCTCCCATCCGGGCACCGGTACCGGCTGCGCAGTGGGCACGGCCGCTCGATTCGGCCGATACGCTTGGTCGGGCCAAAACAGCGGCATCAGCGATCGCTGTGCCATCCCCTCGCGCATCCAGTCGGGGCCGCCGGCGTCGGCCACCGTATCGCACTGGAATGCCCATTCGTCGTCGTCCCACGCCACGAAAACGCTCGGCTTGCCCGCCGCATCGAACAGGAGCACCGCATCCTGTTCCGGACGCCAGTAATATTCGACGAAGTTTTCGCGGGCGGCCAAATCGTCGAGCACTTGCACGACTCGCTGATCGCAATATGTGGCCCCCACGTCGTGGACGCCGACGCACCCGCGCAATCTACAGTGTTTTTTATTTGCATCGAGCAGTGCGCCGGCCAAGGCGTCCGGCATGCCCGCGTCGCGCTTGCGCAGATAAATATCGATGAGTCCTGCGTTGAAGGCATCCACGGCCTGCCGATCGCCCGCCGCGCCCGTGAGCAGGATTTTCGTGCAGACGATATCGCTGATCGACTCGAGAAATTGGATGCCGTCCATCTCCGGCATTTCGTAATCGACGACGACCGCCGCCACTTCTTCGAATCTCAGTGGATCGCGTAGCGCGTCGTTGCCCAACGCATTGCCGCCGCCTCGTTCCAATCGAGAATACGCTTCGCCTGCCATTCGAATAAGCGGGACGCTGCGATCTCGCGAGCGCATGAAATCGAGCGCTACCCCGGGTCGCATGAAAAAGCGGTTCAGTTGCCCGTCTCGAAAAATCCCCCGTAACCCATCCAGAAAATCCGCGCTGTCATCGAGAAAAACCGCGGATGCGGGATAGAACAGCGGTTGCGTGACAAAAGAACTCATACCGGCCTCATGAAAAAAGAAAAGCGGCGCGACACCGCGATCGGCATTCGGCCCCAATTATCGTCAATTACGGTCTTCGGCAAATCGGCGCGGTAAGAATCGCATATTCCCCGGCCTTGGGGAATGCGCGCTACCGCTCGTAGCGATTTCCGAGGAGTTTATTCATGTTGACGCGAGAAAACATTCCGTACCTTCTTGCCAACGGCGCGGCGCTCTTGACCCCCGAAGCGCTCGATGTCGACGCGCCCAAGACTTTCCACCATACGATCGACATCTATTTGAAGGATTCCAATTCGTTCATGAACACCTATTTCGCCCGGTATTTCGAATGGCAGGGGATCTGCCGCGAACGCTGGTTTTACGAATGCATCGACAATAAACTGCTCGGCGCGGGTGGCGCATTCGTCACGAAACGCGCTCATCAGGAGTATGTTCAGGAGACGTTCCCGTTCCAGCGTGTCGACTGTTATCTGAACACCATCAAGGTGAGGCAGTGTTCCGCCTATTTGCTGTTCCGCTTCTACGTCGCGGGCCGGCCCGTTTCGATGGGCTATCAGCAGATTCTGTTCGCAGGCCCGGACAAGCGCATTCGGCGTTTCCCCGCCGGCATCGTCGAGCGCGTGACCGAATACGAGCTGGACTTGCCGTCCGATAGGGTTTGATCGTCGCCACCCGCGGCGTGGACCGGACGCATTAGCGTCGGACAAGGGGCGGCGGATCGGGCAGCGCCGTGATCCGCCGTTCATGCCGGCTCCGGCAGACGCAGCGTGAATGTCGTATGGATGCCGGGCGCGGACTCGCATGAAATGCCGCCGCCGAACGCTTCGCAGACGCGGCGGCAGAACGTCAGACCTACGCCAGCTCCTCGCCCGTGGGCTTTGGTCGAGTAGAACGGATCGAAAATCCTGGGTAGCGCGTCGGCATCGATGCCGCAGCCGCTATCGCTGAAGCGCACCACGCAGTAGCCGTCGCGGCGGCATGCATCGATAACGATACCGCCTTTGCCTGCGGCCTGGATTGCATGAATCGCATTCTTCAACAAGTTGAAGAAAACGAAGATCAGCAAGGAATCGGAGCCGACGAATCGGATTGCCGGATCGATCCGGGCCACCGAAACGAGGCTTCGCTCCCCCGCCCGAAACGGATAGCGCTCCAGGGCCGATTCGATACAGGTGCAGAGGGCATGGGCGGAGAACGTGCGCGGATCGAGCCGGTTCAAGGTGAGCGAGGCGAGCGACATCTCGATCACGGTGCTCGTGCTGTCGACCTGACGCCGGATCGCCGATGCAAGCGCAGGCAATCTGTCAGGTTCCTCGCGCACATACAGGCCGTCGCCGCATAAGCGATGTTGCACCGCCAGCCGGTAGCCGCGCATCAGTTCGGGCAGCGCGCGGCGCAGTTCGTCGGCATGCAGGCCGATCGTCGCGAGCGGGGTTGCGACTTCGTGCGCGACCGTCGCCAGCATGAGGCGAGGGCTCATCAGTCCGTATCGGACGATGGATACCGCAAGGATGCCCAGGCTCACGGCGATGGAGAGGGCGCCGAGGGGGTAGAACGCATAACCGTAATTCACGGCGTAATCGGTCGCGGCAAGAGAATAAAAGCCGAGGCTGACGAGGCATAGATGGAGTAGCTCACGGGGCCGCGAGGCGCGTGTTCGACGCGCTTCTCTAATTAGCAACCAACCACTGCGCCCGGCCAGAAAGACCGTTTGCGCGACGTGGACCGGATGCAATGGCCCGGCCTTCGGGTAGTATCCGAAAAAGAACCAGCGAAAGCCGTCGATCACTTGATCGCCGCTCAGCAATAACAGCGCAAGCGCCGCACATAGCCCATAAGACACCGTCAATAACCGTTTTTCCGTGCGCGCTGCGGCAACTTCCACCACGAAGTGATAGAACGTGGTCGGCAAGAACAAGATAAACAAATAGCCGATCTTCACGAGCAAGCTTGCCACCTCCGGGTCAGTCGTCTGAAACAGAAATGCCCAGGTGGCTTGCCAGACGAATGTCGTCCCGCACATCGCGATAAATGGCGCCGCCACGCGCGTCAAACCCTCGGTCACCAGCACATAAGCGCCGAAACCGAGAAATAACGCCGACACGAAGGCGGGTAATAGCGAGTACATAGCGCGTTTTTTGGGGTGCCGCGACGAGCCTATCGGCCGGCAGCCGCATTCCACGAAAACAGACGTGTCTGTTTGGTGGGACCTGAATGATGGCGGGCGATCGATAAATCCATGCGAAAAGGGCGGAGCGCTGATATGGGCATGCTTCGTTTCGATAGGATGGTGTCGAACCGGGATATTAACGCATTCGGATTTCACCGAGCTCACCCGAATCCGGCTAATTCGAAGCGGTAATTGCCCGCGTAAAAGGATTGCGGTGGCGCTGCGATCGATGGGCCGAGTTCCCGTCCTTGCCTATACTTCGAACACTAGGCGCAGCCGGCATGCGCTAGCGAGGGAACCATGACCGATCTTTCGACGCCGCAACGTCTCGACCCGGCACGGCCGAGCCCGGCCGCCCGTTTGCGTTTCGTTACGGCCGCTGCGCTGTTCGATGGGCACGACGCCGCGATCAACATCGTCCGGCGCATCTTGCAGGCGAGCGGGGTCGAAGTCGTGCATCTCGGTCATAACCGCTCCGTTGCCGAGGTCGCGCGCGCGGCGCTCGATGAAGACGCCGACGGCGTGGCCGTGTCCAGCTACCAGGGCGGCCACATCGAATACTTCAGGTATCTGGTGGACGCGCTGCGCGAGGGCGGGGGCGAGCGCATTCGCGTATTTGGCGGCGGCGGCGGGGTGATCGTGCCCGAGGAGATCGAGGCGCTCGAGCGCTACGGCGTCGAGCGGATTTATTCGCCGCAAGATGGGCAACGCTTGGGGCTGCAAGGGATGATCGACGACATGATCGCGCGCTGCGGCAGCGCAGCCGCGATGCCGCCGAGTGCCCTGCCGCCCGTCGAGGCGCTGGCGGCCACGGGCGATCGGGGTTGGCGCGCCCTTGCCAGGTTGATCAGCGCACTCGAAGACGATCGCGTCGATCCGGCTGTGCGCAAAGCGCTGCGCGAGCGCGCTCGTGCGCGAGGGGCGCTAGCGCCCGTGCTCGGCGTGACGGGCACGGGCGGGGCCGGCAAGTCGTCGTTGACCGATGAACTAGTGCGGCGTTTCAGGCTCGACTATGCCGATGACCTCGCAATTGCGATCCTCGCGATCGACCCGTCGCGGCGCAAGTCGGGCGGCGCGCTGCTCGGCGATCGCATTCGCATGAACGCAATCGGCAATTGGGGGCGCGGGCCGCGCGTGTTCATGCGCTCGCTCGCGACGCGCGAAGCGGCGACCGAATTGCCCGATGCCATCCCCGATGCGATTGCGGCCTGCCAAGCGGCGCGCTTCGATCTCATCATCGTCGAGACGTCGGGCATCGGCCAGGGTGACGCTGCGATTGCGCAGGTGGCGGATCGTTCGCTCTACGTGATGACGCCGGAGTTCGGGGCCGCTAGCCAGCTCGAAAAAATCGACATGCTCGACTTCGCCGATTTCGTCGCCATCAACAAGTTCGATCGCAGCGGCGCGCTCGATGCGCTGCGCGATGTCGCCAAGCAGATGCAACGCAATCAAGGCGCGTTCGATGTGGCGCCGGATGCCATGCCCGTGTTCGGCACGATCGCCTCGCGTTTCAATGACGAGGGCGTCACGGCGCTTTACCAGCGCATCGCGCTCGCGCTCGCCGAGTGCGGATTGCGCGCGCCCGCGCCGGGGCTGCGCTTGCCGCGCGTCGCCGTGCGCCACTCGCGCGAGGGCGGGGCGATCGTGCCCGCGGCTCGCGTTCGTTACTTGTCCGAAATCGCCGCGACGGTGCGCGCCTACCGTGCGCGGGCCGAGGAGCAGGCGCAATGCGCGCGCGAGCGTTGGCAGTTGTGCGAAGCCAAGCGCATGGCGATGTCGACGAGCAACCGGGTGAATCGAAGCGGCGCCGGAGATGACCCGGCGATACATGCCGCTGCTGCTGTGAACTCGTTGGCGGCCCCAACCGCTCCGGCCGCCCCAACCCCCGATCCGGTGGCCGCCCGCCTCGATGCGCTGATTGCCGAGCGTGACGCGCGGCTCGGCGCCCATGAGCGGGCGCTGCTCGATGCCTGGCCGGACACGGTCGAGCAATATTCGGGCGAGGAACGCGTGGTGGCGATTCGCGGCCGCGAGATCCGCGCGAAGCTGACCGAGATCACGCTGTCCGGCACGCGATTGCGCAAGGTGTCGTTGCCGAAGTTCGCGGACCCGGGGGAAACGCTGCGCTGGTTGATGCTGGAAAACCTTCCGGGCGCGTTCCCCTTCACCGCCGGCGTGTTTCCGTTCAAGCGCGAGAACGAAGATCCCACACGCATGTTCGCGGGCGTTGGCGATCCGCCGCGCACGAACCGCCGGTTCAAGCTGCTTTCCGAGGGCATGCCCGCGCGGCGTTTGTCGACGGCGTTCGATTCGGTCACGCTCTACGGCGAGGACCCCGACGAGCGCCCCGATATCTACGGCAAGATCGGCAACTCGGGCGTGTCGGTGGCAACGCTCGACGACATGATCTCGCTCTACGACGGCTTCGATCTGTGCGATCCGGCAACGTCGGTTTCGATGACGATCAACGGTCCCGCGCCCACGATCCTCGCGATGTTTTTCAACGCGGCGATCGATCAGCAACTGGCGCGTCTTCGCGCGCAATGCGCCGCGCAAAACCGTGCGCCGAGCGCGGGAGAAATCGAACGAGCGCGCACCGACGCGTTGCGCGAAGTGCGCGGCACCGTGCAAGCGGACATCCTCAAGGAGGATCAGGGCCAAAACACCTGCATTTTTTCGACCGACTTCAGCTTGAAGATGATGGGTGACGTGCAGGCCTATTTCATCGAACACGGCGTGCGCAATTTCTATTCGGTGTCGATCTCCGGCTACCACATCGCCGAGGCGGGGGCCAACCCGATCACGCAGCTCGCGTACACGCTCGCCAACGGCTTCACCTACGTCGAAGCCTACTTGGCGCGAGGCCTGACGATCGACGATTTCGCACCGAACCTGTCGTTCTTCTTCTCCAACGGCATGGAGCCGGAGTACACGGTGCTCGGCCGCGTGGCGCGCCGCATTTGGGCGATCGCGTTGCGCGAGCGATACGGCGCGAACGAGCGCAGTCAAAAGCTCAAGTACCACGTGCAGACTTCGGGCCGGAGCCTGCATGCGCAGGAGATCGAGTTCAACGATATCCGCACCACGCTGCAGGCGCTGATCGCCGTCTACGACAACTGCAACTCGCTGCATACGAATGCCTTCGACGAAGCGATCACGACGCCCACGGAAGCGTCGGTACGCCGAGCGATGGCCGTGCAACTGATCATCAATCGGGAATGGGGGTTGGCGAAGAATCAAAATCCGAACCAAGGCAGCTTCGTCATCGAGGAACTGACCGATCTCGTCGAAGCTGCGGTGCTGGACGAGTTCGACCGGCTAACGGCGCGCGGCGGGGTGCTCGGTGCGATGGAGACGGGCTACCAGCGCGGACGGATCCAAGACGAATCGATGCGCTACGAGCATCGCAAGCACGACGGCTCTTATCCGATCGTCGGCGTGAACACGTTCGTCGGCGAACGAGAAGCCGAGCGGGGCGGGCCGTTGACCTTGGATCGTTCGACGACGGAGGAAAAGGAGCGCCAGCGCGAAAGGCTCGCGGCGTTTCATGCGCGCCATCGCGACGAAGCGGGGCCGATGCTCGATCGCCTGCGGCGCGCCGTCATCGATGGGGAGAATGTATTCGCGGTGCTGATGGACGCGGTGCGCGTCTGTTCGCTCGGGCAGATCACGCACGCGCTGTTCGAAGTCGGCGGGCAATACCGGCGCAACATGTGAACGGCTCACGCCTGAACGGCGGCGCGAAAGGGTTTATCCCGCAGCGTGCATGCGAGTCCAGAGGCGCGCACACCCGCTCGCGAATCGCGCGGATCGCACGGACCGGATTGCGAGCGCGACTGCCGTCCCTCCGGGCAACGCTTAGCGCGTTCCGACGAGGCGCGCGAGCGCGTCGTCGTATTCTTGCTTGAGGCGCTCGACCAGCGCCGCCACGGTCGGCACGTCGTCCATCAAGCCGACGCCTTGCCCCGCGCCCCAGATGTCTTTCCAGGCTTTGGCTTTGTCCCCCCCAAAATTCATCTTCGTTTTGTCGGACTGCGGCAGGGCCTCGGGATCGAGCCCGGCGTTGACGATGCTCTCGCGGATATAGTTGCCGTGTACACCGGTGAACAAGTTCGTGTAAATGATGTCCGACGCGCTCGCGTTGACGATGGCGCGCTTGTAATCGTCGACGGCATGCGCTTCCTGCGTCGCGATGAAGCGTGTGCCCATGTAGGCGAGATCGGCGCCCATCGCGCGAGCCGCGAGAATCGAACCGCCGTTGGCGATCGCCCCCGAGAGCACGATCGGCCCGTCGAAGATGCGCCGCACTTCGCCCACCAGCGCGAACGGCGAGGTCGTGCCCGCGTGGCCGCCCGCGCCCGCCGCGACGAGAATCAAACCGTCCACGCCGGCCTCGAGCGCTTTTTGCGCATGACGCAAGTTGATCACGTCGTGCAGCACGATGCCGCCGTAGCTGTGCACGGCGTCGATGATCTCTCTGGCTGGCGCGCGCAAGCTCGTGATGAAGATCGGCACCTTGTGTTCGACGCATACGCGCACGTCCTGCTCGAGTCGCACGTTGGACTGATGCACGATTTGATTCACGGCAATCGGCCCGATTCGCGCGGCCGGATGCGCGGCCCGATAGGCCGCCAATTCCTCGTTCATCTGCGTGAGCCATTCGTTCAGCAGTTCGGCGGGCCGTGCGTTCAGCGCGGGAAACGAGCCGACGATACCGGCCTTGCATTGGGCCAGGACGAGCTCGGGGTAGCTAACGATGAACATCGGCGACGCCACGACAGGCAGCGTCAGATTCTGTAGGACGGCGGGCAGGGCCATGACGCGTGTCTCCTTGCTTTCTAAAAGAACGATCGTTCGATTATAGGGTATGCGCAGGGGCCACATGGCGGGCTCGGCGCTGGAGGGAGTGCTCTGCTTCTACGTTTCGTGGCGCGGCGAACGAGCGCGCGTCATTGGGCCGCCTAAAATACGAGAAGTTCGAACAACGATAAGCAGCAGGAGTGAGCGATGAGTTTTGCCGACTTTACCCCGTTTCGCGTCGACGCCGGCGGTGTCGAGATCTTTGGCTTGAAGGGCGGGGAAGGTCCTCCGTTATTGCTGATGCACGGACATCCGCAAACGCACCGGATCTGGGAGCGCTGTGTGCCGCATTTGGCCCAGCATTTCACCGTGATCGCGACCGATTTGCGCGGCTACGGCGCATCGGGCAAGCCGCCGAGCGATGAGACACACGCGGCCTATTCGAAGCGAGCGATGGCGGCCGATCAAGTCGCCGTCATGCGTCGCTTCGGCTTCGACCGGTTTCTCGTGTGCGCGCACGACCGCGGCGCGCGCGTGGCCCATCGCATGGCGCTCGATCATCCGGATGCCGTCGAACGCATGATGCTGCTCGACATCGCGCCCACCCTTGCAATGTACGAGGGCACCGACCGCGCCTTCGCCACCGCCTACTTTCACTGGTTTTTCTTGATCCAGCCGCAGCCGTTGCCCGAGACCCTGATCGGCGCGGATCCGGCGGCCTATGTCAGAGGCGTCATGGGCAGCCGTCACGCGGGGTTGGCCCCGTTCGAGCCCGATGCGCTGCGAGCGTATTGCGATGCGTTGTCGGCGCCGGGCGCCGTGCATGCCATGTGCGAAGACTATCGCGCGTCCTCCACGATCGATCTCGAGCACGACCGCGCCGACATCGAGCGCGGCCACAAGCTCGGCTGCCCCGTGCGCGTATTGTGGGGCGGGCAGGGCGTCGTCGCGCGCTGTTTCGACCCGTTGCACGAATGGCGCAACGTCGCGCGCGACGTCAGCGGCCGGGCGCTCGCGTGCGGCCATTACATTCCGGAAGAAGCGCCCGATGCGCTCATCGCCGAAATTCACGATTTCTTCGAAACCGACGAATCGGGCGAACGCGTTCTGAGCGCGCGCGGCTTGGGCTGAGCCGCCGCCCCCGCGTCGAGCGCCGCGCGCACTTTGCGCGGCTCACTGGGCGCGAGCGGCGGCAGGCGCCTTGCCACGGGCGTCGCCTTCACGATGGCCGTGCTCGTCTCCGCACGCTCGCCCACCTTCGACAAGATTTCGTCGAGCTCTTCGATGTTGCGCAGGAAAAGGCGGCAGACGAAGCAATCGTCGCCGGTCACCTTGTCGCATTCGACGAATTCGGGAATGCGGCGAATCTCGTCTTCGATCAGATGCAACTGCCCCGGGAGCGGTTTGACGCGAACGATCGCCTGCAGCGTATAGCCGAGCGAGCGCGGATCGACTTGCACCGTGTAGCGCTCGATGACGCCTTGCGCCTCGAGCCGCCTCAGGCGCTCGGCCGTGCTCGGGGCCGAGAGTCCCACCTCGCGCGCCAGATCGGCGGTGGCGGTGCGAGCGTCTTGCGCGAGCAGGCGCAGCAATGCTCGATCGGTTTCGTCCAGCGAAGCGCTTGCATCACTGGAAAGGCGTTTTGCCATAGTCACCTTCGTTTGAAAGAAAAAAACAGCGCTTTGCCTAAGTTTAGCTATGTCTCTGTCGAACGCAAATCGCTAGACTGATTCGCACGATGTTCGACCGACGCGTTGCGAGCATTGGCCGGTAGCAGGACCGGCGCTGCGCGGTGCAAACCATTCAAGATCAAGGGACAGGTGCCGACATGGCGGCTAACGAAGCATCAAAGGAAATCCGGCGCGGCGCGATCGAGATGGTCGCCGCGATGCTGATCTCGGGCACGATCGGATGGCTCGTCGTTGCATCGGGGCAATCGCCGCAAAACGTCGTTTTCGTGCGTTGTTTGCTGGGCGCGCCGACGCTCGCCGCGATTTGCGTAGCCCTCGGGCTGGTTCGCCGCGACGCGCTGTCCTGGCGCGTGCTCGGTCTCGCGGCCCTGGGCGGTGCGGCGATCGTCGCGAACTGGGTGCTGCTGTTCGCGGCGTACTCGCGCGCTTCGATTTCGATGGCGACCGTGGCGTACAACACGCAGCCGTTCATGCTCGTGGTTCTCGGTGTCGTGGTGTTTCGCGAGCGGATCACCTCGTCCACCGCGGCATGGCTCGCGCTCGCCTTCGTCGGGCTCGTGCTCGTCGTCAAAGTCGAACCGGCGGTATTGGCCGTGCCGGGGCAGTACCTGTTGGGAATCGGCTATGCGCTCGCCGCCGCATTCTGCTACGCCGTCTCGTCCATCATCACGAAGCGGCTCAAGGGTACGCCCCCGCAATTGATCGCTCTGATTCAGGTCACGCTCGGCATCTTTTTGCTCGCGCCTTTCGTGAGTCTGCACGCGTTGCCCAAGTCGTTCATGCCGTGGGCCGACCTCTCGACGATCGGCGTCGTGCATACGGGGCTCGTCTATGTCTTGCTCTATGGCGCGATCCAAAAGCTGCCGACCGTGATGACGGCCGCGCTCTCGTTCATCTACCCGATCGTGGCGATCGTCTGCGACCGGTTCGCGTTCGGGCAGACCCTTGCGTGGGTGCAACTCGCCGGCGCCGTGCTGATCTTGCTCGCGGCCGCAGGCGTGAATTTCGGCTGGCGTGTCCTGCCCCCGCGGCGTATCGCCGCTGGGCTTGCGGCGTACCGCGGTGCAAAGGACGAGTGAGGGCGCGCCTATCGGTCTGCAGGGAAATCACCGATGCGTGGCGGCGGCGCGCATCGGTATCATGACGACTGACGCTGATCACGTCGAAAATTGCGCCGTTCGTCCTAGATGATGAACGGCTTTCTTTTTTGTGCGCGTCTGCAGCGCCAGGCTGTGCGACTTGCACTGCGCTGCCCTTCCAGGGTTGTCCGGGCGGCCCGCCGGCCCTAAACGCGCAGCGCGACGTCGGCCACCGGCGCGCCCGTCAGCGCGATCAGTTCTTGCGGCGACAGATTGAATACGGCGTGAGGGTGTCCCGCCGCCGCCCACAGGCTATCGAGTTGCAACAAGTCGGAATCGATCAGTGTGACGGGCGGGGTGAGGTGCCCGATCGGACACACGCCGCCGATCGCATAACCCGTTTTCTCGCGCACGAAGGCCGCGTCGGCGCGACCGATCTCGCCCACGTGCTGCGCCACCTTCTCTTCATCGACACGATTGACGCCGCTTGCCACGACGAGCACGGGGGCATCGTCGTGGCGGCGCCGAAACAGAATCGATTTGGCGATTTGCGCGACGGAGCAACCGAGCCCCGCCGCAGCCTCCGCCGAAGTCTTTCCCGTTTGCGACAACATGACCACCGGCTTTTCATGACCGCGCTCGCGCAGCAGCAGCGCGACGCGGCGGGCCGTCTCGGGCAGGGCGGCCAGATTCATGATGCACATGCGGCGTTGGCCGCTTTGGCGAGCAATGCGCGCCCCGCGCGCGAGGCGTTTTGCCGATCGATCGACGACGAGATGAAATCGCCGATCGCCACCACCGCGTTCAGATCGATGCCGGTTTCGATACCGAGCCCATGCATCAGATACAACACGTCCTCGGTCGCGACATTGCCGGTCGCCCCCTTGGCGTAGGGGCAGCCGCCCAGCCCTGCCACCGATGCGTGAAAAATTTCGATGCCTTCGAGCAGCGACGCATAAATGTTCGCGAGCGCCTGCCCATACGTGTCATGGAAATGCCCCGATAGCTGCTCGCGCGGAAACACTTTCGTGACGGCGGCGAACACTTCGCGCGTGCGCCCCGGCGTGCCGACGCCGATCGTATCGGCGATATCGATCTCATCGCAGCCGAGCGCGGCCATGCGCTGCACGACATCGACGACCGCAGGGACCGGTACGTCCCCCTGATAGGGGCAGCCGAGTGCGCAAGAGATGCTGCCGCGCAGCCGTAGGCCGGACTCCTTGGCGGCGCGCGCGACCGGTTCGAAGCGCGCAATGCTCTCGGCGATGCTGCAATTGATGTTCTTCTGCGAGAAGGCTTCGCTTGCCGCGCTGAAGATCACGATCTCATCGGCGTGCGCGGCCAGCGCGCCGTCGAAACCTTTCATGTTCGGCGTGAGCACCGAGTAGATCGTGCCTTCGCGGCGTTCGATGCCGGTCATGACCTGTGCACCGTCGGCCATTTGCGGCACCCATTTCGGCGAGACGAACGATGCCGCTTCGATATTGCGAAAGCCTGCTGCCGACAGACGGTTCACGAGATCGATCTTGACCTCGGTAGGCACGAACTGCTTTTCGTTTTGCAGCCCGTCGCGCGGACCGACTTCGACGATTTTGACTGCAGCCGGCAAAGACATGGAATGTCTCCTCGATAAACTCGTTCGGAATGCTAAGCAAATCGGTTAGGCGCTACGAAAGCGCACACTCGTTTGCTCAATTTTCGATGCTCGAATGCGTGAATGCTAGTAACCGCGCCGGCGGTCGACGATGCCGCCGATGGCGTCGCCGCGCGCGAGCGCGTCAATCTTACGCGCAATTTGTTCGACGGCAGGCTCGCGCAACGTGAGCGCCGCGATGTGCGGTGTGATCGTCACGCGCGGCATGCGCCAGAACGCATGGTCGTGCGGCAGCGGCTCCTCGCAAAAGACGTCGAGCGTTGCGGCGGCGAGCCGGCCGTCGCCGAGGGCGTCGATCAGGTCTTGTTCGACCAGATGCGCGCCCCGGGCCAAATTGACGAGATAGGCGCCTCGGGCGAGATGGGAAAACGTCGTACGGTTCAAGATACCGTCGGTCTCCGGCGTGCTCGGCAGCAGATTGACGACGAGCTTCAGGCCATCCAAGAACGCGGGCAGTTCGCGCTCGCCGGCGAACGTCGCGACGCCGTCGATCGTTTTTTCACTGCGGCTGTAGCCGCGCACCGGCAAGCCGAGCGCGGCAAGCGATTTCGCCACCTGCGCCCCCAGCGCGCCCAGGCCGAGCACGCCGACATGGAACGTTTTGGGCGCATGCGGTTCGAGCACGCGCCACGGTGCTTGATCGGCGTGCTGCCGCTGCGCTAGTTCGTATTCATCGAAGCGGCGCAAGTAGCGCAGCGCCGCGTACACGGCATATTCGGCCATTTGCGTGGCCATGCCCGTATCTTCGAGCCGCACGAGCGGCAAATCGGGCGGCAGCGTCCCGGGCCTGGTTCGTTCGAGTGCGAGCAAAGCGTCGACGCCCGCGCCGAGCACGAAGACGGCGCGCAAGCCCTCACGCGGAGCCAGCAACTCGGCGGGCGGGCGCCAAACGACGGCATAGTCGGCGGCGGCCGTATCGCCGGGCGCCCACAGACGCACGTCGGCCGACGGCAACGCGCGCGCGAGCGACGCAAGCCAGGCCGGCGCGTCGCCGGCCTGCGGGGTGTAAAAGACGATTTTCATGCAAGGGCGGGCACGCGGGAAACGCGTGGCCGGTATCGATGAACGTTGGCCGCTATTTTACGGCCAACGTTCCAGATTCGTGATGCGTCGTGCCGGCTCGACGCAGGGTCCGCATAGGCGGCCCACGCATGACGGCGGTTTGCGCATTTGCCCGAGTGCAGGCTCATGCTTGAACGTGCGATTAGCAGGGGCGGGTAGAGGCAAGCCGGTTTCGCGCGATTCGCTTCGCGGAAGAAGCCGAGTGAACCGCGGCTCGGAGTGCTTTCTGCCGTGCTCCGAGCGCCAACTTCTTCGGGGCCGTCAGTTTGCGGCCGCCGCCTGCGAGCTCTGCGCGCGAATGCCGAGCCGTTCGAGCAACTTGCGATCGGCATCGGCCTGCGGGTTGCCCGTCGTCAGCAATTGATCGCCGTAGAACATCGAATTGGCCCCGGCGAGAAAACAAAGCGCCTGCAGCGCATCGTCCATCTGTTGCCGGCCCGCGGAGAGCCGCACGACGGCGCGTGGCATCGTGATGCGGGCCACGGCGATCGTGCGCACGAACTCGAACGGGTCGATCGGATCGACGTGACCGAGCGGCGTGCCTTCGATGGCGACGAGGTTGTTGATCGGCACCGACTCGGGGTAAGGGTCCATGTTCGCGAGTTGCGCGATGAGGCCGGCGCGCTCGCGGCGCGATTCGCCCATGCCGACGATGCCGCCGCAGCACACGTTGATCCCGGCGTCGCGCACGTGGTCGAGCGTATCGAGCCGCTCCTGATAGCTGCGCGTCGAGATGATTTGCCCGTAGAACTCGGGCGACGTATCGAGGTTGTGATTGTAGTAATCGAGTCCCGCTTCGCGCAGGGCTTGCGCCTGATGCGATTCGAGCATGCCGAGCGTCATGCAGGTTTCCATCCCCATCGCCTTCACGCCGCGAATCATCTCTTTGATCGGTTCGAGGTGGCGATCCTTCGGGCTGCGCCATGCCGCGCCCATGCAAAAGCGCGTGGCGCCGTTTTCCTTGGCCAGGCGTGCGGCGTCGAGCACCGCTTCGACGTCCATCAGTTTCTCCGCTTTCAAACCCGTGTCGTAGTGCGATGACTGCGAGCAGTACTTGCAATCTTCCTCGCAGCCGCCCGTCTTGATCGAAAGCAGTGTCGAGAGTTGCACGGTGTTGCCGTCGAAGTGCTCACGATGCACCTGTTGCGCGCGATAGAGCAGATCGTTGAACGGGAGTTCGTAGAGCGCAACCACGTCGGCAACGCGCCAGCGCTGGGGGCGCGCGGCATCGGGCGTCTGCGTCGTATCGGCGAGGGGCGGCGTTGCGAGCGTAGCGTCCTGGGCTTGTGTCATGTCGTTCGTCCTGGTTGGGATTCGATCGAATCGAAAGGCAAGGGTGAGGGATTTCGAGTGCTCGGCTGCAACGCGCGCACGAGCCGCTCGATGTCCAGATGTGTCGAGGCTTGCTCGGGCGAGGGCGGTGCGAGGTGCGGCACCGTGCCGATGAGCGGCGCGCAATGTTCGCGTTCGAGCCGCGCGCGCACCGTGTCGATGTTCTCGTCGATGAACCGCATGGCGGGATCGATGACGTTTGCGACCCAGCCGACGAGGCGCAAGCCGCGTGCGGCGATCGCATCGGCCGTGAGCAGCGCGTGATTGATGCAGCCCAAGCGCACGCCGACGACGAGCAGGACCGGCTGCGCGAGCGCGACGGCGAGGTCGGCCGTATCGCGTTCATCGTCGAGCGGAACACGAAAACCGCCCACGCCTTCGACGACCACGACATCGGCGCGTAGCATCGCTTCGCGATGACACTCGACGATCGGTGCGAGTTCCAGCGATCGGCCTTCCTGTGCGGCGACGATGTGAGGCGCGGCCGGCGCCTTGAGCAGATACGGCGTTCTCACGGCGGGCGGCAAGATGGCCCCGGCGGCCGCGTCGAGCTGGTCTGCGTCCTCGTTGTGCCAAAGGCCGTCTTCCGCATCGAAATACGCGCCGGCGGCGATCGGTTTCATGGCAGCCGCGGATAGGCCGATTCGCGCAAAGCCGCGCAACAACGCACAGGAGACGAGCGTCTTGCCGATCTCCGTATCGGTGCCCGTCACGAAGAGCGAAAGCGGGGCCTTCAAACGAATGCTCCCGTGCGCAGGAGCGCCGTTTGCAACCGGTCCAGGTCGTCGAACCCGTGTCCGGCCGACAGCGAAATGCGCAAGCGCGACGTGCCGGGCGGTACGGTTGGCGGCCGGATCGCGGGCACCCACAATCCTTGCTCGGCGAGATGGGCGGCAAGCGCGAGCGTCTCTTCGTTGTTGCCCACGACGAGGGGCTGCACGGCGGTCGGCGAATCGATCGCTCGCCAAGGCGTGTCGTGCAAGATGTCGCGCGTACGTGCGATCAGCCGTGCG
Source organism: Trinickia sp. Z7 (assembly GCF_056498045.1). Classification (NCBI taxonomy): domain Bacteria; kingdom Pseudomonadati; phylum Pseudomonadota; class Betaproteobacteria; order Burkholderiales; family Burkholderiaceae; genus Trinickia; species Trinickia sp. Z7. Next base: position 215,091 of record NZ_JAUEQW010000003.1, read on the forward strand.
AGGTGCTGGCGGCGCGTCTCTCCTTCTTCGCCCGAGATCAACGCGAGACTGGTCGATACCGCGTGCGCGACGGCGGGAGGCGCGGCCGTCGTGAAGATATAAGGCCGCGCGCGTTGCAGCAGCCATTCGATCACGGTCTCGTGCGCGACGACGCCGGCCCCGGCCACGCCCGCCGCCTTGCCGAACGTGCACAAGTAGACGAGATGCGGCGAGCGCAACGCGGCTTGCGCGAGCGCGCCGCGTCCTTGCGGGCCGAGCACGCCGAAGCCGTGTGCGTCGTCGACGACGAGCCACGCGCCGTGGCGCGCGGCAAGATCGAGAAGCCGCGCAAGGGGCGCGATGTCCCCGTCCATGCTGAACACGGCGTCGGTGACGATGACCTTGGTCGGGGCGTCGGACGCCGCGAGCATAGCGGCAAGCGCTGCGGTATCGGCGTGCGGATAGATATGGACGTCGGCGCGTGCAAGGCGCGCCCCATCGATCAGCGACGCATGATTGAGCGCATCGGAAAACAATGCCGCGCCGCGTCCGGCGAGCGCCGTCACCGTCGCCAGGTTCGACATGTAGCCGGTCGAGAACGTCAGGGCGCGCGGCGCATCGACGAAGCCGCCGGCGAACGCCGCCAGTTCGTCTTCTAGGCGCGCATGCGCACGCGAATGGCCGCCGAGCAGATGCGAGCCGCCGCTTCCCGCGCCGTAGCGGCGTGCGCCTTCGGCCAGGGCTTCGGCCAAGCGAGGGTGTGCCGCGAGCCCGAGATAGTCGTTGCTGGCGAAGCCGACGATCGCCTCCCCATCGACGGTCATCCGGGCGGCGCAGGGCGTATCGGCGATCCGTCGCCTGCGCGTCAAGCCGCGCGCATCGAGATCGGCAAGCCCTTCATGCAAGGTATCGAGAAGTCGCATCAGCAAGCTCCGTCCGGGAGTGTGGCGTCGAGCGTCGCGAGCGTGCGCGAGGCGAGCAGCGCGATCGTTTCGGAGTCCAAAATATAGGGGGGCATCAAATAGACGGTCGTACCGATCGGGCGCAGCAGCAATTCGTGCGCTAGCGCTCGCTCGAAAAAGCGCCGCGAGAACGAGCTGGCGGCATCGCGTTCGAGCGCGACGTCGAACGCGATGATCGTGCCGCTGCGCCGCAAGTGGCGCACGCGCTCGTGCTCCCGCAGCGGCCCCAGCGCCTCGAGCAACGCGGCCGATTTCCTTTCGTTCGAGGCCAAGACATCGCCGCGCTCGATGAGCTCGAGCGTAGCGAGCGCGGCGCGGCACGCGAGCGGATTGCCCGTGTACGAGTGAGAATGCAAGAAGCCGCGCGTGGTGTCGTCGTCGTAGAACGCGGCATAAATTTCGTCGCGCGAGAGCACGAGTGATAAAGGAAGGTAGCCGCCGCTGATGCCCTTGGACAAACAGAGAAAGTCGGGCCACACGCGCGCCTGCTCGCAAGCGAAGAAGGTGCCGGTGCGGCCGCAGCCCACGGCGATCTCGTCGGCGATCAAATGCACGTCGTAGGCATCGCACAGCTTGCGCAGGCCGGCAACGTACGACGCGTCGTGCATCGCCATGCCGCTCGCGCATTGCACGAGCGGCTCGACGATGAGCGCGGCGATGTTCGCGGCGCGTGCATCGAACAGCTTGCGCACGTCGTCGAGCGCGCGCGCGGCGACGTGCGCGGCGCTCTCTCCCGGCTCGGCCGACCGCGCGTCGGGCGAGGCGACGACGTGGGCGCCGCGAATCAGCGGATCGTAAGCATCCCTAAACAATGCGACGTCCGTCACGCCGAGCGCGCCGATCGTTTCGCCGTGATAGCCGCCCGCAACGCACACGAATTCGCGCTTTTCCGCGCGGCCGCGATTGCGCCAGTAGTGCGCGCTCATCTTCAGCGCGATTTCGACGGCGCAAGCCCCGTCGGAAGCGAAGAATGCGTGTCCGAGCGTGCTTTGCGTGAGCGCCGACAAACGCTCGGCGAGTTCCACCGCGCTTTCATGCGTGCAGCCTGCGAGCATGGCGTGCTCGAGCGTTTCGAGCTGCGTCTTCAACGCCGCGTTGATGTCCTCGTTCGCGTGCCCGAAGAGGTTGACCCACCACGAACTGATGGCGTCGAGATAGCGGCGGCCGTCGCGATCGTAAAGCCATGCGCCCTTTCCGCGTGCGAGTGCGATGAGCGGCAGACGCTCGTGATGCTTCATCTGCGTGCAGGGATGCCAGACGGCGCGCAGGCTTCGGGCGACCCAGTCACGAGTCTGCGCGCTTCGATCGTCGACGACTTGCGTATTCAATGACCGCTCCATGAGATGAACGTCCGCGTCATACCTGCTCCACCTGCTCCTTGATGCGAAAAACGCGTGAGGGGTTGGTCTATTCGCATCCGTTTGGCGTGCCGCGCGGACAAAACCGGCGTGAGATTAGCGCGTTCGGCGATCGATTGCACCTACCCGAAACGTATGCGCCATGCGCTTGTTCTCGACAGTTCCGCGCAGCTCGCGACGCTTCGAATCAAATCGGCCGAGATGAGCTGAATTGACGACGTCAGAGTGAACCCGCGCTAGGGAAAAAATTTATGGAACCTACGATGGAACCGATTTGCGTGGGGCACGTCAGGACGGTTTTCTTTCGATGAAGCGCGCGCAAACGTGTGAGGTTTGAAAGCGCGCACGCCGGCCTGTGGCGAGCGTGGGCATCACAGCATTCGGGGCAAGAACGGGGGCCGAAATGCGTGGCTTGGGTCGCGCCTCGATAAAGCGATAGAGCGTTACGCGCAGGTCTGGGCGATGCGACCGGCTGATGGGGGCTTTGAAGGCAGAAAGGGTGGCGCAGGTTAGGCTGACGATCGCCGTCGCAAACGCCGGCGCAGACGAGGGAGAACCGATCGGGGCTCGAGCGGGACTCGAGTGAGCGCGGCTATCCGTAGGCGCGCAGCAAAAAAGGAGCGGGGTAGCGGACCGTAGCCGGCTCAGTCCCGACTTGCGAGCGCCGGCTGTTCCGCATCCGTCGCAGGCGCGTCGTCGTGCGCATTCGACGAGGCCGTTTGCGAGCTCGCCCCCGATTTGTCATTCCAGACGACCTCATTGTCGACCGCGTAAAGCTGGCAAGGCGTATTGCCGTTTTCCTTGCGGCAGTTCGCGAGCGCGACCGACATCGGATCGTCGCCGCCTTCCGCCCACGACCATGCGCCGGAGGGTGAAACGGCGAACGCGCGCGTCGGATATTGGCTCAAGAACTTGCGATAGGCCTCGCGTCCGGCCGCATCGACATAGGGAACGGAGCGAATGGAATCGACGGCCGCGTATCCCGACGCCGGCGGCAGCGCCGGGCCTTTGACCTGGTATTGCACGTGCGTCGGCATGCCGATGCGCTCGAGGAAGGCGTCGACGGCCGGCCACCAGACTCGCACGCCGTCGCGATCGACCACGAGCCGATGCGCGTCGTTCTTGTAATCGCCGAAGTCGACCATTTTCGCTTGCGCACCGTGCGCGACATAGGCGGTGTACATACGTTGCGTCAAATCGGGGCTCCACACCGAATCGTTGTCGCCGTAGATCCACAACGACGGCAAGCGCACCGCTCGTCCATACTGCTCGAACGCGCGAGTCAGGTTGTCCTGCCAGCCCGCGCAGGCGTCTTGGCGCAACCCGCCCGAGAAATTGATGAGACCGCGCACGCCTCGCGCGGCATCCGTGCCGTAAGCGATCGTGGTGAGTCCGCCGTGCGACGTGCCGGCGACGACGATGTGCGATGCGTCGACATACGATTGGGCCGACATGTACGCGATCGTCGCCTTGACGTCTTGCGCTTGCGCGATGCCGTTGCGCTCGACGTTGCAGCCTTCTTGACGATAAGTGCCGCCCGAGCCCGCGAAGCCTTCGCGATTGGGCGCGACCACGGCATATCCGCGCTTCACGAATTCGCGGGCGAACGACAACGGCCGGCTGCGCGTTTGCGCGCGCGGATCGCCTTCGATTTTGCCGTGATTGAACACGACGAGCGGGAACGGCCCCGCGCCATCGGGCTTGTAAATGGTCGCCTCGAGCGTGACGCTGCCCTGTGCATCGACGGGAATGCGCACGATCTGCTCGTTGAGATTGCCGCCGAGCGCGGGCAGCGCATAGGGCGCGTGGCCGAATTCGAGCGGGGCGATCGATGCCCGCGAAAGCGGGCGAGTGTCGTTCGAGGCGAGCGACATTTCGCGCATCGCGCCGTCGGCCGACTGTGGACCTGCGGCCGAACCGGCAAACGCGCCGATCGATGCGCACGCACACAAACAACCGACGAATACGTTCTTCAAACTCATGCGCGTGTCTGCCCCAATTCCAAAAAATCCATCGCGACTTCCGAGCTGGCGGTGCTTTTCCACTCGGCCCGATTAGTATCCGCGAGTCGCTCGCGGCTCCGTTGCGTGAAAAGAGGCCGACGCGGGCCGCAATTCGCCCCTTCGGCGGCGAAATGGTGGCAGCCGATGGCGCAAAACAACGGAAAGGTGTTGCGTGGCGACGATTTGCTAAGGGTTACTACCAGCCCCGAGCAAGAGGGTTGTCGCCGGCATGGGTGCGCGCTGGGGCGTCGCGGGACGTCCCAGCCGATGCATCACAAGCGGGGTCATCGTAGCGTCGCCGAAATATTTCGTGCAATGCAGGAGAACCCGGGGCGCGGGGCGGCCCGAGTCGCGGCATCGGCGATCTTTGCTGGGACAAAGATCGCCGAAGAGGCGGGGTAAGTCAGCGCTCGCTAACGTCGCCGTCCACGTAGCGCCAGCGTTCATCGCCATCGTCGCGCACGAAGCGGCTCACTTCATGCAGACGATGGCCGCGCCCGCCGCTCTTGTAACGCGCCACGAATTCGACGATCGCGTGATGCGCGTCTCGTTGCTCGAAGCGCTTGATCTGCAAGCCGAGCCAGCGCGGCGCATCGGGTGCGTCCGGGTCGGCGTCGAGATCGGCCGGGCAGGTCGCAGGATCCCACGTCGCGCGCAGATAGTCCGTGTGGCCGAGCACATACGCCGAGTAGCGCGAACGCATCAGTTCGAGCGCACTCGGTGCGATGGCTCGTCCGTCGAGGTAGGGGCCGCAGCAGGCCGCGAAGCGCGGGCTGCGCGCCGCCGGCGAACGTCCCGGGGCTGCGCCGCCGCACGGGCAATCGAGCGGCGCCTGGCGCTTGACCGGACCCGTCATGCGCCCAGGCCTCGTGCGATGAGGATCTTTTGGATGTCGCTCGTGCCCTCGTAGATTTGACAGACCCGCACATCGCGATAGATGCGTTCGACGGGGAAGTCGCTGACATAGCCGTATCCGCCGAACGCTTGCAGCGCCGCCGAGCAGATGCGTTCGGCCGCTTCCGACGCGAAGAGTTTCGCCATCGCCGCTTCGGTCAGGCAAGGCAGGCCCGCGTCTTTGAGCGATGCGGCGTGCCAAACGAGTTGGCGGGCGGCTTCGAGCTGCGTGGCCATCTCCGCGAAACGGAACTGCACGGCTTGGTGCGCATAGAGCGGCTGGCCGAAGCTTTGCCGCTCGCGCGCATAAGCGAGCGCCGCGTCGAATGCGGCGCGCGCCATGCCGACGCTTTGCGCCGCAATGCCGATGCGTCCGCCTTCGAGTCCCGAGAGCGCGATCTTGTAGCCTTCGCCTTGCGCGCCGATCCGATTGGCGGCGGGCACGCGGCAGCCTTCGAACACGATCTGCGCCGTGTCCGACGAATGCTGGCCGAGCTTGTCTTCGAGCCGCGCGACGATGTAGCCGGGCGTGTCGGTCGGCACGAGGAACGCGCTGATCCCGCGTTTTCCCGCGGCTTTGTCGGTGACGGCCATGACGATCGCGACATTGCCGTGCTTGCCGCTCGTGATGAATTGCTTGACGCCGTCGATCACGTAATCGTCGCCGTCGCGCACGGCGCTCGTGCGCAGCGCCGATGCGTCGGAGCCCGCTTGCGGCTCGGTCAAGCAAAACGCGCCGAGCATCTCGCCGCGCGCGAGCGGCGTGAGCCAGTCGCGTTTTTGCTGCTCGTTGCCGTGAGCAAGCAAGATGCTGCAGACGGGGCAGTTGTTCACCGAAATGGCGGTGGACGTACCGCCGTCGCCGGCCGCGATTTCTTCGAGAATGACGGCGAGCGCAAGCGCATCGAGCCCCGCGCCGCCGTATTCGCTCGGAACGAGCACGCCATAGGCGCCAAGTTCGGCCAATTGACGATGCACGTCTTTGGGAAACGTGCGCTCGCGGTCCCATGCGGCCGCGTGCGGTGCGATGGCCTCGCGCACGAAGGTGCGCACAGCGTCGCGGATCATCGTGTGATCCTGGTCGAGCACCATGTCGACGTCTCCTTATCGATGATCTCTAAATGCTTAGGACTACCTACGACTCTCTAGAACTATCTGCCGCTATCCAACGCCGGGTCCTACCAATCGATGCTCGTCCCGTCGTACTGGACGAATCGGCCATGATAGGTTTCGCGATCGACGGCCGCCGCGGCGAGGACCGTGCGCATGCCCGAGACGCTGCGCTCGACGTCGATGGCCGCATGCGCGCCGCCCATGTCGGTGCGCACCCAGCCCGGATGGAGCGCGATGCAGGTCGCGCGCCGCGTTTGCAAGGCGGCCGTGCGCAAGGCGCTATTTAGCGCCGCTTTGCTCGCGCGATAAAGCCAGCCCGTCGTGCCCGTCGCTTCGGCGATGCTGCCCATGCGGCTCGACAGCACGCCGAACACGCCCTGAGCGGATTCGACGAGCGGCAACACGATCGGCATCAGCATCATCGGCCCGCGCACGTTCGTCGTCATCACGTAGTCGAAGTCTTCGACGCTGAATGCCTCGACGCCTTCGGTCGCCGGTCCATAGACGCCGGCGACGACGAGCGCCAGATCGAGCCGCTCGCCCGCCAGCTTTGCTTGGAGCACCGCGATGTCGCTGGGTTCGGCGATGTCCAGCGCGAAGGCTTGCGCGCCGAGCGCTTCGAGTTCGGCAAGCGCGCGCCCGTCGCGCGCCGTGGCGATCACGCGCCAGCCCGCGGCGCAGTACTGGCGCAAGAACTCGTGACCAATGCCGCGCGATGCGCCGACGATCAGTGCTGTTTTCATCGATGACTCCTCAACCGCTTGGCCGGTCGAAGCGAACGGCCAGTCATTACAACCGATCGGAGCTAATGTGCGGCACGCGCCATGCGATGCGCGTGCCTCAAACGAGTTCGATGCCCATCGCCGTCGCTTCGCCGCCGCCGATGCACAGGCTCGCCACGCCGCGCTTGCCGCCGAGCGAGCGTAGTGCGCCGATCAGCGTAACGAGAATGCGCGCACCCGAGGCGCCGATCGGGTGGCCGAGCGCGCAGGCGCCGCCGTTGACATTGACCTTCTCATGGGGGATCGCATGATCCTTCATCGCGGCCATCGTCACGACGGCGAACGCTTCGTTGATTTCGTAGAGGTCCACGTCACCCGCTCGCCAGCCGTTGCGCGTGAACAGCGTGCGAATCGCCCCGACGGGAGCCGTCGTGAACTTCGACGGTTCTTGCGCGAACGTCGCATGCCCGACCACGCGCGCGAGCGGCGTGACGCCGAGCCGCTCGGCCGTCGAAGCGCGCATCATGACGAGCGCCGCGGCGCCGTCGGAGATCGACGACGAATTCGCCGCCGTGACGGTGCCCGTCTTGCTGAACGCAGGCTTGAGCGTTGCGATCTTCTCGAGATTGGCCTTGAACGGCTGCTCGTCGCGCGCAATCGTGACCTCGTCGCCTTTGCGGCCCGCGACCTTCACCGGCGCGATTTCCCAGGCGAACGAGCCGTCCTCGTTCGCACGCTTGGCGCGCACGAGCGATTCGACGGCGAAAGCGTCTTGCGCTTCGCGCGTGAAGCCGTAGGCGCTCGCGCACTCCTCTGCGAAGGTGCCCATGAGGCGGCCTTTCTCGTAAGCGTCCTCCAGGCCGTCGAGGAACATGTGATCGAGCACTTGGCCGTGGCCCATGCGCATGCCGGCGCGCGCTTTGGGCAACAGGTACGGCGCGTTGGTCATGCTTTCCATGCCGCCCGCGACCATGACCTCGACCGAGCCGGCCGCGAGCATGTCGTGCGCGAACATTGCGGCGCGCATGCCCGAGCCGCACATCTTGTTGACGGTCGTGCAGCCCGTCGCCAAAGGCAGGCCCGCGCCGAGCGCCGCTTGGCGCGCCGGCGCCTGGCCGATGCCGGCGGGCAGCACGCAGCCCATCAGCACTTCTTCGATGTGCTGCGGTGTCAGGCCCGAGCGTTCCAACGCGGCGGCGATCGCGGCGGCACCCAGTTGCGGTGCGGTGACCGAAGCGAACTCGCCTTGGAAGGCGGCCATCGGCGTGCGGGCCGCCGAGATGATGACGATGGGCTCGCTCGTATTGCGCATTGCGTCAGTCATGTTTGATCTCCTTGATCACACCCTGTACGACTTGATCGATATTGGCGAGCGTCGCGGCATCGGCTGCCACGACGTCGTTTTGCGCCGACCCGGCCTGCTGCGCCGAGAGCGCGGCGACGCAGCGCTGATAGGTCGAATCGAGCATGTCGGCGTTCGAGATGGTCATGCCGAGGTTGCGAACGCGCCCGTCGTGCACGCCGTAGGCCAAGCCGTGGACGGTGAGCGGCTGGCTGCGCGCCCAGGCGTCGTTGACGATGGTCGTGCGGCACACGTTCACGACCTGCTCGATCGTGTTCAGTTCGACCAAGCGCCGGTGGCGCGCCACCATGGGCCATTGTTCGAGCAGCGCGGCGTGCTTGGCGCGTACGTCATGAATGTGGTGCAGCCAGTTGTCGGCCAAACCCACGCGCCGATCATGCAGCGCCGCGCCCACGCCGGAGCAGCCGTAGTGGCCCACGACCATGATGTGCTTGACCTTGAGCAGGTCGACCGCGAACTGAATGACCGATAAGCAGTTCAGATCGGAGTGGACGACGACGTTCGCGATGTTGCGATGGACGAACACCTCGCCGGGCGGCAACCCGATGATCTGATTGGCGGGCACGCGCGAATCGGAGCAGCCGATCCACAAGTACTCGGGCGCTTGCTGATCGGCAAGTCGCGCGAAGTATTGCGGGTCTTCTGCGAGCTTGCGCGCGACCCACGCTTCGTTGTTGGCGAACAGTTGGGCTAGCGGATGGTTCTGATCGTTCATAGTGCGTCGTGGTGGTTGGACCCTAACGGGCTAGGTCGATGAAGGAAGCGGCCAGGCGGCGCGCGCGGCCGAGTTCATGCCGCGCGCGCCGCATCCGGGTCGCCGCCGCCGCTGCGCGGCGCGGCGGGCGGCGCGTGCTGCGCCGCGCCTGCTGCGCCGGCCGCATGCGGCTTGGCGAAGCGCTCCGGATAGCGCACGCAGAAGCGCGCGCTCTGGTCGTAGGGAAAGAAGTCGGGCAATTCGCCCTTGAGCAGGAATTCCTTATGTTTTTGCCATAGCGCCGGATCGAAAAAATCCGCGTGATAGCGCATGAAATACCGGCGCACGGTGGGGTCGCCGAGCAGGAACGTCGTGTACGTTTCGGGAAAGATATCGTTGGGCGCCACGGCGTACCACGGTTCGGCCGACAACTCGTCTTCCTCGGTTTGCGCCTGCGGCACGCGGCGGACGTTGCAGTCGGTCAAATATTCGATCTCGTCGTAGTCGTAGAACACGACACGGCCGTGGCGCGTCACGCCGAAGTTCTTGTAGAGCATGTCGCCCGGGAAGATGTTCGCTTGCATGAGTTCCTTGACCGCATCGCCGTATTCCTTGATGGCATGCTCGATATCGGCTTCGGTGCCGTTTTGCAGGAACAGATTGAGCGGCACCATGCGGCGCTCGATATAGACATGCTTGATGACGAGGCAATCGCCCTCGTACTCGATCATCGACGGCGCCTCTTTCTCCAACTCGCGAACGAGCTGCTCGTCCAGGCGCGCGAGTGGAAGCGCAACGCTCGAGTATTCGAGCGTGTCCGCCATGCGGCCCAGGCGGTCGTGACGTTTCACGAGCAGGTACTTCTCTTGGATCTTCTCGCGCGTGGTGTCCTTCGGCGCCGGAAAAGCGTCCTTGATGATCTTGAAGACGTACGGGAACGAGGGCAGCGTGAAGACGACCATCACGAGCCCCTTGATGCCGGGCGCGATGATGAAGTGATCGCTCGAGTGCGAGAGATGCTTGAGCAGATCGCGGTAGAAGTTGTTCTTGCCTTGCTTTTGCAAGCCGACGGAAGTGTAGATTTCCGCTTTCGGCTTGCCCGGCATGATCGTGCCGAGAAAGTCGACGTAGGCGGAAGGCACGTCCATATCCACCAGAAAATACGAGTGCGAAAAGCTGAAGATGATCTGCAATTGCTCGCGCTTGAGCAGAACCGTGTCGAGCGTGAGCAGGCCTGACGCCGCATGGCGGATCGGCACGGCGAACGGCAGCAGCACTTCGCCGTTGATGATGCGGCCGATGATGTAGGCCGCTTTATTGCGGAAGAACAGCGATGACAGCACGTGCACCTGGAAGTTGAAGGCTTCCGCAAACGGGCCGTAAGTCTCGTGGATCGAATCGATGATGCAGGCGACGTCGCGCTGCAAATCCTCGAACGGGTGCTCGAGTTGAAAATTCGTGACGATGCGCTCGAGCGTGGCCGCCAGCCCGTCCTTGCCGGGGTAGTACGCGCGATAGGTCGGCTTTGCCGCGGGTTCCTCGTTCTCCAAATACTCCGTGGAGATGACGGGCCGCACGAAAATGAAGTCGTTGTTGAAATACGACCGATGCAGGATCTTGCAGCACACCGAGTTGAAGAACGTCTCCGCGCATTCGGGCTGCAGGTGGTGCGTCAGCAAGCCGATGTAGTGCAGCTTGATCTGCTGCCAAACTTCGTCGTCGATGTTCTCGGCATCGTATTCGTCTTCGAGCAGCCGCACGCATTCGTCGACGCGATCGTCGTACGAGGCGATCCGATCGCGTGCGAGTTTTTGCAGCGCGAGCCAGTCGGCGGTCTCGAACAGCGTCTTCGCGCGCACGGCCGCATCGCGAAAGTGGCCGTAGTGCCGGTTGAAGCCTTCGAGCATCGTTTGCGCGACGTCGAAGCCGATCTGCGACGACAGCAGCTTAGGAAAGTGCTTCATGGTCCCTCTGATTGCGCGGCGCGCTCGGTTGCGGCGCTTGCGCGCTCGGCAGCCACGCCGTTTTCGGCCAGCATCGAGCGGCACTGCGACTCGTACTGTGCAAGATCTTCCAGCGTCGCGTTCAAATCCTCCAACTGGCGCTCCAACACTTGGCGGTGCTCGGCGATCGTCGCGAGGAACGCGTGCAATTGCGGCACCGTATCGGTGGGCGATTCGTACAGATCGAGCAGGTCGCGAATCTCCGACAGCGTGAAGCCGAGCCGCTTGCCGCGCAGCGTGAGCTTGAGCCGCGTGCGGTCGCGGCTCGAGTACACGCGCCGCAGGCCGCTTGCGCCTTCCCGGCTCGGCGCAAGCAGCCCCTGATCCTCGTAGAAGCGAATGGCGCGGGGCGTGACGTCGAATTCACGCGCAAGCTCGGTGATCGTAAAGTGCTGGGTCATGGTCAAACGCGTCGGGTAAACGGCGCCGGCGGGTGGCCGAGGCGGAAGGTGACTTGTGATTTTACCGCCGTCGATCGGGTAGAATCGATGGACGTTTACGTTATCGTCAACTTCGACAAAGCGCAACTGGCCGGTTGTGCCGGTCGCTTAGGACTCTCCCGATGAATGCATTGGAACATCAACTCGACTATCCGTTCGCCGATACTTTGCCTGAGCCGGGCCGTCTGCTAGAAGTGGCGCCGGGCGTGTACTGGGTGCGGATGCCGTTGCCGTTCGTGCTCGACCACATCAATCTATGGCTGTTGCGCGACGAAATCGACGGCCAGGCGGGCTGGACGGTCATCGATTGCGGGATCGCCGAAGCCTCGATCAAGGCCAACTGGGAGCGGATCTTCGAGCGGGAGCTGGGCGGCTTGCCGGTGTTGCGCACGATCGTGACGCATTGTCATCCCGATCATCTGGGGTTGGCCGATTGGATTTGTCGCGGCGGCGAGCGCGAGCGCTGGAATGTGCGCCTGTGGATCACGCTCGGCGAATACATGCTCGGGCGCGTCATGGCCGCGGGCGACGGCTCGAATGCGGGCGGCGAAGGCGCGGCGCGCCATTTCGAGCGCCATGGCCTGGCCGATCCGGCTTCGCTCGAAAAATTGCGCAACCGGCACGACTATTACTCGAAACTCGTGCCGTCGATGCCTTCGCAGTTTCGTCGCTTGCGCGAAGGCGATGTCGTGCGCATCGGCGCGAACGACTGGCGAATCGTCACCGGATATGGTCACTCGCCCGAGCACGCGGCGTTGTATTGCGAGTCGACGGGCGTGCTGATTTCCGGGGACATGGTATTGCCTCGCATCTCGACGAACGTTTCGGTCTTCGACATCGAACCGGAAGGCAACCCGCTCGCGCTGTACCTCGAATCGCTTGGCCGCTATTTGACGATGCCGGCCGATACGCTCGTGCTCCCTTCGCATGGCAAACCATTTCGCGGCTTGCATACGCGCATCGCGCAACTGCGCGCGCATCACGACGCGCGGCTCGCCGAAGTGCGCGAGGCATGCGCCGCCCAGCCGCTGAGCGCGGCCGACATCGTGCCGATGATGTTCAAGCGTGCGCTCGACATTCATCAGATGACATTCGCGATGGGCGAAGCGCTCGCCCACTTGCACTTGCTGTGGCTCGCGGGCGAGTTGGAGCGCCGGGAAGGCGCGGACGGGGTGGTGCGGTTCGCGCCGGCCCGGCCCGCCGCCGCACTATCCGCCTGAAGCGAGCGCGCCGTTGCCTGCCGCGGCTGCGGCGCGCGCCGCTTCGACCGCCGCCGCCGCGTCGAGCATGCCCGCGCCGCACAGCGCGCCCGTGTCCGTCTTCGCGCAGCTCGAACCGTCGGGATAGCGGCGCACCGCGCCTACGAGTTTCTCGCGAATCGACTCGGGCGTGAGCTGCGCGTCGACGGACAGCATGAGAGCGATCCTGGCCGACACATGCGGCGCGGCCATGCTCGTGCCGTTGTAGCTCTTGTAGTTGTCCTCGGCGGGCACGGTCAGCCCTGCATTGGCCGTCGATAGGATGCCAACGCCCGGCGCGCCCAAATCGATCCGCCTCCCGAGATTGCTGAACGCCGCTTTCTCGCCCTTGGCGTCGATGGCGGCCACGGCGATCGCGCCGCGACAGCTCGCCGGTTCTCCGACTTCGGCGGCGCTATTGCCGGCCGCCGCCACGACGCTCGCGCCATGCGCGATCACATCGTCGATCGCCTCCTGCATGGCACGGCTGCACGGCTGCGAGGTGCCCAAGCTCACGTTCACGATTTTGGCCGGATGCGGATTGACCGGTATCCCCGGCACCGGCAGGCCCACCGCCCAGCGCATGCCGTCGATGATGTCGCTCGCCGGCCCCCCGCATTTGCCCAGCACGCGCACCGGCAAGATCCGCGTGTGTCAAAGCCCGCCCGCGCCGCCGATCTCGTTGTTCGCCACCGCGCCGATCGTGCCCGCCACATGGGTGCCGTGCCACGAACTGTTGCCAACCCAAAGATCGGTGCCGTCGCACTGGCGCGATTATTCGGCCGTCACCCAATCGCCTGGATCGGACGCGTCGGCGTCCCTGCCGTCGCCGTCGTTGGCGAAGAGCGGATTGCTGACGAAGTCGTAGCCGGGCAGCAAGTGCGCGGCGAGATCGGGATGGGGACGGTAGCCGGTATCGGCCACGGCGATCACGACATCGGCCGTGCCTGTCGCCGTCTGCCACGCCGTCTCGAAGCGGGCGGCGCCCGTTGCGTCGCGATAGGCCCATTGTTGGACGTACAGCGGGTCGGTCGGAGCGAGCTGACGGTGCAATCGATAATCGGGCTCGGCGTATTCGACCTCCGGCTGCGCCTGAAGCCGCTCGGCGATCGCAGCGGCCGCGGCATCGCTGACGGGCGTGCCGGCATTTTTACTTTCACGATGACTTGCGAGACTCGCTCGGCAAGGACGGGGGCGGCGGCGGTTTCGGTGGCGCGCGCATCTTGCATCGCCGGAGCGAGCGAGAGCAACGCGACGACAAAACGATTCGTGATGCATCGGGCATGTGTCATGAGCGCTCCTAAGTGCTCGAGGTGAAAGCAAATAGAAAGCTCGCGGAGCATATTGTGTTCCCGGCGCCGGTGTCACACGGGGAGGGTGTGTCCGCACGTATTTGTCCTCACTCAGCCGGCATGCGCGAGTTGCCGTAAAGCCCGGTAGAGGCACGGCGCAGTGGGCCGCGGCCTCGACGTTCGCTACCGGGTGGGAGGCAGAGATGAATATTCGGCGCAGGCTACAAGTTTTTTCGCTGGTCACCGTGCTCGCGATGGGCACCGGCGTGCTCGCATGTGCGTTGGGCCTGAATGCGGCGACGAAGGCGGAAGACATTTCGCATCGCCGCGAGAAAGTGTTGCAAGGCATCACCGAAATCAAGGCCAGCGCGCTGTCGACCATTCAGCTCGATCCGACCGCCGATGACACGAAGAAAGTTTTTGCCGATGCGGAAGGCAACATCGGGACTTGGTCGTCGGCGTTGGACAAAACGATGATCGATCCGGCTCGTGCGCAAGCGTTCCGCGTGCTGATGTCCAAATGGAGCGCCTACGATCGACGCTCGCACGCGCTGTTCGACCTGGCGGTGCACGACGCGAAGGCCGCGGGCGAAGGAACCACGGCCCTCTACCACTCCGACTTCGAACCGTTTCAGCACGAGTTGGAGCAGATGGCGCGCGAGATCGATGCGCTTGCCGCGCAGCAAAGTGCCGATGCCCACGCCTTGGTCAGCTCCGTGTTCGTAATCGTGCTGACGGTGATGCTGGCCGGTATGGCGATCGTATGCGCGATGATTTTCAAGCTCTCGCGCTCGTTGAACAGAGGCATCGCCTCGTTGCAGGCGGCGATCGAGCGCATCAGCGGTTCGCGCGATTTCACGCTGCGCGCGCCTGTGCTCGGCAACGACGAACTCGCCCGCACGGCAGCCGCGTTCAACGATTTGATCGAGCGCGTCTCGGCCGCGTTGCGCGAGGTATGGTCCGCATCGGAATCGGCCAGCACCGCGACGCGCGAGATCGCCGCGGGCAATGCCGATCTATCCGCACGCACGGAAACCCAAGCCGCTTCGCTCGAGGAAAGCGCCGCGAGCATGGAGGAACTCACGACCACGGTGTCGCAGAACGCCGAAAATGCGAAAGCCGCGAGCCAGTTGGCGGGCAACGCCTCCGAGGTTGCGCATACGGGGCATGGCGTCGTCGAATCGATGGTCGCGACGATGGCCCAGATCAGCCGCCATTCGGCGCGCATAGGCGAAATCACGGCCCTTATCGAGGGCATCGCCTTCCAAACGAACATACTCGCGCTCAATGCAGCCGTGGAAGCGGCGCGTGCGGGCGATCAAGGGCGGGGCTTCGCAGTCGTGGCCGGCGAGGTGCGCAGCCTCGCGCAACGGGCGTCGAGCGCAGCCAAGGAAATCAAGACCTTGATCGAGGCATCGGTCACCACAGTGACCACGGGCGAATCGCAAGCCCACCAAGTGCGTCGGACGATGGCCGAAATTCAGCAAGGGGCGGGCAAGGTCGCCGATGTCGTCGACGAGATCTCTGCCGCTTCCACCGAGCAAAGCCGCGGGATCGCCCAGGTGAACCAAGCGGTCAGTCATATGGATGAGGTCACGCAGCAAAATGCGGCGCTCGTCGAGGAATTATCGGCGGCTTCGCAATCCATGACGCAGCAGATGCAGGCGCTGCGCGAAGCCGTGTCGGCGTTCAATTTAGGCCAGATGCAAGCGGACACGCGGCGTCCGGCGAGCGCGGGGATGCATGGCGTGCGAACCGGTCGGCGCGGATGCGCCCATGCGATTGGCGGCTTAGTCGGCGCGCGCCTGGCCGGCGAGGCGGGCACGCCGTGCGCGAGCGTTGCGCATGAGCGTAGGAGAAGGTTCGACTAGCGTCGAGCCGAAGCCATCTCGTTCGCACGCACGAGCAACAGGTCTCGCTCGCGCGCATTCTGTGTCATCGCGGCGGCCCGCTCGAACTCCGCGCGCGCTTCGCCAAGCCGCCCGAGCTTGGCCAGAAAATCGGCGCGCACGCTTGGGAGCCAGTGGTAGCGCGCGAGCGCGGGGTTGGCGGCGAGCGCCTCGACGATCGCGAAACCCGCCTGCGGACCGAACGCCATGCCGACGGCAACCGCGCGGTTCAGTTCGACGACGGGCGAAGGCGCTACTTGCACGAGCGCATCGTAGAGCGCGACGATCCGAACCCAATCGGTATCCTCGGCGCGATGCGCGCGTGCATGGCAAGCGGCCAACGCGGCCTGCAGCGCATAAGGACCTAGCGCGCCGCCGAGCGCCTCGGCGCGCGCAAGCGCCGCAAGGCCACGTCGAATCAACAGCGGGTCCCAGTGAGAGCGGTCCTGATCGGCGAGCAGCACGGGGCGGCCGCTTGCGTCGACCCGCGCGTGCAGGCGCGAGGCCTGCAGCTCCATCAGCGCGACGAGCCCATGCACCTCGCTGTCCTCTCGCGCCAATTCGGCGAGAATTCGGCCGACGCGCAGCGCCTCGTCGCACAGCGCGGGCCGCATCCAATCGTCGCCCGCGGTGGCCGCGTAGCCCTCGTTGAAAATCAGGTAGATGACCTCGAGCACCGAGGCCATGCGCGTCTCGCGCGCCTCGGCGCGCGGCACCTCGAACGGCACGCGCGCCTCGCGCAGCGTGCGCTTGGCACGCACGATCCGCTGCGCGATCGTCGCTTCGGGTGCGAGGAATGCACGTGCGATTTCGTGCGTCGCCAGCCCGCCTAGCAAACGCAGTGTGAGCGCGACGCGAGCATCGGTCGACAGCACCGGGTGGCATGCGGTGAAAATCAGTCGCAGCAAGTCGTCGCCGATGTCGTCGGCGCGCGCGGCGTCGAGCGAGTCGACGAAATCGGGTACCACGTGCGCTTCGAGCGCGTCCAGATCGCGGCCCATCGCTTCATGCTTCTTCGTATGAAGGGCATCCTGGCGCAGCTTATCGAGCGCCCGATGCTTGACCGTCGCCATCAGCCAGGCGCCGGGATTGTCGGGCACCCCATCGCGGGGCCAATGCTCGAGCGCTGCGACGAGCGCGTCTTGCGCGAGTTCCTCGGCCACGCCGATATCGCGCACGAAGCGCGCCGCATAAGCCACGACGCGTGCCGCTTCGATGCGCCAGACGGCTTCTATCGCGCGATGGGTCGGATTGGACATCGTTCGGTTCGTTCAGCTCAAGTTGGCGTCGATTTCGCGAATGCGCTGGACCGCTGCGCTGGGCTCGAAATCGTCGAATTCGTACAGCGGGCGCACCTCGATCTCGCCTTCCGCCATGTCGCCGAAGGGCGCCGGGAAGCGCCGCGCCCATTCGAGCGCCTCTTCGCGCGAGCGCACTTGGATCAGCGTATAGCCGGCGATGAGCTCCTTGGTTTCCGCGAAGGGCCCGTCGACGACGGTTCGCTTGCCTTCCGCATAGCGCACGCGCCAGCCCTTGGAGCTGGGCTGCAGCCCGTTCGCATCGAGCAGGACGCCGGCTTTTGCGAGTTCCTCGTGATAGGTCGCCATCGCCGCCATCAGCTTTTCCTCGGGCATGGCGCCCGATTCGCTTTGTCCGTTGGCCCGAACCATGATCATGAATCGCATCGTTGCGCTCCTCGAAGTTGACGGAGACCGCTCATCGGCTCCTGACTTCACGACGAACGGGGCGGGTGCAGATCGACATCGGTTCGGCGAAATGATGGAAAGTGCGGAAATTGTGGGGATTGCCGAGGCCGACTAAATTGGCTCGGCCTCGAGCCTCATTCGTAGCAGGGCGCGAGCCGTCTGACTTCGACCGTGCACCATTGGGCCGCGGGGCACTCGGCGGCGATCGCCAGCGCTTCTTCCTCACGTTCGCAGTTGAGCAGATAGAAGCCGCCGACCATTTCCTTCGCCTCGGCGAACGGACCATCGATGAAGCGGCGCTCGCCCTCGCGCACCTGCACCCGTACGGCTTCCTCCGTCGAGGCGAGCGACTGCGCCGCGACGAGCAGGCCGCGTTCTTTCAAGGTTTCGCCAAAGCGAACCATCGTGTCGTAAGCGGCATGGGCAGCCTCGGACGTGCGCTCGGCGCGCTGGCCGATCGGCTCCATGATCAACAGCAGGTAAGACATGGCCAACTCCGAAAAAAATCGCGCCGGGGCGGCGCTGTATTCGCCCTGAAGCATAGTGCAGCCGCGCCGGCGCCGCTATGAAGTGCGCACGGCGTTGGAGGTTGGCGTTGGAGGTTGGCGTTGGCGAAGGGCGAAGGGCGAAGGGCGAAGGCAATGCGCTGTGCAGGCCTTCCCACTTTCCCTGGCGTCCGGGTGGTCCTTTTCAGGGCTCGATCGAACGGGCGTCGGCCTGACGCAGCGCGGTCATATTGCCGACGAATGCATCGACGATCTGCTGGGCGAGCGCGGCGATGGCGGTGTTGCGATCGGCTCGCTCGAACGAGAGCTTGGCCGGCACGACATACGGACGCCATGCGCTCTGGGCGCTTTGAGCGCTCGGAGCATCCTGTGCGCCGTAGAGGCCGAGCGGCGCGCCCAGCACGGCGAACGGCGTATCGGCGCTGTGTTCGAGATCGGCGACGGTGATGGAAACCTCGGCGCCCGCCGCTTCCCGGTCGGCCTCGGGCGCGCCGCTCTCGGAGGCGGCCGCCGTCGCGTCGCTTTGCAGGTGGAAGACGCCGCCGATGAGCCATCCCGTCACGGGCGGCGGCTCTCCCGGCGCAAGGTAGCGCGCGGCCACGCCCGCATGGTTGAGCCGTTGGACGACGGCTTGTGCGACGAGCCCCGCGTCCCGGCCAGCCGCGTGCGCATGCAAGGCCGCGCGCAGCCGGGCGAGCAGCCCCGAAGGCTCGGCGCCCGCCGGTGCGGCGATGAAGTGAGTGACGTACACGGCGCTCGGCACCGCGACGATGGGCAGGGGGCCGGAGCGCGGCGCGGCGATCGGCGCGGTGGGCGTCGCCGTTGCCGGTTCGGATGCGACGTTCACCTGCGTGACGAGCATCGGCGCCACTGAAATGGCGGGCTGGACCTCGGAATCGGACGCTGCGGATTGAGCCAAGGCGACGTTAGCCGCCGTCCAGATCGTGAAAGCCGCCACCGCGCGGCCGAGATTTCGCATGACTACCCCGTATTGCGTGAATCGACGTGTGATTTCCCGTAGGGCACTTGTATCGTGTTCGCTGCCAAGCAGCGCTTGCGGCCTGCGTAGGCGCGGCTATGCCATCGCGAGGTTGCGAGGGTTTGCAATGTTTGCTACGCGGCCACGGGCGCGAAGATGCGGCGCCGAGCGCCGACCGGCGCCGAACCCTGCGCTAGGGTACGGCGGCCGTGTGACAAGCGTCAACGGGCCGCCGTTCGTCGCGGGCGCGGTGCGCACCGCGTCATTGCACGGAGACCGCCCCGAAGTTTTGCCGGCCGAACGCGCTGACCTTGTAGCCCGCGACGGTGCTGCGGGTGATGGCGCTCGCCGTGGGGTAGCCGAGCGGGATCCAAAGCGCTTGATCGTGGATGATCTTCTGCGCGGCTTCGTAGTCCGTGGCGCGCGCCGCTTGATCCGTCTTCGATCTGGCTTCTGCGATCAGCTTGTCGAGCTTGTCGTCGCAATAGCGGGCGAAGTTGATGCCCGATTTGACGCCATTGCAACTGAACAGCGGCGTGAGGTAGTTGTCGGGATCGCCGTTGTCGCCGGCCCAGCCCATGAACAGCATGTCGTGCTCGCCTTGCTTGGCTTGTTTGATGAGCTCGCCCCATTCGATGATTTTGACCTCGGCCTTCACGCCGATCTTGGCTAGGTCCGCTTGCAGCAACTCCGCGCCGGCTTTGGGCTTCGGATTGAGCACGCTGCCTTGCGGGCGCACCCAAATCGTCGTCGAGAAGCCGTTCGGATAGCCGGCTTGCGCGAGCAGCGCTTTGGCTTTGGCCGGATCGTAGGGGTAGGCGGCGATCGCTTTGTCGTAGCTCCACGTGTTGGACGGATACGGATTGACCGCCGGCGCCGCCGTATTCTCGAAGACGACCTTCAGATAGTTGGCGCGATCGAACGCCATGTTGATGGCTTGGCGCACGCGCTCGTCGTCGAGCGGCTTGTGTTGCGTGTTCAGGGCGACGAATGCCGTCATGAATGCTGGGGTCTGCACGAGCGCGAGCGATTTGTTTTCCTTCGCTTGCGCGACATCGCTCGGCTTGGGCGACAGCGCGATTTGGCATTCGTTGGCCTTGACCTTTTGCATGCGGACCGAGGGATCGGGCGTGATCGCATAGATGAGCCGATCGACCTTCGGCTTGGGTCCCCAGTAGGTGGGATTGGCGTCGTAGCGAATCACGGCGTCCTTCGTGTAGCTCTTCAGGACGAAGGGGCCGGTGCCGATGGGCTTGGCGTTCAGATCGGTTTGCGTGCCGGCCTTGAGCAACTGGTCGGCATACTGGGCCGAATAGATCGAGGCGAAGCCCATCGTCAGCATGGGCAGAAAGGTGGCGTTCGGCTCGTTCAGATCGAATTGCACCGTGCTCTCGTCGAGTTTCTTGACCGCTTTCACCAGCTTCACGAGCCCCATCGACTGCGCGTGCGGGAAGCCGTTGGGGCCTGCGATCTTGTGCCAAGGGTTGCTCGCGTCGAGCATGCGGTCGAAGGTGAACACGACGTCGTCGGCATCGAGCGGCCGCGTCGGCTTGAAATAATCGGTGCTCTGGAACGCCACGTTCGGACGCAGATGGAACGTGTAGGAGAGACCGTCGGGGCTCACCTCCCACTTTTGCGCCAACGACGGCACGACTTTTTTGGTCGCTTCGTCGTAGTCGACGAGTGTGTTGAAAATCACATCGGCCGAGGCGTTCGTCGTGACGAGCGAATTGAATTGAACGACATCGAAGCCGTCGGGGCCCGCCTCGGTGCAAACGGTGAGCGGCTTGGCGAGCGCGAGGGCGGGCAAGACGGCGAGCGTGGCGGCGAGCAGTTTGACGCGCATGGAAACTCCAAGTGGGTCGAGGGACGGCCGGAACAGGAAGATGCGACTCGGTCGAGCCAATGAGCTTAGCCCAAGCGCGCGGTGTCGACAACGATAGGTCCCTTATATGGATATGGGGTGTTGCTAATCGCCGCGCGTTGCCGCTCCAGCTAGTCCGCGTAAGTAATCGACGCCCTCGATTGCGCGCGAGCCGTACCACGAGGTCAATTCACCGTCGATGAGTTGCACGGTCTTGCCTGCGAGCCGTGCATCGGCGGCGAGGCCGTCACGATGCTTCGTGGTGAAGCGGTAGGGCTCGGATGAAAGCAGGATGCGCTCGACGCCGGCCAACGCTGGGTCGTCGAAGTCGAACGTGGGGTAGCGGTTGCCGCCGGTAAAGCCGCCTTCGACGTCGGGCCAAGTGTGCCAGTTGACGAGGCGCAGCATCGACGAAATGTAGGTATCGCGCGCGATCGTCATCCAAGGATCACGCCAGATGACGTAGAGCACGTGCCGCTCGGGCCAGCGCTCGTGTGCGACGGCGCGCAGCCGTGACGACAGCGCCTCGCCCAAGCTTTGCGCTGCCTGTTCTCGGTCGAAAATCGCGCCGAGAAGGGTGTAGAGCGACAGGTTATCGTGCGCTGTGAGGGGGTGCGTGACGATGACGTGCGGGACGAACTCGGCGAGCGCATCGATCGTGGGCTTTTCGTTTTCGTCGATATTGACGATGGCGTGTGTCGGCGCGAGTGCGCGCACGGCATCGAGTTTGACCGCCTTGGTGCCGCCCACCTTGGGAACGGCGCGCACGGCTTCGCGGGGATGCACGCAAAACCCTGTGCGGCCCACGATGCGCTCGCCTAGCCCCAATGCGAACAAGAGTTCGGTGATGCTGGGGACAAGGGAGACGATGCGGGCGTTGTTGCTTGCGCGCGGATGTTCGACTCCAGCTGCATCGATTCGGCTCATCGGGATGGCTTGCTTTAGGGGACGCCGGGTATGGCCCCTCCGGTCGGCCGGGTCTCTACCCCACCGCCCGCGGCTTACGCGGCGCCTTCTCAAAGATTCGATCGTACATCCAGCGCGGCAAGCACCGAAGCAACATCGCGACGATCCGCATCGGCCAAGGAATGACGGAAAATCGCCGTTTCCGAGCGATCGCGCCCGCAGCCTTGAGGGCGAAGCGATCCGCATCCATCAAAAACGGCATCGGGTAGGGGTTGTGCGCCGTCATCGGCGTGCCGACATACCCCGGCGCGATCGTGACGACAGCCACACCGAACGGACGCATTTCGACCCGCAGCGATTCCAAGTACGCGAGCGCCGCCGCCTTCGAGGCGCTGTACGCCCCGGAACCCGGTAAGCCGCGCACGCCGGCCACGCTCGCGATGCCCACCAATGTGCCGCGTCGCGCCTCGCTCATCGCCTTCGCGAACGGTTCGAAGGTCGCAGCCATGCCGAAGCAGTTCACGTCCATGACTTCGCGAAACGCCGCGAGGTCGCCGTGGCCGGTGGCAACGCCCTTGCTGATCCCCGCATTGGCGATGACGACATCCGGCAAGCCGTGTGCGCCGATGAATTGCGCTGCCGCATCGGCCAGCGCCGCCTCGTCGCGCACGTCGGCCGCGTAGATCGAAATCGATAGATGAGGAAAACGCCGAGCGAACTCGGACAGTGCGTCGAAGCGGCGCGCGACCAGCCCGAGCGTTGCGCCCTGCCGCGCATATTCGGCGGCAAGCGCGAGGCCGATGCCGCTAGAGGCGCCGGTAATGAAAACCTTCAACGATGAAGTCATGCCGGCGCGCAGCCGCTTACATCTTCTTCGCGCGAACCTGCGAGACGAGGTAATCGAGCACTTGGATGGTGCCCGGCAGACTGTCGGTGGCCGCGGGACCCGTTTCGTACTTGCCTTGCACGGCAATCGTGGGCACGCCGTCGATCTTGTAGTCTTGGATCATTTGCTTGTCGCGGTTCAACGACGATTGCGTCGAGAACGAGTTATAAGCGGCCAAGAATTTCTTCGAGTCGACGCCCTTCGTCGCCAGGAATTTGGCTTGATCTTCCGGCGTCAAGAGATAGTTCTTGTTGACGTGGATTTCATGGAAGATCTCGGGCGTCAACTGCTGCACGAGACCCATCGCATCGAGCGCGTGAAGGAGCTTCGAATGCGGAATGAAATCGTCGCGAAAGGCAACGGGCACCCGCTTGAAGACCACATCCGGCGGCAGCGCCTTGACCCACTTCTCCAGATACGGGTCGAACTCGTTGCAGTGCGGGCAGCCGTACCACATGAACTCGATCACTTCGATCTTGCCGGCCGGGACGTCGACGGGCTGCGGCGTCTTCAGGACCGTATAGTCCTTGCCGGCGACAGGGGCGGTGGGCGACGCATGCGCAAGGCCGACGCCGGCGACGGCCAGACTGACGGAGAACAACAGCGTGCGGATCAGTTTTTTCATGTTGGGTTCAGGTACGTGAATATGAAGCACCTACTGGACGCGCCGCGGCGCGCGTGCGCGCATCGACACACTGCCCGTTCAGACTCGCGCCGTGGGCATATGGTTCAGTAATGCACGGCGCGCAACTGCATTGGCGTCACTGCTTGGCGAAGCGAATCACAGCGGTATCGATGCCGGCATCGGACAGACGCTGACGCGTGGAATTCATGTCCTCGAACTTCGAGAACGGCCCGATGCGGACGCGATAGTACGTCACGCCGCCCGCATCGCGCTGCGACACCTTCGATTCGAAGCCCTGGAAGGCCAGCCGCGCACGCTGCTGCTCCGCGTCGGCGGCGGTTTTATACGCGCCGACTTGCAGGAAATAGCCCGTGTTGGCATCGGCCGCCGCCGGTGCGCCGTTGTTCGCATGCGGCGCGCTTCCTGCCGCCGCCGGGGGCACATTCGCCACTTGAGGCGGTTTCTTCTGCTGAGCCGCCGAGTTCGGCTGGCCCTGCGCCTGTTGTTGCTGCTGCTGTTGCGCAGGCGCGCTGCCTACCGCGCTCGACGCGCCCGAGGGCGGTACCTCGACGATTTGCGGCTCTTGCAGCAAACCCGGCGCTTGCGGCTGCACCGACGATTGCCCCGGCGCGGTATTGGGCGAGGCAGGCGTTTGCTGGGCGGCCTGCGGCACGGGTTGGCCCGGGGTCTTGCCTTGCAGCGCGCGATTCGGGTCGAACTGCTGCTCGACCGTTCCCGCCTCGGACGCCCCATTCGGCGCGACCTTCGCTACGAACGGCGTGGGCGCGCGCGTGATGTAGAGCGCGACGACGACGGCGATCGCGAGGCCGACGATCAAGCCCAGCACGACGCCGAGGAATGTTCCCCCGCTTTGCTTCGAGTGCTTGGATGTATTGCGTGGCGAAGTGCGGCTCGGTTTTGCCATTATCTGAATCACCTGCGAAAGAAACACGGGGGCGGCGCACGCCAAGCGAATGCCGCGCGGCGCGCGGCATCGATTATAGCGACGGCGCGTGGACCCGCGCCGCGAACGTGCGCAACGTTACATCTTGGCTGGCGCCGAAACGCCGATCATTGCGAGACCGTTGGCGAGCACTTGCCGTGTGGCCGCCAAGAGGGCGATGCGCGCGTCGCGCTCGGCTTGGACATCGACGAGCACGCGCTCGGCATTGTAGAACGAGTGGAATTCGCTCGCGAGTTCGCGCAGGTAGAACGCGATCGCGTGCGGCGCCAGCTCGGAGGCCGCGTGCGTGAGCATGTCGGGGTACTCGGCGAGCTTGTGCATGAGCGCCATTGCGCGCACGCTCGTGAGCGCCGACACGTCGATCCGCGGGAAGGCGGCTTCGTCGCCGCCGAAGCGCGTTTTCCATTCGGCGAGAATGGAGCAGATGCGCGCGTGCGCGTACTGCACGTAGTAGACGGGGTTCTCGTCGTTCTGCTTGAGCGCGAGATCGACGTCGAAGACGAACTCGGTGTCGGCCTTGCGCGAAATCAAGAAGAAGCGCACGGCGTCGCGGCCGCGCTGGATCGTCGCTTCGTCGAGCAGATCCGGTGCGGCCTCTTGCCCCGGCTGCGCGCCGCCCGACCATTCGATCAGATCGCGCACGGTCACGTAGCTGCCTGCGCGCTTGGAAATCTTCACTTCCTGGCCGTCGCGCATGACGGTGACCATCTTGTGCAGCACGTAGTCGGGGTAGCCCGCGGGGATGCCCACGCCGAGCGCCTGCAGCCCCGCGCGCACGCGCGCGATGGTGCCGTGGTGATCGGAGCCCTGCACGTTGATGACCTTCGAGAAGCCGCGTTCCCACTTCGTGACGTGATAGGCGACGTCGGGCACGAAATACGTATAGGTGCCGTCGGACTTGCGCATCACGCGGTCTTTGTCGTCGCCGTATTCGGTCGTGCGCAGCCAAAGCGCACCCTCTTGCTCGAACGTCTTGCCCGTGGCGATCAGAGCCTCGACCGTCTTGGCGACGCGGCCTTCCGTATAGAGCGACGATTCGAGGTAATAGCGGTCGAACTTCACGCCGAACGCTTGCAAATCCATATCCTGCTCGTGGCGCAGATAGGCGACGGCGAATTTGCGGATGGCGTCCAGATCGTCGATGTCGCCTTTGCCCTTGACGGGCTCGCCGTCTTTGGCCGCGACCGTCTCGCCGGTCATGTAGTCGTGCGCGATGTCGGCGATGTATTCGCCGTTGTAAGCGGCCTCGGGCCAGCCGGTGTCGCCCGGCTTCAAACCCTTCGCGCGTGCTTGGGTGGAAATCGCCAGGTTCTGGATCTGCACGCCCGCGTCGTTGTAATAGAACTCGCGATGCACGTCGTAGCCTTGGCTCGCGAGCACGTTCGCGAGCGCGTCGCCGAGCGCGGCTTGCCGGCCGTGGCCCAGGTGCAGCGGGCCGGTGGGATTGGCGGAAACGAACTCGACCAAGACGCGTTTGCCCGCCGCATGGGCGGAGCGGCCGAATGCGGCGCCTTCGGCGATCACGGCGGCGACGACGGCCTGCTTCGCTTGCGGCGTCAGGCGCACGTTGATGAACCCGGGGCCGGCGATCTCGGCCGTCTCGATCAAGTCCTTCGCGGCCGGTTGCGCGAGCAGCGCATCGACGATGCGTTGAGCGAGCTCGCGGGGGTTCTTCTGCAGCGGTTTGGCCAACTGCATGGCGACGTTGCAGGCCACGTCACCATGCGCGGCCGCCTTCGGGCGCTCGAGGGCGATGGCGGGCGCCGCGGCGGCATCGCCGTTTGCTTCGGTGACAACTTGCTTGACGCTGGCGGCGAGCAAGGCTTCGAGACTTTGTTTGTGTGCAGGCAGCATGCTGTTTCGATCGGTTCGGCAGTGGCAGTCCGCCGGGCGGACGCGGATGGTTGGCGCGAGGCGGGAAGGCAGCGCCCGCGGCGATGACGGGCGCGGGCCGCAAAGGTGCGCGTTTGAGTCTAGGCGGATTTTAGCAGGTGCTAATATGTCTCAATGAGGCGCCTGGCAAGCGTGGCTCGGCTCGCATGCTCCTAGGCGCGCCGAGTGCGCGCGGCAATCGATGCGGCCGGGCGCCGTCAGGCGCAAGTAAACAGAACGAAATGGGTCCATCATGTTGATTACATTCAAGTGTCGTGCGGCGCCGGAAGTCGTTATGCTCGAAAATCTGGCCCAGTACCTCGTTGGGATCGTCGGCAAGCAGTTGGGCGCGCGCGGCGTGATCACCCATGCCGAATTGCCCGCGGCCATCTCGAAGCTCGAGGCTGCGATCGTGACCGACAAGCAGGAAATCGCCGAGCACGAGGGGCATTTCCACGAAGGCGAAGAGGGGCACGAGCACCACGAGCTGCCGATCGGCCTCGCGCAGCGCGCTTTCCCGTTCCTCGACATGCTGCGGGCGGCGCACCGCGAAAACGCCGACGTCCTCTGGGGCGTGTGAAGCGCCCGGAGAGCGCCCAGCTCGCTTAAGCTCGCGCCGCGCCGAACGGCGGCGCGGCTGCTTGGCCGCTTTCGTAGGATCGAACGCGGTCGATCGCATCGAAGCCCGGCATACGTGAGCGGTGAGCGCGTACGCCGGGTTTTCCTTTATGGGGTGCGCCCGGGCCACGAGCGCCAGGCGGCCGCGAACATCTTCCAAAATACCTGGTTCACTGCCTTGCCGCCGACGCTTACAGCAGCGGTGCGAGCGCCCGCTCCGCTTCGGGCAGGCTCAGCGCATTGCGGCGTGCGAAATCTTCTACTTGATCGCGCCCGATCTTGCCCACCGAGAAATAGCGGCTCTCGGGATGGGCGATGTAAAAGCCCGACACGCTCGCGGCAGGCAGCATGGCAAGCGATTCCGTGACGGTCATGCCGATTTCGTCGGCCTTGAGCGCGGCGAATAGGTCGCGCTTGACGAGGTGGTCCGGGCAAGCGGGATAACCGGGGGCGGGCCGAATGCCGACGTACTGCTCCGAGATCAGGGCCTCGTTATCGAGCGTCTCGCTTGCCGCGTAGCCCCAGGTCTCTCGCCGCACGCGGGCGTGCAAGGCTTCGGCGAAGGCTTCGGCAAGACGATCGGCCAGCGCCTTGAGCATGATCGCGCTGTAGTCGTCGAGGTCGGCCAGGAACTGCTTTTCCTTGACATCGACGCCGATACCGGCCGTAACGGCGAACATGCCGATGTAATCGGCCACGCCCGAGTCCTTAGGCGCGATGAAATCGGCCAGCGAGCGATTTGGCCGCATCACGCCGTCCACCACCGGCCGCACGCTTTGCTGGCGCAGGTTGTGCCAGGTCAGCGCCACCTGCGTGCGCGATTCGTCGGTGTAGATTTCGATGTCGTCGTCGCCGACGGTATTTGCGGGAAGCAGCGCGATCACGCCGTTCGCCGTCAGCCAACGGCCCTGGATCAGCCGCGCGAGCATCGATTTCGCGTCGGAGAACACGCGCCGCGCCGATTCGCCGACTATCTCGTCGTTCAATATGGCCGGGTAGGGGCCGGCCAAATCCCAAGTTTGGAAGAACGGCCCCCAGTCGATGTAGTGCGCCAACTCGTTCAGATCGTAGTTCTTGAACACGCGCCGGCCGACGAAGGCGGGCTTGACCGGGTGGTATGCCGCCCAATCGATCTTGGCCTTGTTCGCGCGCGCGGCAGCGAGCGTCACCATCGGCTGCGCCTTCTTGTTGGCGTGTTGCTGCCGGATGCGATCGTAGTCGGCTTTCAACTCGTCGAGGTACTTGGCCGCCCCTTCGTCCGACAGCAGGCTCGAGGCCACCGAAACCGAGCGCGAGGCATCGGGCACGTAGACGACCGGCCCCTCGTAGTTCGGCGCGATTTTCACTGCCGTATGCACGCGCGAGGTAGTCGCGCCGCCGATGAGCAGCGGAATCTTCTTGATGCGGAAGTACTCGTCGCGCTGCATTTCCGACGCGACGTAGGCCATCTCTTCGAGGCTTGGCGTGATCAGGCCGGAGAGCCCCACGATGTCCGCGCCTTCGACCTTCGCTTTGGCGAGGATCTCGTTGCACGGGACCATCACGCCCATGTTGACGACTTCGAAGTTGTTGCACTGGAGCACGACCGACACGATGTTCTTGCCGATGTCGTGAACGTCGCCCTTGACGGTGGCGATTACGATCTTGCCCTTGGCCCGCACGTCGCCGCCCGCTTCGGCCAGTCGTTTCTTTTCTTCTTCGATGAACGGAATCAGATGCGCGACGGCCTGCTTCATGACGCGCGCCGATTTGACCACTTGCGGCAGGAACATCTTGCCCTGGCCGAACAAATCGCCCACGACGTTCATGCCGTCCATGAGCGGCCCCTCGATCACGTTGATCGGCCGCCCGCCCGCCGCGGCGATCTTCGCGCGGGCCTCTTCCGTATCTTCGACGATGAAGTTCGTGATGCCGTGCACGAGCGCATGGGCGAGCCGAGCCTCGACCGGCTGATTGCGCCACTCGAGGTTTTCCTCCTTCTTCGCGGCGCCGGTCTTGAACTTGTCGGCGATTTCGAGCAAACGGTCGGTGGCGTCGTCGCGGCGGTTGAGGATGACATCCTCGACGCGCTCGCGCAATTCGGGATCGAGATCGGCGTAGACGCCGAGCTGCCCCGCGTTGACGATGCCCATGTCCATGCCCGCTTGAATCGCGTGACAGAGGAACACCGTATGGATCGCTTCGCGCACCGGATCGTTGCCGCGGAACGAGAACGAGACGTTCGAGACGCCGCCGCTCACCTTCGCATACGGCAGGTGTTGCTTGATCCAGCGCGTGGCGTTGATGAAATCGACGGCGTAGTTGTTGTGTTCCTCGATGCCCGTGGCGACCGCGAAGATGTTCGGGTCGAAAATGATGTCTTCGGGCTCGAAGCCCACTTCGTCGACGAGGATCCGATACGAGCGCTGGCAGATCTGCGTTTTGCGCTCGAAGGTATCGGCTTGGCCCGTTTCGTCGAACGCCATGACGACCGCCGCGGCGCCGTAGCGGCGAATCAGCCGGGCGTGATGGCGGAACGCCTCTTCGCCTTCCTTCATCGAGATCGAATTGACGATCGCCTTGCCCTGCACGCATTTGAGTCCGGCCTCGATCACCTCCCACTTGGACGAGTCGATCATGATCGGCACGCGAGCAATGTCGGGCTCGGAGGCGATGAGATTCAGAAAGCGCACCATGGCCGCTTTCGAATCGAGCATCGCCTCGTCCATGTTGATGTCGATGATCTGGGCGCCGTTTTCGACTTGCTGGCGCGCGACGGCGAGCGCTTCGTCGAACTGGCCGTTCAGAATCATGCGCGCGAACGCCTTGGAGCCCGTGACGTTCGTGCGCTCGCCGACGTTGATGAAGAGCGAGCCCGCACCGACGTTAAACGGCTCGAGGCCCGCAAGGCGCAACATGTGTTCTGTCATGGTGATCTTCGATGAAAGCAGGGTGAGGTGCGAAGAGACGGCGGGCGATCGCCAGCCTCAAGCCGCGTCGCGGTAGTGCGACCACGCGCGCGGCTTCACGCCGCTCAAGGCTTTTGCGATCGCCGCGATATGCTCGGGCGTCGTGCCGCAGCAGCCGCCGGCCAGATTCACGAGCCCGGCTTGCGCGAACTCTTCGAGCTGGCGCGACGTATCCTCCGGCGTTTCGTCGAAGCCCGTGTCGCTCATCGGATTGGGCAGCCCCGCGTTCGGATAGCACGACACGTAGGTGTCGCAAAGCTTCGCGAGCTCGGCGATATACGGGCGCATCAGCGCCGCGCCCAAGGCGCAGTTCAGCCCGAACGTAAGCGGCTTCGCGTGGCGCAGCGAATTCCAGAAGGCCTCGACCGTCTGCCCCGACAGAATGCGTCCCGATGCGTCCGTCACCGTCCCGGAAATCATCACGGGCAGCACCTCGCCGGTGTTCTCGAACAGTTCGTCGAGCGCGAACAGCGCCGCTTTGGCATTGAGCGTATCGAAGATCGTTTCGACGAGGAACACGTCCGCGCCGCCTTCGAGCAGCGCTTGCGCTTGTTCATAGTAGGCCGCGCGCAGTTCGTCGAACGTGACGTTGCGCGCACCCGGATCGTTGACGTCGGGCGAAATGCTGGCTGTTTTCGGCGTCGGCCCGATCGCGCCCGCGACGAAGCGCGGCTTGTCGGGCGTCGAATACTTATCGCAGGCCGCGCGTGCGAGCTTGGCCGATTCGAGGTTCATCTCGCGGGCGAGCGATTCCATGCCGTAGTCGGCTTGCGCCACCGTGGTGGCGCCGAACGTGTTGGTCTCGATGATGTCGGCGCCGGCCGCGAGGTACTGCTCGTGGATCTCGCTGATGATTTGCGGTTGCGTGAGCGAGAGCAATTCGTTGTTGCCCTTCACGTCGCGCGTGAAATCCTTGAACCGCTCGCCCCGATAGCGCGCTTCGTCGAGCTTGTAGCGTTGGATCATCGTACCCATCGCGCCGTCGAGGATCACGATGCGCGACGCGAGCAGCTCGGGCAAGCGAGCGCCTCGCGTGTAATGGATGCCGGAAGGAAGCGATCCGGCGGCGGGCGAGCCCGCGGGAGCGGCAGCGGACGTATTCATAGCGAGCGAGCGCGATGCGCGTTTTCGGGAGGGAGGAAAACCGTCATTGTAGCGGCTGCCGGGGTGGGCCGCCGGACGCCAGCCGGAGTCCTTGCCCTCGCGGTCAAAACAAAAACCCCGCCCGGCGAGCCGGACGGGGTTCGATGGGGTGCCGCTGCGCCCGCCAGGCGGGCTCCTCGGTCAGTGCAGCACGACGGGCTGCGTCATCAGGCTATCGAATTGGCCCAGGAACTCGTCGACTTCGTCGAGTGTGGGTTCTTCTTCAATGAGCTTGCGCACGTGTTCCCGAAACTGCGCCGCCAGTGCACCGTCGATGAAGATCTCGCGCTGCGTGTTCTTGTCTACGATTTCGTAGCCACCTGCGTTCATCGCGAGATGGCCGGCCTGCGGCGCGAATTCGACGACACAATAGTTGGGGCTGTTGTAGATCATTTGCATGGCGACACTCCTTTATTCCGATTGGCTCCTGGCCGTTTTCCGCCTAGTACGTGGAGCGCGTTGCATGGAATTTCAAGGGCTGGGTCTTAAACGACGCTTAAACCGGGTTGGAACATTGCAACCAAACATTGCCGCCGGTATACATCGCCGAGCTGATCGTCCACATGAAAGTTAGACCTTACCCATGCAAAACGTTCGCGCGGGAGGGAAAACATCGAGGATCGTCCGTGTGCCTCGATACACTTGATTACGGCACGCGCGAGCCGCTGGTTTAGGGCTGTTCACGCACGAGTGCCGGCGGCGTGCCCGCCGGCCCCGAGTCGGACGAATCATCCGGTGTCGCTGCGTTGGACGCATTTTCCGCGCCCGGGGGCGCGAGGCGGCCACGCCAGACCAACTCGAACTGCGACCCATTGGGTTCCGTTTGCATGATACGGACCGGCAGCCAGCCCAACATTGGTGCAAGCCATACGTCGATGCGGCGTCGATCGCCCTCGCGCCGCGGCAGTCTCATGAAGTGGCGCGCTTGCACGAATCCCTCTGCAGTGCGTACCGATTCGTCGCCGATGGTTTCGATCGGCCAAAGCTCGCCGCTATCGTCGTCCGCCACGTAGAACGCACGCGTGACGCCGGGCTCGTAGGCAGCGGGGTCGCCGCGCACGAGACTTGCAAGCTGCATCACCATGCTGAAGCGGTCTTGCGCGCCGTCTGGCAACGCCAGCGTCGCGCTCGTGCGGGTGAAGCCGATGCGCCCGGCCGTTCGGTCGAACGTCGTGACGTCCTCGGGGCGGCGTCCGCGCTTTTCCGTGTAGCGCGCGGGCGCAAGGCCGAAGGCGTCGATGCGGCCATGGCTCGCGTACGTGTACGTGCCGACGAACGGTAGCGGCACGGAGACGACCATGTCGTAGTCGTCGCCCTCGCTGGCCCAGTGGATCGTGCCCGGCGCGTTTTCCACACCGTTGTAAAAGGTGTTGTAGTGGAGATCGCCCGACGGCGGTACCGAGAAGCGTACGCCCGCGCTCGTTTCGCCAGCGGCGAGCGCGGCGGCGGCGCCCGTCGAGTTCGTTGCGTGCGGCCCGGCGACGCGAGCGCGCGTCGTTGCGTCCGCGTCCGTCGCGCTCGCCGCTTCGGGGGCGGGCGGCGCGCTCGGCTCGGGCGCGAGCGCGTGCAGCACCGGTGCTTGCCGCCCCCCGCTACGCTCGCTGCGCCCACGCGCCGCAACGGCACTGCGTTCGGGCGCAGCGCGAGCGATCGGTTGCGCGGTCAACAACGCGATCTGCAGCGGCGGTTTCACGACCCCGGGCGCGAACGTATCGCGATGCTCGGCGAACCAGAGCAGCGCCGCGCCGTGCAGTGCGATCGTCGCCCCCAGCACGAGGCCCCACCGCAGCGCGCGCCCGCGGGGCTCGCGACGAGGGCGATCGGCATGAACGGCGTCGGAAACCATGATGTACGACATAGGGGCAAGCTCGAACGTCGCCAAAGGGGCGATGCGTCGAGCGACGAAATTGCTTCATGAAGGACAGACAACGACGATGATGCCTGCAAATGGCCAAGCCTGCCGGACGCGGATGCAGCGGCGGCTTCGACCCGCGTCACCCGCTACCACAGGCGCCCACCGTTGCCATGGCGTTAGCGCGCGGTCTCGCTGTAGCCGAGCTCGTACGACAGGCGCTGCGCGCATGCTTTGAGTTCGACCGCGATCTCGCCATCCCACGACAGGTCGAACGCGCCTTCGTGGCCGAGCGCGATCAGTCCCAACGCAAGGGCGCCCGCGGCGTCGAACACGGGCATGCAGAACGCGTGAATCGTGGGCAGCAGCATGCCCGCCACGCGCGCTGCGCCG
Source organism: Trinickia sp. Z7 (assembly GCF_056498045.1). Classification (NCBI taxonomy): domain Bacteria; kingdom Pseudomonadati; phylum Pseudomonadota; class Betaproteobacteria; order Burkholderiales; family Burkholderiaceae; genus Trinickia; species Trinickia sp. Z7. Next base: position 248,303 of record NZ_JAUEQW010000003.1, read on the forward strand.
TTCACGCGCACTTCATCGAGCGCGCGTTCGAGTTCGGCCTCGCTGCGCGGCCCGCTCGCATGCGCCGAGCGGCGCGAGTCGGCGAGTTCGCGCTCGATCATCGGCTGGGTCTTGCCCCGAGGCAGATAGGCGGCGAACAGCAGGCCGGTGGCCGATCCGAGCAGCGGCATGACATCGCCGAGCTTGAGCGACGCCTTTGCCGGGTAGCTCGACTCCATCCAATGGACGACGGTCGGCCCGAGATTGCCCCAGACGGCGATGCCCACCGTGATGTCGAGCCGGTCGCGCAACTGCGCGAGGGCGAGCCTCGCGAGCTTGACGCCGTCCACGCGCGCAAGCCGCGCGAGTCCCATTTGCAGCGCGAAACCGCCCAACTCGTAACGCCCCGAAACAGGATCTTGCGCGACCACGCCAAGGCGCGAGAAGCTCACGAGGTATCGATGCGCCTTGGCGGGGCTCATTTGCGCCTGCTTTGCCAGATCGCGCAACATCATCGCGCGCGGCTCCCGCGTCAAAACGTCGAGCAAGCGAAACCCCACTTCGATCGATTGGATGCCGGAGCGCGCTTTCTCTTCGCCATCGCCTTCTGCGGCTTCATCCTGCGCATCGAGCGGATCGCTGGGCGTGGGATCGGGTGAGTCGGGCGAGCGGGCAGAGGACGCGGACATGGCGGAGCGATACCGAGAAGAGACCAAAAAAGGCGGATAACGACGACAAACGACAGGACCGGCGAGAGCGACGCAAGAGCCGCGAGCCGAAGCCGGCTGGGGCGCGGCGCGCGAGTGGAGGGCGCACGGCGTTCACCATCGTAAAATACATTCCCTCCATCGTCATCTCACGGCTCCGATCTTCTCACATGAAACTCGCCACGCTCAAAGACGGCTCGCGCGACGGCCAACTGATCGTCGTCTCGCGCGACCTGCGCACTGCCGCGATCGCAGACGCGATCGCGCCGACCTTGCAGCGCGCACTCGACGATTGGCCCTTCTACGCGCCGCAATTGGCCGAGCTTTACGATGCGCTCAACCAAGGCCGCGCCCGCCATGCCTTCACGTTCGAGCCGAAAGACTGCATGGCCCCGCTGCCGCGCGCCTTCCAGTGGGCGGACGGCTCCGCGTACGTCAATCATGTGGAGCTCGTGCGCCGCGCGCGCGGCGCGCAGATGCCGCCGGAGTTCTGGACCGACCCGCTGATGTACCAAGGCGGCAGCGACGATTTCCTCGGCCCGCGCGAGGACATCGTCTGCGCATCGGAAGCGTTCGGCATCGACTTCGAAGCCGAAGTGGCGGTCGTGACCGGCGACGTGCCGATGGGCGCGACGCCCGAGGCCGCGCTCAAGGCCGTGCGCCTGCTCATGCTCGTGAACGACGTGTCGCTGCGCAATTTGATTCCGGCCGAACTCGCCAAGGGCTTCGGCTTCTTTCAAAGCAAGCCGGCCACGGCGTTTTCGCCCGTGGCCGTGACGCCCGACGAATTGGGGGGGCACTGGCGCGAGGGCCGCGTGGAGCGCCCGATGATCGTGCATTGGAACGGCAAGAAGGTGGGGCAGCCCGATGCGGGCGTCGATATGGTGTTCCATTTCGGGCAGTTGATCGCGCATGCGGCGAAGACGCGCAACCTGCGTGCGGGCGCGATCGTCGGCTCGGGCACGGTATCGAACAAGGACGAGAAGCGCGGCTACTGCTGCATTGCCGAGAAGCGCTGTCTGGAAACGATCGCCAACGGCGAGCCGCAGACGGAGTTCATGAAGTACGGCGACACGGTCAAGATCGAAATGTTCGACGAGGCGGGCAAGTCGATCTTCGGCGCCATCGAGCAATCGGTCGCGCCGCTCGAGGCCGCATAAGCGCTCAGCGGGGGCCGCCGGGTTTGGCCCGATGCGCGCCCGTGCGCGCGGGCCTACACTGGCATCGTTCGTGCGCCGGGGCGCGCATCAGCATCCTCGATTTTCGAAGTTTCTTTTCCGAACGAACACGAGCCGATCCGGATGACCGACACTACGAATCTCGGCGATCTATCGCCATACGCCCACTATCGATCGCTGCGTTTGCGGCGTCATCCCCACGGCGTGCTCGAAGTCGTGATGAGCGGCGAGGGCATGAACAAGAGCGGCCTTGCCGCAGCCGACGAGCACATGCATCGCGAGCTCGCCGACATCTGGCGCGACATCGACCGCGATCCGCATACGCGCGTGGCCGTGATTCGCGGGGAAGGCAAGGGCTTCTCGGCCGGCGGCGATCTGGGGCTCGTCGAGCAGATGGCCGATCGCTTCGACGTGCGCTCGCGCGTTTGGCGCGAGGCGCGCGATCTCGTCTACAACGTCATCAATTGCAGCAAGCCGATCGTCTCGGCGATGCACGGCCCGGCGGTCGGCGCAGGCCTCGTTGCAGGGTTGCTGGCCGACATCTCGATCGCGGCCCACGATGCGCGCATCATCGACGGGCACACGCGCCTGGGCGTGGCGGCCGGCGATCATGCCGCCATCGTCTGGCCGCTCTTGTGCGGAATGGCCAAGGCGAAGTATTACCTGTTGCTGTGCGAGGCCGTGAGCGGCGCCGAGGCCGAGCGCATCGGGCTCGTTTCGCTGGCGGTCGATCAAGCTCAATTGCTGCCGAAAGCGTTCGAGGTGGCGTCCCGGCTCGCGCATGGGTCGCAAAGCGCCATCCGCTGGACCAAATACGCGCTCAACAATTGGCTGCGCATGGCCGGGCCCACCTTCGATACGTCGCTCGCGCTCGAATTCATGGGGTTCTCGGGCCCGGACGTGCGCGAGGGGATTCGTTCGCTGCGCGAGCGGCGCGCGCCCGAGTTCCCGGGCGGCGAAGATATCTCCTGACGCCTCGCGCCGGCGCGTCTTCTCCTATCTCACCTTCATCGCTCAATAAATAAAGGGGCACTCGATGACCGACACCACCGGCGGCAAGCCGCCTTTTCCGGGCTTTCCGGGTTTCCCGCCCGCCGAAATGCTCGACAAGATGTGGGACATGATGCGCATGACACCGTTCGGCGCGGCGTTTCCCGGCATGCAGCCGGGCACGGCGCAAGGCTTCGCTTCGCCGCTCACGGCCATGTCGGAGATGATGTCGCCGCTCATGAACGTCGAAGAGCTCGACAAGCGCATCACGGATATGCGCGCCGTCGAGCAATGGCTCAAGCTCAACCTGAACATGCTGCAGTCGGCCATTCAGGCGCTCGAAGTGCAGCGAGCGACGCTCGCGACGCTGCGCGCCTTCGGTGCCTTCGCGCAGGACGCGATGGCGCAGCCGGCCGAGGGCGCGAGCCAGGCCGCTGCGCGCGCGAGCGGCCCATCGCCGTGGAGCGCCGCGGCGAGCGGGGCCGATGCGAGCCACGAGGGGGCCAAGGGCGCGACTGCATCCCCGGATGCGCAATCGCCGGGGGCGCAGGCAAGCGAGGGCGGCTCGGCCGGCGAGGGCGGTCCCGCCTTCGACCCCTCCCCATGGTGGAACATGCTGCAATCCCAATTCAACCAACTCGCCGCTTTCGCCATGACGCAACCGGGCGCGGGCGCCGGCAGCGAGGCGGCAACGAGCGCAGACGCGGCGAAGAAGAAGCCCGGCGCTGCGGCGCGCGGGACAAAGAGCGCAGCCGGCGGCGCCTCCGCGGCGAGCGCCAAGCCGGCGGTCAAGCGCGCACCCGCGCGCAAGAGCGGCGCGGCGCCTGCTGCCGGACCCGGTAGCGGCGGGGGGCGCGGGGAGAAATGAGCGGCGCACGTAAGCGCATGCTCTGCCGCGCGGCGCACTCGTCGCGTTCGTGGCGGCCGCGGCACGCAACCTGCGAGGCGGGGGCTATGCTCTTTCCCACCGATCGCTCACCGTGAAGCTCGCGTTGGTCTTGATGGGCGGCGGCGCGCGGGCCGCCTACCAAGTCGGTGCGCTCAAGGCGCTTCGAGAAATCGCGCACGAATTGGCGCCCAACAGGCGAGCGAGTCCGTTTACGATCGTATGCGGCACCTCCGCCGGTGCGATCAATGCCGCCTCGATCGCGAGCCATGCGGACGATTTCGAACTGGGCGTACGCCGGCTCGTCGATTTCTGGTCGAACATCCGCGCGGAGCAGGTCTATCGTACCGATTGGCGCGGCGTGGCCGCGGCCGGCGCGCGTTGGCTCGCGGCGATGAGCTTCGGCTGGGCGGTGCGGCGCTCGCCGCGGGCGCTGTTCGACAACAGTCCGCTCGCCGCCCTGCTGCACGAGGCGCTCGATTTTTCGCGCATCGGCGAAATGCTCGATTCGCACGTGCTGCATGCGTTGTCGGTTACGGCGCTCAGCTACTCGAGCGGCCGGCATCTGACGTTCTACCAGGCCGGGGAGCCGATCCAATCGTGGCGGCGCGCTCAGCGCGGCGCGCGCATGGTGGCGCTCACGCCGGAGCATCTGCTTGCATCGGCGGCGATCCCCTATTTGTTTCCGGCGGTGCCGCTCGAGCTGGACGGCTGCACGGAATATTTCGGCGACGGTTCGATCCGGCAAACCGCGCCGTTGAGCCCCGCGATCCACTTCGGGGCGCATCGTATCGTCGTGCTGGGGGCGTCGGCCCCCAGGCCCGAAGTACCGGCCGCGGCCGGCATCGAAAGCGGCTACCCCTCGTTGGCCCAGATCGGGCAGCAGGTGCTCGCCAGTGTCTTCCTCGATTCGATCGGCGCCGATATCGAACGCATCGATAACATCAACCGCATGATTTCCTACCTGCCGCACCACGTCGAGCCCGAGAGCGCATGGCGTCACGTCGAGGTGCTGGCGATCGCGCCGAGCGAACGGATCGAAATCCTCGCGGCGCGCCACCTCAAGCGGTTACCGGTCACCGTGCGAGGACTGCTCGGCGCCGTCGGCGGCAATCGTGCGGCGGGCGCGTCGTTTGCGAGCTACTTGCTCTTCGAGGCCGAGTTCGCCGCCGAACTGATCGAGCTCGGTTTTCGCGATGCGCTGGCCCAACGCGGGCGGCTGGCCGAGTGGATCGGCGCGCTGCTCGAAGGGGGCGAGGCAGGCATGGCGCTCGGCACGGCGGGAGGGGTCCGCGGACACGAGACCGAGGCCCAGACCGATATCGACCCGACGAACGACGATGGCTGAGCGTGGCTGCCAAAGCGTTGTTGCGGCGCGTCGGCGGGCCTTGCGCGGCCGGCGGCGTAAGCCGCGCATGCTATCATTCCAAAGATTTCGATCCGTGGGCGAATAGCGAAAAACCATGATCGCGGCAGGTCGTTGCGCCGCCGTCCGCCGGACACCGAAAGCGGCGCGCAGCGCGGCGCCGTGTTCGATCATCGTCAAGGCGCTTCGCGCCAGCCGGTGCCTGTCATGCGAAGGCGTCGCCGCACGGGCGGCCTTGCGTTCGATCAATAAACGGTCGCGATCGCCGCGTAAGATGGCCGGTTTTCGCCGCGCGGGCGGGTGCGACACCTACGTGCGCGGCAATAGTCATACGAGTTGCAATGGGCAGACCAGGGGCGGGACCTATGAACACCATGCTTTATCCGGAACTTTACAAATCGCTCGAATCGGTCCGATGGGATATGGAGAAGGACATCCCCTGGGACAAATTCGACGCGTCGCTGCTGACGGACGAGCAGGCGACGACGATCAAAATGAACGCCATCACCGAATGGTCGGCGCTGCCCGCCACGGAGATGTTCCTGCGCGACAACCATCACGACAGCGATTTTTCGGCGTTCATGAGCGTTTGGTTCTTCGAGGAGCAAAAGCATTCGCTGGTCTTGATGGAATACCTGCGCCGCTTCAAGCCGGAGATGGTGCCCACGGAAGCCGAGTTGCACGCGGTGCGCTTCGAATTCGATCCTGCGCCGCCGCTCGAGACGCTGATGCTGCATTTCTGCGGCGAGATCCGCCTGAACCATTGGTATCGCCGTGCCGCCGAATGGCACACCGAACCCGTGATCAAGCACATCTACGAAACCATTTCGCGCGACGAAGCGCGTCATGGCGGCGCTTATTTGCGCTACATGAAGAAGGCCATGACGAACTGCGGCGACGTCGCGCGCGCGGCGTTCGCGAAAATCGGCGTGCTGATGGCGTCGGCGCGCCGGACCGAAAAGCCGCTGCACCCCACCAACCTGCACGTGAACCGCGATCTGTTCCCGCGCGACACGATTCAATCGCGGCTACCCGATCCGGAATGGCTCGAGCGCTGGCTCGACGAGCAAATCCGTTTCGACGACGGTTGGGAGAAGAAGGTCGTCGAGCGCATTTTGCACAACCTGTCGCTGCTGTTCGGGCGCACGTTCACGACGGCCCAAGAATTGAACCGCTATCGCAAGGAAGTCTCGGCGCGCTTGCAGCCGCCGGCGGCGGCCGAGCAGCATCAGCCGGCCTGATTCGCGCATGGCCGCTTCGGGTCCCGTCTCGTTCGAGCGCAAGATCGTCACGCGCGAGGCGCTTGCCGCGCGGCGCGATGCGCTGGCCGCGCCGGTCGTTTTCACGAACGGCGTCTTCGATATCCTCCATCGCGGGCACGTGACTTACCTCGCGCGCGCGAAGGCGCTCGGCGCTTGCTTGATCGTCGGGGTCAACAGCGACGCATCGGTGCGCGAGCTAGGCAAGGGGGACGATCGGCCGATCAATCGCGAGGACGATCGCATGGCTTTGCTGGCGGCGCTGGAGAGCGTCGACTGGGTCGTGCGGTTCGAGGAGCGCACCCCCGTCGAGTTGATTCGCGCGCTGCGCCCGGACGTTCTCGTCAAAGGGGGCGATTACGACATGGACGCGCTGCCCGAATCCGCCCTCGTTCGCGGCTGGGGCGGGCGCGCGCTTGCCATTGCATTCGAGCATCAGCGCTCGACCACCGCGCTGCTCGAAAAGGTGCGCTCGCAGGCGGGGCGCGCCTAGCCGGCCCCCGGGCGAGCCGCGCATGGCAAGCCGAAGCGGGGCGCAACGGCGCCGCTATCCGTTTCCGTTTCCATTATCGGCCCAGCGGTGCGGCTGCGATTGCGGGCATTGGGTTAGGGCCGCCTATAACAGGCTGTTCCGCCGCGTCGGCCTCCGAGATCGGGCGGGCCTTCAGCCACTCGGGATGGACTTGACGTTCGAGATGATGGGGCTCGCGCGGCCCCGACGCCGGCAGTGGACCGAGCATGCCGCTGGCCAAGGCGAAAGCGACCAAATTGGCGAGAAACAGAATAGCGATTAGCCAACGCAACATCGTCGTGTCTCCAATGTCGGCACCTACCGGTTCGGGTGTACTTCTGAGGCACTTCTTTTCACATCCCGCTCAACCCCGCCGCGCACTGTCTTCTGCGGCGATCAACGCAAGCCCGGAGAGCACGAGCGTATCGTGGCGCGTATGCGGCACGTCGAGCGCGGCGGCCACCTCGTGAGCCGCGCCGCCGCCCACGACCAAGCGAACGTCTTGCCGCCACGCGCGACACAGTTCGCGCCAGCCGCGTTCGATCAGTCCGGCTTGGGCCAATAGCGAGCCGGCCGTCATCGCATGGCGCGTGTCGGCGGCGAACCAGTGCTGCGCCAGCGCGTCACCCACGAGCGTGCGCACCGACTCGGCCGCGAGCGTCGGCAATTGCGCCGTATGCTCGCCCAGCGAGCGCATCATCAGCGACCACCCCGGCGCGATCATACCCCCGACGAAGCGGCCGTCCGCGGTGAGCGCTTCGAGCGTCGTCGCGGTGCCGAGCGTGGCGATCAAGAGCGGCTCGCCCGGGAACGCCGCATGGGCGCCGATGAGTCCAGCCCAACGGTCGCTGCCGAGTCGTTCGGGGGCGCCGTATCCGTTGATCACGCCGCATTGGCGCGCGCACGCGCGCACGAACGTGCGCGGCACGCCCGGCCACTGCGCATCCAATAGCGCATGTAGGCGCTGTGCGACGGTTTCGCCCGCGACGTTGGAAATCCACACCGCGCTCGGCCGGGGCAGGGCGGCCCACTCGGCTGCTGCCGCCTTCGAATCGGGCGCAGCGGCCGCTTGCATGCGCGCCTCAGGATGCTCGTGCTCGGCGCCGCCGTGCCGCTCGCCGTCTTCGCCTCGCGGGCCGTGCGCGAACACACCGCTATGGAGGACGGCGCCGCTCGGGCGGGCGAGCGCCCATTTGACCCGGCTATTGCCGGCGTCGATCAACAGGAACGGCGCACCGCCGCTCATGGTGCGTCCGTCGCAAGCCGCAGCGAGACATCGCCGGTTGCGATCGCTTGCACGCCGGTGTCGGTCGACAGCAGCAGTTGCCCCGAACCGTCGACGCCCGTGGCGATGCCGCGGGCCAATTCGACGCCTTTATCGAGCAGCACGACCTCGCGATTCGCGTACGCGTGCCGGATGTTCCAGCGGTCGACGAACGCGGCGAACCCTCGAGTGCCGAAGTGCTCGATCATGTCGGTCAGCGCTTTGACGACGACGGCCAGCGTATCGGTCAGATTCGCGTTCGGTAGCGCCTGCGAAAGCGCGGCCGGTTGGGTGGCGCGCGTTTGGGCCGGAACTTTCGCCGCCGCGGCGTCGAGTTCGGCTTCGAGCGCTTCGTCGCGGCGCACGTTGATGCCGACGCCGATGACGACCGCGCTGGCCCTATCCGTGCTCCAAGCCGTCTCGATCAGGATGCCCGCGAGCTTGCCGCCATCGAGCAGCACGTCGTTCGGCCATTTGAGCGCGAACCGCTTGGCTTCGGCGGGAGCCAGGCGTGCAAGGCTTTCGACCACGGCGACGCCCGTTGCCAAACTGAGGCCGGCGAGCCCCGCGAGCGGCCGCGGCAATACGCAGGCAAGCGAAAACGTCAGCGCGTGTCCGGGGGTTGTCCGCCAACTGCGGCCCTGCCTCCCGCGTCCCGCCGTTTGCCGGTATGCGGCGCGCACGGCGTGCACGCCCCAAGCCGCGCGCTCGCGCGGCAATGCCTTCATGCGCGCCATGAGGTCGCTATTGGTCGAGGCCGTCTCGTCGACGATCTCGAGCGCGTCGGCCGCGATCGCACCGGCTGCGCCGGCGCGAGCTCGCTCGCGATCGATGCGCCAGTCGTCGGTTCGGCTGTCGGTCGCGGCGCCCGGGTTGGGGGGAGAAAGAGGGGTATCGGTCATGGCTGTATTGTAGTGAAGGCCGAGCGCGCCGGGTCGCCAAGCGCACGGCGCGTCTGCTCGGGCGCGCGAGATTCGCGCTTTCGCACGGGCCGTGGGAAGTCGCGCATCGGAGTGGGCGCGTGGCCCGCTACAATGCAATGGCCCCAGTTCAGTTCAACGTCAGGAAACGTCTTCCTTGGACTTCGACACCCCGCCCGGATTGCAGATCGACACCGACAGCCGGGGTCCGCTCGTCACGCTGTCCGGCCAGTGGACCGCGCTTGCGCTCGCCCGCGACCGGGCTCGCGCGGGTGCGACCTCGCGCTTGGCGGCTTTGGCGCGCAGCGCGCCGGCGCAGTGGGACTTGTCGGCCGTGGAACGGATGGATCACGTCGGGGGGCAGGCGCTGTGGCGCGTGTGGGGCCGAAAACTGCCCGCGCAAGTCACGCTCACCGACACTCAGCGCGACATTTTCGCGCGCATCGCTTTACTCGAGTCGCAGCGCGAGGCTCCTGCGCCCGTCGAGCGTATCGATGTCGTCACCGCGCTGGGTGCTTCGGTTCTCGGTTTCGGCCGCCACGCCTATGGCGGCTTGGCGATGTTCGGCCGGTTCGTGCTCGACCTGCTGACGGTGCTGCGCCGCCCGGCACGCGCGCCTTGGACGGAGATTTCGGCGAACGTGTACAACGCGGGCGCAAAGGCGCTGCCGATCACGGCGCTGGTTGCGTTCTTGATCGGCATCGTCCTCAGTTACTTGTCGGCGCAGCAGCTACGGCTGTTCGGCGCAAACCAATACATCGTCAACATCCTGGGGCTCGCCGTGATCCGCGAGCTCGGTCCGGTGCTCTCGGCCATCCTCGTTGCGGGGCGCTCGGGTTCGGCCATCACGGCGCAGATCGGGGTCATGCGCGTGACCGAAGAACTCGATGCGATGCTCGTCATGGGCATCCCGCACGGGCTGCGGCTCGTGCTGCCGCGGGTCATCGCACTATCGGTCGCGATGCCGCTACTCGTCATGTGGACCAATATCGTCGCTCTGGCCGGCGGCGCGCTCGCGGCGCAAGTCGTGCTCGGCATCGACATCGCTTACTTCGCGCGCGCCCTGCCGAGCGTCGTGCCGATCGCCAATCTGTGGATCGGGCTCGGCAAGGGCGTGGTGTTCGGCATGCTGATCGCGCTCGTCGCCTGCCATTTCGGCTTTCGCATCAAGCCGAACTCGCAAAGCCTCGGCGTCGGTACGACATCGGCGGTCGTTTCCTCGATCACGGTCGTCATCCTCGCCGATGCGATCTTCGCCGTGCTGTTTCAGAACGTCGGCCTATGACCGCGCCGCTCTCCGCCGCCGTGCGCAACCGTCCGCCGCCGGCGATCGCCGAGCAGGTGATCGACGTGCGCGACTTGAGCAAACGCTATGGCAGCGTGCTCGTGCACGAGCACTTGAACTTCGACGTGCGGCGCGGCGAAATCGTCTCGATCGTCGGGGGATCGGGCTCGGGCAAAACGACGCTCGTGCGGCAGATACTCGGTTTGGAAGCGCCTACTTCGGGCACGGTCGCAGTGTTCGGCCGCGATATGTCGACGATCGACGAGCAAACGGCGCGCATCATGCGCAGCCGCGTGGGCATGTTGTTTCAGCACGGGGCGCTGTTTTCGTCGATGTCGGTCTTCGACAACATCGCTCAGCCGATCCGCGAGCTCGGCCGCGTGCCGCCGCCGTTGTTGCAAGACATCGTCATGCTCAAGCTCGAAATGGTGGGGCTGCCGTGCAAGCATGCATCGCAAATGCCTGCCGCGCTTTCGGGCGGCATGATCAAGCGCGTCGGCATCGCGCGCGCGCTTGCGCTCGAGCCCGAGCTGCTGTTTCTGGACGAACCGACGGCGGGGCTGGACCCGCAGGCTTCCGAAGATTTCGTCGAATTGATCGCCACGCTCCATCGCGCGCTCGGCCTGACGGTGGTGATGGTCACGCACGATTTGGACACGATGACTTCGCTGTCGACGCGGGTGGCGGTGATCGCCGATCGACGCGTGCTCGTGGCCGCGCCGATCGAGGAGGCGGCTGCGGTGGACCATCCGTTCATTCGCGAATTTTTCCTCGGCAGGCGCGGGCGGCGCGCGCTGCAGGCGCTGCCGCCGGAGCGCCGCGCCAAGCTACCGCCGGCCGCGCTCGAGTCGGCGTCGGCCGAAGTGCAGATATGACGCGATGAAGCGCCGCTTCCGGACGCCTCGCGCAACGACGGGAACCCAAGCGAATGGAAAACAAATCGCATGCATTCTGGGCTGGACTCTTCACCGTCGGACTGGGCGTCGCCATCGCGCTCACGGTCCTGTGGTTCAACCTCGACCGCACGGTGCGCGTGCCGTACGACCTGATTTCGCACACGAACGTGACGGGGCTCTCGACCGATGCCGACGTCCGTTATCGCGGGCTTGCAGTGGGCAAGGTGCAGTCGATCCGGTTCGATCGGGCGCACCCGGGGACGATCGTGATTCGCATCCTCGTCGATAAGAACGCGCCCATCACGCGTTCGACGTTCGGCAGTTTGGCCCTGCAAGGCGTGACGGGGCTTGCCTTCGTGCAACTCGACGATACGGGCGCGGATCTTGCCCCGGTGCCGACATCGCCGAAACACGTGGCGCAATTGCCGATGCGCCCGGGTCTGCTCGATCAATTGCAACAGCGGGGGGACGCGCTGCTGAGTGAATTGCAAAACGTTGCCGCGCGCGCCGACGCATTGCTGTCGGATCAAACGCGCGTGCAACTGATGGCCACAGCGGCAAGTTTGCAGCATGCGGCCGACGCCGTGACCACGCTCGCGCAGAAGGCCACGCCGGTTGCAGCGCAACTGCCGGGGACGATGAACGCGCTTTCGCGCACGCTCGCGTCGACCGACGCGCTCGTTGCGACCTTATCCTCGCCGAGCGGCCCGCTCGTCTCTAACCTGAACAAGGTTGGCGCTGCGGCCGATCGTGCCGGCGGCGCGTTGGCGACGATGGATGCAGCGGTGCAGGACATGACGTTGCGCTTGGACGACGAAACGCTGCCGCGGGTGAATGCGCTCGCAACCGATATGAGCGGTGCGGCGCGCTCGTTCGATCGTGCCGCCAATGTCTTCAGCACGAGCCCGAGGAGCGTGCTGTTCGGTGTGGCGCGCGCGCAGCCCGGCCCCGGCGAGCCGGGTTTTGTGTGGCCCAGCCAAGGCGACGCGCAGACACATCGTTAAACGGAAAAGGATCCGAAGCACATGGCACGTTCATTCGACATCACCATTCGGTTGCGGCGCGGCAAGGCGAACCGCTCCGCAGCACCGCGCGGCAGCGCTGCGATCTGGGCGCTGGCGCGCTCGCTCGTGGCGGCATGCATGCTGACTTCGAGCCTCGCTTTGATCGGGGCGATGACCGGTTGCACGCTCGGATTGCCCCCGGCCGTCTCCGACATTCGCTACGACTTCGGGCCGGCCCCGGCGAACCCCGCGTCCGATGCCGGTGCGTTGCCGCCGATACGGCTACTGGACGTGCGCGCCCCGCGCGCGCTCGAAACCGACGAGATCTTGTACCGCATGAGCTATGCCGATCCGCGGCAGACCGCGGCCTATGCGAACAGTCGCTGGACGATGCGCCCGGCGCAGTTGTTGACCGAGCGCGTACGTCATGCGCTCGCCGCGCACGGTGCGGTGCTCGGCGCCGGCCAGGGTGCGCAGGCGCCGCAACTGACGATCGATCTCGAACAGTTCGAGCAGGTGTTCGACAGCGAGGGGCAGAGCCATGGCGCATTGACGGCGCGCGCGACGATCTTGAAAGACGGCAAGGTGATCGCGCAACGCACGTTCGTTGCACGCGCGCCGGCGAGGATGCCCAACGCCGCGGGCGGCGCGCATGCGCTCGCAACGGCGAGCGACGAGTTCGTGGCCCAGCTCGCCACCTGGCTCGGCGTTCAAGCGGGCGAACTCACGCAGTGAGGGCGCTGCGCGCAAAGGCCTGACGAGCCGGGCTTGCACGCGAGCAAGCGCCGCCGTGCCGCTCACCGCTCACCGCCTTGCGCGGCGAGCTTCAGCGCCCCTGGGCGCCGCTCGCTATAATCGGCCGGGCTTTTCCCATCCGACTAGCGCCCGATGGCGGTGCGGCGTGAGTCATACGCCGCACGGCGCGAACGCGCCGGCCCGGCTCAACCAGACCTCCGACCGAAGACCATGGACTCCTTCTACAAGTACCACGTCTTTTTTTGCTTGAATCAACGCGACCCCGGCGCCGAGAGGCCCAGTTGCGGCCGGCGCTGCGATGCCGAAAAGATGCTCGATCACGCCAAGAAGCGCGTGAAGAAGCTTGGGCTCGCGGGCCCCGGCAACGTGCGCATCAACAAGGCAGGCTGCCTCGATCGGTGCGAGCAAGGCCCGACGATCGTCATCTATCCCGAGGGCACTTGGTACACCTACTTCGACGAAGCCGATCTCGACGAAATCGTCGATTCGCACCTGAAGGAGGGCAAGATCGTCGAGCGCTTGCTGATCGATCAACCCGCCTGAGCCACCGAGTTTTGCTGCCTCATGAACGTTCACACGAAAAAATTCCTGATCGACGGTCCCGTCGGCAAAATCGAAGTCGCGCTCGATGCGCCCGACGGCGAGCCGCGCGGCATCGCACTCGTCGCGCACCCGCATCCGCTGTTCGGCGGCTCGATGGACAACAAGGTCGCGCAGACGCTCGCGCGCACGCTCGTGCAATTGGGCTACGCGACCTATCGCTCGAATTTTCGCGGCGTGGGGCAGACCGAAGGCCAATACGACGAGGGCGTGGGCGAGCGCGAGGACTTGCTCGCCGTCCTCGCGCACATGCGCGAGCAACCGGCGCACGCGTCGTTGCCGCTCGTGCTGGCCGGTTTCTCGTTCGGCACCGCCGTGATCTCGCACGTCGCTCGCATGCTGGCCGAGCGCGGCGAAGCGGTCGAGCGCATGGTGTTCGTCGGCACCGCCGCGAGCCGCTTCGAGGTGGCGCCCGTGCCCGAGAATACGCTCGTCATTCACGGCGAACAGGACGACACGGTGCCGATCGCCTCGGTGTTCGACTGGGCTCGGCCGCAGGAGCTGCCCGTCGTCGTGATTCCGGGCGCCGAGCATTTCCTGCATCGGAAGCTGCATATTTTGAAGCGGATCGTGATCGATGCTTGGCGCTGAGCCGGCAATACGCTGACGATTGAGCGAGCCCTATGTGGTTGCAGCACGCTTCGCGCCTCGTCAAAAAGCCCATTTTCGAGCAGAGGCGCCGCGTATAATGGGCGAAATTTTTTTGCGCGCCGTCTCGTCGCTGCGCCCTGCAAGTGCGATGCGTAGGGCGCATGTCGGCTCACGGAGCGAACGACGCGAACCGAATCGCGCGCCGAGGGTCAAACCGGCGCCGCGCTGGCTGCGTCGCTCGCGTACCGTTCGCCGCGATGGGCGGCGAGAACCGCCTGTCGGCGGCAGGCACTTCCCGCTGGTGCATGCACCGCGCCTCGTTTTTCTGCACGAAATCGATCTATGCGTTCTTCCTCTTTCGGCCTTGCGTCGCCCGTTTCTGCTTTGATTCCTTCCTCGCTGCAACGCTGTGCGAGCGTCGCGGCACTCGTCGCCGCGACGCTCGCGGGCGGCCTCGCCTATGCGCCGGCGGCGTCGGCCCAGGTGCCCCCGCCCGCGGTCACCGCGCGCTCGTGGGTGCTCGTCGATGCCACGAGCAATCAGGTCCTCGCTTCGGGCAATGCCGACGAACGTGTCGAGCCGGCCTCGTTGACGAAGCTGATGACTGCGTATCTCGTCTTCGAGGCGTTGCAAACGAAGAAGATTTCGATGGATCAGGTGGTCACGCCCAGCCTGGCCGTGCGGCGCGTGCACAATGACGAATCGCGCATGTTCATCGAGGCCGAGAAGCCCGTCACGGTGCACGATCTCGTCTACGGCATGATCGTGCAGTCGGGCAACGATGCGGCGATCGCGCTGGCCGAACTCGTCGGCGGTAGCGAAGCGCATTTCGTCGAGATGATGAATACCGAAGCGCAGCGGCTCGGCATGAAGGGCACTCACTATGCAGATGTGAACGGCATGCCCGATCCGCAGCACTACACGACGGCCGCCGACCTCGCGATTCTGTCCGCGCACTTGATTCGCGACTATCCCGAGTACTACAAGATATTCTCGGTCAAGGATTTCACTTACAACAAGATCAAGCAGCCCAACCGCAATCGGTTGCTGTGGCTCGATCCGACGGTGGACGGCTTGAAGACGGGCCACACGCAGGCCGCCGGCTACTGTTTGATTGCCTCGGCCAAGCGCCCGCTAGCGGGCGTGCCCGACGCGTCGCGCCGTCTCGTCAGCGTGGTGATGGGCGAGCAAAAAGAGCACGAGCGCGTCCAAGACAGCATGAAAATGCTCAATTACGGCTATAGCGCATACGACACCGTACGCTTGTTCAAAGCAAACCAGGCCGTGCAGACGCCGCGCGTCTACAAGGGTGCGGCCGAGGCCGTGCAGGTGGGCGTGAAAACCGATCAGTACATCACCGTGCCGCGCGGTATGGGCGAGAAGGTCAAGCCGCAGTTCGCCTTGACCGAGCCGCTCGTCGCGCCGATCGCGAACGGTCAGCAGGTGGGCTCGGTGCAGATCGTGGCCGACGGCAAGACGCTCACGCAGTTCCCCGTGGTGGCATTGCAGGCGGTGCCCCAAGCGGGCATCGGCGGCCGCATTTGGGATTCGCTCTTGCTCATGTTCAGCAAGAAGAAGTGATGGAGGCGTGACATGAGCCCGGTGAACGAATCCCTGTTCGAGTTTCCTTGCGACTTTCCAATCAAAGTCATGGGCAAGTCGCATCCCGAGTTCACCGAGACGATCGTCACGGTCGTCCGGCAGTTCGACGCGACGTTCGATGCCGATCGCATCGAAACGCGGCCCTCGAGCGGCGGCAACTACATCGGTTTGACCGTGACGGTGCGGGCCTCGAGCCGGGAGCAACTCGACGACATTTATCGTGCCCTCACGGGGCATCCGATGGTGTCGGTGGTGTTGTAAAAAGTGCGCGAAAGCGCCCCACTTCCTCCAACAGCCACGTGTGAAACGCCTGCACCCGCATGCTGCTCAGCAGCGGCGGCGGGCACACGAACCAGTAAGCGGACGGGCTCGGCGCGTCGATGTCGAACAAGCGCACGAGCCGCCCCGCGGCGAGTTCGTGCGTGGCGATCGAGCGCCGCACGAGCGCAATCCCTTGGCCATCGATCGCCGCCTGCAGCAGGTTCGACGAGTCTTGGTACATCACGCCGCGCCGTGGTTCGGACATTCCGGTGAGGCCCGCCGCCTTGAACCACGCGCTCCACATTTGATCGTCCGAACGCAACAGCCGCGGCGACGCCGCAAGCTCGGCGGGGGTTTTCGGCAGCGCGCCCGGATTGTACGTCGGCGCGCACACCGGAAACGCCACCTCGTCGAGCAGCCGCTCGGTATAAAGATCCGCATACCCGCCCGGGCCGAAGCGTATGGCGACGTCGACGTCATCGCGCGTGAAGTCGGTGAGGGCGTTCGTCGATAAGAGTTCCAGATCGAATTCGGGATGGCGCTCGATGAAGCGGCCGATGCGAGGCGTCATCCAGCGCGCCGAAAAAGAGGACATCGACGAAACCACGAGACGCCGCGCGCGTTGGCCCTCGCGTACGGCTCGTGTCGCGTCCGCGAGCGACATGAGCGCCGAGCGCACGTCCTTCGCGTAGCGGCAGCCCGCGTCGGTCAGACGCACGCGTTTGCCGTCGCGCAGAAACAGCGGCGTGCCGAGTGCGTCCTCCAAAGCGCGGATCTGATGGCTCACGGCGCCGTGCGTGACGAACAATTCGTCGGCGGCACGCGAAAAGCTCTCGTGGCGGGCGGCGGCTTCGAAGGTCTTCAGCGCATTGAGCGCGGGGAGTTGTCGAAGGTCCATGACGTCGCTTCTGTTAGTTTTTCTCACATACACGTGAGAATTGATCGTTTTGCCAAAAGCCTTGGCGCGCCTACGATTCTAGCCACGGAACAACTTTTGGTGGACCCGATCATGCGACAAATTTCTTCAAGCTTCACTCTCGAACTCGGCCCGGGCGAACTCGTGCCGATGATGGTTGCCCATAGCACGCGCTTGTCCGTGCATGGCGCGCCGGTGTGGGTTACGCGCAGTAACGATGTCGAGGACTACTGGCTCGCGCCGGGCCGCTCGCTGCGTTTGCGGCGGGGGGAGCGGCTCTGGCTGAGCGTCGAAGGCGAGCGTGCGGCGCGCGTTGCTTTCGTGGCCCCGCTGCCCCGGACGGCGTTCGTGGCCGATTTGGTGCAGGCGGTGACCGAATGGTGGGCCGCGCGCTTTGGCGGGTGGCGCACGGTGTAAGCGCTCGGCGAGCCAGCCGCACACGCGCGAAGCGCTTGATTTCGCGCAAGAATCGTGGCCTGGGCCGGGCGGGCCGGGCTCGATTCCGGTAAACTGCGGCGATCATGTGCGCCGCATCGTCTTTTTCGCCCCTCCCCTTGCTGTCGTCCGTCTCGGAGGCAGTCGTGCAGGACCCGGCGCCGAGCGGTGCCCCGCATCAAGCGGCGCATGCCTGCGGCCCAGCCCCGATTGTCCGTTGGCGCGGGCGCGTTGCGTACGATGCCGCGTTCGACGAAATGCGCGCCTTCACCGAGGCGCGCACGGCCGACACCCCTGACGAGATCTGGCTCGTGGAGCATCCGCCCGTGTTCACGCTCGGCCAAGCAGGCAACCCTGCCCATTTATTGGCGGCCGATCCGGCCATTCCGCTCGTGAAAGTGGACCGCGGGGGACAGATCACCTATCACGGCCCCGGCCAGGTTCTCGCCTATTTGCTGCTCGATTTGCGCCGCCGCAAGCTGATGGTGCGCGAACTCGTGACGCGGATCGAGCAGGCGGTGATCGATACCCTCGCGGCGTATAATCTCGTCGGCGTGAGGCGGCCCGGCGCCCCGGGCATCTACGTGGCGCCCGGGCCGGCCGGGCACGAAGGCGCGAAGATCGCCGCGCTGGGCCTGAAAATCCGCAACGGATGCAGCTACCACGGCGTCAGCCTGAACGTGGAGATGGATCTGCGGCCGTTTCTCGCGATCAACCCGTGCGGTTACGCGGGGCTCGAGACGGTCGACATGGCCACGCTCGGCGTCGCCGCCGGCTGGAACCAAGTGGCCGAAACCTTGGCGGCGCAGCTCGCCGCGAACCTCGACGGCGCTACTGCGCATCGCTCATCGACTGGATCACCGAATGACTGACGTTACCGCTCAACCGAGCGGCGCACTCGACGCGCCGCAAGCCGCCTCCACGCCGTACGACGCCACCGCCAAGCAAAAAGCGCAGGCCAAGACCGCGCGCATTCCGATCAAGATCGTGCCGATCGAGAAGCTGAAGAAGCCGGAATGGATTCGAGTGAAGGCCGCAACCGGCAATTCGCGTTTTTCGGAAATCAAGCAGATCCTGCGCGAGCACAACTTGCACACGGTGTGCGAAGAAGCGAGTTGCCCGAACATCGGCGAATGCTTCGGCAAGGGCACGGCCACGTTCATGATCATGGGCGACAAATGCACGCGCCGCTGCCCGTTCTGCGACGTCGGGCACGGCCGGCCCGACCCGCTCGATACCGACGAGCCGCTCAACCTCGCGCGCACGATTGCGGCGCTCAAGCTCAAGTACGTGGTGATCACGAGTGTCGATCGCGACGACTTGCGCGACGGCGGCGCGGGCCATTTCGTGGAATGCATCAAGCAAGTGCGCGAGCATTCGCCGCAAACCCGCATCGAGATTTTGACGCCCGATTTCCGCGGTCGGCTCGACCGCGCGCTCGAGATTCTGAACGCCGTGCCGCCCGATGTCATGAACCACAACCTCGAAACGGTACCGCGGTTGTATAAGGAAGCGCGTCCGGGGTCCGACTACGCCCATTCGCTGAAGTTGTTGAAGGATTTCAAGGCGCTGCATCCCGAGGTGGCGACCAAGTCGGGCCTCATGGTGGGCCTGGGCGAAACCGAGGAAGAGATCCTGCAGGTGATGCGCGATCTACGTGCGCACGATGTCGACATGTTGACGATCGGCCAATACCTGCAACCGTCGGAGCATCATCTGCCGGTACGCGCCTATGTGCATCCGGACATCTTCAAGATGTACGAGCAAGAGGCCTACAAGATGGGCTTCACGCACGCAGCCGTGGGCGCGATGGTTCGCTCGAGCTATCACGCTGATCAGCAGGCGCACGATGCGGGCGTGGTTTGAGCGGTAGCCCGCCGCGTTGAACCACGAAACCGCCGCGCGAGCGGGTTTCTTATTTTCTCAGTCAAAGACACGATGGGTCCCCGAGAAGGCGCGCTCGTTTTCTCGGGTATCGAATCGCTTCATATGCCTGGCAGGAATGTCGTTGCGCAGTTCGGGCCGACTTCCAGTCGCGCCACTTCCACCTTCCGCTCTTTCCTCCAGAGATCTGGACGCGCCGCGTTCGCGATTCCGGAAACCCGGACGGCTGATGCGCGTCGCGCCAAAAATATTCAATAAAATCAATAACTAACGTCCCATCTCGGACTGGCATCGACCTTGCAATCGATAGCGCCCACGAAGGCCGCTTTGGCCTATCGATTACATCCTAAGTTGGGAGACACCGATGCGTCCTCTGAAGAAACCCTTCTACCGAATTCTCTACGTGCAGGTCATCGCCGCGATCGTCGCCGGCATCCTGCTCGGTCATTTCTCGAGCGCGCTCGCGATCGACATGAAGCCGCTTGGGGACGCCTTCATCAAACTGGTGAAGATGGTCATCGGCCCGATCATTTTCTGCACGGTGGTGTCCGGCATCGCCGGCATGGAGGACATGAAGAAAGTCGGTCGTGTCGGCGGCAAGGCGCTGCTCTACTTCGAAGTCATCTCCACGTTCGCGCTCGTGCTCGGCCTCATCGCCACGCACGTGCTCAAGCCGGGTGCAGGCTTCAACGTCGACGTCAACTCGCTCGACGGCAAAGCCGTGGCCTCGTACGCCGCCAAGGCGCATGGCCAGAGCGCGGTGGACTTCTTCATGCACATCATCCCGCACACGATGATCGACGCGTTCGCGCAGGGCGAGATCTTGCAGATCCTGCTCATCGCGTTGCTGTTCGGCAGCGTGCTCGCCACGATCGGCGAGCGCGGCAAGCCCGTCACCGATTTCATCGAAAGCGTCTCGCAAGTGCTGTTCGGGATCGTGCGCATCGTGACCAAGCTCGCTCCGATCGGGGCTTTCGGTGCAATGGCCTTCACGATCGGCAAATACGGCCTCGGCTCGCTGCTGCCGCTGCTGAAGCTGATCGGCACGTTCTATCTGACCGCGATCGTGTTCGTGCTCGTCGTGCTCGGCACGGTCGCGCGGCTGGTTGGCTTCAACATCGTGCGCTTCATCGCCTACATCAAAGAGGAGATGCTGATCGTGCTCGGCACGAGCTCGTCCGAAGCCGCTTTGCCGCAGCTCATGGACAAGCTGGAAAAGCTCGGCTGCTCGCGCTCGGTCGTCGGTCTCGTCGTGCCCACGGGCTACTCGTTCAATCTCGACGGCACCAACATCTATATGACGATGGCCGTCTTGTTCATCGCGCAGGCGACGAACACCGATCTCACGCTGATGCAGCAGCTCACGCTGATCGCCGTCGCCATGTTGACTTCCAAGGGTGCGAGCGGTGTGACGGGGGCCGGTTTCATCACGCTCGCGGCCACGCTGGCCGTCGTGCCGACGATTCCGCTCTCGGGCATGGTGCTGATTCTCGGCATCGACCGCTTCATGAGCGAGTGCCGCGCGCTGACGAACATCGTCGGCAATGGCGTGGCCACCGTCGTCGTCTCCGCTTGGGAAAAGGAGCTGGACCGCTCGAAGCTGCGCGCGGCGCTCGGCCGCGGCGGCGCGGCCGAAGCGGATGCCCAAGCGAGCTCGGCCGGCGCCTGAGTGCATCGCGCGGCGCGCGCGGGCGCGGTGGGCTATATGCCACAATAGGCCACTGTCCTGCGAGGAATTCGACACCGTGACGCGCCGTCTCCTCGTCGTTCTCGCGCTCGCGGCGGCGCTCGTCGCGGTGTGCGCCGCCACGTGGCGTCTCGCTTGGCTGCGCGGGATCGACGCCCTTCAGCAGCAAGCCGCCGTGCGGGCCGACCGCACGGTCAGCGCACTCGGCGACACGCTCGAGCGCTACGAATCGCTTTCCTACCTCGTCGCCAGTCACCCGGTTGTCGGCGAAGCGCTCGAGACGGGCGCTTCCGACGCCATCGCCCGCGCGAATCGATATCTGACGGATGCGAACGCCCACGCGCACGCCGATGTCACCTACATCATCCGCGCCGACGGCTTTTGCCTATCGGCGAGCAACTGGGACCGCCCCGATAGCTTCGCCGGCTCGCAGTACCGGTTTCGGCCCTATTTCGTCGATGCAATGGCTGGGCGCGTCGGCCGCTTCTTCGGCATCGGCACGGTGTCGCACGTGCCGGGCTATTACATTTCGCAGCCGGTCTACCGCGGCGGCCGAATCGTAGGCGCGGCGGTCCTCAAGCTCAATCTCGAATGGTTTCCCGGCACCGATGCGAACGAGCCGGTTTTCATCGTCGATAAGCATGGTGTGATCTTTTTGTCGTCCGTGCCCGCGTGGAAATACCGGGCGGTGCGCGACTTGCCGCCGGACGTGGCGGCCGCGATCGAGGAAACGCGCCAGTACGCGCAGCAGTCGATCGCAAAGCTGCCGATCACGCCCGTGCGTGCACTCAATGCCTCGGATGCGCACGTCGTGCGGGTGGGCGCCAAGCGCTTTTCTCCCTATTACTTGCTCACGCAGCGCAGCCTTGGCGCACCCCAATGGCAATTGATGACGCTCGCGCCCGTGGACTCGGTGCTCGACGACGCGCGCAATACGACCGCCGCCGTCGGCTTCGGCTTCGTTTCGCTTTGCTTGCTGGCGTTCTACTGGCGCATGCGGCGCGCGCGCCTGCGCGAGATGATGAAGGGGCGGGCATTGCTGCAAAAGGCGTATGGGGAATTGAACCAGCGCGTCGAGGAACGCACGGCCGATTTATCGGCAGCCAATGCACAGTTGCAGACGGAGGTGGCCGAGCGCACGCGCGCGGAGAACGAGTTGCGCGCCGCGCACGAGGAGCTGCTTCAAACCAGCAAGCTGGCTGCGCTGGGCCAGATGGCGGCGGGCATCACCCACGAACTGAATCAACCGTTGAGCGCGCTGCGCACGTTTTCCGACAACACGCGCGTGCTGATCGAGCGCGGCGCGCTTGCCGATGCGCGCGAGAACCTGGAGGCGATCGGCGCATTGACCGACCGCATGGGAAAGATCACGAATCAGCTCAAGCTCTTCGTCGGCCGCGCACAGACGCACAATGCGCGCTCGCCCGTGGTGCGCGCGCTGCGCAATACGCTGCAATTGCTGCAAAAGCGGCTGCAGCGCGTTTCGGTCGAGCTCCGCATCCGTGAGGTTGCATTCGTGGGCGATCGGGCAACGCAGCACGCGACAGCCGAGGCGCAGCGCTATCGGCCGGTGGACCCGGCGGCGAACGACATGTCCCTCGTAGCCTATTGCGACGATCTTCGGCTCGAGCAAGCGCTCATCAATCTCGTCGGCAACGCGCTCGACGCGCTCGAGACGGTTGACGAACCGCGTCTTTCGATCGACATCGATGTCGGCGCGGACGCGGTGGCGATCATCGTGCGCGACAATGGTCCGGGTATTCCCGCCGACGTCCTGCCCCGGCTTTTCGAGCCATTCTTCACGACGAAAGGAATGGGCAAGGGCCTCGGACTCGGTCTGGCGATCGCTTCGTCGATCGCGCGTGATTGCGGTGGCTCGCTGAGCGCCCACAACGAACCGGGCGGGGGCGCCGCATTCGTGCTGACGTTGCGTCGCGCGAACGCAGCCGCGAGGACGCTGCCCGACGCGGCGTCCTCGCGCTAGCGCGGTGTGCACTTTGCCCGCTCCGAATTCTCGAATTTGAACCACCGACATGAACGCGACGGCGACGACAGACAATCCCCAGGTCATCTTCATCGAAGACGACGAACTCGTTCGCCGCGCCAGCGTGCAGAGCTTGCAGTTGGCGGGGTTCGCCGTCAGCGGCTACGGCTCGGTGGAAGCCGCGCGCAGCGTGCTGGACGTGTTGGGAGACGAATTCGCGGGAGTCGTCGTCAGCGATATTCGGCTGCCCGGCGCGAGCGGGCTCGAGTTGCTCGCGCACTGTCATGAGCATGCCCCCGACGTGCCCGTGATCCTCGTTACCGGACACGGCGACATTTCGATGGCCGTGCAGGCGATGCGCGAAGGCGCCTACGACTTCGTCGAAAAGCCGTTCGCCGCCGAACGGCTGGTGGACACGGTGCGGCGCGCCCTCGAGCAGCGGCGCCTACTGCTGGAAAACGTCGCGCTGCGCCGCGAACTGGCCGGCCGCGACGCGCTCGTGCCGCGCATCATCGGCCGCAGCGCCGCCATCGACGCGGTGCGTCGCCTCATCGTGAACGTCGCGCCAACCGACGCGTCGGTCCTCATCATCGGCGACACGGGCGCCGGCAAAGAACTCGTTGCGCGCAGTCTGCACGAACTTTCGCCGCGCAGCGCCAAGCCTTTCGTCGCAGTCAATTGTGGCGCGCTGCCCGAGGCGATGTTCGAATCGGAGATGTTCGGCAGCGAGCCGGGCGCGTTCACCGGTGCGACGAAGCGCCGCATCGGCAAGCTCGAATACGCGTCGGGCGGCACCGTGTTTCTCGATGAGATCGAAAGCATGCCGCTCGCGCTGCAAGTAAAGTTGCTGCGCGTCTTGCAAGAGGGCGCGCTCGAGCGCCTCGGCTCGAATCAACCCATCCGCGTCGACTTGCGGGTGGTGGCGGCGGCCAAGGGCGATATGCAGGCGCTGGTGGCGTCGGGGGTCTTCCGCAGAGACTTGCTCTATCGGCTCAACGTCGTGACCATCGAATTGCCGCCGCTGTCGGAACGCCGCGAGGACATCGTGCCGTTGATCGAGCACTTCGCGCTCGAGGCCGCGGTGCGCTACGACCGCCCCGCGCCGGTGCTGACGGCGCGTCAGCGCGCCGAACTGATGGCGCGGGATTGGCCGGGCAACGTGCGCGAGCTTCGCAACGCGGCGGATCGGCTCGTGCTCGGCATCGAGCGCGCATCGAGCGGCCCCGGCGGTGCCGCAGCGCCAGGGCATTCGCTCAAGGAGCAGGTCGAACGATTCGAGCGCGCGGCGATTGCCGAAGCGCTGGCGCGGCACGGCGGCGCCGTGCCGGCTGCCGCAGACGAGCTGCAGATCGGCAAGGCGACGCTCTACGAGAAAATCAAACGATATGGCCTCGCCGAACGGGGTGAAGCCGGGAAGGAAGGAGGCTGACGAGCCCTTGGGGGAGTGCGCGCCGAGACGAAGGCGGCTTCGGCCGCTGGCCGGCGCTTCCCGCGGCCGATCGCTGGGGACCGGCCGCGCGAGGAAGCGTTTTATGCCGAGCCGAGCGCCTTTTGCAGCAGTTGGTCGAGTTCGGCGAACTGCGGCTCGCCGACGTAGCGCTTGAGGATGGTCCCGTTCTTGTCGACCACGAAGGTCGTCGGCGTCATCTGGACGTTGCCGAACACCTTGGCGGCGCTACCGTCGTCCATCGCCACTTTGAAGGGCAGTTGACGCGTTTGCGTGTAGTTGACGACGTACATCGGCGCGTCGTACTTCATCGCCACGGCGACGAATTCGAGCCCGCGCCCTTTGAAGCGGTTGTACGTGTCGATCATCTGCGGCATTTCCTTGATGCAGGTTTCGCAGTCGGTCGCCCAGAAATTCACGAGGTAGACCTTGCCCTTCAAGTCGCCGGTCGACACCTTTTGCCCCGACAGCAACGTGAACGTGGCATCGGGCACATGCTGGCTGCTGCCGAACGTAAAGTAGCCGGCGACTGCAATGGCGGCTGCCGCGGCGGCGAACGCGACGTAGCGCAGTGCGCCCGAGCGGCCGGCGGGGGAAGCGGGAGTTTGGCTCATGGGTACGACCTCGTGCGGGTGATCGCCGCCGTTGCATACGGAACGCCGGCATGGAGCCGGTGAAAGGCGCGATTTAGCGCCGCTATTTTAGCCTCATTTGGCGAACGCGGCAGGCACGGCCCGTTCAGACGACAGACGGGGAGCTTAGCGGACCGGTGACGGATAATGGCGGTTTGTTCATCTGCGCGTTCCGCAACCCGTTATCTATGCGTTTTCCTTTCTCCGGCCTGCGCGCCGGCCCGCTTCCCGGCCCGCTGTCGATTTCCTTGCCCACGCGCATGCCGTTCGCCGCGCTTGTCGCGATGGCATGCATTGCGCTCGCCGCGGCGTGTTCTCCGGCTTACAACTGGCGTACGGTTACCGAACCGGCCGAGGGCTATGCGATCGATCTGCCGGCGAAGCCGACCGTCGACGAGCGGCGTGTCGACATTGCCGGCAACGCGTTGCCGATGCATGTTCGCGCGGCGCACACGCAAGGCGCCGTCTTCGCGATCGCCGCGATCGATTTGCCGCGTGACGATGCACGCTTGCGCGAGTCCGTCGTCGAGGCCTTGCGCGGCGCGGTGGCCCGCAACGTGAGCGCATCGCCCATCGAGCGCCCCGTGCAAGTGCCGTTGCAGGGCGGGGCGGGCATTGCGGCGATCGAGCTCGTTGCAACGGGGGCGGCCGGGGGCACGCACGAGCAACGGACCATTCACGCATGGATCGTGGGTCGCGGCAAGCATGTCTATCAGGCGGCGATCGTTGGCGCACACGCGCCGCCGCAGGAGCAGATCGACCAATTTTTCGGCTCTTTCAAGCTGCAGTAGGGATAAAACGCGGCGGTATGCGACATATCGTCCCGCGCAAAGCACGCGGCCTACGGCGTATTCGAATGAAGGTTCCGCGGCAGGAGAAGCCGCTAACGCACGGATTTTTCGCCGGTTTTCGTGCTATCCACAGAGGGTGTGGATAACTCTGTTGAGAACTACCCGTCGCCGACGCGCTCAAGCCCGCCGGACGGGGCTTGCACGGTAGGACCTCGCGCGCGGACATTCTTAAATATCGTTAAGAATCAACGTGCTGGGATCATAGCCCGGCAAGGCGCCTGAAACTGATCGGCTGGCGGCCCTGAGGGCGGCAATGTGTATAAGTCAAGTCTTGACAGCGTTTTTTTTGCTTCACCCGGCCGGAAAGACGCGTCGGTATTGGATCGCTTCGGCGATATGGCCAGCGTGCGGCATGACGTCGCCGACTAAGTCTGCGATGGAACGGGCGACCTTTAGCACTCGGTAGTAGGCTCGCGCCGACCAGCGGAAACGCTCGCTCGCTTCGCGTAGCAGCGCCTCCCCCGCGGCACCCAAGCGGCATACTTCGTCGGCTTCGCGCCCGGTCAATTCGCGATTGGTCTTGCCTTGCCGCGCGAGTTGCCGTGCGCGCGCCGCGGCGACTCGCGCCGCTACGACGGCGCTCGGCTCGCCTTTCTCGGCGGCGCGCGCGCTCAGCTCGGCCGGCGTCAGGGCAGGCAGTTCTATCTGGATGTCGATGCGGTCGACGAGCGGGCCCGAGAGCTTGCGCAGATAGCGCGCCGCGACCTCGGGCGTGCAGCGGCAACGGCCGCCGGGGTCGCCGCGCCAGCCGCAGGGGCACGGGTTCATGGCGGCGACGAGTTGGCAGGCGGCGGGGAAGTCGATTTGCAGCGCTGCGCGCGAGACGGTGATCCGTCCGGCTTCGAGCGGCTCACGAAGCATTTCGAGCACGTGGCGGTCGAACTCGGGCAGCTCGTCGAGAAACAGCACGCCGAGGTGAGCCAGTGTGATTTCCCCCGGTTGCGGGGGATTGCGGCCTCCGACGAGTGCAGCCGCGCTTGAAGAGTGGTGCGGTGCGCGAAACGGCCTTTGGCGCCATTGCGCCGGTGAAAAGCCCAACGCGCTGGCCGACAGCAAGGCCGCCGAACTGAGTGCCTCGTCATCCGTCATCGGCGGCAGCAAGCTCGGTAGACGCGCCGCGAGCATCGATTTGCCGGCGCCGGGAGGCCCGACCATCAGCACATGATGGCCGCCGGCCGCAGCCACTTCGAGAGCACGACGGGCGCCATGTTGGCCGATCACGTCCGCCATGTCGGGTCCGTGAGCCGGCGCCGACCTCTGCCCGGGCGCAGGCGGCGCAATGGGGGGGAGCCGCGCCGGTCCGTCTCCGCACAGATGGGCGCAGAGTTCCGGCAAACCGGCCGCCCCGAATACCGCGACGCCCGGCACGAGTGCTGCCTCCGCGGCGCTCGATGCAGGCAGATACAGTTGCGGCAGATCGTCGAGCGCAGCCGGTTCAGCGCGAGCGGAGCGATCGCCGGCCTGCGCGCCGCCCGCGCCCCTTGTGCCAACGTGCGCCGCCGCCGGTGACGAAGCCGCCCGAGCGCTACGCGCGGTCCCGCAAGCCATCGCGAACGCGCCACGCATCGGCCGCAGTGCACCGGTGAGCGAGAGCTCACCGGCGAATTCGCGTTCGCCGAGCGCACCAGCGGGGATTTGTCCGCTGGCCGCGAGGATGCCCAGGGCGATAGGCAAGTCGAAGCGGCCCGACTCTTTGGGCAGATCAGCCGGCGCCAGATTGACGGTGATACGGCGGACGGGAAATTCGAAGCCGCAGTTTTGCAGCGCGGCGCGCACGCGCTCGCGGCTTTCGCGCACTTCGAGGTCGGGCAAGCCCACGATCGAAAACGAAGGCAGCCCGTTGGCAAGATGCACTTCGACGGTAACTTCGGGCGCACGGCCGGCGGCCGGCGCGCGCGAGCGCACCACGGCAAGCGACATGGATTCTCCTGCAAGGTGGGCGGGTGAGCACTGTAGCGCACGGTCCATGAGACCCACCAGCGTTGGGCCGCAGCGTTAGCCGTTCGGTCTAGCGAAAGGGTTTCCACACCTCGCAGATGTCTCTTTTGCATCCCAGCCGTTTCGCGCTCCTAATTAGTATTACTTTTCTCGAAATCTTCACACACGCCCCCTAACATCCGGTGTCTTCAAGCACTAAACACATCGGGGGTATCTCGTGTCGGCACCATCGGGCATTCAAATCCGTGCGTTTGCGGCGGCAGCGTGCTTTTCTTTCCTTGCCACCGCCTGTGGCGGCGATCCTTCCGGCGTCGACGTTCCGGCTGCGCCCGCGGATCCGGGGTTCGTCGATAGCGCGCCGACGCCCGCGGTGACGGCGTTCGTCGACACGTACGCTACCAACCAGCGTGGCGACGCGCGTTACGCCACGATGAGCACCAACGCGGGCGTGCGGGTGCTCGCGGGCTTTCGCACGCTCTGGCAGCCTCTGACCGATATCGTCGACGCGGGCGTCTCGGCGCCTGCGGTCGATGGTTTTCCGGCCGTCGTGGCGTCGACGTGGACGGGCGTACCGACCGACGGCACGCCGAACGGCGCCGCGTTGAACGCGACGGTACTCAACGCGAACGTGCAATACGTCGCCGCCGCAACGACGGCGCGCACCGCCGCGCAAGCGGAGGCGGCCTACTACGACGACCGTCGCGGCAAGGGCTACAGCGTATCCGACGGTATGGGCCCGCTGACGAGCGCCTGGCGTGCAGCGGCGGAGCAGACGACGAGCATCACGTCGATCCCCTCGAATGCGACAACCACGCTCTACAACGACAGCGGCAACAACACGGGCATCGGCAGTTCGGCGAACGCGACCTTCGGCAAAGTCGTCGATCTGATCAACGCCGTAGGGGCGAACGCGTCGACCGAGCCGGCAAAGCGCTTCTACAAGTACGAGCGGCCCTATCGCTGGAGCGGCAGCGTGGTGGTGGCGCCGACGCTCGTGCCGGCCGAGAGCGCAACGCCTGCGACCGACGGCGGCTTCCCGAGCGGCCATTCGGCCGAAGGCGTGCGCGATGCGGTGGCGATGGCCTATCTGGTTCCGGAGCGCTTTCAAGAAATGCTGAGCCGCGGCCTCGAACTCGGCGAAAACCGGATTCTCGCCGGGATGCATTCGCCCCTGGACGTCATCGGCGGCCGGGTGCTCGGCGAGGCGTCGGCTGCCGCGAATCTGCTGGCCCCGGCCAACGCCACGCTGAAGCAGACGGCCTTCGCCCAAGCGCACAGCGCGCTCTACGCCGCCACCAACACCGATGCGTCCACGTTCGCCGCCTATGCGCATTCGGGTTCGGCCGCAACGGATCGCTTCGCCGATTACGCGACGAACAAAGCCAATTACCTGCGCCGGTCGACCTTCGGCTTCGATCCGATTGCTTCGACGAGCGCAACGGCCACGGTTCCGAAGGGAGCCGAGGTGTTGCTCGAGACCCGGCTGCCCTATTTGAGTGCGGACCAGCGTCGCGTCGTGCTGAAGACCACTGCGTTGCCGTCGGGTTATCCGATGCTCGACGATGCGGAGGGATGGGGGCGTTTGAACCTATTCGCCGCTGCCGATGGCTACGGGCAATTCAACGGGAGCGTGACGATTTCGATGGATGCCTCGCAAGGCGGCTTCAATGCCGCCGATACCTGGCGCAACGACATCGGCGGGACCGGCAAGCTCACGTTCAACGGTACGGGGGCATTGACGCTGGCGGGCGCGAACACCTATTCCGGCGGGACGCAAGTGCAGGGCGGCGTCCTGATCGCGGGATCGCCCCACGCCTTCGGGACGGGAGATGTGTATGTCAGCGGCGGCACGGTTGCGATCGCGTCGGCAACGCGCGCTTCGGTCGCCGGGAAATATACGCAATTGAGAAGCGGCACGCTCGAACTCGACCGCGATCTAGGCGACGCAGGGCGCCTGGCGGTGACGGGGCGTGTCACGCTCGCGGGCGGCACGCTGCACGTGAAGTTGGGAACCGGCCTGACGCCGCACACGGGCGACATCATCGATCTCATCGATGCGAGCCAACTGTCCGGCCAATTCGATTCGGTCGTGGTCGAGGGGCATAAGGCGACGCCCTTGTATCGGCCCTCGGGCGTCGAAGTTCGCATCGACGGCTGACGTCGCGCAAAGCGAGCGCAGGGACAAAGCGACTCGGGGCCGCCGCGCAGGCGGCCCGCCTTCGCTTGCTCAGGGTTCTTGAACCGCGGCCAGCCGCTGCTCCAGCTCGGCCACGCGGCGCTCGAGTTCCTCGAGGCGCGTGCGCGTTCTGAGCAGCACTTGAGCTTGCGTGTCGAATTCCTCGCGCGTGACGAGGTCGAGCTTCGAGAAGCCCTGGGAGAGCATGGCTTTGACGTTGCGCTCGACGTCCTTGGCCGGCGAGTGCTTCAGCAGCTCGCTCATGCGGTTCTGAAAATCCTGAAAGAAATCAGTCGGTTGCTTCATAGTGGTTCCCCTTCTCGCACAAAAAATGTGCAGCTTTTCTTCCGAATTGCATCCATGGCGCACGAGCGGTCGAACTTGGTGCGTGCTGGACACGCGCTTGTGCGGCAGTGAGCGCCATTGGTGCGTACCCGCATTCCCGGGCGTGCGAACACTCTAGCAACGATCGCAAGCCCGCGCCAGCGCGGCGGCGCCCCGCCGGCCAAAACGGTCGGCTGTCCAGCGCGCGCTCCGGTTGCCTTGCGCCGCTCCTCGATACATGACATGGCACGACTGTTGCTTTTTCTGGCCGCACGAATCGGGGGCTGGCACCCGGCGCCGCTCGAACCAGCGGCGCCGGCGCACGGCAACACAGTTTTCGCAACGAAAAGAGGACTTTCATGAAGCTCATTACCGCAATCATCAAGCCGTTCAAGCTCGATGAAGCGCGCGAAGCGTTGTCGGCGATCGGCGTGTCCGGTATCACCGTGACCGAAGTGAAGGGGTTCGGGCGCCAGAAAGGCCACACCGAGCTCTATCGCGGCGCCGAATACGTCGTCGATTTCCTGCCGAAGGTGAAGATCGAAGCGGCCGTCTCGGACGACATCGTCGAGCAGGCGATCGAAGCCATCGAACGCGCCGCGCGCACGGGCAAGATCGGCGACGGCAAGATCTTCGTCACGCCGATCGAGCAGGTGATTCGCATCCGCACCGGGGAAACGGGCGCCGACGCCCTGTAACTAGAACTTCGAAGACATAGCGACATAGAGGAAACCGAAGATGCGCAAACTATTGATGTCATTGGCGATGGCCGCGTCGCTGCTGGTGGGCGGCGTCGGAGCCGCGTTCGCCGACGACGCTTCGTCAGCCCCGGCCGCTGCGGCCGCCGCTTCCACGCCTGCCGCAGCCGTGCAAGCAAGCGCCGCCGCGCCCGACGCATCGGCCGCCGCCGCGGCGCCGGCCGCCCCGACCGCGCCGTTCTCGGTCGATTCATCGAAGATCAATTCGGGCGACACGGCCTGGATGCTCACTTCTTCGGCGCTCGTGCTGTTCATGACGATCCCCGGCCTCGCGCTGTTCTACGCCGGCATGGTTCGCAAGAAGAACGTCCTTGCCACCGTGATGCAAAGCTTTGCCATCACCTGCGTCGTGACGGTGGTCTGGACCGTGGTCGGCTACAGCCTCGCCTTCACGCCGGGCAACGCGTTCATCGGCGGCTTCTCGCGCGTGCTGCTCGCGGGCATGACCTACATCAAGGGCGACAAGGCCACGACCTTGACCGTCAGCCACCTTGCGCCGACGATCCCCGAGACCGTCTATTTCATCTATCAAATGACGTTCGCGATCATTACCCCCGCGCTGATCACGGGCGCGTTCGCCGATCGCATGAAGTTCTCCGCCATGCTCGTTTTCATGACGCTGTGGTCGCTGATCGTGTATTCACCGGTCGCGCACATGGTCTGGGAACCGACGGGTTGGCTCTCGTCCGCCGGCATTCTCGATTTCGCGGGCGGCACCGTCGTGCACATCAATGCCGGTATCGCCGGTCTCGTCTGCGCGCTAGTGCTCGGCAAGCGCGTCGGATATGGCCGTGAAGCGATGGCGCCGCACAATCTCGTGCTGACGCTGATGGGCGCGGCGATGCTGTGGGTGGGCTGGTTCGGCTTCAACGCCGGCTCGGCGGTCGCGGCCGACGGCCGTGCGGGCTTCGCGATGCTCACGACCCAAGTGGCCACGGCCTGTGCGGCGCTCGGCTGGATGTTCGTCGAATGGATCGCCAAGGGTAAGCCCTCCGCGCTCGGCATTGCCTCGGGCGCCGTCGCCGGCCTCGTGGCGATCACGCCGGCCTCGGGCTACGTCGGCGTGGGCGGCGCGCTTGCCATCGGTTTCATCGCAGGCGCCGTCTGCTTCTGGTCGGCCACCTGGCTCAAGATGAAGCTCGGTTACGACGACTCGCTCGATTGCTTCGGCGTGCATGGCGTGGGCGGGATCATCGGCGCGCTGCTCACGGGCATTTTCGCGGTGAAGGACATCGGCGGCGCCGACGGCAGCCTGCTGCTGCAAGCGAAGGGCGTGCTGACGACGGTCGTCTACAGCGGTGTGCTCAGCTTCGTGCTGCTCAAGGTCATCGACCTCGTGATCGGCCTGCGCGTGGCCGAAGAAGAAGAGCGCGAAGGTTTGGACGTGGTGCTGCACGGCGAGCACGTCGAATAATCGATACCGGCGGCGGGGGCGCGCCCCCGCCGCGCATCGAACCGAATAGAAGCGCAGCGACTTTTCCCCGCCTGATGGCGGGGTTTTTTATTTTGGCTATCGGCTCGATAGAAACTGCCCCGCGCGGGCCTCTCTTGCGATCGGCGAAACCACCCCCAAATCGTCCAGGCAATTGCCCTACAATCTCCTTCTCCCCTGTTCATCGAGTAATCAATGGTTCCGCACCTAGTTACGGCGTTAAACGGTCCTCTGCTCGATCTGGAGCGGAAGATCCTCGACGCCACGCCGGCGATCGAGCGGTGGTTCCGGCTCGAATGGCAGGAGCACACGCCGCCCTTCTATTGTTCGGTAGACCTGCGCAACGCGGGCTTCAAGCTCGCGCCCGTCGACACGAATCTGTTTCCCGGCGGCTTCAACAATCTGCCCAATGAAGTGTTGCCGCTCGCGGTGCAAGCGGCGATGGCCTCGATCGAGAAGATCTGCCCCGACGCAAAGAATCTGCTCGTGATCCCCGAGCGGCACACGCGCAACGCCTTCTATCTGGAGAATGTCGCCCGCTTGGCTACGATCATGCGGCAAGCCGGGCTGAACGTGCGCTTCGGCACGCTCGACGAAACCATCGTCGGGCCGGTGACGATCGCGCTCGCCGATGGGCAAAAGATCGTCCTCGAGCCGCTCGAGCGCACGCCGCGGCGGCTCGGCCTGAAGAATTTCGATCCCTGCTCGATTTTGCTCAACAACGATTTGTCGGGCGGTTTGCCTCCCGTCCTCGAGAATCTGCACGAGCAATACGTCTTGCCGCCGCTGCACGCCGGATGGGCCGTGCGCCGCAAGTCGACGCACTTCTCGTGCTACGACGACGTAGCCAAGAAGTTCGCCAAGCTCGTGGAAATCGATCCGTGGATGGTCAATCCGTACTTCGCGCACGTCGAAGGCGTGGACTTCGAGGCGCGCACGGGGGAGCAAGCGCTCGCCGATGCGATCGACGCCGTGATCAAGAAGATCGCCCGCAAATATCGCGAGTACGGCATCGGCGAGAAGCCGTACGTCGTCATCAAATCGGATGCCGGCACGGACGGGCGCGGGGTGATGACCGTCCACGACGCCTCGGAAGTCGCGAATCTGACCAAGGGTGAGCGCTCGCGCATGTCGGCCACCAAGGAAGGCTTGGAGGTGCATGATGTGATCGTGCAGGAGGGCGTCTACACGTTCGAGCGCATCGGCGAGGAAGTGGCCGAGCCCGTGGTCTACATGATCGATCGCTATGTGGTGGGCGGCTTCTACCGCGTCCACGGCAGCCGCGAGCGCGATCAGAACTTGAACGCCCCCGGCATGCATTTCGTGCCGCTCGGCTTCGAGCATACGGCCTTGCCCGATGCGCACGCCAAACCCGGCGCCGCACCGCCGAATCGTTTCTATATGTATGGCGTCGTCGCACGGCTCGCGCTGCTCGCCGCCTCGGTCGAGCTCGAGAAGACGGATCCCGAAGCCATCCAAGTCTGACTTCCGGCCGGTTGCGCTCGGGCTCGAAAACGTAACGAACACAGGAGCCCCCACCGGGGGAGCAGGGGTTTCATGGACATTCTTTTCATTGCCGATCCGCTTGCGCACTTCAAGATCTACAAGGACTCCACCTACGCGATGATGGCCGAGGCCGCGCGTCGCGGCCACGTCGTCTACACGTGCGAACCCAAGCATCTGGCGTGGGTGTCGGCCAGCGTCGAAGCCACGGTGCGCCGCGTCGACATCGTCGGCGACACTGCCGATCTGCATCGCCATCCGTGGCACGAGAGCGGTCCGCACGAGCACCGGCAACTGACTTCGTTCGGCGCCATCCTCATGCGAAAGGATCCGCCTTTCGACATGGAGTACGTGACATCGACCTGGCTGCTGGAGTTGGCCGAGCGCGCGGGTGCGCGCGTCTTCAACAAGCCGCAAACGATCCGCGACCACTCCGAGAAACTCGCGATCGGCGAATTTCCTCAGTTCGTTGCGCCCACCCTCGTGACCCGCGATGCCGCGCGCTTGCGTGCGTTTCACGCCGAGCACGGCGATGTGATTTTGAAGCCGCTCGACGGCATGGGCGGCATGGGCGTGTTTCGCGTCACGCGCGAGGGCATGAACCTCGGCTCGATCATCGAAGTCCTCAGCCACGACGGGGCGCGCTCGGTCATGGCGCAGAAGTTCATCCCCGAAATCGCCGCGGGCGATAAGCGCATCTTGCTGATCGGCGGCCAAAGCGTCCCGTATTCGCTGGCGCGCATACCCCAAGGCGGCGAAGTGCGCGGCAATTTGGCGGCGGGCGGGCTCGGCGTCGCGCAACCGCTCACCGCGCGCGACCGCGAGATCGCCGATACGCTCGCGCCGGTGCTGGCCGCGCGCGGGCTGTTGCTCGTCGGACTGGACGTGATCGGCGACTATCTCACCGAGGTCAACGTCACGAGCCCGACTTGCTTCCGCGAAATCATGGAGCAGACGGGGTTCGACGTCGCCGGGATGTTCGTCGACGCGCTGGAGCGCGCGGTGCGATGACGGCTGCACGCCTCGGGCAAGGAGCGCAGCTTAGGTGGAAAATGGGCCTGTTACAATGACCGCTTCCTGAAGCTGAAACGGTTTGCTCGCGCGGCGAGCCCACGCGTACGGCGTGGGTCCGTATTTCGCGTCGCGCCCATGTAGGCGGCCGTCTGGATCCGGCCCTTTGCGGCGCTTTCATTGCAAGACTGAAATGAAACGATCCCCCACTCTCGCTCTACGCGTAGCCCTTCCTGCCGGATCGGCCTCGTGTTCGGCGCCTCTTGGCGCGTGCTGACATGGCCGGCATCTTGATCATTGCCCATGCGCCGCTCGCTTCGGCATTGAAGGAGTGCGTCGCGCACATCTACGGCGGATTGCCCGCGCGCATCGGCGCCATCGATGTGCTGCCCGATAGCGATCCGGTCCAAGTGGTGGCTCAGGCCAATAGCGAAATCGAGCGCTTGCGCGAGGAAAACGGCATGCTCGTGCTGACCGACATGTTCGGCGCAACGCCCGCCAACATAGCGAGCCGGCTTTCCGCGTTGCCCGGCGTGCGCGTGCTGGCCGGCGTGAATTTGCCGATGCTCGTGCGCGGCGTCTGCTATCGCACGTGCGAACTCGATTTGCTCGTCGAGAAGGCGCTCGCCGGCGCGACCAAGGGCGTGCACGCGATCGGGCCGCTCGTCGAGGCCGCGCAAGCGGGCACTGTCTGCAGTGACTCGGAATGCGCCGCACCGGGCGTGCCGGTCGTCACGTCGGCTCAGCGCGCAGGCGCGATTGCCGACGCGGGTTCGAGCGAGGGCGGCGACTCGCCTACGA
Organism: Trinickia sp. Z7; assembly: GCF_056498045.1. NCBI lineage: Bacteria > Pseudomonadati > Pseudomonadota > Betaproteobacteria > Burkholderiales > Burkholderiaceae > Trinickia > Trinickia sp. Z7. The sequence continues at coordinate 284,137 of NZ_JAUEQW010000003.1, forward strand.
GCACGGCCAGCCCCAGCGGCCCGCAGCACTGATTTCGAACTTTCTCTTTGCGCTTTTCAGGACGAGCACATGCTTCAAAAAGAAACGACAATCGTCAATAAGTTGGGATTGCATGCACGTGCATCGGCCAAGCTCACGCAGCTCGCGGCCAATTATCAAGCGGAAATTTGGATGACGCGCAATGGCCGCCGAATCAACGCGAAGAGCATCATGGGCGTGATGATGCTTGCGGCCGGCATCGGCAGCACGGTAACGATCGAAACCGAGGGCCCCGACGAGCAGGATGCAATGGACGCGCTGCTCAAGCTCATCGCCGACAAATTCGGCGAGGGACAATAAGCCGGGGGGGCCGCTACGCGCGAGTGGCGTAGCGACCGCGCAGCACACACGCCGCGGTGCTCCGCGGCGTTTTTATTCGAAGCCCGTTGCCTGGCGGGAAGGCGCGGCTGCACGAGCGCACCATGGCTTGACCCGCGCGGTTTATCCTTCCGAGGAGGGGCCCTGGCGCCGAGCGACTCCCCGCGATGCTGCGCCGCACGCAGTCAGCAACGGTCAGTGGAATCTATAATCTCGGGCTAGCGGTATTTCCCGCGGCATCACACAACTCGAGGAGGTGCGCGTGTCGTTTTCGCTGCATGGTATTCCGGTGTCACGCGGCATCGCGATCGGGCGCGCCTATCTCATTGCGCCTGCAGCGCTCGACGTCGATCACTACCTCGTGGATCCGCCGCAAATCGAAGGCGAGATCGAGCGCTTTCGCGCCGCTTTGATCGCCGTGCAAAGCGAACTCGATCGGTTGAGCGACGATCTGTCCGCCGACGCGCCGAGCGAAGTGGGTGCATTCATCAACGTCCATTCGATGATTCTGAAGGACGCGATGCTCGTGCAAGAGACGATGGACCTGATCCGCACGCGGCGCTACAACGTCGAATGGGCGTTGACCGAGCAGCTCGAGCGGCTCGCGCGTCATTTCGACGACATCGAAGACGCGTATCTGCGCGAGCGCAAGGCCGATGTGCAGCAGGTGGTCGAACGCATCTTGAAGGCGCTCGCGGGCGCGCCGTCGGCGGCGGCGCTCATCGATGGCGCCAACGCACAATCGGCCGACGACATGATCGTCGTCGCCCACGACATTTCGCCCGCGGACATGCTGCAGTTCAAGACGCAGACTTTCCAAGGGTTCGTGACCGACTTGGGCGGCCGTACCTCGCATACCGCGATCGTCGCGCGCAGCCTCGGCATTCCGGCCGCGGTGGGCGTGCAGCATGCCAGCGCGTTGATTCGCCAGGACGATCTGATCATCGTCGACGGCGACCGCGGCATCGTCATCGTCGATCCCGCGCCGATCGTGCTCGAAGAGTACTCGTATCGGCAAAGCGAGAAGCTGCTCGAGCAAAAGAAGCTGCAGCGGCTCAAGTTCACGCCCACGCAAACGTTGTGCGGCACGAAGATCTCGCTCTATGCCAACATCGAATTGCCCGAGGATGCGCGGGTGGCCGTCGAGTCCGGGGCCGTCGGCGTGGGGCTGTTTCGCACCGAGTTCCTGTTCATGAATCACAAGGACAGGTTGCCGGAAGAGGAAGAGCAGTTCGAAGCGTACAAGCGGGCGGTCGAGTTCATGAGCGGCCTGCCGGTGACGATCCGGACGATCGACGTCGGCGCCGATAAGCCGCTCGATTCGATCGGCGTCGAAGGTTACGAGAGTGCCCCCAACCCCGCCCTCGGCTTGCGGGCGATTCGCTGGAGCTTATCCGAGCCGCAGATGTTCCTCACGCAGTTGCGTGCGATTCTGCGCGCCTCCGCGTTCGGGCAGGTGCGCATTCTCGTGCCGATGCTCGCTCACGCGCAGGAGATCGACCAGACGCTCGATTTGATCCGCGAGGCCAAGCGGCAGCTCGACGATGCCGGGCTGCCGTACGATCCGGGCGTGCGCGTAGGCGCGATGATCGAGATTCCGGCAGCGGCGATCGCGCTGCCGCTGTTCTTGAAGCGTGTGGACTTTTTGTCGATCGGCACGAACGACCTGATCCAATACACGCTTGCGATCGATCGGGCCGACAACGCCGTTGCCCATCTGTACGACCCGCTGCATCCGGCCGTGCTGCATTTGATCGCGTTCACGCTGCGCGAGGCCAAACGCGCGGGCGTGCCGGTGTCCGTTTGCGGCGAGATGGCGGGCGACCCGCAGCTTACCCGGCTGCTGCTCGGAATGGGATTGACCGAGTTCTCGATGCATCCGAGCCAACTGCTGGTGGTCAAGCAGGAGATCTTGCGAGCGAATCTATCTGCGCTCGAAAAGCCTGCCGCCGATGTGCTGGCCGCATTCGAACCCGAAGAGGTGCAGGCTGCGTTACGTTGCCTCGCCCAAGCCTGAGCCGCCGCTCCCGCTCCCGCATACGGGGCAGTCGCTCTGGCGCGCGATTTTCATCGTCGTCCATTCCATCCGCAGTGAATCGAGCATCATCAGCCGGCCCGTCAAGGGCTGGCCGATGCCGCCGATCACGCGCAAGGCCTCGGCTGCCTGCATCGTGCCGATAATGCCGACCGTGGGCGCGAAAACGCCCATCGTCGAGCATGCGACTTCCTCGAACGGCTGGTCTTCGGGGAACACGCAGGCATAGCAGGGCGAGCTGGCGTCGCGGAAATCGAACGTGCTGATTTGCCCGTCGAAGCGCAATGCCGCGCCCGATACGAGCGGCACTCGGTGCTTCACGCAGGCGCGATTGATCGCATGGCGCGTCGCAAAATTGTCGGTGCAGTCGAGCACCACGGTGGCGGCTGGAACGTGCGCATCGAGCCACGCGTCATCGACACGCCGGTCCACCGCCTCCACGCGCACTTCCGGATTCATGCGAGCAAGGGCTTCGCGGCCCGAATCCACCTTTTTGCGACCGACCGTTGCCGTCCCATGCAGAATCTGCCGCTGCAGGTTGGTCAGATCGACGACATCGCCGTCGACGAGCGTCAAGCGGCCGACACCGGCAGCGGCGAGATACATGGCGGCGGGCGAGCCGAGCCCGCCTGCGCCGACCACGATCGCGTGCGCGTCGAGGAAGCGTTGCTGCGCCTCGATGCCGATCTCGTCGACGAGGATATGGCGGGAATAGCGAAGGAGTTGATCGTCGTTCATGGCGGCGCGCGTCGGAAAGCGCTCATGCGGTGGCGCCGGTGAAGCTGCGCCCTCGCCGCCCCGCGCGCTCGCCCGGTTCAATCGGAGCGAGCGGGGCGCGGCGAAGGCGGGCCGGCGATGTTACTTGCTGGGCGAGGCCGCCGGCGCGGACGCCGCCGGCGCCGGCGATGCCGGCTTGACGGCGATCGGCGCCGAAGCCGAGCGCTGCGGCTTGTTCTCGGCGAGCTTGCGTTCGGTCACCGACTTGGACAACTGCACCTGCTTGCCTTCGAGCTTGTTCAGGGCTTGCTGAAGCATGAAATCGTCGGCCGAGCCGAACTCGATCGGCTTGCGGTCGCGATCCTTGGCGCGCTGCTCGGGCGTCTTCTTGTCGTTTTCCTCTTCGAGTTGCTGAAGCTGCTGCAGACGATCCTTCTCGCGCTGCTCTTGCTCCTTCTTCTCGTTCGGGTCTTGCTTGTTGGCCAGGTGGTTCGAGTAATCGACCTCGCGCGTGACGAGTGCGTCGTCGGGATCGCCCTCGGCGTATTGATCGACCGCGATATCGGGGCGAATACCCTTGTTTTGAATCGAGCGGCCGCTAGGCGTGTAGTAGTAAGCCGTCGTCAAACGCAGCGCCGTGTCGGACGTGAGCGGACGCACCGTTTGCACCGACCCCTTGCCGAACGTCGTTTTGCCCATGATCAGCGCGCGGTGCTGATCTTGCAGCGCGCCCGCGACGATTTCGGAGGCCGACGCCGAATAGGCATTGGTGAGCACGACCATCGGCACGCTCTTGTAGACGGCAGGCAGATTCTTGAGCGGATCGGAATCGAACGAGGGCAGACGATAGTTGTCGTACGTGTCGCGGTACACCTGCTTCGAATCGGGAATTTGGCCGTTGGTCGAGACGACGACCGAATTGGCCGGCAAGAACGCGCCCGCGACGCCTACTGCGCTTTGCAGCAAGCCGCCGCCGTTGTTGCGCAAGTCGAGCACGAAACCTTTCAGGTTCGGCTGCTCGCGGGCGATGTCTTCGAGCTTGGACGCGAGATCGGGGACGGTGCGCTCCTGGAAGCTCGTGATGCGCACATAGGCGTAGCCGGGGGCAAGCACCTTCGTCTTCACGCTCTGCACGCGGATGATCGCGCGCGTGACGGTGACGGGGAACGTGCGATCGTCGCTCTTGCGGAAGATCGTGAGCGTGACCTTGGTGCCTGGCTCGCCGCGCATTTGCTTGACGGCCTGATCGAGCGTCATGCCGCGCACCGGCTTATCGTTGATGCGCGTGATGAGATCGCCGGGGCGCAGGCCCGCATGGAACGCGGGCGTGTCTTCGATCGGCGAAATCACCTTGATGAGGCCGTCTTCCTGCGAAATCTCGATGCCTAGACCCGCGAAACGGCCCTTCGTCTGCTCTTGCAGCTCCTGATAATCGGTCTTATCGAGATAAGACGAGTGGGGATCGAGGCTGGAAACCATGCCTTTGATCGCCTCGGTGAGCAGTTTCTTATCGTCGACCGGCACGACGTAATCGTGCTTGATCTGCCCGAACACCTCGGCGAAGAGACGCAACTGGTCGAGCGGCAGCGGCGTGCTGACTTGCTGCTGCGCTGCGGCAGAAAATTGCAGCGTCGCAAAGACGCCGGTGGCGAGGCCAGCGGCGATCAAGCCGATGTTCTTGAGTTTCGTGCGCATAGAGTCTGGTGCGGTCGGGAAACAGGGTGTGAACGCCGAGGGCGAGGGACGGTCAAGTATAACTGCTCGGCGGGGACCGCGCGGTGGCGCAGCCGCGATAGGTCGAGATTGGACCGTCGACGGGCCGTTCGGTTCGCGCGCCGTGCGGCAAGGCGGGTGCCGGGCGCGCGAACCGGCGCGGGTTAGCCGGCTTTGCCTTGCTTGGCGACGGCCGCTTGCGCCTTCGCGATCGCCTCTTGATCGCCGAGATAGTAGTGCTGGATCGGCTTCAGGCTTGCGTCCAGCTCGTAGACGAGCGGCACGCCGTTGGGGATGTTCAACCCGACGATGTCGCTGTCGGAGATCCCGTCCAGGTGCTTGATCAGCGCGCGCAGCGAATTACCGTGCGCTGCGATGAGCACTTGCTTGCCGCCCTTGAGGGCCGGGGCGATGGACTCGTTCCAGATCGGCAGCACGCGCGCGACCGTGTCCTTCAGGCACTCGGTGAGCGGCAATTCGGCGCGGGGCACCTTCGCATAGCGCGGATCGTCATAAGAGGCGCGCGGGTCCGTCGGCTCGAGCGCGGGCGGCGGCGTGTCGTAGCTGCGGCGCCAGATCAGCACTTGATCGTCGCCGTATTTGGCCGCGGTTTCGGCTTTGTTCAGTCCGGCGAGCGCACCGTAGTGGCGCTCGTTCAAGCGCCAGGAGTGGACCACGGGGATATACATGAGATCCATCTGGTCCTGCACGTGCCAAAGCGTGCGGATTGCGCGCTTGAGCACCGAGGTGTAGGCGATATCGAACGTGTAGCCGGCTTCTTTGAGCAACTGGCCCGCTTGCTGGGCCTCGCGGTTGCCTTGTTCGGTCAGATCGACGTCGACCCAGCCGGTGAAGCGGTTTTCCTTGTTCCACGTCGATTCGCCGTGGCGGATGAGAACGAGCTTGTACATGAGGTTGTCGGTCGGTAGTGAGGAAGCGCGTCGCGCGCCGGCGGCTCGGCCGAAAAGCAGAGCGCCATCGCGTCAGACGGTTATTTTATAATGGTCGGATTGCCTGTTCACTTTTGGCGCACTTTTGGCGGATACCCGTGACGTTTTTTACCGATTACACCAACCTCGTGCTGCTCGCGGCGCTCGTCGTCTCCGGCGCCCTGCTGCTTTGGCCGCTCGTTACGGGACGCGGCCGCGGCGGCTTGTCGGCCGCCGAAGCGACGCAGCTCATCAATCGCCGCAATGCCGTCGTCGTCGATTTGCGCGCGGCGCCCGACTATGCTGCCGGCCACCTGCCGGCCGCGCGTCACCTCGCGCTCGACGAGCTCCAAGCAAAGATCGGCCAAATCGCGAAGAATAAGGCCACGCCGGTTTTGCTCGTTTGCCAGACGGGGCTGCAGTCGAACAAAGCGTCGCACATCGTCAAGGCGGCGGGCTACACCGAGGTCCACGTGCTGCAAGGCGGTTTGACCGCGTGGCAGCAGGCCGGCATGCCGGTCGTCAAGTAAAGGAGTGCGAGAGTGAATTCGGTCGTTATGTACAGCACGCAGGTATGCCCGTATTGCCAGATGGCCGAGCGGCTATTGAAGTCGCGCGGCGTCCAACACATCGAAAAGATCTTGATCGACAAGGACCCCGCCCGTCGCGAGGAGATGATGACGCGCACGGGGCGTCGCACCGTGCCCCAAGTGTTCATCGGCGATACCCACGTCGGCGGCTATGACGATTTGTCGGCGCTCGACCGGGCCGGCGGCTTGATGCCGCTGCTCGGCCAAGCCTGAGCGCACGAGCGGGCGGCCGCACGGCGCGCTTTCAACGCGATCGCTTCACGCTTTCCATAGGCCATGCGCCCGAGTCTCGGCTCGGGCGCCACCAGCACGCAAGCGGCCCGTTTGCATCTTGCCGCGGCGCCATTCATCTATCGGAGTCACCATGTCGGATCAGAACAACCAGCCGTTCTTCAACATTCAGCGTGTCTACCTGAAGGATTTGTCGCTCGAGCAGCCCAATTCGCCGGCGATTTTCCTCGAGCAGGACATGCCTTCGGTCGAAGTCGAAGTCGACGTCAAGGCCGAGCGTCTGGCCGAAAGCGTCTTCGAAGTCATCGTCACCGGCACGGTAACGGCCAAGGTGAGCGATAAGGTCGCGTTCCTCATCGAGGCCAAGCAAGCCGGGATTTTCGACATTCGCAACATCCCCGCCGAGCAGATCGATCCGCTCGTCGGCATCGCGTGCCCGACCATCATCTTCCCGTACTTGCGCTCGAACATCGCCGATGCGATCACGCGTGCGGGCTTCCCGCCCATCCACTTGGCCGAGATCAACTTCCAGGCGCTCTACGAGCAGCGTCTCGCGCAGTTGAGCGAGAACCAGCAGGGCGGCGCGGCGGCCAACGCCACGCAGCACTGAGCCAACGACGGCGGCGCCGGCCATGAAGGTCGCAGTACTTGGGGCCGGAGCGTGGGGTACCGCGCTCGCGGCGCATCTGGCCGTGCGGCACGACACGGTGCTGTGGGCGCGCGATCCGGCGCTCGTCGCCGAACTCGCCGCCAAGCACGAGAACACCCACTACCTACCGGGCGTTGCATTGCCCGCCGCGCTTCGCTACGAGGCCGGCTTGCAAGCGGCGCTCGCGCATGCGGCCGACGACGCTTCGCTCGTCGTCGTTGCGACGCCCGTCGCGGGGCTGCGCGCGCTGTGCCGCGCCATGCGCGACGAAGCGCAGTGCGTGCCGGCGCATTTCGTCTGGGTTTGCAAAGGCTTCGAAGCCGATACGCAGTTGCTTCCGCATCAGGTCGTCGCGCAGGAGTTGGCAGGGCACCCGAGCAACGGCGCGCTGTCCGGCCCTAGCTTCGCGCGCGAAGTGGCGTCGGGCCTGCCCGTTGCACTGACGGTCGCCAGTGCGTCGGCCGCTTGCCGCGAGCGCACGCTCGCTGCGTTTCATCATGGCGCGATGCGCATCTATACCGGGGACGATCTGATCGGCGTCGAAGTGGGCGGTGCGGTGAAGAACGTGCTGGCGATCGCCACCGGTATCGCCGACGGTCTTTCGCTCGGCATGAATGCGCGGGCGGCGTTGATCACGCGCGGGCTTGCCGAAATGTCCCGGCTCGGCGCGGCGCTCGGCGGCCGAGCCGAAACGTTCACGGGCTTGACCGGCCTCGGCGACCTCATTCTCACCGCTACGGGCGATCTGTCGCGCAACCGAACGGTCGGATTGCAACTCGCGCAGGGCCGCACACTCGATGACATTCTTGCGGCCCTTGGCCATGTGGCCGAGGGCGTTCGTTGCGCGCGCGCCGTGCTTGCCATTGCACGCGCGCACGGCGTGGATGTGCCGATTACGCAGGCGGTATGTTCCGTGCTGTTCGATGGCGTGGCGCCGCGTGCTGCTGTCGATGCGTTGCTGCGCCGCGATGCGCGAGCCGAGACGACCGGCGGGAAGCCTCGAGCGGGCTGACCCGCGGCGCCGCGATGCGGTTCGATTGCGCTCGTCGGCGCTGTGTTGCGCGCATTGCACGGCATCGCGCCGGCGGGCGCGAAAAGGAGCGAGCCATGTCTTCCCTTATGCTTGGCGCATGCCGATTGGAGGCGTGCGAGGCCGACATCACGACCCTCGCGGTGGACGCCATCGTCAACGCGGCGAACACCTCGCTGCTCGGCGGGGGCGGCGTGGATGGCGCGATTCACCGGGCGGCCGGCGCGGACTTGCTGCGCGAATGCGCAGCGCTGGGCGGTTGTGCGACGGGGGACGCGAAACGCACGCTCGGCTACCGCCTGCCGGCGAAATACGTGATTCACGCAGTCGGTCCTGTGTGGCGCGGCGGCGCTCATGGGGAAGCCGAATTACTCGCATCTTGTTACCGGCGCTCGCTGGAGCTTGCGCGCGAGGTGGGCTGCGAGAGCATCGCGTTTCCCGCCATCAGTTGCGGGGTGTACCGTTTTCCCGTCGAGCAAGCGGTGCGCATTGCGATCGATAGCGTTGTCGATGCGTTGCCCGCTTCCCCGCAGGTGACGCGGGTCGTGTTCGCTTGTTTCGGCGAACCGATGCTGCGTTCGTACGAAGCCGAGCTCGCGCGCCGTTAGGCGCCGCCTTCGAATCCCGCCTGGCGCCAAGCCTCGAACACCACGATCGCTACCGTGTTCGATAGATTCATGCTCCGATTGCCTGGACGCATCGGCAACCGCACCCGCTGCGCGGCGGGAAAGCGCTCGAGCAGGCCGGCCGGCAAACCGCGAGTCTCGGCGCCGAAGACGAACCAGTCGCCTGGTCTGAGGCTTACTTCGTGAAAGCGCCCCGAGCCACGCGTCGTGAACGCGAACATCCGCGTGGTGTCGGGCGTCTCGCTCGCGAGCAGCGCGTCCCAGTTTTTATGCACGCGCATTTGAGCGTACTCGTGATAATCGAGGCCCGCGCGCCGCATCTTCGCATCGTCGAGCGGGAACCCGAGCGGTTCGATGAGATGGAGCCGTGCGCCGGTATTGGCGCACAGCCGGATCACGTTGCCTGTGTTCGGCGGAATTTCGGGTTCGACTAGAACGACGTTGAACATGGTGTGAGGGCGGCAAAAAAGTAATTAGTCTCGTGGGGTGCGCAGCGCGACGAAACAAGTCACGCGCCGGGCGCCGGCGGCCTTCAGCTCGCGCGCCGCTGCGTCCAGCGTCGCGCCCGAGGTCATGACATCGTCGACGAGGCCCACGTGCAGGCCGCGCACGGCCTGCCTCACGCGAAAGGCCGCCGCAACGTTGCGGCGGCGCGCTTGGCGATCGAGCCTCGATTGCTGAGCCGTATCGGCGATACGTTGTAGCAGCGTGGGCCCCGCCGCTACGCCGAGCGCCCGCGCAAGCGGGCGCGCAATTTCCCACGCCTGGTTGAAGCCGCGCGCGACGAGCCGCCCGTGTGCGAGCGGCATCGGCACGATGACGTCCGGCCGCGGCGCGCAGGCCGGGTGATCCTGCGCGAGCTGCGCGAGCCGCTTGGCGAACTCGCGCGCGACGGCCAAGCGCGAATGGAACTTGAGCCCGAGCGCGAGCCGCTCGAGCGGCGGGCGGTAGTCGGCCAATGCGAGCGTGGCATCGAACATGGGAGGCACACGCGTGCATCCGGCGCAGACGAATCGCGCCGGCGCCGCTCTGCCTGCGCGCAACGCCGGCAGCGGCAGGGCGCATTTCACGCAGCGAAGCCGAGGCTCGTTCCAATATGCGGCGTCGCAAGCCGAGCAGATCGGACTTTCTCGCAAGGGGGCGCAAGCCACGCCGCAGAGCAGGCAGTGACGCGGCAGGGCGACGCGAGCGACGCGCCGAACGAGGGGCGCGACCTGCGTGAAGGGCGCGAGCGTTGCCAGCGGCGCGGTTGCGCGATGCAAACCGCGCTCGGATTCGCCGTGCGCGCCGCCACGGCTCGTGTTCGGCCCGCGATGATGCGGCGCCGGCCCCGGTGCATGCGCCATGGATGCCTTCCTCGCTGGACGGATTGAAGCGAGCGAGTATACTTCGGGCTCTTCGCTCGTTCGACCGTCATGTCTCCTACTGCCGCAAAGTCCGGCCGTCCGGCCTACGATTCCCGACTTGTGCGGCGGATATTCGACCGCCGCGCTGCAACCTTCGGCGAGGTGGCGTTCCTGCCGCGCGAGATTTCGCAGCGCATGCGCGAGCGTCTCGAATATATCAAGGTCAGCCCCGCGAGCATGCTCGATGCGGGTTGCGGCGTGGGCGACGATCTCCCGCTCTTGCGCGAGCGCTTCCCCGAAACGCCGCTCGTCGGCATCGATCTGTCGCGCGCTATGCTCGTGCGCGCGTTGCCCCAGGCGGCCGGCGACCCGGGATGGCGGCGGTTGCTGCCGGCCGCGCTGCAACGCTCGCTAGGCGTGCGCGGGCCGCGTCTCGCCCAGGCCGATTTCTCCGCGCTGCCTTTTGCGGATGGCGCGTTCGATTTCATTTGGTCCAATCTGGCGCTGCATTGGCACTCGCAACCCGATAGCGTACTGCCCGAATGGCAGCGCGTGCTCAAACCCAGCGGTCTGTTGATGTTCAGCACGCTCGGCCCCGACACGCTGCGCGAACTGCGCGCGGCCTATGCCGAAGTCGAGGCGGCGCATGGCCTGCCCGGGGCGCCGCGCGTGATCGATTTCGTCGATATGCACGATTTGGGCGACATGCTCGTCGAAAGCGGCTTCGAGATTCCCGTGATGGATCAGGAGACGCTGACGATCACCTACACCTCCCCCGAGTCGCTCCTGGCCGACGTGCGCCGCTGGGGCGCCTACCCGCATCGCCGCGCCTTTGCCGCGACGCAGCCCGCTCACCCGCGGCGCATCCATGCCGCATTGCTCGCGGCCCTGGAAGCGAGGCGGCGCGCGGACGGGACGATCGCGCTGACGTTCGAGGTGATATACGGGCACGCGTGGAAAGCGGTGCCGCGCACGACGGCCGATGGGCATGCCATCGTGCGGGTCGAAGACATCGGCCGCCGGCGGCCCGGCTAGGGCCGGGGCACAGGGCGCGCAGGCGCGGCCGCGGTGTCGTTCCGAAAATTTCGCGGCTGCGACGCTTTGTCGCGGAACGTAAAGCCCCGATCGGTTATGGTCGAAATCAGTGAGCGAGACAACGCCGAAAAGCCCGCCTGAAAGCGCGCAAACGCTTGTCGCACCTGGCTTTTCGGCCGATAGTCGTTTGCTTGTGGATGCCATTGAACCCGCCTATAATGCGTCAGTTTGTCGCCCGGAGATCCCCACATCACGGGGCGGCAGGCCCCGAAAAGCGCGGTGTGCTCAATGGCATGCGCAGGAGGCGGCGATGGCAGCAGCAACCCTGCAGACGGAGGCGGAGCCCGTCGTTCGAGATTGGCTGATGAAGCGCAATTGCTCGGTTTCGCCACGGCAGTTCGTTTTGTTCTATGCGTCTTTGGCCTTGTTTTCATCGGCCATCGCGGCGTCGCTCGTCTTGCGCGGCGCGTGGCCGGTGGTGCCGTTCACGGGCATCGAATTGCTGGTGGTCGGTGTCGCGTTTGTGATTCATGCGCGCCATACGATCGATTACGAGCGTATCCGGCTCTACCCGAACCGGCTCGTGATCGAGCAGATGAGCGCGCAGCGGTTGACGCAATTCGAATTCAATCCGCGTTGGGTGCGGGTCGAACACGGTGCGTCGCTGCGCGATCCGGTCAAAGTCGTGTCGCGCGGGCAGGCGGTCGTGGTCGGGGTGCATCTCGCGCAATACCGGCGTGCGTCGTTCGCCAGGGAGTTGCGGGCGGCGCTTGGCGCGTGCGGTTGAAGGAGGCGGCGCTTGCGCGCGGTCGATGCATGCGGTTGATGTGAATCGGGCCGGCCATCGGCGGGGGCGAGGGTTTGAATGGAAATTTTGGGTAAGGAAGCTATGAAAACAATCAAGCGAGCCCTGATGGGCGTGCTGGCGTCGTGCGGGCTGCTCAGCGCGCATGCTGCCTTGGCAGTCGGCGATAGTCCGGGCGGCCCCGCCGTCAACGAAATCAATTTCCAGCCGCCCGTGACGAAGATCGCCGAAGAGCTGTATCACCTGCACATGATGATGCTGCTGCTGTGCACGGTGATTTTCGTCGGCGTCTTCGGCGTGATGTTCTATTCGATCATCAAGCATCGCAAGTCGAAGGGGCACAAGGCCGCCAATTTCCACGAAAGCACCACCGTCGAAATCATTTGGACGATCGTGCCGTTCATCATCGTCGTGCTCATGGCGCTGCCGGCCACCAAAACGGTCGTCGCCATGAAGGACACGAGCAACGCCGACCTCACGGTCAAAGTCACGGGCTACCAGTGGAAGTGGGCCTACGATTACGTGAAGGGTCCTGGCGAAGGCATCAACTTCTTCTCCACGCTCACCACGCCGCGCACCGAGGTGAACGGCCAGGCGCAAATCACCGATACGTACCTGCAGGAAGTCGATAACCCGCTCGTCGTTCCCGTCGGCAAGAAGATCCGCATCATCACGACGGCGAACGACGTCGTTCACTCGTGGTACGTGCCGGCCTTCGGCGTCAAGCAGGACGCGATTCCGGGCTTCGTGCGCGACACCTGGTTCAAAGCCGAGAAAACCGGCACCTTCCGCGGCTTCTGCACGGAGCTGTGCGGCAAGGAGCACGCGTTCATGCCGGTGGTCGTGACGGTGCTGTCCGACGACGACTACGCCAAATGGGTCGACGACCAAAAGAAGAAGATGGCGAACGCGAACGACGATCCCAACAAGACGTATTCGCTGGCCGAACTCATGCAGCGGGGCGGCGAAGTCTACAAGGCGAACTGCGCGGTATGCCATCAGCCGACGGGCAAGGGCGCAGGCGCGTTCCCGGCGCTCGACGGCAGCAAGATCGTCAACGGCCCGATCGCCAACCACGTGAGCATCGTGCTGAACGGCAAGAATGCGATGCCGACTTGGGGCAAAACCCTGAACGACGTCGAGATCGCTTCGGTCATTACGTTCGAGCGCAACTCGTGGGGCAATCACACGGGCGACATCTTGCAGCCCAAGCAAGTCGCCGACGCTCGCAACGGCAAGATGCCGGAGGGCGGCGATCACCTTTCGGGCGCGGCCGCCCCGGCGGCTGCGAGCGGCGCGGCTGCGGCGAGCGGCGCTGCCGCCGCCAGCGGCCCGACGGCTTCGCGTGGCGCTGCCCGCGCCACGATGGCCAACCGCATGGGTACGAATCAGCCGGAAGCGGTCGCAGCCCGCACCGCACCGGCGGCTTGACGTGTCGCCGCACTATTTGCACTAGGAGATTCTCATGTCTAGCATCGGACACGATGTAGCCGCGGGCCATGGCCATGACGACCATGCGCACGCCGCGCCGCATGGCTGGCGCCGGTGGCTGTTCGCCACCAATCACAAGGACATCGGAACGATGTACCTGCTGTTCTCGTTCACGATGTTTCTCTCGGGCGGCGTCGCGGCGCTGATGATCCGAGCGGAGCTGTTCGAACCGGGCCTGCAGATCATGCGTCCCGAGTTCTTCAACCAGCTCACCACGATGCACGGCCTCATCATGGTGTTCGGCGCGATCATGCCGGCCTTCGTCGGCTTCGCGAACTGGATGATTCCGTTGCAGATCGGCGCGGCCGATATGGCGTTCGCGCGCATGAACAACTTCAGCTTCTGGCTGTTGCCGGTGGCGGCGTGCTTGCTCGTCGGCTCGTTCTTCGCGCCGGGCGGCGCGACGGCCGCGGGCTGGACGCTTTACGCACCGCTTTCGACCCAGATGGGCCCCGGCATGGACTTCGCGATTTTCGCGGTCCACATCATGGGTGCGTCGTCGATCATGGGTTCGATCAACATCATCGTGACGATCCTGAACATGCGCGCGCCGGGCATGACGCTCATGAAGATGCCGATGTTCGTGTGGACCTGGCTCATCACGGCGTATCTGCTGATCGCGGTGATGCCGGTGCTTGCCGGCGCGATCACGATGGTGCTGTTCGACCGTCACTTCGGCACGTCGTTCTTCAACGCGGCCGGCGGCGGCGACCCGGTCATGTACCAGCACATCTTCTGGTTCTTCGGGCACCCCGAGGTTTACATCATGATCTTGCCGGCGTTCGGGATCGTGTCGCAGGTGATTCCGGCGTTTTCGCGCAAGCCGCTGTTCGGCTATAGCTCGATGGTGTACGCGACGGCTTCGATCGCGATCCTCTCGTTCATGGTGTGGGCGCACCACATGTTCGTGACGGGCATGCCGGTCACGGGGCAGTTGTTCTTCATGTACGCAACGATGCTGATCGCGGTGCCGACGGGCGTGAAGGTGTTCAACTGGATGGCGACGATGTGGCGCGGCTCGCTGTCGTTCGAAACGCCTATGCTGTTTGCGATCGGCTTCCTCTTCGTATTCACGATGGGCGGGTTCACGGGCCTGATGCTGGCGATGGCGCCGCTCGACATCCAATACCACGGCACCTATTTCGTGGTGGCGCACTTCCACTACGTGCTCGTGGCCGGGTCGCTGTTCGCGCTGTTCTCGGGCTGGTACTACTGGGCGCCGAAGTGGACGGGCTGGATGTACAACGAGACGCGCGGCAAGATCCACTTCTGGGCGTCGATGATCTTCTTCAACCTGACGTTCTTCCCGATGCACTTCGTGGGCCTGGCCGGTATGCCGCGTCGCTACGCCGATTACCCCGCTCAGTTCACGGATTGGAACCAGGTGGCGTCGATCGGGGCGTTCGGTTTCGGCTTGGCGCAGGTCTACTTCCTGTTCGCCGTGGTGCTGCCCGCTTATCGCGGCGGCGGCGAACTCGAGAAAGCGGCCGACAAGCCGTGGGACGGTGCGACGGGTCTCGAGTGGACGGTGCCGAGCCCGGCTCCGTTCCATACGTTCGAGAATCCGCCCACGGTCGAGTAAATCGATGTGCGCTGCCGCTAGCCGGCCGGCGCCTGCCTAGGAGCACGCAGGCGCCAGCTGCCTTGGCGGCGGTATGGAAAGCAGAGCCGGACGCGGTTCGCCGCGTTCGGATCGGTAACGAAATAGACGATGAACCACCCACAAAAAAGACGGACGCCGGCTCAAGTGCGGGCAGGCAACTTGAGGCTCGGCTTGATTTTGCTTGCCATCGTCGCCGTCTTCTTTTTGGGCGCCGTTCTGAAGCAGTGGCTGTCCCACTGAGCCGCGGTCGCACGTGTAGCGAGGAAGAGAATGTCGACGCGTACGCCGCTCGAGTCGGACCGGTCGTTTAGATCGTTCAATCGGTCGATGCTCGTGAAGCTGGTCGTCATGGCTGCGGTCATGTTCGGGTTCGGTTTCGCGCTCGTGCCGCTATACCGAGCGATTTGTCAGATCACGGGCGTGAACAACCTGGTCAAGCGAGACGTGACGACCGGCGAAGCGAAGAACACGCAGGTCGACATGACGCGCACGGTGTCGATCGAGTTCGATGCGAACGCGCGCGGCCCGCTAGGGTTCACGCCGGAGAGCAACAGTCTCGACGTTCACCCCGGCGCAGTGACGGTGGTGAAGTATCGCGTGACGAACGAGCAGAATCGCGCGGTGCGCGCACAGGCGATTCCAAGCTACGCACCGCAGTTGGCGACCGAGTATTTCAAGAAGATCGAATGCTTTTGCTTTACGCAGCAGACCCTTGCGGCGCATGAATCGCGCGAGATGCCCGTTGTGTTTTACGTCGATCCGAAGCTGCCGCGCGATGTGAAGACGATCACGCTGTCGTACACGTTTTTCGAGCTCGACGTACCGGCGGGCAAGACGGCGCAAAGCGAGGCCATGCAGTCGACGGTGGCGTTGCGGGCAGTTGCGCCCGGGCGCGGGGGGGCGTGATGCAAGCGAGGATGTCATGGAGACGGCAATGACCGCAGGCGGCAAGAGCAGCTTCGCCAAGACGATGAAAGCGGTGCTGTGGTCGTTTTTC
The DNA here is from genome assembly GCF_056498045.1 of Trinickia sp. Z7. Classification (NCBI taxonomy): domain Bacteria; kingdom Pseudomonadati; phylum Pseudomonadota; class Betaproteobacteria; order Burkholderiales; family Burkholderiaceae; genus Trinickia; species Trinickia sp. Z7. Next base: position 300,291 of record NZ_JAUEQW010000003.1, read on the forward strand.
GGCGTGCGGCGGCGGGCCGATCACGAGGCCGATACGCAACTGAACCCGTTGCATCTGATCGCGGCGGGGCTGATCGCGGCGGCCATCTTCATCGGCGTGCTGATCGCGATCGTGCATGCGGTCGTGAGTTGATCGGGCGGCCCCGGGCGAGGCAATTTAAAAAGCGAAGCGGCGCGGTACCGACGCGCCGCCGGTTACTGCATAACTGGACTGAAGTGGAGAATCAACAATGAGCGGTCAAAACGAGAGCCCGTATTACTTCGTGCCGAATCCGTCTCGACACCCGGTCACGGCGTCGATTGGCGTCTTGGTCATGCTCGGGTCGTTGGCGCTTTGGATCAACGATACGCCATGGGCTCCGTATACGATGTTCGCGGGCCTGCTGTGGCTGCTCTTCGTGCTGTGGCACTGGTTCGGCGACGCCATTTCCGAGTCGGAAAGCGGCATGTACGGCAAGCGCGTCGACACCTCGTACCGCTGGAGCATGAGTTGGTTCATCTTCTCCGAAGTCATGTTCTTCGGCGCGTTTTTCGGCGCGTTGTTCTACGCGCGCATGATTGCGCTGCACGAGTTGGGCAGCCTCGACTACAAGCTCATTTGGCCCGACTTCACGGCCGTTTGGCCCAACGAGGGACCGGCCGCGCTCGCCGGCCACTTCAAGGCGATGGTGCCGTGGCCCGTGCCGACGATCAACACGGCATTGCTGTTGAGCTCGGGCGCGACCCTCACCGTGTCGCACCACGCGCTGCGCGACAATCATCGGAACAAGGCCATTGCCTGGCTTGCCGCAACCGTCGCACTGGGCGTGTGCTTTCTGTTCCTGCAGGCGTTCGAGTACGTCCACGCGTACAACGAGCTGAATCTGACCCTGTCTTCGGGCGTGTACGGTTCGACCTTCTTCCTGCTCACGGGCTTTCACGGCTTTCACGTGTTCCTCGGCGGCACGATGCTCTCGGTCGTGCTCGTGCGCTTGATTCGCGGCCACTTCACCGCCGATCATCACTTCGCATTCGAAGGCGCCGCGTGGTACTGGCACTTCGTCGACGTCGTTTGGCTCGGCCTGTACGTCGTCGTCTATTGGCTGTAACGGAGGTGCGAGGTCGTCCCGCTGTACGGGGGACGCACTTGCGATGCAACGCCTACGGGTGGTGCATCGCGATCAGATCCTTGGGCCTTGACCGGTGCGCCGCCTTCGAGTCGATCGAGGCGGCGTTTGTGTTTTTGGCAGAAAAGCTGCGGCAAGGTGTCGCAGCGACCAACGAGGTAGGCGCAGCGAGCGCGGGCCGCTAGGCGGTGCGCTCGGACGTTTCTTCGGTCTCTGCGATCCGCCCCGCTCAGCGGCCGAGCGGCACCTGGCTGTAGTGGATCCAGCCGAGCCAATGTGCGAGCCAGAGAAACAGGAACAGCGAAATGGAGAGCCCGACGCGGGTCGCGAGCGACCAGACCATTCGTTTGGTCTTACCGCGGTCGTGCATCATGAAATAGAGCGCCGACACCATACTGGCGATGATGAGGGCGAAAGCGACGGCTACGAGAATGTGCATGGAACCAACCGATATCCGAAATCGACGTAAAACTACCGGTGCAATTATCGCACTCGCGCATGCCGATCGAGCACCGTCCGAAGACGCGGCGCGAAACGCGTGTTCGATGTCGGCGCGCAGCTCGATCGAGGCGGCGCGCGCCGTTTGCACGGTACCGGTATGAAGATCCGCCTCGTTCCCGCTCTGCTCATTGCCCTCGTCATGGCAGTGACGATCAGGCTCGGTTTTTGGCAACGCGACCGCGCGCATCAAAAGGAGGCGCTGCAGGCACAGATCGAGCGCTACGAGCATGCGCCGGCACAGCCGGTCGGCGCCCAGCCTATTGCGGTCGCCTCGATTGCCTATCATCGCGTCAAGGCGGTGGGCCGCTTCATGCCGGAACGCGTCGTCTATCTCGACAACCGGCCCTACCAAGACCGGCCCGGGTTTTACGTCGTGATGCCGCTGCAACTGGCGGGCGGCGGTTACGTGCTCGTCAATCGCGGCTGGCTGCCGCGCAACGCCGACGTGCGCACGGCGATGGCACCGTACCGGACGCCCGCGGGTGAGGTCGCGATCGAGGGCATTGCGCGAGCGAACGCATCGCAGGCCTTCGAGCTGGGAGAGGGCGGCTCGGCCGCGCATCAGCAGATTCGGCAGAACCTGGATGTCGCCTCCTTCGCGGCCGAGACGGGGCTCGCTTTGCAGCCGTTCGTCATCGACCAAACGAGCGATGACGGCGACGGGCTCGTGCGCGACTGGCCCGCGCCCGCGATGGGCGTCGAGCGCAATTACGGGTACATGCTCCAGTGGTGGGGCATGGCGGCCGCGGCGCTGGGGTTCGGCTTGTACGCCGCGAGACGCGCGGCGAAGAAAGAATCTTGAGAGGAAATCACGTTGTCGAAGTCATCTGAACGCATGAAGGAGCGCGAGCCCGCAAACGCCGCGGGCGCCCGCGCCCCAACGGCTGGACGCGCCTCTTGGGCTCGCGGCCGATGGATGGTGCTGCTCATTGCGCTCGTCTGCGCTGCCCCGGTGATCGCTTCCTATCTCACCTACTACGTGTTCAAGCCGAAAGGCGGTGCGACCAATTACGGCACGCTGATCGAGCCGCAGCGGCCGATCTCCGAGGCGCTCATCGTCAAGGACGAAGCGAACAAGCCGATGGCCCTAGCCTCGCTGCGCGGGCGCTGGCTCATGATCAGCGTCGATCGCAGCGCGTGCGACCAAGCGTGTGTGACCAAGCTTTATTTCATGCGCCAGGTCCGCGCGACACAGGCCGGCGAGCGCGAACGCATCGTCACGGTATGGCTGCGCACGGATGCCGATGCCGTGCCGCCTGCGATCGAGCAAGCCTATCCGGAGACGCGCAAGCTGGTGGCCGATCCCTCGGCGCTGGCGGCTTGGCTGCCGAGCGAGGCGGGCACGCGCGATACCGATCACATTTATCTCGTCGATCCCAACGGCAATTTGATGATGCGCTTTCCGGCTCACCCGGACCCGAGCAAGATCAAGCGCGACATCAGCAAGCTCTTGAGTTCGTCGAGTATCGGCTGAAGCCGCTGGCGCGCCGATTGGTTGGAGGTCATTTAGATGTTTTTGCTGCAACTCGCCGCGACAGGGCTGTGCCTCGCGTTGCTTCCCCTGAGCTATGTCTGGATCAAGGCGAGCGACGATAAGTTTCGCAAGCTCGTGTGGGTCACGACTTTTCTCACGCTCGACCTGATCATGTTCGGCGGGTTCACGCGCCTGACCGATTCGGGGCTGGGCTGCCCGGACTGGCCGGGGTGCTACGGCACGGCCTCGCCGTTCCTTGCGCACGCGCAGATCGCGGCGGCGCATGCCGCCATGCCGAGCGGGCCTGTCAGCCTCATGAAGGCTTGGATCGAGATGATCCATCGCTATTTCGCGATGGCGATCGGCGTGCTCATCATCGCCCAGACCGCGAGCGCCTGGGTGGCGCGCGTGAAGCGCAAATCGCTGACGGTGTCGCCCTGGTGGCCCACCTCGCTGCTGCTGCTGATCGTGGTTCAAGGCGTATTCGGCGCATGGACCGTGACGATGAAGTTGCAGCCGGTGATCGTCACGACTCATCTGCTGCTAGGTCTGACGCTGCTCGGCGCGCTGGCCTGGTTTGCCGCTCGCTTGACGCCGATGCCTGCCTACGAGCCGGACATCGCGCGCTACCGCGCCGCCGCGCTCGCCGGGCTCGTCCTGCTCGTGGTTCAACTGGCGCTCGGCGGCTGGGTGAGCACGAATTATGCTGTGCTCGCTTGTACCGATTTTCCGACCTGCAATGGGCGATGGGTGCCTTCCATGAACTTCGCGCAAGGGTTTCACCTGTGGCGTGCGCTCGGCATGACGGGCGACGGCGAAGTCATTACGCAAGACGCGCTCGTCGCGATCCACTGGACGCATCGCACTTTCGCGTTCGTCGTGCTCGTCTATCTGGCCGCGCTCGCCTGGAAGATGCGCCGCTTCGAATCGCTGCGCCGGCCGGCGACGGGCGTGCTGATCGTGCTGGCGCTGCAGTTCGCGACGGGCCTGTCGAACATCGTGCTGCAGTGGCCGTTGCCGATCGCCGTGGCGCACAACGGCGGGGCGGCGGTCCTGCTGCTGCTCGTCGTTGTGCTAAACTTCCGAACCGCTTCCAGCCGACTTGGCCGCGCCGCCGTTCCACCTCGCGAGGCCGCTCCCGCGTGATCCCATGGAAAGCACGACACTAGCTCACCGCCCCGGCTCCCGAATTTCCCAGTACCTTGCGCTCACGAAGCCGCGTGTGACGCAGCTCGCCGTTTTTTGCGCGGTCATCGGCATGTTTTTGTCGACACCGGGCATGGTGCCGTGGAAAGCGTTGGTCGGCGGCACGATCGGCATTTGGCTGACCGCGGGCGCTGCCTTCGCGATCAATTGTCTCGTCGAACAGAAGATCGACGCGATGATGCGCCGTACCGCATGGCGCCCGTCGGCCCGTGGGGAGATCACGACAACCCAGATTCTGGTGTTTTCCGCCGCCCTCGGCGGCGCGGGGATGTGGACGCTCTATACGTTCACGAATCCTTTGACGATGTGGCTCACGTTCGCGACGTTCGTCGGTTATGCCGTCGTCTACACGCTCTTGCTCAAGCCGGCCACGCCGCAGAACATCGTCATCGGCGGCGCCTCTGGCGCCATGCCGCCGGCACTCGGCTGGGCCGCGGTCACCGGCGCCGTGCCGGGCGATGCGTGGATCCTCGTGCTCATCATCTTCGTATGGACGCCCCCGCACTTTTGGGCGCTGGCGCTTTATCGGCGCAAGGACTACGAGAACGCGGGCTTGCCGATGCTGCCGAACACGCACGGCGAACAGTACACGCGCTTGCATATCTTCCTCTACACGGTGATCCTGTTCGCTGTCACGCTGATGCCTTTCGTCTCCGGCATGAGCGGGATCGTCTACCTCGTGAGCGCCGTGCTGCTCGGCGCAATCTTCCTCGGCTATGCATGGAAGATCTACCGCGAGTACTCCGATGCCCTCGCGCGCAAGACTTTCCGCTATTCGATCGTCTATTTGTCGCTGCTGTTCGCGGCGCTGCTCGTCGATCACTACGCACGCGCCCTGATCGGCGCGTGAGTTCCTCATGAACCACTCTCCGCTCGTGCGTACCGCACGCATGTTCGTGGCCGCATGCCTCGTTGGCGCGGCGCTCGTCGTCGCAGGCTGCGGCAAAAGCAAGCCTGCGTTTCAGAATCTCGATCTGACGGGCAACACGCAGTTCGGCTCCGATTTTTCGCTGCCCGATACGAGCGGCAAAGTGCGTTCGCTCGCCGATTACAAGAACAAGGCGGTCGTGCTGTTCTTCGGCTACACGCACTGTCCCGACGTCTGCCCAACCACGATGGCCGAGCTCACCCAAGCGCTGCAACAGCTTGGGCCGGACGATGCGAAGCGTGTGCAAGTCCTGTTCGTCACGGTCGATCCCGAGCGCGACACTTCGCCGGTGCTCTCGCAGTATGTGCAGGCGTTCAATCCCTCGTTCGTGGGCCTGCGCCCGAGCGACGCGCAACTCGCGAAAGTCGCGAAGGATTTTCGCGTCTACTACGCGAAGGTGCCGGGTAAGACGCCCGATAGCTATACGATGAACCACACCGCGGCGAGCTACGTCTTCGACCCTTCCGGCAAGCTGCGCTTGTTCGTTCGCGATGGGCAAGGCGCGCAGCCTTGGGTCCACGATCTGAAGCTGCTGCTCGACTGAGCTCCGCTCGCAGATAGTTCGGCATCCTAATCGATTCGATCGGCCGCGTTCCGACGCGCGGCATATCGATATGAGTTCAACGTATTTCCCTTCGCCTCGGTGCTATGACACCATCGCATGGTTTTCCTCCCTCTCCAATAAAGAAAGCGAGTCTCCATGCAACGCAAAACGCTTCTGAAGCTCATCTCGTCGGTCGCTGCCACCACCGCATTCATTTTCGCCTCCGCCGCACACGCCGAGAATCAAGTCATCAAGGTCGGCACGATTGCCGGTCCCGATGAACAGACGTGGGCGGTCGTTCAGAAGGTCGCCAAGAGCGAAGGCCTCGACATCAAGATCGTCACCTTCAACGATTACGTGCAGCCGAATGCCGCGCTCGATGCGGGCGACCTCGATGCGAACGCCTTCCAGCATCAGCCCTATCTCGACAGTCAAGTCAAACAGCGCGGCTACAAGATCGTCACCGCCGGGCTCACCTATATCTCGCCGATCGGCATCTATTCGAAAAAGCTCAAAGCCTTGAAGGATCTTCAGCCGGGCGCCAAGGTCGCGTTGCCCAATGACCCTTCGAACGAAAATCGTGCATTGCTGTTGTTGCAGACCCGGGGGCTCGTCAAGCTGAAGCCGGGCACCGGCACGAACGGCAACAATGCGACGACGCTCGATATTGCCGACAATCCGAAAAAGCTCAAGCTGCTCGAGCTCGACGCTGCGCAACTGCCGCGCTCGCTGGGCGACGTCGATGCGGCCGTGATCAACACGAACTATGCGCTGGCCGCAGGGCTGCAGCCAACCAAAGATGCGCTCGCGCGCGAAGACGTACATAGCCCTTACGCGAATTTGATTGCGGTGCGTGCGCAGGACAAAGACAAACCTTGGGTGAAAAAGCTCGTGGCCGCTTACCACTCGCAGCCGGTGCGCGATTTCATCGACACGCAGTTCAAAGGCGCCATGGTGCCGTCGTTCTAATCGACGACACGCACCTGAAGACACGGCATCGGCTCGCGAATGCTCGATGCCTGTAGGAACGATACTTCGCTCGCGCCGTCGATGGGCCCACGAAGGCCGCACGATTGAATTGCTGGATCAAAGCTTGGACGTCGATCCAAGCTATGCCGTGCGTGCATGAGGCGGCGTGTTTTCATCGGCGGCGCGCTGCGCGACCAGGCGGCCTGTCTGCTTGTCTGCCTGTCGGTAAGCGATCTGAGGACTCAGAGCGTGCGTTCCCACGTTTGCATCATCACGCCGCGTCCAAAGCGCCGCTCCGGCTCCGTCGCGACCCAGCGAAAGCCCGCGCGCTCGAATACGCCACGCCCGTCGTCGAGCGCGCCGTAGGTCGTCAGAACCAGTTTCTCGTACCCTGCCCGTTGGGCAAAGCCGATGCTTTGCGCGACGAGCAGCGTGCCGATGCCCAGGCCCCGCGCCTCGGGCTCCACATACAGCAGCCGCATGCGTGCCGTGCGCCCCGACAGCGCGGCAACGAACGCCCCGCCGACGATGCTCTGCCGCTGCTCCGCAATCCAGCACATCGCGCGCTCCGGGTCCTCCTGCTGCGCGAATTGCGCGATTTCCTGCGACGCGGCAGCTTCGAAGCGCGGGTCCACCCCATATTCGGCTTCGAACAGCAACGCCTGACGGTGCACGAGCCAGCCGTAATCGCCGGCCCTGGGCGCTCGTAGCAGCACTGGAGTTCGCGACGCGGTGCGATCGAGCAACCGCTCGATGATGCGCATCGCTTCGAGCAATTGCTCTTGTCCCGCCGCCGATAACGAACCGAGCACGCCGCGCACTTCGTCCAGGGCAGCGACTTCGAGCGGCGCGTAGGCGGCGCGTCCCACCGGCGTCATAGCGAGCAGCGACTGCCGGGCGTCGGTTTCCGATTGCCGCCGCGAGATCAATTGGCGGCGCTCGAAGCTCGTCAAGACGCGGCTCAGATAGCCGCTGTCGAGACCGAGCGTGCGCGCTAACTCCGTGGCGGTCGAGACGGTGCCGAGCGCGAGCTCGCGCAGCACCCGCACTTCGGTCAGCGAGAAGGGGCTCTTTTGCAGAAATTCATGCAGCACGCCGATGTGCTGCGTGTAAAAGCGATTGAAATGGCGCACCGCCTCGGCGCGGCGCATCAAGATAGGGTCTGTCAATGCAGGCTTTCTCCGGTTCGTCACCGTATCGTCTAAATTAGTCAGAACTATATGGGATCGCGGTCAACAAACAAGCTTTGCTCGACACCCCAGCTGGTACTAAACAGGTACTTCCGTCTGCGGTAGCGGCTGTTTGTGGCCTGTTTTCAGCCTGTTTTCAGCCTGTTTGCAGCCTCCTGACGGCCATGCCGCGCATGCGCTCCGGGTAAGTCCCGATGTCCCGAAAATGCGGAAAAGTTCGACGCAGTCGCCATGAAAGCCTTGTCCAGAAAGGGTGAGGCGGGTTTTCGGGCGCGCTCGTAGCCTTCATTGACTGGTACTAATCTGGTTATATAATGGGCTCCAATTTGATCGCCCCTACCCACGTCCGAGGACGCCCCGAGGTAGGCCCGCACGCGATACGCAGTCGCGATGGCGCGCACCATGCGCCCGCTCGAGTTTTTTTGAGATAGCAATCCCATGTTGAACGGAAACATCTTGACGCCGGATGGTTGGATACGCGGCACGCTCCACTATGAGAACGGAAGGATCACCGCGCTCGAAGGTGTGGCGGCCGACCCCGCGACCAACACCGAGCCTTACATCCTTCCCGGCTTCATCGACCTGCACGTGCATGGCGGCGGCGGCGCCGACGTGATGGAAGCGGGGGCCGCGATCGAAACGATCGTGCGCACGCATGCCCGCCACGGCACGACGAGCCTGCTCGCGACGACGATGACTGCGCCGCGCGACGAATTGCTCGCGGTCGTCGCCGGGTTGGGCGAGGTGACCCGCACGCGTACGCCCGGGGGCGCGCGCGTGCTCGGGGTGCATCTGGAAGGCCCCTACATCAACCCCGGCAAGCTGGGCGCGCAACCCGACGCCGCCGTCAGCGCAGTGCTGGACGAAGTGCTGCAGTACCTGTCGGTCGCGCCCATCCGTGTCGTCACGCTCGCCCCCGAGATCGCGGGGCACATGGAAATCATCTCGGAGATGGTGGCTCGCGGCGTCCGCGTGCAGTTGGGTCACTCGCTCGCCACCTATGACGACGCCGTGGCAGCGCTCAAGCACGGCGCGTGCGGCTTCACGCATTTGTTCAATGCGATGTCGCCGATGCACCATCGCAATCCGGGATTGGTCGGCGCCGCGTTCGCGCACGCGGAATTCGCCGAAATCATTCCCGATCTACTGCACGTGCATCCCGGCGCGATTCGCGCGGCGTTGCGGGCCATCCCGCGCCTGTACGTCGTGACGGACAGCACGTCGGCGACCGGCATGCCCGACGGCGAATATCGCCTCGGCAGCCAGCATGTGACGAAGTGCCTCGGCGGCGTGCGGCTAGCGGACGGCACGCTCGCAGGCAGCACGCTGACCATGGATGCCGCGCTGCGCAACCTCGTATCGCTGGGCCTACCGCTTGCCGATGTTTCGAACCGCATGTCGCGCTATGCCGCCGACTACCTCGGTATCGAAGACCGAGGCCGGCTCGCGCGCGGCGCGTGGGCCGACGTCGTCGTGTTCGAGCGCGACCTGAGCTTGGCGGCGACTTTTGTCGAAGGGGAGCAGATTGTCGAATATGCTTAAAGAGGCGCTCGCTGCGAGTGCCGTCGTGCAAAGCCAATGCGCCGACAGCGCACGGGTCGAGGCGCTCGCCTCGGTCCTGGCGGCCAAACCGTGTCACGTTGCGCTCACCGTTGCGCGCGGCAGTTCCGATCACGCCGCGAGCTACTTCGCCAGCCTCGCCATGAGCCGCATCGGCGTGCCCGTGGCGTCGCTGCCGATGTCGATCGCGACGCTGCAAGCGGCGCCCCTGCGTGTGGCGGGCGAACTGGCGGTCGCGTTTTCGCAGTCGGGCCGCAGCCCAGATCTCGTCGATACGATGACGGCGCTGCGCGATGCCGGGGCGCTGACCGTGAGCGCCGTGAACGCGCCCGCATCGCCGCTTGCCGATGCTTGCGAATGGCAACTGCCGCTGCTGGCCGGTCCCGAGCATTCGGTCGCGGCCACCAAGAGCTACATCGCCATGTTGTCGATCTCGGCGCAACTCGTCGCCTATTGGCAACGCGACCCGGTTTTGATCGATGCGCTGCGGGCGTTGCCCGACACATTGCGCGACGCTGCCGTGATCGATTGGTCGCCCGCGGTCGATACGCTGCGCGAGGTCGAGCGCATGATCGTGATCGGGCGCGGCCTTGGGCTGGCGGTGGCGCAAGAAGCGGCGCTCAAACTGAAAGAGACGTCGGGCATTCAAGCCGAAGCGTTCTCGAGCGCCGAGGTGCGCCACGGCCCGATGGAACTCATCGATCGAGGCTACCCGTTGCTCGTGTTCGCGCCGCGCGGCCCCGAGCAGGCGGGGTTGATCCGGCTTGCCGCCGACATGCGCTCGCGCGGCGCGCGTGTGTTGCTTGCGGCGCCAGAGGATGTCGAGGACGCGCAATTGCCGCTCGCGACGAGCCGCCACCCCGCGCTCGATCCGATCGCGGTCATCCAAACCTTCTACGTCATGGCCGCCGAACTCGCGGCCGCGCGCGGTCGCGATCCCGACGCACCGCGCCATTTGAACAAAATCACCGAAACCCACTGAGCGAGACATGCGGATGGAACGTGCTGAGGAGTCCCGACTAATGAATCAAGCCCCGGCCACGCTGGTCCTGCTGGCGCCCCTGACAGGCCCGGTAGTGCCGCTCGCAGACGTCCCCGATCCTGTCTTCGCCGAGGGCATGTTCGGCGACGGGCTCGCCATCGATCCGCTCGAGGGGCGTCTCGTCGCGCCGTGCGACGGGCTCGTCACGCATTTGGCGCGAACCGGTCACGCGGTCACGCTGCAAACGCCGGAGGGCGCCGAGATTCTATTGCATATCGGTATCGACACGGTGGAATTGGGCGGCGCCGGATTCACGGCGAAAGTTGCGCAAGGCGCCCACGTGCGAGCGGGCGATCTGCTCATCGAATTCGATCAGGATACGGTCGGCACGAAGGCGCCCAGCTTGGTTTCGGTCATCGCGATCGCCAATTCCGACGTGTTCGAGATCGTCGAGCGCGCATCGGGTCGCGTCACTGCTGGCGTGACGCCCTTGCTGGCCGTACGCAGCACAGGCGATGCTGCGCAAACGCAAGCACAACCGGCGGCCCAAGCGGCGGGAACGGTCGAACCGGCGCAAACGGCGCAAACGGCTGACGTCAAAGTCCAGGCGAGCCGCATCGTCACGTTGATGCAGTCGGGCGGACTGCATGCGCGTCCCGCGGCGCGCGCCAGAGAATCGGTGCGAGGCTTGCAGGCGCATGTCGAAGTGCATCACGACGGCCGGCATGCGAACGTTCAAAGCGTCGTCGGCCTGCTTGGCCTGGGCGCGGGCGAGGGCGCGACGGTGGAGATCGTCGGCAGCGGACGCGATGCGGCGCAAGCCGTGGAAGCGGTCGCGCGCGAGTTGCTGCGCGAGGTGCACGGCGAACTCGAGGAAACGCCGGCGCGAGTGAATTCGCCGGCTCCGGGGCAAGCAGAGCGGCCCTCGGGCATGCCGCTGGACCCGAACACGCTGGCTGGCGTATGCGCGGCGCCGGGAATCGCCGTCGGCACACTCGTGCGCTGGGACGACGCCGAACTCGTTCCTCCCGAACTCGCCAGTGGAACGCCCGCGGCCGAAAGCCGCTTGCTCGATCGAGCGCTCGCGACCGTCGATCAAGAATTGAACACCACGGTGCGCGACGCATCGCAGCGCGGGGCTGTCGGCGAGGCCGGCATCTTCGCCGTGCATCGCGTGCTGCTCGAAGATCCGACGCTCGTGGACGCCGCCCGCGATCTGATCAGCCTCGGCAAAAGCGCGGGCTTCGCCTGGCGCGCGTCGATCCGCGCGCAAATCGCGGTGCTCGCGCATGTCGAAGATATGTTGCTCGCCGAGCGCGCCGCCGATTTGCGCGACATCGAAAAACGCGTGCTGCGCGCCCTGGGCTACGCCAACCCGGCCGCACGCACGCTGCCGAGCGAAGCCGTGTTGGCCGCGAACGAGTTCACGCCTTCGGATCTATCCTCGCTCGACCGCGCGCGCGTGACCGCGCTCGTGATGGCCGGCGGCGGCGCGACATCGCACGCGGCGATCATCGCGCGGCAACTCGGCATTCCCGCGCTCGTCGCCGTGGGCGACGCCCTGCACGCCATTCCCGACGGCACGCAAGTCGTCGTCGATGCGAGCGCCGGCCGGCTCGAATACGCGCCGACCGAACTCGACGTCGAGCGTGCGCGTCTCGAGCGTCAGCGCCTGGCCGGCGTGCGAGAAACGAACCGCCGCACGTCGCGACAAGCGGCGGCGACGCGCGACGGCCGCGCCATCGAAGTCGCGGCGAACATCGCAACGATCGACGACGCCCGCACCGCCCTCGAGAACGGCGCCGACGCGGTCGGGCTGCTGCGCACCGAGTTGTTGTTCATCCACCGCGAGTCGGCGCCCAATGCCGAAGAACATCGCCAAAGCTATCAATCGATCGTCGATGCGCTCGAGGGCCGCACGGCGATCATCCGCACGCTCGATGTCGGCGCGGACAAGGAAGTGCCGTATCTGACGCTGCCCCACGAGACGAACCCCGCCCTCGGTTTGCGCGGCATCCGGCTTGCGCAGGTGCGCCCCGATTTGCTCGACGAACAGCTGCGCGGCCTCATCGCCGTCCAACCGCATGGTTGCGTGCGCATCTTGTTGCCGATGGTGACCGATGCGGGCGAACTCGTGCGCGTGCGCAATCGCATCGACGATCTCGCACGCGGCTTGGGCCGCACCGACGCCGTCGAGGTAGGGGTGATGATCGAGGTGCCCTCCGCGGCGCTGCTTGCCGATCAGCTCGCGCGTCACGCCGATTTTCTCTCGATCGGCACGAACGACTTGACGCAATACACGCTTGCGATGGACCGCTGCCAGGCCGATCTGGCAGCGCAGGCCGACGGCCTGCATCCGGCGGTGTTGCGCTTGATCGAGCTGACGACGCAAGGCGCGGCCAAGCACGGCAAGTGGGTGGGGGTATGCGGCGCCTTAGCCGGCGACCCCTTGGCCGTGCCGTTGCTCGTGGGCCTTGGCGTCACCGAGCTGTCGGTGGACCCGGTGGCCGTTCCGGGCATCAAAGCGCGCGTGCGCACCCTGGATTATCAACTGTGCCGTCAACGCGCGAGCGATTTGCTCGAGCTCGATTCGGCACAGGCGGTAAGAGCAGCAAGCCGCGAGATCTGGCCCGTGGATTAGGCCTCCTAACTAATCCGACGCCCGAAATCGCACTTAGACGATCGAGTACGGACACACGACACATCAACGACGAGACGGACCAACTGGAGAAATCAATGGACGCGAACCCATTTCTAAAGGTGCAGCGCTTAGGGCGGGCGCTGATGCTGCCGATTGCGGTATTGCCGGTCGCGGGCATCTTGCTCAGGCTCGGCCAGGCCGATGTGCTCAACATCAAGATGATCGCCGATGCGGGCGGCACGATCTTCGACAACTTGCCGCTGCTGTTCGCCATCGGCGTGGCGGTGGGTTTCGCGAAGGACAACAACGGCGTGGCCGCGCTCGCCGGTGCGATCGGCTATCTGATCGAAATCGCGGTGATGAAGGACATCAACGACAAGCTCAACATGGGCGTGCTCTCGGGCATCATCGCGGGCATTGTCGCGGGGCTGCTTTATAACCGGTACAAGGACATCAAGCTGCCGGACTACCTCGCGTTTTTCGGCGGAAAACGGTTCGTGCCGATCATCACGGGGCTAGTGTGCGTGGTGCTCGGCATCGTCTTCGGGTACGTCTGGCAACCGGTGCAATTGGCGATCGATGCGACCGGACACTGGCTCACCACGGCCGGCGCCATCGGCGTGTTCGTCTACGGCACGTTGAACCGGCTCTTGCTGGTCACGGGCCTGCATCACATCATCAACTCGCTCGCTTGGTTCGTCTTCGGCACGTTCACGCCGCCGGGCGGCGGCGCGGCCGTGACGGGCGATCTGCACCGCTTCTTCGCGGGCGACCCGACCGCGGGCGGCTTCATGACGGGCTTCTTCCCCGTCATGATGTTCGGCTTGCCCGCCGCGTGTTTGGCCATGTTCCATGAAGCGCCGAAGGAGCGCCGCGCATTGGTGGGCGGCCTGCTGTTCTCGATGGCTCTCACGTCGTTCCTGACGGGGGTGACCGAGCCGGTCGAGTTCACCTTCATGTTCCTCGCCCCCGTGCTGTACGTGATCCACGCGGTGTTGACGGGACTATCGCTCGCCATTTGCCAAGCGCTGGGAGTGCATCTGGGCTTCACGTTCTCGGCGGGCGCGATCGACTACGTGTTGAACTACGGCTTGTCGACGAAGGGCTGGCTCGCGATTCCGATCGGCCTCGTTTATGCGGTGGTCTACTACGGACTGTTCCGCTTCTTCATCCGCAAGTTCAACATGGCCACGCCGGGCCGCGAGAGCGCGAACGCCGATGCGCAAGTTCAGTCGTATGCGGAAGGCGGCTACGTCGCGCCCGTCGCCGGCGCAGCTTCCTCGCGGGCCGATCGCTACATCGCCGCGCTGGGCGGCGCGCAAAACCTGACGCTCGTCGATGCTTGCACGACGCGGCTGCGACTGTCCGTCGTCGATGCCGGGAAGATCTCCGAGCCCGCGCTAAAAGCAGCCGGCGCACGCGGCGTGCTCAAGCGCGATGCGCACAACGTGCAGGTGGTGATCGGGCCCGAGGCCGATATGATCGCCGATGAAATGCGCGCCGTGATTGCCGGCGCAGCGCCGGGCGCCGGCGCGCAAGCCACGGCTTCGAAGGCGCTCGACGTTCAAGCAGGCTCTGCCGGCCCGCTCGACCCGGACCCGATGCGGTGGCTCGCCGTGTTCGGTGGCGCGACCAACGTCGCGGCGCTCGATGCCGTGGCGGCAACCCGGCTGCGCGTCGTGGTGCGCGATCCGTCGGCGGTCGACCGTCAACGGCTTGCCGCGCTGGACGTGGCCTGGGTATCGGCCGACACGTTCCACATCGTGTGCGGTCCGGCCGCGCAGCGCTATGCGGAGCAACTGGCCACGCGTTTGCCTGCCTCGGGCGGCCCTTCGCCTCAGCCGGTGTGATGCGCTGATGTCAGCGCGCTTCGAATAGCCGAAGCGCGAAGCAGCAATGAAAAGCAGCGCCCGTCGAGGCGCTGCTTTTCGTTTGCGGACGGGATGAGCGGGACGAGAGGAAGATACGGCCTCCCGCCGGCGACCAGCCCGCCGAGGTCCAACGGCCCCTATCGCTCCTGCGCAATTTCCGCTTTTTCAACTCGGGATTCGAGCCACATCGCGTTGATGATGCCAAACGCGAGCGCGAGACCGATGCCGAGAATCCAACTGAAGTACCACATGATTCGTTCTCCTGACTCAATGCCGGCTCCGCTCCGTGGAGGCAGAGCGCCGATCAATACATCGAATGGCGGTTTTCCTCGAGGGCGGCCCGCGTGACCTTGCCGCGCATGACGCGATAGACCCATCCCGTATAAACGAGAATGATCGGCAAGAACACGATCACGGCGACGAGCATGATTTGCAGCGTGAGCCGGCTCGAGGTCGAATCCCATACCGTCAGGCTGCTCTTCGCATCGAGCGAGGACGGCATGATGAACGGAAACATCGAGAAGCCCGCCGTGAGAATCACGCCGACGATCATGACGCCTGTCGCGATGAAAGCGGTCTTCTCGAAGCGCGAGCGGGCGAGGGCGAACGCAACGAGGCCGCCTGCGAAGCCGAGCGCGGGCGCGATCGTCATCCATGGAAAGCGGCCGTAGTTGGCGAGCCAAAGCCCCTTGCCCGAATCGACGGTTTTCAGAAGCGGATTGGCGATCGTATCGAACGGCGGCGCGCTTTCGATTCGGTAGCCCACGATCGACGTCGCGATCAGCGCGCCGGCCAATGCGAAGCAAAGCAACGTAAGGACGGTCGCCGCCCGCAGCGCGAGCGCGGCTCGCTCGGACACGACGCCATCGGTCTTCATCTTCACGAACGACGCGCCGTGCGCGATCAGCATCGACAAGCTGACGAAGCCCGTCAGGAGCGCGAACGGATTGAGCAGGGCGAAGAACGAGCCGTGATAGGTGACACGCATATCGCTGTCGAATGAAAAAGGCGCGCCTTGCAGGAGATTGCCGAAGGCGACGCCGAACACTAGGGCGGGCACGAAGCCGCCTGCGAACAGCGCCCAATCCCACGCGCAGCGCCACCGTGGATCGGCGCGTTTGCTGCGATAGTCGAAGCCGACGGGCCGAAAGAACAGCGCGAACAGCACGAGCAGCATGGCGAAATAGAAGCCTGAAAACGAAGCCGCGTAGACGAGCGGCCAACTCGCGAACATGGCGCCGCCGGCCGTGATGAGCCAAACCTGGTTGCCTTCCCAGGTCGCGCCGACCGTGTTCACGACGATGCGGCGTTCGTCGTCGGTCTTACCGACGAACGGCAGCAAGATGGCCGCACCCATGTCGAAGCCGTCCGTCAGCGCGAAGCCGATCAGCAGCGTGCCGATGAGCGCCCACCAAATCACCTTGAGCGTTGCGTAGTCCATGATGGTCCTTTGATCGATCGATGACGTAGATGCATCCGCGGCTTCACACGGGCGTGTCGCTTGCGACGACTGCCGCCGGTTTCGGCTCGGCTTCCGTCTGGTAGCGGCCCGTGTGCAGCGAGGCAGGGCCGAGGCGCGCGTACTTGAACATCAGCGTAATTTCGACGACGAACAGTGCCGTATAGAACAGTGCGAATCCCGCGAGGCTCAGATACACGTCGGTGGCCGAAAGGCTCGACACGGACAGATGCGTCGGCAAGATGCCGGCGATCGTCCAGGGCTGACGTCCGAGCTCGGCCACGACCCAGCCGAATTCCGCCGCGAGCCACGGCAGAGGAATGGCCCACACGGCCCAGCGCAGGAACCAGCGGCGGCGATCGTCGAGCACGGCGCGACGCGCGCACAACCAGAACGCGTAGACGAAAGTCGCGAGGAACAGGATCCCGAGGCCGACCATCAGTCGGAACGAGAAGAAGATCGGTGCGACGGGGGGGATGGTCGATGCGGCGGCGCGATGGATCTGTTCCGGCGTCGCATCGGTGACGCGCGGCGTCATGGGTTTGAGCAACAGTCCATAGCCGAGATCGCTCTTGTGCGCATCGAAGGCGGCGCGCGCGGTGGCGGATGTGTCGCCTTGCTTCAACTGTTGCAAGGCGGCGTAGGCGAGCATGCCGTTTCGGACATGCGTCTCGTTTTCAGCCGCCAGGTCTTTCAGCCCGATCACCGGCTCGTCGAGCGATCGCGTGGCAATGATGCCGAGGGCGTAGGGGACGCGAAGCGCGTAATCGGTGCGTTGCGCCGCCTGGTTCGGAATGCCGAACACCGTGAAGGCCGCGGGCGGCTTAGCCGTGTCCCATTCCGCTTCGATGGCGGCGAGCTTGGCTTTTTGAACTTCACCGGTGTTGTAGCCGGATTCGTCGCCGAGCACGATGACGCAGAGCGTCGATGCCAACCCGAACCCCGCTGCGACGGTGAACGATCGCAGCGCGAAATCGACGTTGCGGCGCTTGAGCAGGTACCAGGACGAAATCCCGAGCACGAACATCGAAGCGGTCACGTAACCGGCCGATACCGTATGAACGAATTTGACCTGCGCAATCGGATTGAAGATCACGGCGAACAGGCTCGTGAGTTCCATGCGCATCGTTTCGTAGTTGAACGAGGCGCCGACCGGGTAATTCATCCAGCCGTTGGCAACGAGGATCCACAACGCCGAGAGGTTCGAGCCGAGAGCCACGAGAAACGTGACGACCAGATGCTGCACCTTCGAGAGGCGATTCCAGCCGAAAAAGAACAGCCCCACGAACGTCGATTCGAGAAAGAACGCCATGAGCCCTTCGACGGCGAGCGGCACGCCGAAGATATCGCCCACATAGTGCGAGTAATAGGCCCAATTCGTTCCGAACTGGAATTCGAGCGTGATGCCCGTTGTGACGCCCATGGCAAAGTTGATGCCGAACAGCTTGCCCCAGAACTGGGTCATGTCTTTGTAGACCGGCTTGTCGGTCATCACGAAAACGGCTTCCATGATGACGAGCAGCCATGAGAGCCCGAGCGTGAGCGGGACGAATAAAAAGTGATAAAGGGCTGTCACGCCGAATTGCAGGCGCGAGAGATCGACGACTTCACTACTGAGCATGGCCGACTCCTTGTGACACGCGAGGGGCGGGAGAGGAAAGCAGCGCCCTCGCGACTTCCGCGGGCGGCAGAGACATATCGTGCGCGCGAGGGTGATTGAAAAAAGCGAACTTCAGTGCGATCAGCAATACGACCTTGAGCGCGAGCACGAGGGTGATGTCGCGTGTGAACGTTCGGCCTCGCACCCATCGACCGAGCGATGTTGCAAGCGAACGATGCGCGCGGCCGAAAGGGGGCGCGGCATGCGCAGTGGCTTTACGATGGACGGCTCGCATGGCCTCGGATTCCTGTGATCGCCGCATTCGGTTTGAGGCTTGTCCGATTCACCCACGGGAGGGAGGCGAGAGGCAGACGTTCAAGCCACCGAAGCAGTCGAATTCATCGTAGAGCGCACAGGGAGGCGGGCCATTGACCTGCGACAAGGGCGCGGCGCTTTAACGCAGGGCGATCGGGGGCTGAATATGTGGCGCCGTTGCACCGGCGCCCGGGTTCGCAACGGCTCGGAGCGCCCGGAAACGCCGCGTGCGCGCCTCAATGCGGTGACCGCCGGCATGTGCGGGAGCGCGGCAAAAAAAATCCCGCTGCGCACATGCAGCGGGATTTTGACGAAGCGACGAGACGAAACGCCGCGGGCGCGCTTATGCGTACTCCGCCAGCGCCGTGCGCATCTTCTTCATCGCGCTAGCTTCGATCTGACGAATGCGTTCGGCCGACACGCCGAATTCTTCGGCGAGTTCATGCAGCGTGGAGCCGCCCGAGCCGTCGTCTGCCACATGGAGCCAGCGCGCCTCGATGATGCGACGGCTGCGCGCATCGAGGGAGTCGAGCGCTTGGGCGATGCCATCGGTTTGCAAGCGGTCGTTCTGCCGCGCGGCGAGCACGGCTGTCGGCTCGTTGTGCGAATCGGCCAGATAGGCGATGGGCGCGAACGATTCCTCGCCGTCCTCGACCTGCCCTTCGAGCGCCACGTCGCCGCCCGACAAGCGCGTTTCCATCTCCGACACTTCTTCGCGCTTGACGTTGAGTTCTTTCGCCAGGCCCTCGATTTCGTCCGGCGTGAACGTATGCAGGTTTTGCTTGTGGCTGCGCAGGTTGAAGAACAGCTTGCGCTGCGCCTTCGTGGTCGCGACCTTGACCATACGCCAATTGCGCAAGATGTACTCGTGAATCTCGGCCTTGATCCAATGGATCGCGTACGAGACCAGGCGCACGTTTTGCTCCGGATCGAAGCGCTTCACGGCCTTCATCAGACCAATGTTGCCTTCTTGAATCAGATCCGCGTGCGGCAGGCCGTAGCCCAAATAGTTGCGCGCGACCGACACGACCAGGCGCAGGTGGGAGAGGACGAGCCGGCGCGCGGCCTCCAAGCTGGCTTGCTGACGGTATTCGGTGGCGAGTTCGCGTTCTTCTTCCGCGCTCAGCATCGGGATGCGATTGACGGCTTGGATGTAGGCGTCGATGTTGCCGAGCTGACCCGGCAGCATCGACGGCGCGAGCGTGAGAGCACCTGCCGAAGCGGCCTTAGCGGACGCCGGGCGCAGAGTGTTCGGAAGGGTCATTGCGTTGCTCACGTAAGAAACTCCTTGTGAATCGAGTACTGCTCAGTCACGAAGACAACTCCACGGGGGATATTAGCACTCCGTTTCGGAGAGTGCTAAGCGTTCGAGTCCGTCGTCCCACAGAAGTTCCATCGACCTATCAAACTGTGGGTTTCGATAGCCTATTTTACGCCTCTGTCGGACGCACTGCCGAGGCGGCGCGGCGCGCTAGACCCCGGTGCCCACCTTGCACAGTTCGCCAACAATGTTTTGCCAGAAACAGTACCTTTGAGCTATTGGCCACACAGTAATGATCATTCGACCCCGCTGCAGCCGCCGGGGACCATCGGCGTTCAACTCGTATGGTTGGAGTATCGAGATGAAAAAGAAAAACCATTTGACCGGGCTCAACAATGTCGCGCTGCGCGGCATCCTCGCGGCGCTGCTGCTAAGCGCCACGGCAGCGGCGCCGGCGCAGGAAGCGGCGCCGGCGGCGTCCTCGGATCACACGTTCGGCGTTCAGATCGGGCTCGGCGTCGCGCAGCACAAAGTCAAAAAAGTCGATCTCGGCTTCGTTTGGGATCCGGGACTGAACTGGTGGCACATCGGCGGTTGGCATTTTTCGCTGCTCGGCGAGGCTCACCTCGGCTACTGGCACACCGATGAGGGCGCCTTTCACAACAACGTATACGAGGTCGGCCTGACGCCGATGGTGCGCTTCATCAAGGATTCGGGCTGGATCCGTCCGTACCTGGAAGCCGGGGCCGGGGTGCGCGTCCTTTCGCATCCCACCATCACCGATTCGTACACCCTGTCTACCGCCTTCCAGTTCGCCGAGACGGCCGGCGTCGGCGCGCAGTTCGGCTCGGGCCAGCAGTATGCGGCGGGTGTGCGTTTCCAACACGTGTCGAATGGCGGTATCAAAGAGCCGAATCCTGGTATAAATTTCACCCAGCTATACCTGCAGTACAACTTCTGACGGCGGCGCACGCGCGCCGCTCGCATGGGGGCTGAGCGATGGCGGCGAAGGTGATCGAGGCGATTCGGGCGCTCGAGCGCGATCGGTTTCGCGCGATGGTCGATGGCGACGTGCCGGTGCTGAACCAACTGCTCTCGGAGAGCGTCAGCTACGTGCACACGAACGGCAAGCGCGAGACGAAGCGGCAGTTCATCGATGCCATCTCCGGCGGTCACCGCCGGTATCGGCAAATCGAGGTGCAATCGCAGGATGTCCTGCCCGTCGGCAGCGACGCTTGCGTCGTCACCGGTCGCGCGTTGGTCGAGATGGAGGCGAACAACGGCGCCATATTGTTTCCGATCGCCTACATGGCCATTCAATCGCGAGAAGACGGCCACTGGCGGCTGGTCGCCTGGCAGGCGACACGCTGCGCGCTCGAGTAGAACGCGCAGCGCAATCGCTGGCGCCGCCCGTTCGTGGCGGGGGCGCCCGGGTACCGCAAACAGGCTCAAGCCGCGGCGGCTTCATCCTCCCGCTCGCGGCTCCATTCCAATCGATTGACTGCCGAGACCAGCGCGTCGGCCGCCGCCGTGGCGGGATTCGCCGCTACGCCCACGCCGTACCGTACGCTCTGGCTGCCAGCCGCGTTTTGCGCCGCTTCTTCGAGGCGAACGGCGACGAATACGGCCGTGCGACCATCGCCGGTCAGCAGGCTCTCGTAATCGCAAACCTGTACACGCCGGCGCGCGGCCGTCGACATGGAATCGGCAAGCGCGCGAACCCAAGCTTGCCCATCGTCGTAGCCGGTCGCGGCCTCCACCCGCGCAATTTCGCGTCGGCGCCAGCGCACCACCGATTCGACCCGCTCGGCCGGGCCTTGCACCTCGAAGTATTCCCGTGCGAACAGGGCGCAGACCGCCTCGCCCGTGACTTCGGCGCCGGAATCGTCGGCCAGGCGCTGCACCGCATGGCTGAACTCGATTTGCACGCGTCGCGGCGGCGCGAAGCCGAGCCCGCGCTCGAGCAGATAGGTTGCGCCGCCCTTGCCCGACTGGCTGTTGACCCGGATCACCGCCTCGTAACCGCGGCCGACGTCGGCCGGATCGATCGGCAGATAGGGCACCTCCCAAAGGCCGTCGGGCCCTTGCTGCGCGAATCCTTTGCGGATTGCGTCTTGGTGCGAGCCCGAGAATGCGGTGAAGACGAGTTCGCCTGCATACGGGTGGCGCGGATGCACGGCGATTGCGTTGCAACGTTCGACCACGCGACGCACCGCGTCGATATCGGAAAAGTCGAGCCCCGGGTCGATACCTTGCGTGTAGAGATTGAGCGCGAGCGTCACGAGATCGACGTTGCCGGTGCGCTCGCCATTGCCGAACAAGCAGCCCTCGATGCGATCGGCGCCCGCGAGCAGCGCGAGTTCCGCCGCGGCCACCGCGGTGCCGCGATCGTTGTGCGGATGCACGGACAGCACGATGCTGTCGCGATAGGCAAGGTTGCGGTCCATCCATTCGATTTGGTCGGCGAAGACGTTCGGCGTGGCGGCTTCGACCGTCGCCGGCAAATTGACGATGATTTTGCGCTCCGGCGTCGGGTGCCACACCGCGCTCACGGCATCGCACACTTCGCGCGCGAAGGCGAGCTCGGTCATGCTGAAGGTCTCGGGAGAATACTCGTAGGTCCAATGCGTTTGCGGCCGCCGCTCGGTTTCTTCCTTGATGAGGCGGGCGCCTTCCACGGCCAGCGCTTTGACCTCGCTCTTTGACGCATTGAAGACGATCCGGCGAAAGGAAGGCGCGATGGCGTTGTACTGATGCACGATCGCCCGCGGCGCGCCTTGCAGCGCTTCGAAGGTGCGCGCGATGAGATCGGCGCGCGACTGCACGAGCACTTCGATCGTCACGTCTTCGGGAATGCGATTTTCGTCGATGAGCTTGCGCACGAAGTCGAAATCGGTCTGCGACCCCGAGGGGAATCCGACTTCGATCTCCTTGAAGCCGATGGCCACGAGCATTTCGAAGAATTCGAGCTTTTGCGCGATGCTCATCGGCTCGATCAGGGCCTGGTTGCCGTCGCGCAAATCGGTGCTCATCCAAATCGGGGCGCGCTCGATGGCGCGGTTCGGCCATTTTCGGCCGGCCAACTGCACGGGCGGGAAGGATCGATACTTTGCGGCAGGGTTGCGAAGCATGGGTGCGACCTCGTTCGTCGGGTCGTCTGCGAAAGCGCGGCTGATCGAGCGGCTAGCCGATCATGCCGGACGCGATGAAAGCCACGTCGGCGGATTCGCGATTCGGCGAAGCGGTACTTGGCCGAATGCTGACGACTACGGGTTGTAGAAGGAACTACGGTTTGGTGTGAAACGAAAACTGCTCGGGATGCTGCGGGAGGACCGCGCGACGCGCGGCGCTACGACTGGCTTACGCTAGTCGTAGCGATAGGGGCCGCGCTAGGCGGCCGGAGGTAATTCGGAGGGAGTTCAGGATTGAACGCATGAGACGCACTGTATGACAGCGTGCCTCACGCTGTCAACCGAGCCCTGGGCGTCACGGCTTGGCCGCGCCCTCGCGCGCGTGCGCGATGTCGACGATGATCTTGACCTGCCGGGCCAGGGTTGGCGGCACGGCGGTGTCGCCGCGCAGCACCGACTCGATCCAGCGCGCCGTCGTTTCCGCGTCGCGAGCGGTGGGCAATTCGGACTCGGCTTCATTGGGCGAACTGCGCTCGGGCGCGACGAGGGTCTCGGCCAGCCCGTCGTGCAGCCAGTCGATCTGAACTTGACGGCGTGTGTCGGCCACGGCTTCTCCTTCGGTGCCCCGCGCGAGCAGCGCGCCGCCGCGGGCCACTTCGGGGTGGCCGAGGAAGAGGGCGGCCAGGCTGTCGCGGTAAGCCGGATGCGTGTAATTGACGAGCCGCAATCCGGCCGGCGCGAACGGCTGCAGGATTTTCACGAGCGTGTGGGTCGAATTGCGCACGCCCATGATCCGCCGCAAAGCGAGCAGGCGCGCGAGCTTGGGCGCGAGTACGCCCACGGGCGCAAACGCCACGCGGCGCTCGGCCAGCGCCGCTTCTATCGCATCGTGCGAGTCGGCCGCGGCAATTCCCAGGCACGCGAAGATTTCGGCGCTCGTCACCCGGCCGGGATCTTGCGTGACGCCGTGCACGAGCGTCGGCACCCCCTCGCGTGCCAGCAGCAGGGCAAGCAGCGGCACGAGGTTCGGTTGCTTGCGCGCGCCGTTGTAGCTCGGGATCGAGACGGCTCCGGGCGCGCGTACCGGCATCATCGACATTTGCGCCGCGGCGAGCATGGCGGCAAGCTCGTCGGCCGTCTCTCCTTTGAGGCGGTAAGCGAGCAATACCGCGCCGAGCTCGAGGTCGGAGACGCGGCCGTCGAGCATCGCGCTGTAGAGCGAAAAGGTGTCTTCGGACGATAGCGCGCGGGCGCCGTGCGGGCCGCGCCCGATTTCCTTGATGAAGCGGGCGCAGGGAAACGGTTCGGCTGAAGTGGATTCGGTCATGGCGCGCGGTGCGAGAGTCGGGGTTCTGCGAAGATTAGCGAAAGTTTAACGAGTACCGCATTCGTTCCCATCTGGCAAGCTGCGAGGTGTCGGTCCGCGCGCCGTCGCCGAGGCGCCCGCGCTACACTCCATGCTTTCGGCCGTGCGGACACCACGCGCGCGGCGCCAATCGAATCCGAAGGAGAAAGCGATGGAGTATGTGTTTGCCCCCGCCCCCATCGTCGCAGTGCCGATCGCGGAAAGTGCCGACGTCGCGAGCCCGAGCGAGCGCTTTCCGGTTCGCCGCATCTACTGCGTAGGCCGCAATTATGCCGCCCATGCGCGCGAAATGGGCCACGATCCCGATCGCGAGCCGCCGTTTTTCTTCACCAAACCGGCCGACGCACTCGTCTATGCCGCACCCGGCTCGACCGGTGAATTTCCGTACCCGTCGCGCACGAACGACGTGCATCACGAAATCGAGCTCGTCGTCGCGATCGGGCGGGCGGGGCGCGACATCGAGGTGGCACGCGCGCTCGATCACGTCTACGGTTATGCGCTGGGACTCGACATGACCCGCCGCGATCTGCAAGCCGAGGCGAAGAAGATGGGCCGTCCTTGGGACGTGGCCAAAGGCTTCGATCGCTCGGCGCCCCTCGGCCCCATTCACCCGGTATCGCGCGTGGGCCATATCGGGCAGGGGGCGATTTGGCTCAAGGTCAACGGCGCCGAGAGGCAGCGCTCCGACGTATCGCAGTTGATCTGGTCCACGGCCGAGACGATCGCGCATTTGTCGACACTGTTCGAGCTTCGCCCAGGGGACCTGATATTCACCGGCACGCCCGAAGGCGTCGGCCCGGTAGTGCGAGGGGACTTGTTGACGGGTTCCGTAGAAGGGCTGGGGGAATTGAACGTGCGCGTGGTGTGACGATACGCGCGTTTGCAGGGGAAACTCGATGAAACTCTATAGCTATTTCCGCAGTTCGGCGGCCTATCGCGTGCGCATTGCGCTCAATCTGAAGGGTTTGCCGTATGAATATGCCGGCGTGCATCTCTTGCGCAACGGCGGAGAGCAATTGACCGACGACTATCGGCGCATCTGCCCCGACGGCGTCGTGCCCTCGCTCATCGACGGCGACGCGGTGCTGCGCCAGTCGCTCGCCATCATCGAATATCTCGAGGAGGTTCACCCCAATCCGCCGCTATTGCCGAGCGCGCCGGCCGATCGAGCGCACGTGCGAGCCATTGCGCTGCAAGTGGCGTGCGAAATCCATCCGCTGAACAACCTGCGGGTGCTCAAATATCTGAAGCACGAACTCGGCGTCACGGACGAAGCGAAGGACGCATGGTACAAGCATTGGGTCGAGAACGGCTTCGCGGCGATCGAGGCGCAGCTCGCGTCCGATACGCGAACCGGCAAGTTCGCTTTCGGCGATGAGCCGACGATAGCGGACCTCTCGCTCGTGCCCCAGGTGTTCAACGCGATCCGTTTCAACGTGGATATGCAACCGTATCCAACGATTCAACGCATCTACGACGAAGCCGGCCGGCACGAGGCGTTCGTGCGTGCGGCGCCTAGCGAGCAACCCGATGCCGAGTGAGCGTGTGAGGAGCAGCGCCAAGCTTGCGCGCGTTTCGTCCGCGAACCTCGCGCATCGGGATGGCTTGGCGCCGGCCCTCAGCCGAGCAGCGCGTCGGCGAATTCCTCGGCGTTGAACGGCTGCAAGTCTTCGACCTTCTCCCCGACCCCGATGAAGTAGACCGGGACGGGGCGCTGGCGTGCGATGGCCGCCAAGATGCCGCCTTTGGCCGTGCCGTCGAGCTTGGTGACGATGAGGCCCGTCAACGAGAGGGCATCGTCGAATGCTTTGACCTGCGCCAGGGCGTTTTGGCCCGTGTTCGCATCGATGACGAGCAACACTTCGTGCGGCGCCCCTTCGAAGGCTTTGCCGATCACGCGCTTGACCTTGCGCAGCTCTTCCATCAGATGCAATTGCGTCGGCAGGCGGCCCGCCGTATCGGCCATGACGACATCGATCTTGCGGGCTCGCGCCGCGCTAACCGCATCGAAGATGACGGCGGCCGGATCGCCGCTTTCCTGCGCCACGACGGTCACGTTGTTGCGCTCGCCCCAAATCGCGAGTTGCTCGCGGGCGGCGGCGCGGAAGGTGTCTCCGGCGGCCAGCAGCACCGACTGATCGAAGCGTTGCAGATGCTTGGCGAGTTTGCCGATGCTCGTGGTTTTACCCGCGCCGTTGACGCCCGCGATCATCATCACGAGCGGTTGTGCGCGGCCGAGCACCAGCGAGCGCTCGAGCGGCTTGAGCAGATCGACAATCAACGTGCGCAGCGCCGCCTTGACCTGCTGCGGGTCCGTCAACCGCTGCGTGCGTACCTTTTCGTGCAACGCGCCGAGCAAGAACTCCGTCGCCTCGACCCCGGCATCGGCCATCAGCAACGCGGTTTCCAACTCCTCGTAGAGTTCGTCGTCGATCTTCGTGCGCACGAAGATGCCGGTGAGTCCGGCGCTCGTCTTCGATAGTCCCGAGCGCAGCCGCGTGAGCCACGATTGCTTTTGCGCGGGCTCGACGAGCGGGGGCGGCACGATTTCCTCGGTCTCGATCTCGTCGGCGGCCACGGGCTCGCCGGCGGCGGCCTGGGCCGCGGCGTCCGGGGCGCTGCCTCGAGCGAAGGGTTCCGGGGCAGGCCTGGGGGGCGCGGCAAACGCGGTGCTCGCCGGGGCGGGCGCGTCAGCGGGCGGGGGAGCGGACGCGGCGGGCGCAGTGGATGCGGTGGAGGCAGCGGGTGCAGCGGGTGGCGCAGACGAAGCGGCCGGCGCGACGGGGGCCGTGGGCGCTTGCGTTGGCGAGATGACGGACGCGGCCGCGGGGGCGGCCGGGGCTTCGGCTGCTTGGGTGTCCTGCGGTGTATCGGCGGCTTTGCCGCCCTTGAATCGTTTGAAAAAGCTGAACATGGTGTGCCGTGATCGGTGCCGAGGCGAGCTGCCTACGGCGGCAATAGATGATGGCGCGCGGCCGCGCATGCGCCGCGGTGGACCGGCAATGCGGCAAAGCGCTCGAAAACACGCATTTTACCAGGCGCCCGCCTGCGCTCCACGCCCGTGTCGCGGCGGCTGTGGTAACGTTGGCCGTCGCGCCCGAGCGGGCATTGCCGCTCGGGCGCCGTCCTTCCGCCAATCGTATTCATTCGCATGCCCCGTTCTTCATCCGCCCCGCGCGCGTCCAGCGCGACGTCCTCTCGCGGCAAGCCGCATACCGTTCGCATCATCGGCGGAGATTGGAAGCGCACGCCGTTGCCGGTGCTCGACCTCGACGGCTTGCGGCCGACGCCCGACCGTGTGCGCGAAACCTTGTTCAATTGGCTCGGCCAGCGGCTGGACGGCCTGCGCTGCCTCGATCTATTCGCCGGCGCGGGCGCATTGGGTTTCGAGGCGGCATCGCGCGGCGCCGCGCGGGTGTTGATGGTCGAGCGCAATGCCAAGGCGGCGCGTCAGCTCAGAGACGTGCGCACCCGGCTGGCCGCCCAGGCCGTAGAGGTGGTCGAAGCCGACGGCTTGCGGCTCGCGACCGGCTTGCCGCCACGCTCGTTCGATATCGTCTTCCTCGATCCGCCGTTCGGCGAGGAACTGTTGCCGCGTGCGCTCGAAGCGACGGCGCCGCTCGTTGCCGAGCAAGGCTATTTGTATGTCGAATCGGGCGAGCCGCTCGTGATGGACGCGATCGAGCCATTGGCCGGCTGGACCATGGTGCGGCAGGGGAAGGCCGGCGCCGTGTTCTACCATTTGCTGCAGCGCGAAAATGATGAATAATGCGCGTTTTCAACGGAAACAGACGCGGGCTGCATCGAGCCGCGTCACGGCCGGCAGCGTCCCAGCGGACGCGGGTTCGCGTCCCAATAGGATGAAGACAGGAGATGGTCGATGGTAGTCGCCGTGTACCCGGGTACGTTCGATCCGCTCACCCGCGGCCATGAGGATCTCGTTCGGCGTGCGTCGAGCATTTTCGATACGCTCGTCGTCGGCGTGGCCGACTCGCGCAACAAGAAGCCGTTCTTCACGCTGCAAGAGCGTCTCGATATCGCGCAGGAAGTGCTGGGCCACTATCCGAACGTGCAGATCATGAGCTTCAAGGGCTTGCTCAAGGATTTCGTGCGGGCGAACAACGCGCGCGTCATCGTGCGCGGCTTGCGCGCGGTTTCCGATTTCGAGTACGAGTTTCAAATGGCGGGCATGAACCGGTATTTGCTGCCCGATGTCGAAACGATGTTCATGACCCCGTCGGACCAATATCAGTTCATCTCGGGCACGATCGTGCGCGAGATCGCCCAATTGGGCGGCGATGTCAGCAAATTCGTGTTCCCCTCGGTGGAAAAATGGCTCACGGATAAGGTCGCGGAGATGGCGCAGAACTCGCCGTCGCAACCGTGAACCCTACGAACGCTAGGGCTTGTGCCGGCCTCCGGAGCATCCCGGGCGTAAAATATCGAACTTGTTTTCGTTCGATACCGTATTTCCGGTGACAGCATGGCCTTAATCATTACCGACGAGTGCATCAACTGCGACGTTTGCGAGCCCGAGTGCCCGAACGACGCTATTTCGATGGGCCCGGAGATCTACGTGATCGATCCCGCGAAATGCACCGAATGCGTCGGCCATTTCGACGAACCGCAGTGCCGGCAGGTTTGCCCCGTCGAGTGCATTCCGAACGATCCGCAGCACGTCGAGACGCCGCAAGGCCTACTCGCGAAATACCACGCGCTGCAAGCGGCCAAAGCCGGGCAGAAGGCCTGACGCTGCGCGGGTCTCCGCCACGCTTCGCACGTCGAAAGTAGGCGGGCAGCGTGTCAGTTGCTGTGCAACTGCATCATCGCGCGCTCGGGCTCGCCCTTCACGACATGCGGCATCACGGCGAGCGAGCGCTCGATGGCTGCATCGATCACGCTTTGCTCTTCCTTGCGCGGCGGCTTCAAGACGAAATTGGCGACATCGGGTTTCGCGCCCGCCCGTGCGCTCTCGGGAATCGAATCGCGCGGGTGACCGATGCCGATGCGAAGCCGCCAGTACTGCTGCGAGGACAAATGCGCCGAGATGTCCTTCAGCCCGTTGTGTCCGCCGCTGCCTCCGCCTAGCTTGAGCTTGACGGAGCCGGGCGGCAGATCGAGCTCGTCGTGGGCGACGAGAATTTCGTCCGGCAGGATTTTGAAGAAATGGGCGACGGCAACGACCGATTGCCCCGATCGGTTCATGTAGGTTTGCGGCTCGAGCAGGTGGACTTCTTCGCCATGCAGGCGCGCTTTGGCGTACAGGCCATGGAAGCGCCGCTCGTCGCGTAGCGAGGCTCCCGCCTCGCGCGCGAGCTGATCGACGAGCCAAAAGCCGGCGTTGTGCCGCGTTGCCGTATATTCCGCGCCCGGATTCCCGAGGCCGACGATGAGCTTGATCATGCTGTGATGCCGGCTAGCCGGCTGGTGAACGAGATTTGATCCATCGCGAAAAAAAACCCGCCGGGCAAGCCGCGGCGGGTCACGTCGTCCGTTCCATTGAAACGGATCGAGAGGATAGGCGCGAAAGAGCGCTTACGCGGCCGGCGTTTCGCCTTCCGCAGCGGCTTCCGCCGCAGTCGCGCCGGCCGGAACGGCAGCCGAAGCGATGACGGGGTTTTCGCTTTCGATATGCGCGACGAGCGAGACGCCCTTCGGCAATGCGATGTCCTTAGCGTGCAACGATTGGCCGGCTTCCACCTTCGCGAGGTCGAGCTCGACGAATTCGGGCAGGTCGGCCGGCAGGCACTCGATTTCCACTTCCGTCACGACGTGCGAAATGATCGCGCCGCCGAGCTTCACGGCCGGGTTCGTTTCTTGGTTCATGAAGTGAACCGGCACCTTCGTGTGCAGCTTCTTGTTCGGGTCGACACGTTGGAAGTCGACGTGCAGCACGAGCTGACGGAACGGATGGTATTGAACGTCACGCAGCAGCACGCGTTGCGACTTGCCGGCCACTTCGAGATCGAGGATCGACGAGTGGAAGGCTTCTTTCTTCAGCGCATGCCACAGCGCGTTGTGATCGAGTTCGATCAGTTGGGGTTCCACGGCTGCGCCATACACGATCCCCGGCGTCTTGCCGGAGTTGCGCAGGCGGCGGCTCGCACCCGTACCTTGCAGGTTGCGCTCGAAAGCGACGACTTTCATGTTCAATCTCCATAGCTGCCCGCGACCAGGCAGTGATAAGGAGCCTTCCATGCCGCTACCGAACGGTGCAACACGTCAGGCCCCAGACGAAAACGGCGCGTTTCGTCAACCGAAGCGCGCCAAGGTGCCGAAGCCGCATGCTGGGTGCCGCGACTTCAGCGTATTCGATAGGCTCAGCTTTCCGCGAACAGCGACATCACCGAATCGCCGCGCCGAATGCGCGAGAACGTTTCGGCAAGCAGCCCCGCGCACGAAAGCAAACGGATCTTTGCGCACCCGCGGGTTTCTTCGCTCAGCGGGATCGTATCCGTGACGACGAGTTCATCGAGCGACGAGTTCGTGATGCGTTCCGCTGCGCCGCCCGACAGAACCGGGTGCGTCGCATAGGCGACGACTTGTTTCGCGCCGCGCTCTTTGAGCACTTGGGCAGCCTTGCACAGCGTGCCGGCGGTGTCGACCATGTCGTCCATGATCACGCAGGTGCGGCCTTCGACTTCACCGATGATGTTCATCACTTCCGCGACGTTCGCCTTGGGGCGCCGCTTGTCGATGATGGCCAGATCGCAGTTCAGCTGCTTGGCAAGCGCGCGCGCGCGGACCACACCGCCGACATCGGGCGACACCACCAGCAGATTCTCGTAGTTCTGCTTGCGCAGATCGCCGAGCAGCACGGGCGTGGCGTAGATGTTGTCGACCGGGATATCGAAGAAGCCCTGGATTTGATCGGCGTGCAGATCCATCGTGATGATCCGCTCGACGCCGGCGATTTCCAGCATGTTGGCGATGACCTTCGCCGAGATCGCGACGCGCGCCGAACGCGGGCGCCGATCTTGGCGGGCATAGCCGAAATAGGGGATGGCTGCGGTGATCCGGCCGGCAGACGCGCGTTTGAGCGCATCGACCATGATCATCAGTTCCATCAGGTTGTCGTTCGTCGGCGCGCACGTCGATTGAAGGACGAACACGTCCTTGCCACGCACGTTCTCTTGAATCTCGACTTGGATCTCGCCGTCGGAAAAACGGCTGACCATTGCTTTGCCGAGGGGGATGCCGAGGATTTTGACGACTTCCTGTGCAAGCGCCGGATTTGCGTTGCCAGTAAAAACCATCAGGCCGTCATGGCTGCTCATCATGCACCTGCTGCTGGAGGCGGGAACTGCGGGAATGTTTGGCAGGGGAGGAAGGACTCGAACCCTCGCATGCCGGAATCAAAATCCGGTGCCTTGACCAACTTGGCGACTCCCCTACACTGACTCTGAGCTTCGTCGGGCCTGCGGGACAGCCCCGACGATGCAAAACCTATGACGCGAACGCGAAAAGTGGATGCGTATCCAAACTCGATGCCACGGCGCTGGCCCAATCTGCAGGCAGCTTAGCTTGCGCCGCTTTCGCTTCGCCGATGCTCCGGAACGCGGCAAACACACTGGAGCCCGATCCGGTCATCCGCGCTGGCGCAATGGCTTCAAACCATTCGAGCACCTGCGCGACTTCCGCGTATTTTCCCACGACAACAGGCTGCATGTCATTCCGACCGAAGCTTTCCGGCCATCTTGCGCTGCAGCTTTGCTGTGCAAGAAAGTCCGTAATTGTGACGGCTTCGGAATCTCTTGTCAACGACTTGTCGGAAAAAATCGCCGCCGTCGGCACATGCACTTTGGGGGTGACCACCAGGAACCAGCGAGGCGGCAATTGTACAGCCTCGAGCGCTTCACCGACACCTTCGGCGAACGCGTTTTTGCCGAAGACGAAGAAGGGCACGTCCGCCCCCAGCCGCAGCCCCAATTCCTGCAGCACGTCGCGAGCCAAATTGAGCTTCCAGAGCCGATTGAGCGCAAGCAGGGTAGTGGCCGCGTCCGAGCTGCCGCCGCCGAGTCCCGCGCCCATCGGCAAGCGCTTTTCGATTTCGATGTCGACTCCGAACTTGGTGCCGCAGTGCTGCTTGAGCAGTTCGGCCGCGCGCACGACGAGGTCGCTCGCTTCCGGTACCCCGGGGACGTCGGTCTTGCGACGCAAGAGGCCATCCGCACGCAGCGTGAAATGCAGGACGTCGCCCCAATCGATCAACTGAAACGCGCTCTGCAGCGTGTGATAGCCGTCGGGCCGGCGGCCCGTCACGTGCAAGAACAGATTGAGCTTGGCGGGGGCTGCGCACTCGCGCAGCGAATCGGTCGTTTCGATCATGTGAAAAGCGGTACGGGACGGGAAGCGCGGTCAGCGATCGAGCACGAGCTTGATGTCGAGCGGCGGGTTCTGCCGCATCAAGTCGAGGCGCTTGACACCCGAGGCGGGCGCATCGGCGTAGGCCAAGTATTGGATGGTCCAGCCCTCTTGGTCGATTTCCTTCAGATGCGAGGTTTGTTCGGGATCGACGACCGTCTTCGCGCGTGAACTCGGCGCCGGCGAAGAGGCGAGCCAATAGCGCAACCCCTCGACCGGCAGCGCGAAGCCCAGGGTATGCTGCATCAAGTCGCTGACGTTATCGGCCGAGACCGGCTGCCGGTTCGGCAGTTCGAGCGTGGCCGACGCCGGCGACGAGGTCACGATCGCGAGGGTCTGCCCAAGCGGATTCAAAAGCTGCAGCGTGACCGTGTCGCCCTGTTGCTGCCAATCGAAGTTGCCGTAGGCGTTGCGCGTTTGTCCATTTTGGTCGACGTAGCGAACGGCGAAGCGGCCGTGATAGGCGCTCGCCGTTTGCGTCGAAAGCTCGGGGGTGGCGTTCGAGGTCGACGGGCCGTGGCGGGGCGCCGCCGCGCAGCCCGCGAGCATGACGGCAAGCGCCGCCGCCGCGCTTAGCGAAGCGCGGCGCGCGAGCGCGAAAGCAAAAGACGAAGCGTGCATCAGAGGTTGTTTGCGTTCACTTGAAAGCGTTCGAGCGTCTTGACGAGCGTCTCGTTGTCCGGCTCGAGTTTGCGCGCGCTGCGCCATGCGTCGAGCGCCTGCTTCTGATCGCCGCTCTTCCACAAAACCTCGCCAAGGTGGGCGCCGATTTCCGCGTTCGGCTGGATCTCGTAGGCGCGTTTGAGCAGCTTGGCTGCATCGACCGTTTCGCCCTTGCGATATTTGACCCAGCCGAGGCTATCCATGATGAACGCGTCGTTCGGCGCGAGCGACGAGGCTTTTTCGATCAGCTTGTCCGCCTCGTCCAGGCGCTGATTGCGATCGGCCAGCGAATAGCCGAGCGCGTTGTACGCTTGCGGGTTGTCGGGCTGCTCCTGCATGACCTTGCGCAGCACGTTTTCCATGAGATCGTAGTGGCCGTTCTTCTCGGCCGCCATCGCATAGTCGTATTGGATCTCGGGATCGCCCGGGAACGCTTCGTTCGCTTCATGCAAGCGCGACTCGGCGTCTTGATAGCGCTTCGCATCGAACAGGATCGCCGCGTCCGTGCGCGCGACGAGCGCTTGCTCGCGCGGATCGGACGGCTGCAGCTCGCTCAGGATGCGCCGCGCATCGTCGAGTTTCCCGGACTTGGCGAGCAGTTGCGCACGCGTCACGCGCGCCGTGATGTATTGCTGGCTCGACGGTTGAACTCTGTCGAGCCATTTCGCGGCATCTTGCTCGTGCTTTTGCTCGAGCGCGAGCTGGGCAAGATAAAGGTACGCTTGGCCCGGATCCGCGCCCGGTGTTTTTTCGGTCAGATCGGCGTATTGCGTCAGGTACTTTTGCGCGGCGTCGTACTGCTTCTGCTGAACCTTGATGAGCCCGAGCGCGAGCAGGGGCATCGGATCGTGGGCATCCATCGAGCGCAGGGACTCGAATTGCTTTTGCGCATCGTCGAGCCGGTCGCTCGACAAATACAGCTGGGCCAATGCGAGGCGTGCATCGCGCGCCTTCGGATTTTGTTTGACATACGACTCGAACGAAGCGATGCCTTCCTTGCGCTCTTCGGGGCCCATCTGACCGAGCGAAAGGGCGGCCGCCAGAAAGTCCGGCTTCAGTTTGAGCGCGCGCTCGAACGACGCGCGTGCGCCGGGCCGGTCGTCGGCGAGCAATTGCTGACGGCCGATCGCGAGCTGGGCTTCGGGGCGTCCCATATCGTCTTTCAACAAATCCTGCAGGACTTGCAGGCCGCCGACGCGGTTCGGGCCGCGCGAAAGCAGCGTTTGCAGCGCCAACAAGGCGTTGCCGCGGTTCTCGGCCGGCACTCTCGCAAGCTCGCTGGCGAGCAGCGGCTTCGCGTCGTCCGGCTTGCCCGACAACACGAGCAGCGACGCGTCCAGTTGCACGGCGCGCTCGGAATCGGGCGCGTACTCGTGCCAAAGCTGCGCGGCGGCCAAGGCGTCGGACGGACTCTGCGCCGCGAGCGCGATCTCGGCGGCGCGCTGCGCCATGCGGGGGTCGTGCGTGTCGCGGGCGAGCGCGAGGTAGGTTTGATACGCGGGCGCGGGCTCGTTTCGCTGCAGCGCGATTTCGGCGGCCAGCACTTGAAAGACGATTTGGCTCGACAATTGAACGTCGGGCAAATCTTTCTTCTCTTCGGGAAGGCCGGGCCCGAACAGATCCGCCGCGGTCGCGGAATTGTCGTCCGACGGCGCCGGATCTTGCGCGTGCGCCGGAATGGCGGCGAACGCCCAGGCGCACAGAACGGCGCCGACGATGCGGCTCGCGGGCGCGATGCGCCAAGCGGGGCGGGCGCCGACCGGGCGCTTGAGGAGCTGCTTGATGGGCAAAATCATGGAGATCCGTTCGAGGTTTCGGTCGATTGTAACGCGCTCGCTACAATACACGCAGATTCGACAGTGCAAGTTACAGACCTATCCGCACCCATTTTAGAGATGCCAGAGCTTCCGGAAGTTGAAGTCACCAAACGCGGCATCGAGCCGTACATTACGGGCCGTCGGGTCGAGCGCGTCGATGTGCGCACGCTCATGCTGCGCTGGCCCGTGCCGCCCGATTTGGCGAGCACGCTCGCGCGCCAGGCGGTGCGAGGGGTAAAGCGGCGCGGAAAGTATTTGTTGTTCGAGACCGATGCCGGGTGGTTCATCGTCCATTTGGGCATGACAGGCACGCTGCGCGTCTGGCCGCGCAAACAGATATCGGAGCCGGCCAAGCACGATCATATCGATTGGGTCTTCGACGAGTTCGTGCTGCGCTACCGCGATCCGCGTCGTTTCGGCGCGGTGCTGTGGCATGCGCGGGCCGCCGGCGACGTAGAAGCGCATCCGTTGCTGGCGAGCCTGGGCGTCGAACCGTTCACCGACGAATTCAGCGGCGAGCTCATTTTCCGGCGCACGCGCGGACGCACGGCATCGATCAAGCAGGTGCTCCTCGCGGGCACGATCGTCGTCGGCGTCGGCAATATTTATGCGTCCGAGAGCTTGTTTCGCGCCGGCATTCGGCCGACCACGCCTGCGGGCCGCGTCTCGCTGGCGCGCTGCGAGCGCCTGGCCGACGAGGTGCGCGCCACGCTGGCCGCCGCCATCGAGCGGGGTGGCAGCACCCTGCGAGATTTCGTCGGCAGCGACGGCGCGAGCGGCTATTTCCAACTCGATTGCTTCGTCTATGATCGGGCCGGCCAGCCGTGCCGTGTCTGCGGCGGCCCGATTCGCCAAATTGTCCAAGGGCAACGTTCCACCTACTACTGCGCGCATTGTCAGCGCTGACCAATCGCCTTCATGTCCGCTTCTCCCATTGTGATGGCGCCATGCGCCGCGTCGCTGCAGGACGCCTTCGCCACGCGGCTCGTCGAATGGCAACGCCGTCACGGGCGCCACGATCTGCCTTGGCAGAATACGCGTGATCCTTATCGCATCTGGCTGTCCGAGATCATGCTGCAGCAGACGCAGGTATCGACCGTCATTCCGTATTACGCGAAGTTTCTCGCGCGCTTTCCCGATGTCGCGGCGCTCGCCCGTGCGCCGATCGACGACGTGATGGCGCTTTGGGCCGGGCTCGGCTATTACTCGCGCGCGCGCAATTTGCATCGGTGCGCGCAGGCGGTGCTCGAGCGGCACGGCGGGACGTTCCCGGCTTCGCCCGAGCAATTGGCCGAACTGCCCGGTATAGGCCGCTCGACGGCGGCGGCGATTGCATCGTTCGCTTTCGGCGCGCGCGCGACGATTTTGGATGGCAACGTTAAGCGCGTGCTGGCGCGTGTGTTCGGCATCGACGGTTTTCCGGGAGAAAAACGCGTCGAAAGCGCGATGTGGACGCTCGCCGAGCGCTTGATGCCCGGGCAGCAGGCCTCGGACGACGACGTGAGCGCCTACACGCAAGGCTTGATGGATCTTGGCGCGACGCTTTGTATGCGCGGCAAGCCCGACTGCGGCCGCTGTCCGTTCGCCGCCGATTGCGTCGCCAATGCGACCGGCCGGCAACGCGAATTGCCCGCGGCGCGCCCGAAGAAGGTCGTGCCGTTGCGTCGAACTTGGATGCTCGTGCTGCGTGACGGCGCTTCGGTGCTACTCGAGCGCAGGCCACCGTTCGGTATCTGGGGCGGACTATGGAGCTTGCCCGAAGCCGCCGACGAGACCGCCTTGGCCGAGCGCGCAGGGGCGTTGGGCGCTGCTCCGGGCTTGGAGCGCTTGGCGCCGCTCACTCACACGTTCACGCATTTCAAGCTCGACATCGAACCGCGCTGCGCGGATCTCGCCCGACCGGGCGCCGTGGCGGCGATCGAAGCGCGCGAGGACGAGACGGCGTGGGTGCCGCTTGCGCAAATCGACGAATACGGCGTGCCCGCGCCCGTGCGCAAGCTGCTCGACGCGCTCAAAGGTTCATTGCTCTGACCTAACGCAGCCGCGCGCCGCGTATACGCGGGCGTCGGCAGCGAAGCTACAGCAATTGATGCTGCTGCATGTAGTGATGCACGGCATCGATCCGCGTATTGGCATCGGTCAGCTCCATCAGCTTTTGCCGAGCCCGCAGCGGAATTTGCAGGATCTCCGAGAGGCGATTGGAAACCCAGGTCGGATCTTCGAGGCGAAACGGCTCGGCGAACGGCACGCCGTCGGGGTCGCGCTCGCGAATCGTTTCGACGATGCGCTCTAGCACTTCGGCGCAGGCGCCGAACTTGGCGAGCGCTTCGCTGCCTTCGAGCGGGACATCGTCGGGCAGCGGCTCGGCCATGCCGACCAGCAGGCCGCTCGGTTCTTTGCGGTGCGACAGGAGGCGAAAGCGGCGCGTACCGCGTGCACGCACGAGCAGCATGCCGAAATCGTCGACGTCGCATTGCTCGATCGTCGCCAACGTGCCGATGAGTTCGGGCACGCACGCCACGTTCTCCTGCGCGACCTCACCGCCGCTCTTGAGTAGACAGACCCCGAACGGCGAACTTTCGCGCAGGCAGTCGCGCGCCATGTCGAGATAGCGCGCCTCGAAAATCTTCAACGGTAAAAGCCCATCCGGGAACAGCACGGTGTGCAGTGGAAAGAGCGGCAGGTCAGCGTAGACGGCAGGAGTAGTGGACATGGCGCACGCTTCGTATTGCCGCGTATGCCGCGGCGGGTTAAGCCGTTACCAACCGCGAGGACTCGTCAATGGCGACCGGCGCATCGCGATGCCGTACGATCACGGTCGCTTCGCGAGCGAGCCGCGCGGCGAGCGTTTCGGCAATGAACACGGAGCGGTGCTGGCCGCCCGTGCAACCGATGGCGACGGTCAAGTAGCTGCGGTTGTCCTCGCGAAAACGGGGCAGCCACTTCATGACGAATGTGTGGATGTCGTCGATCATTTCCTGCACGATCGGCAACGCCTCGAGGTAATCGATGACGGGCTGGTCGCGCCCGGTGAGCGGGCGCAAACGGTGATCGTAGTACGGGTTCGGCAAGGCGCGCACGTCGAAGACGAAATCGGCGTCGAGCGGCAGCCCACGCTTGAATCCGAACGACTCGAACATCAACATCAGGCCTTCGCGTTGTTCTTCGATGAAACGGGTCACCCAAGCACGCAGCACGTTCGCGCGCAGATTGCTGGTATCGATCTGATGGCCGAACTCCGCAAGCGGCGCGACGAGCTCGCGCTCGCGCTCGATCGCTTCCTCCAGCGAGGCAAGCAAGCCGACGTCGGCATCGTGCGCGGGCGTGCCGGACAGCGGATGCCGCCGGCGCGTCTCGGAGAAACGCTGGATCAGCGACTGCGTACTCGCATTGAGAAACAACACGCGCACGTCGTGTTCGCTCGCCAAATCGCGGATGATGCCGGGCATTTCGTCCAGCGAGGCGCTCGAACGCGCGTCGATCGCCACTGCCAGCCGCTCGTAGGCTTCGTCTTCGCTCGCGAGATACTGCGCGAGCGCGGGCAGAAAGCGAGGCGGCAGATTGTCGACGCAGTAGTAGCCTGCGTCGGCCAGTGCGTTCAACGCGACGGACTTGCCGGAGCCGGAGATGCCGGTGATCAGAACGATGCGCATGGGGAAGAACCAGTTCGTTTCATCATAGCACTGTCGCCCCGGCGCGACTGTGCTCGCCAGTGCTTGTTTTCGGCGGGGGAGGCGGCGCGCCCCCCGCGCTTCGTCACATGAGCTTGCCGGGCAATTGACTGTCCGGATCTTGCATTGCGATCCGTTGCCTATCCATGAAATCGCGCAAAGTGTCGATCCCGCGCAGCTGCAGGATCGTATTGCGCACGGCCGCCTCGACCAGCACGGCGAGGTTGCGGCCCGCCGCCACCTGAATCGTCACCTTGCTGATCGGCAGCCCCAGAACGTCCACGGTCTGACTTTCCAGCGGCAGGCGCTGGAATTCGCCGTCGGGCCTGCGCACGAGTTGCACGATCAACTTGAGCTTCATTTTGCGGCGCACGGCCGTTTCGCCGAAGATCGTTTTGATGTCGAGCAGGCCGAGGCCGCGCACTTCGAGCAGATTCTGCAAGAGAGGCGGGCAGCGCCCTTCGACGAAATCGGGTCCGAGCCGCACGAAATCGACGGCGTCGTCGGCCACGAGCCCGTGCCCGCGGCTGATGAGCTCGAGGCCGAGCTCGCTTTTGCCCAGGCCCGAATCGCCCGTCAAGAGCACGCCCATGCCGAGAATGTCGAGAAATACGCCGTGCAGCGTTGCCCGCGGCGCGAGGATGCGCGACATGTATAGGCGCAAGCTGTCGATCACGGCAGCGGGGGACATCGGCGTCGTAAACAGCGGCGTGGACGAACGCGTGCAGCGCAAGACGAGTTCCGGCGGCGCGGCGACGCCCCCCGCCACGACGAGAAACGGCGGCTCGAGCGCGATCAGCTCGGCCATGTGGCGCGAGCGGTCCTCGTCGGTTTGCCGCTGGTAGTAATTGACTTCCGCCTCGCCGAGCACTTGGATCCGATTCGGGTGAATCAAATTCAGGTGGCCGACGAGGTCGGCGCTCGAAGTCGCATTGGCGACGGTTTCGGCCGAGAAACCGCGTTCCCAGCCCTCATGCCCCGTCAGCCAGCTCAGTTTGAGCATGGCGGCGTTGTCGTCGAAAATACTTTGGGCGTTGATGCTGGACGTATCCATGAATCCGTTGCTCCAGTTTGACCGCGACGCGCGCGGCGACGACATGCGTCGAGCCGCCCGCCAAGGTCCATGAGCGGCGCCGGTCATGCGCCGTGCCGACTCCGCGGCTCGAGGCCCGCGGCGTTACGGCATGCTCAAGGGTGCCATTGGGTGAGCAGGCGATGCAACTCTTCGCGGTTTTGCTCGGTGTGCAGGCGCTCTCGCGCTTCCCGGTCCGACAGCAATTGCGCGATTTCCGAAAGGATTTCCAGGTGCTGCTGCGTGGCCTGTTCGGGCACGAGCAGGAAGATCAGGAGCGAGACCGGTTGCCCATCGGGCGATTCGAAGGGGATCGGCTGATCGAGGCGCACGAAAGCGGCCAGCGGCTGCTTGAGCCCCTTGATGCGCCCGTGAGGGATCGCTACGCCTTCGCCGAGCGCGGTGGAGCCGAGCCGTTCGCGAGCAAAGAGATTGTCGGTCACTGCGCTGCGGGCGATTCCGTTTTGGTTTTCGAAAATCAAGCCCGCTTGCTCGAACACGCGCTTCTTGCTGGTGACGGAAAGGTCGATAACGACGTTTTCGAGCGGTAGAAATTTGGCTAAACGATTCATGTTGGCAGGCTAACGCGTCGCCTGGGCGCTCCTCGCGGCAACTGGCTGGTGTCGATTTTCGGCCGTGCGCGCCGGCTGTTTCGGGCCGACGCCGACGGGCTGCAGTGCGGCCGGCTGCCCCTCAATAACCGGCACATTATAGAACAGGGCCGAAGCAGGTGGTGCGCCCGCCCTAGTGCAGCTCGACGGTTTCGCTTCGACACGAAAAAAAGCCGCTCGAATGAGCGGCTTTTTGCGCGGGGTGAGACGGTCTCGGCGTCGATCGTCGTCTTACGGCTGTGCCTGCTCGCCTGCCAAAGGCACGTCCTGATGTTTGATCGCATCGTGCTGATGCTCTTGGATGCGCCCTTTATGTCGTACGACCTGCCGGTCGAGCCGATCGACCATGAGATCGATCGCTGCGTACAGGTCGCCGTTGGCGCTTTCGATGAAGATATCCTTGCCCTTTAAGTGAAGGTTGATTTCAACCTTCTGCCGCTTATCCTTTTCCTTATGGTTGTCGACCGAGAGGACCACATTGCCATCGATCACCTGATCGAAATGTCTTAGCACCTTGTCGAGCTTGGTGATCACGTATTCTCGCAACGCCGGCGTGACTTCGAGATGGTGTCCACTGATCTTCAGATTCATAGTGCTCTCCAAACAAAAGGCTGCCTGGACACCATCGGTGCGCCTGCGCCGGTCGGGAGCGGCCCGCTCGAGTCATCACCCCGCGTGACTGACGAGCGGCGGGTCGTATCGGCCGGCCAAATCCGCTGATGGCGTCAGGGCCGGTAAACGCTCTCCGCAAAACGCGGAAAGCTTAAAGAGACTTACGCAAATTGACTGCGGGGATCTTGAGTGCTTCGCGGTACTTGGCGACCGTCCGGCGTGCGACCACGAATCCTTGCTCCGCCAGCAGTTCGGCTATGCGGCTGTCCGAAAGGGGAGTTTTCGAGTCTTCGGCTCCTATCAGTTGCTTGATCAGCGCGCGAATGGCCGTGGATGAGGCCGCGCCCCCCGTATCGGTCGACACGTGGGACCCGAAGAAGTACTTGAACTCGAGCGTCCCGAAAGGGGTGAGCATGTACTTGCCGGTTGTCACACGCGATACCGTCGATTCGTGTAAGCCCAGCGTATCAGCTATTTCTCGCAAAACCAAGGGGCGCATCGCGATTTCCCCATGCACGAAAAAGTTCTTTTGCCGCTCGACGATGGCC
Organism: Trinickia sp. Z7; assembly: GCF_056498045.1. Taxonomy (NCBI): domain Bacteria; kingdom Pseudomonadati; phylum Pseudomonadota; class Betaproteobacteria; order Burkholderiales; family Burkholderiaceae; genus Trinickia; species Trinickia sp. Z7. Next base: position 341,752 of record NZ_JAUEQW010000003.1, read on the forward strand.
TGTGCGACGCGCAGGATCGTCTCGAATCGCTGCTGGATATTCTTGATCAGCCAGCGCGCTTCCTGCAACTGCTGGCGCAGGGAACCGCTACCCGGATCGCCGCGATTGTTGCGCAAAATATTCGCGTAGAGATGGTTGATGCGCAAACGCGGGACCACCTCGGGGTTCAGCTCGGCTTGCCAGCCGCCCGCGGTCTTCCTGACCATGATGTCGGGCACGACGTAATCGGCCTCGGCCTTGCCGTAAGCGGCGCCCGGAAACGGTTCGAGCGAGCGGATCAGCGTCTGCGCGTCGCGCAGTTCGTCGTCGGTCGCCTTTAGTTGCTTGCGCAACCGCGTGAAATCGCGCGCAGCCAGCAATTCGAGGTGGTTGGCCGTGATTTCGAGCGCGAGCTTGCGCGTGGGCGAATCCGGTAGCCGCAGCAACTGCAGCTTCAGGCATTCGGAGGCCGAGCGCGCGCCGACGCCTGCCGGATCGAAGCTTTGAAGCAGAGCAAGGGCGGCGCCGAGTTCGTCGAGGTCGACCTCGAGCTCGTCCGGCAGATCGGCCAGTATCTCGTCGAGCGAGGAAGTGAGATAGCCGTCGTCGCCGAGCGATTCGATCAAGAACGTGATCAGCGCGCGATCGCGCGGGCTCGCTTGCGTCACGCGCAGCTGCGCCATCAAATGGTCGCGCAGCGTCGTGGTGGATTCGTGGATCTGCAGCGGGGGCAAATCGTCGTCGTCCGATGCGCCGGACGAGCGGCCGTAATCGTCCAGATTCCATTGCGAGGAATCGTTGCCGTCGCTCGCGCCGAGCGGGCTGTAATCGTCGGAACTCGATGCCTCGCCGCCGTCCGCGCGCTCGGCGGGCTCGGACGAGCTTGCTCCGCTCATCGGCTCCGGCGCCGACGACGTGGGACTTTGCGCAATGACGGTGCCGTCACCGGCGACGCGCAGCGGGCTGGCGATCCATTCGTCTTCGGATTCCAGCAGCGGATTTTGCGAAACCGCCATCGCAACTTCCTGCTGCAATTCGAGCGTCGACAGCTGCAGCAATCGGATCGACTGCTGCAGTTGTGGGGTCAGCGCAAGATGCTGCGATAGGCGAAGTTGGAGGCTGGCTTTCATGGCAATGTGTCTTTCATTGTAGAGACTTTGCCACGCGCCGGGAACCTCGCGGCGACGATGGGATGCGTCGAACGGCCACGCGCCGCCGCGCAGCCTCGAAAAAAATGCTGGATGCGGTGATCCGAACCTTACATCCGGAAATGCTCGCCGAGGTACACGCGGCGCACGCTTTCGTTTTCGATGATCTCGCGCGGCGCGCCGGCCGCCAGCACCGAGCCGTCGCTTATGATGTAGGCGTGATCGCAAATACCCAGCGTTTCGCGCACGTTGTGGTCGGTGATGAGCACGCCGATGTTGCGCTGCTTGAGGAATTTGACGATCTTTTGAATCTCTAGCACGGCGATCGGGTCCACGCCGGCGAACGGCTCGTCTAGCAGAATGAAGCTCGGGTTCGTGGCCAGGGCGCGTGCGATCTCCACGCGGCGGCGCTCGCCGCCGGAGAGCGAGAGGGCCGGGTTTTCCCGCAGATGCGCAACCTGCAGCTCGTCGAGCAGCGCCTCGGTGCGCGCTTCGATCGCCGGCTTCGAGAGGCGTTTGCCGTTCTGGTCGCGCTGAAGCTCGAGCACTGCCCGAATATTCTCTTCGACCGTCAGCTTGCGAAACACCGAGGCCTCTTGCGGCAGGTACGACAAACCGAGGGCCGCGCGTTTGTGGATGGGCAGCAGGCTGATCGAATTGCCGTCCAGCACGATTTCGCCCGCATCGAGCGGCACGAGGCCGACGATCATATAGAACGACGTCGTCTTGCCCGCACCGTTGGGCCCCAGCAGACCCACCACCTCGCCGCTCTTCACGTCGAGCGAGACGTCCTTGACGACGGTGCGCGTGCCGTAGCGCTTCTTCAAGCTGCGCACGACGAGCGAACTCGCGGGGCGGTGCTGCTCGGGCGCGCTCGCGCCGTCCGTCGTCGCGGCGTGGGGGGATAGCGTATTCACTGCGGCACGTTTCCTTGAATGTGCGAGGCGGGCGCGAGCGTGGCTGGCGAGCCGGTGAGCGGCGCCGGCGCGCCGTTGCGCGGCGAAAGCATCGCGCGCACCCGGCCGCTCGGATTGCCCGGCCCGGCCACGTCTTTGCCCGCGCGCGCGGTGTAGAAGTCGTTCTGGCCGTCGTAGGTGATGACGCTGCCGTGGACTTCGTCCACGAGCGTCGTCAAACCTTGCAGGCGGCGAACGGTTGCGCGCGTGGTGAGCGTCGTCAAGTCTTGCTTGCCATCGTAGTCGATTCGCTCGGCGTTGCCCTCGACATATTCGTCGATGCCTTCGCGTTTTTGGCGGAAATAGGCGAGATCCTTGCTGCCGGCGGCCATGGTGCCCGTCGCATATTGATAGCCTTGCGGATCTTGATGCACGTCGACGCGATCGGCCTTGATGAGGATCGTGCCCTTCGTCGCGACGACGTGGCCCGTGAAGATCGTGACCTGTTTCAAATCGTCGTAGGTCATCTTGTCCGCCTCGATGTTGAGCGGCTTGTCCTTGTCGGCGCGCTCGGCATGCGCGGCGGGGCCGAATGCAAAGCCGGCGAGCGCGACCAGCGTCGCTGCGAGGGCGACGCGCGCTGACCGGCGTCCGATAGGCAAGAACGATTCGTTCATTCAGTCACGCTACGAAAAGATGGGCCCGGCTACTTCGCCCCGGCGGCGGGGCTGCCGCCGCCGGAGATATCCGAAGCCGCGATGGCGCCTCGGACATTGCCCGAAAGCTGCATCACGCGGGTGACGTTGTTGTAGTTCATGGCGCTTGCCGTCGCGATCGACAGGCCGCGCCGAAGTTTAACCGGCTTTTCCGTCTCGATCACATCGTCGTTCACGAGCACCCGGAAATGGACCGAGTCGGCTTGCATTTCGGGGTCGCCCGCACCCGCCGCGCGGACGATGCGCGCGTTATCGTACAAATCGACGATCGAGGCGTCGCCGTTGACGGTGCCGCGCTCGCCGGTAGCGGTCACGATCGGCCTGCCCGGCTGGAACGCTCGGACGGCCGGACGCGTGAGATCGCTATTTTCGTCGTCTTCGTAATGCACCATCTTGGCCGCCGTCAGCCGATATTGCGTCGTGCCGGACTGATCGAGCTCGGACACGGAGAAATTGTCGGCGAAGTAATCGGGCGTGTGCGTCTTGACGCCCTGTTCCCCGCGTGCAGCGGGCGGCAGCGTCGCCTGCAGCAGCCAATAGGTGCCGCCTGCGAGCGCTGCCAGAGCGAGCAGCGACAAGAGCGATGCGATGCGCGAGGAATTCATGCGGGCGGCGTCCCGCAAGCGGCCGCGAGCAGCGCTTCGTAGCGGTTGTGCGCGCGCAACAGCGCGTCGCATACTTCGCGCACCGCGCCCTGCCCGCCGCGCGCCTCCGATACCCAATGCGCGCGAGCGATCACCTCGGGATGGGCGTTGGCCGGGGCGGCGGCGAAGCCGCAGCGCGTGATGACGCCGAGGTCGGGCCAGTCGTCGCCCATGTAGCCGCATTGCTCGGCCGTGACATTCGCTTCACGCATCAACTCGACGAGCGTCGCCACTTTGTCGGCCGAACCTTGATGAATGTGCGAGACGCGCAATTCGGTGGCGCGCGCGAGCACGATGTCGGAGCGGCGGCCCGTGATGATCGCCGTTTGGATGCCCGCCTCGCCGAGCAGTTTCAGGCCGTGGCCGTCCATCGAGTTGAACGACTTCATGTAATCGCCCTGAGCCGTAAACATCAGGCTGCCGTCGGTCAGAACGCCGTCGACGTCGAAAATCATCAGCTTGACGCGGCTCGCGCGTTCTCTGGCCGTGAGGGGCGAGGCGGCCATCAAATCACCTTCTTCGAAAACAGATCGTGCATGTTGAGCGCACCGATCAATTTGCCTTCGCCGTCGACCACGAGCATCTGATTGATACGGTGACGCTCCATCGATTCGACGGCCTCGACGGCGAGATGGTCGGGGCCGATCGTGCGCGGCGTGCGCGTCATGACGTCGACGATCGGCAAATCGCGGAAATCTCCCGTGCGCTCGAGAACGCGCCGCAGATCGCCGTCCGTGAAGATCCCTTCGATGCGGCCTGCTTCGTCGACGATCGCCGTCATGCCCATGCGCTTGGCCGTCAACTGGAACAAGGCGTCGCGCACCGTCGCGTCCGCGCCGACCTGCGGCAACTGATCGCCCGTGCGCATCACGTCGCGCACATAGGTGAGCAGCCGCCGGCCGAGCGCGCCGCCCGGATGGGAGCGCGCGAAATCGTCCGCGCCGAAGCCGCGCGCATCGAGCACCGCCATCGCGAGCGCATCGCCGAGCGCGAGCGCGGCCGTGGTGCTCGCGGTGGGGGCGAGATCGAGCGGGCAGGCTTCCTTCGACACCCCGGCGTACAAGTGCACGTCGGCGAGCTGCGCGAGCGACGATTGCGGCCGCCCGGTCATCGCGATCAGCTTCGCGCCGAGGCGTTTGACGAGCGGCAGGATCGCGACGAGTTCTTCCGATTCGCCGGAATTGGAAAGGCCGATGAAGACGTCGTCCTTCGTGACCATGCCGAGATCGCCGTGGCTCGCTTCGGCCGGGTGCACGAAAAAGGCGGGCGTGCCCGTGCTCGCCAACGTGGCGGCGAGCTTGCGTGCGATGTGGCCGGATTTGCCGATGCCCGAAACGACGACGCGGCCGCGGCAACTCAGTAGTAAGTCGACCGCCGCGACGAAGCGCTCGTCGACTTGTTCGCGAAGCCCGCGCACGGCGTCGGCTTCGATGTCGAGGACTTCCCGGGCGAGCGCCAATGCCCGGTCGCCATTGATTTTCGCTATCATTCGCCGGAGTATAGCAAAGGCGTCGTTCGCCCCGCCGGGCCGCGCTCGACCGCCTGGCCCATAGCCGCCTCACGGCGCTCCAAACCGCCGAATGCGCGGCGCGTTGCCCGTGTCCGCGCATTTCGCTGACGACCGAGGACGCTTCGTACGTGATTTCTCCGCTCGAAATGACGCTCTTCCTGCTGCTTGCGTCGGTAGTGGGCGTCGTATTGTTCCGCTCGTTGAATTTGCCGCCGATGCTCGGGTATCTGACGGTGGGCATCGTTGTCGGGCCGCACGCGCTCGGTCTCGCGCCCGATTCGGAGCGCGCGCAGAATCTCGCCGAGTTCGGCGTCGTCTTCCTCATGTTCTCGATCGGGCTCGAGTTCTCGCTCGCCAAGCTGCGGGCAATGCGCAGCCTCGTGTTCGGGCTCGGCCTGCTGCAGGTGATCGGCACCGTCGGCGTTTCCGTGTTGGTGGGCTCGTTGCTCGAGCGCTGGATGCACGTGAGCTGGCAGGGCAGCATTGCGCTCGGCGGCGCGCTGGCGATGTCCTCGACGGCCATCGTCAGCAAAATGCTCGCCGAGCGCCTCGAAATCGAGACCGAGCACGGGCGCAACATCTTCGGCGTGCTGCTGTTCCAAGACTTGGCCGTGGTGCCGCTCTTGATCGTCATCGCCGCACTAGGCGGCGACTCGCACGATTTGGCGCGAACGCTCGGGATCGCGGCGCTCAAGATCGTGGTCGCGCTCTCGCTGCTGCTCTATGTCGGCCAGCGTTTCATGACGCGCTGGTTCAACGTCGTGGCGCGGCGGCGCTCGCAGGAGTTGTTCGTGCTGAACCTCTTGCTCGTCACGCTCGGGGCCGCGTTCATCACGGACAAGTTCGGGCTGTCGCTTGCGCTCGGGGCGTTCATCGCCGGCATGTTGATCGCGGAAACGCCGTACCGGCACCAGGTGGAAGAGGACATCAAGCCGTTTCGAGACGTATTGCTCGGGCTTTTCTTCATCACGACGGGTATGTTGCTCGATCCACGCGTGCTGATCGCGCATCCCTTGCTCGTGCTGGCGTTCTTGATCGGCCCGGTGTTGCTCAAGACCGTCATGATCACGGGGCTCGCGCGGCTTTTCGGCGCGACGCCGGGCGTCGCGATGCGCACGGGCTTGGGGCTCGCGCAAGCGGGCGAGTTCGGTTTCGTGCTGCTGAACTTGATTCTGGACAAGCGTCTCGTCGATGCCACGCTGCTGCAGGCGATTCTGGCGGCGATGCTGCTCTCGATGCTGGCCGCGCCATTCTTGATTCAAAACGCCGACCGCATCGTTTTGCGGCTTTCCTCGACTGAATGGATGCAGCAGTCGCTGCTCATGACGCGCATCGCAACGCAAAGCCTGCGGCAAAACGCCCACGTGATCATTTGCGGCTACGGTCGCGCGGGGCAGAACCTCGCGCGCATGCTCGAGCATGAAGGGCTGCCCTATGTCGCGCTCGATCTGGATCCGGATCGCGTGACGGCGGCCGCGGCGGCGGGGGAATCGGTCGTGTTCGGCGATGCGGCGCGGCGCGAGTCGCTCGTTGCGGCGGGTATCCACCGGGCCGCGGCCGTGGCGATCACCTACGCGAATACGCCGTCGGCCCTGCGCGTGCTGCACCACGTGCATGAGCTCGAGCCGGCGCTGCCGGTCATCGTGCGCACGGTCGACGATGGCGATCTCGAGAAACTGCTCGCAGCCGGCGCGACCGAGGTCATTCCCGAGATCGTCGAAGGCAGTCTCATGCTCGCGTCGCACACGCTCGTGCTGATGGGGGTGCCGATGCGGCGCGTGGTGCGGCGCGCCGAGGAGTTGCGCGATGCCCGCTACAGCCTGCTGCGCGGCTACTTTCGCGGCGCCGACGATCCGGGCGATGACGACGGCCATGACCAGGTGCGGCTACAATCCGTAGCGGTCGACGGCAATGCCGACGCCGTCGGACGCTCGCTCGATGAACTCGGGTTCGCTTCGATGGGCGTCGAGGTCACGGCGATCCGGCGGCACGGTATTCGCGGCGTCGAACCTGGCCCGGAGACGAAGCTGCGAGAGGCCGACATCGTCGTGCTGCGCGGCCTGCCCGAGGCGCTGGCGCTAGCCGAGGAGCGCTTGCTGCGCAGTCGCCGCGCCGGGGTGCCCGCCGTGTGAGCGCGGCGCGCCGCCTGCTACACCGCCTATTTCATCAATCGATTGCGGCCGTCCCTGCATGAGCACGGCCGAGTTCCTGCGGAGAATTTCATGTCCAATGCGCCCGCCGATGCGCCCCACGACGCCGCCGCGTTCATCAAAAGCCAAATTCGCACGATTCCCGACTGGCCGCTGCCCGGCGTGCAATTTCGCGATATCACGCCGCTGCTGCAGCGTCCGAAAACGCTGCGGGTGCTCATCGACCTGTTCATCGAGCGCTATGTCGAAGCGAAGCTCGACTACGTCGCGGGTCTCGATGCACGCGGCTTCATCATCGCGCCGATCGTCGCTTACGAGTTGAACCTCGGCTTCATTCCGATTCGCAAGATCGGCAAGTTGCCCTATAAGACGGTATCCGAGTCGTACGCGCTCGAATATGGGACGGCCACCGTGGAAATTCACGAGGATGCCTGCGAGCGCGGCAGCCGTGTCGTGATCGTCGACGATCTGATCGCGACGGGCGGCACGATGATGGCAGGCAAAAAGCTGCTGGAGCGGCTCGGCGCGGAGGTCGTCGAGGGAGCCGCCATTGTCGATCTGCCCGATTTGGGCGGCTCCAAGCTGCTGCGCGATAGCGGCTTGCCGCTCTACACGGTGACGGACTTTCCTGGGCACTGACGGGCATGGCGTCTCGCTGTGTCGGTGCGCGGCGGCCCTTGGGCGGGAGCGCCCGCCTGGCGAGGCGCCGCACGCATGCATCCCCCCATCGAATTCGATAGACGAAACCCAACATGCCGAACCTACCGTTGTTTCTCGCCGCCTCCGTGGCGATCACGGCCGCGCCCGGGCCCGACAACCTGCAAGTGCTCGCGCGCGGCATCGCGCAAGGCCGTGCCGCAGGCCTCGTGGCCGCGCTCGGCTTTGCCGCCGGGCTGACCTTCCATACGACGCTCGCCGCGTTCGGCATCGCGGCGCTCTTGCGCTCGTCGCCGCTCGCGTTCGAGATCGTCAAGATCGCAGGCGGCCTCTATCTGATTTGGATCGGCGTGAAGGCGCTGACGAGCCGCGGCTTGGCGAGCGCTCACGAGCGCGCGCCGGTGCCGCTCTTCACCGTGTTTCGCCAAAGCGTCGTCGGCAACATGATGAACCCGAAGGTGACGCTGTTCTTCGTCGTGTTCCTGCCTCAGTTCGTCGATCCGAGCGGCACGCAGCGCGTCGCCGTCCAGATGATCGAACTGGGCCTCGTTTTCATGCTGCAGACGCTGGCGATCTTTTCCGCGTTCGGTTTGTTCGCCGGTGCGCTCGGCGCGTGGCTCAAGCGTCGTCCGCGCGCCGGTGTCTGGCTCGACCGGCTCGCGGGCGCAACTTTCATCGCGCTCGGGCTGCGCGTGGCGTTGCGCGATTGAGGCGCGATCCGTCTTCTCGCCGGCCGTACCCGTCAAGGAGTTTCAATGAGCTTGCCCTGCATCGCCCATGCGCGCCGCTTCGAGCCGCAGGCGCACCGTCCGTTTTTCATGGCTTCCGAGCAAGTCGGATGGATACGCGAGCACGACGTCGCGCTGCTTGCGCGGTGGCCCGACGTCTTCGAGATCGACGCCAGAGCGGTGACGTTGGCCGCTCGTTTCGACGGGAGCGCCGACAGCCGGTCCGCGGCGTTGGGCGCTGTCATCGGTGCGCTCGCGGGGCAGGGGCGCATCGTCGGTTGGCGCGACGAGACTTACGCGATTCGCAATGCCTTCGACGCTGCGCCGCTCGCCTATATCGAGCGGGCCGCTGCGCGCTTCTTCGGCACGAGGACCTACGCGGTGCATTTGAACGGCATCGTAAAATACGCGGGTCGGGCGCCGCAGCTTTGGATCGCGCGCCGCAGCCAGACCAAGGCGACCGACCCGGGCATGCTGGACAACGTAGTTGCGGGCGGCATTGCTTGGGGCTTGTCGATCGAAGAGACGATCGTCAAGGAATGCTGGGAAGAGGCCGGCATCGAAGCCGCTCTGGCCGGCAAGGCCGAACCCGGACGTACGGTGCATGTGCTGCAGTCGCTGCCCGAAGGTACGCAGGCCGAGCAGATTTTCATCTACGACCTGCCGCTGCCCGAGGATTTCGCCCCGCGCAACCAGGATGGAGAAGTGGGCGAACACCGGCTCGCGCGCATCGACGAGGTCGCGCGTTGGATCGAGGACGGCGAGATGACCGTCGATGCGAGCCTTGCGACGCTCGACTGCATGCTGCGCCACGATTGGATCGATGAGGACGCCTGCGCGGGCATCGATACGCTTTTCGCCGCGCCGCTCGTCACGCGCTGAACGGATCGCATGCGCTGAATACGCGAGCGCTACGGCAGGGATCAAACATAGGAGTCAACTCGGTCATGTCGACCCAACACAGCTTCATCTTGAAACTATCGTGCCCCGATCGGCCCGGCATCGTCCACGCGGTATCGGGGTTCCTGTTCGAGCGCGGCGCCAATATTCTCGACTCTGCACAATTCGGCGATAGCCGCACGGGCGAATTTTTCATGCGCGTGCACTTTCAACAAGTAGGCGGCGACCCGGGGCTCGATGCGCTGCGCGAAGCGTTCGCGCCGTTGGCCGCGGAATTTTCGATGCGATCGGAGATCCACGACGCAGCGCTCAAGCCGAAGGTCGTCATCATGGTCTCGAAAATCGGCCATTGCTTGAACGATTTACTGTTCCGCTATCGCACGGGGCAACTGCCGATCGAGATTGCCGCGATCATTTCGAATCACAAAGATTTCTATCAGCTCGCCGCAAGTTATGACATCCCGTTCCATCACTTCCCGCTGATGGACTCGACGGGCGCCGCCAAAGCCGCGCAAGAGGCGCGCGTGCTCGAAGTGATCGACCAAAACGCGGCCGATCTGGTCGTGCTCGCGCGCTATATGCAGATCTTGTCGCCGAATCTGTGCGAGCACTTGTCGGGCCGGGCGATCAATATCCATCACTCGTTCTTGCCGAGCTTCAAGGGCGCCAAGCCGTACTACCAGGCGTTCGACCGGGGCGTGAAGTTGATCGGCGCGACCGCCCATTACGTCACGACCGATCTTGACGAAGGTCCGATCATCGAGCAGGAAGTGGAGCGCGTCGATCACAGCATGACGCCCGACCAACTAACTGCGATCGGCCGCGACGTCGAGTGCGTGACGCTGGCGCGCGCGGTGAAGTGGCATGTCGAGCATCGGATCGTGCTGAATGGGACGAAAACGGTCGTGTTTCGTTGAACGCGCGGGTGCGCGGCTGAGCGCCGGAGCGTTCCCCGCGCGCCAACCTCAAACCAGCCGCAGATAAACGAGTTCGCGTTTGATGTAAGCGTAGAAGATGGGCGCGGCCACGAGCCCCGGCACGCCCGCTGCCGCTTCCATGATCAGCATGGCCAGCAGCAGTTCCCAGGCGCGCGCCTCGATTTGCCCGCCGACGATCCGCGCATTCAGAAAATATTCGAACTTGTGGACCAATACCAGAAAGACGAGCGAGGAAATGGCCGTCGGCAGGCTGACGGCGAGCGAGACGGCGACGATCAGCGTATTCGAGATCAGATTGCCGATAACCGGCAGCAGCCCCGCGATAAACGTGACGAGCACGAGCGTCTTCGACAGCGGCAGCCGCTCGTGAAAAATCGGTAACGCGATCAGCAAGTAAAGCGCCGTGAACACCGCGTTGATCGTCGATATCTTGACTTGTGCGAACACGATCCGCCGGAACGCATCCGCAAAGCGCGAGGCTCGCGCGACGAGCGCCGTGGACAGCGGCAGCCGCTGCATGTGGCGCTCGCTCGTGATGGCGATCATCGCGCCGATGATCATCCCGAACAGCACATGGCCGAACCCGCGGGCAACGTTCTTACCGCCTTGTTGTAGTTGCTCCATGTGCGTATGCACGAGCATGCCGGCCTTTTGCTTCATCTGCGAGACATCGCCCGGCAGCATGGCGGAGAGCCAATCGGGCGAGCGCGAGCGCGCTTGATCGACGATCTGCATGACCTGATCGAGCAAGTTTTGAATGTTCGGCACCGTGTGCTCGAAGTGCTCGACGATGCCGATCGAGATGCCCGTCAGGCCTCCGACGACCACGGTCGCGATGACCACGACGGCGACCCAGCGCGCGCGCTGGCTGGACATGTGGCGCTCGATGCCGGGCGCGATCGTGTGGACGAGTTGATAGACGAGCATGCCCGCAAGCAGCGCGCCGAGTAGCTTGAAGTGCAGAACCGCCCACATGCCGGCGAAGGCGAGCAGGTAACTGCCGATCTCGACCGCCGACAGCTTCGGCAGGCTCATGTCGCTCGTGAGCCGCACGGGACGTCCGACGACCTCCCGCATGCGGGTGTCTTCGGGGGCCTCGTTGCGCTTAGCCATGATATGTCTGGTCTCCAACCGATGTCGGGCGGCGATACACGTAGCCGCGAACGAGCGCCGCGGTTACCGGCGATCGAGCAGCGGCGCGAGATACCGTCCCGTAAAGCTCGCCTTCGATTTTGCAATCTGCTCGGGCCGGCCTTGAGCGATGATTTGCCCGCCGCCCGCACCGCCTTCCGGGCCGAGATCGATGACCCAGTCCGCAGTTTTGATCACATCGAGATTATGCTCGATGATGACCACGGTATTGCCATGATCTCGCAACCGGTGGATGACTTCCAGTAGCAATGCGATGTCGTGGAAATGCAGCCCCGTGGTGGGCTCGTCGAGAATGTAGAGCGTGCGGCCCGTGTCGCGCTTGGACAGTTCGAGCGACAGCTTGACGCGCTGAGCCTCGCCGCCCGATAGCGTCGTGGCCGACTGGCCGAGCCGGATGTAGCCCAAGCCGACGTCGAGCAACGTCTTGAGCTTGCGTGCGATCACGGGTACGGCGCCGAAGAATTCGTGCGCGTGCTCGACCGTCATATCGAGCACTTCGCTGATGTTCTTGCCCTTGTACTGCACGTCGAGCGTTTCGCGGTTGTAGCGCTTGCCGTGACAGACGTCGCAGGGAACGTACACGTCGGGCAGGAAGTGCATTTCCACTTTCAGCACGCCGTCGCCTTGGCAAGCCTCGCAGCGGCCGCCTTTGACGTTGAACGAGAACCGGCCCGGGTCATAGCCGCGTTCCTTCGCGGCGGGCACGCCGGCGAACAGTTCGCGGATCGGCGTGAACAGCCCCGTGTACGTGGCCGGGTTCGAGCGCGGGGTGCGGCCGATCGGCGATTGATCGACGTTGATGACCTTGTCGAAGTGCTCCAACCCTTCGATTTGCTCATAGGGAGCCGGTTCTGTGGACGAGCCGTACAAATGCTGGGCGACCGCGTGGTAAAGCGTGTCGTTGATCAGCGTGGACTTGCCCGAGCCCGAGACGCCGGTGACGCAGGTCAACAGCCCCACGGGCAGGTCGAGCGTGACGCGCTTCAAGTTGTTGCCGTACGCCTCGACGATGCGCAGACGCCGCTCGTCGGGCTCTTTACGCTCATCGGGAAATTCGATGCGGCGTTCGCCCGCGAGGTATTGGCCCGTGAGCGAAGCCGGATCCTTCTGCACCTCGTTGGGTGTGCCTTCGGCGATGATCATGCCGCCGTGCTCGCCCGCGCCGGGGCCCATGTCGACGACATAATCGGCCATGCGGATCATGTCCTCGTCGTGTTCGACGACGATGACCGAATTGCCGAGATCGCGCAGATGCTTGAGCGTCGCGATCAGGCGGTCGTTGTCGCGCTGATGCAGGCCGATCGACGGTTCGTCGAGCACGTACATGACGCCCGTCAAACCCGAGCCGATTTGGGATGCGAGGCGAATGCGCTGCGCCTCGCCGCCCGAGAGCGTGTCGGCGCTGCGCTCGAGCGAAAGGTAGTCGAGCCCGACGTTGTTCAGGAACATGAGGCGCGCGACGATTTCCTTGACGACTTTCTCGCCGATCTCGCGCTTGGCGCCTTCGAGCTTGAGCGTTTGGAAGTAGCCGAGCGCGTCGCGCAACGGCCAGCCGCTCACTTCGTAGATCGCGCGCGCGTCGCCGTCCATCCCGAGCCGCACGAAGCGCGCCTCGCGACGCAGCCGCGTGCCGTCGCAAGAGGGGCAGGCTTGATTGTTCTGATACTTCGCGAGTTCTTCGCGCACGGCGGCCGAATCCGTTTCGCGATAGCGGCGCTCGAGATTCGGAATGATGCCTTCGAAGACATGCTCGCGCACCGTCGCGCGCCCGCGCTCGTTGATATACGAAAACGGGATCTGCTCCTTGCCCGAGCCGAACAAGATCAACTTGCGGATTTTTTCGGGCAAATCCTCGAAGGGCGTATCGATCTCGAATTCGTAATACGCCGCGAGGCTTTGCAGCATCTGGAAATAAAACTGATTGCGGCGGTCCCAGCCCTTGACCGCGCCGGCCGCGAGCGACAGCGACGGATGCGCGACGACGCGCTTCGGATCGAAGAACGTGATTTGGCCGAGGCCGTCGCAATCCGGGCATGCGCCCATCGGATTGTTGAACGAGAACAGGCGCGGCTCGAGTTCGGGCAGCGAGTACGAGCAGATCGGGCAGGCGAATTTCGAGCTGAACAGGTGCTCTTTGTCCGTGTCCATTTCGAGCGCGATCGCGCGGCCGTCGGCCAGGCGCAGGGCCGTCTCGAACGATTCGGCCAAGCGCTGCTTCATATCGGGACGCACCTTCAGCCGATCGACGACGACGTCGATCGAATGCTTGTCGTTCTTTTTGAGCTTGGGCAGGGAATCTACGTCGTAGATGTGCGCCGTGCCCTCGTTGGCCGTGCCGCCTCCCGAGCGAATCCGGAACCGGATGAAGCCTTGCGCCTGCATTTGCTCGAACAGTTCGGCATGCTCGCCCTTGCGGTTCGCCACCACGGGTGCAAGGATCATGAGCTTGGTTTCCTCCGGCAGGGCGAGCGCGGCGTCGACCATTTGCGAGACGCTTTGCGCCTCGAGCGCGATCTCGTGCTCGGGGCAGTACGGCGTGCCGACGCGCGCATAGAGCAGACGCAAATAGTCGTGAATTTCGGTGACGGTGCCGACCGTCGAGCGCGGATTGTGCGACGTCGCCTTTTGTTCGATCGAGATGGCGGGCGAGAGACCCTCGATCAGGTCGACATCGGGCTTCTCCATCAGCTGCAGGAACTGGCGCGCGTAGGCCGAAAGGCTTTCCACGTAACGACGCTGACCCTCTGCATAGAGGGTGTCGAACGCCAGCGACGACTTGCCCGAACCGGACAAGCCGGTGATCACGATGAGCTGGTGGCGGGGCAGATCGAGATTGACGTTCTTCAGGTTGTGGGTGCGCGCCCCACGGATACGAATCTGTTCCATGAACCTGGGGAGGGGAGGGGGCCAAACCTGCTACTATAACGACTTTTCCAGACCGCCGTTACAGCGTCCTTACAGCGTGCGGGAGCGCATGAGCCCACGCTCGCTATATTTGCAGCCCTGGCGGGCTGCCGCGCTCGAGGCGGCCCGGCGCCGAAGGCGCACCGAAAGCCAGCCCTTAGGGGGAAGTCCTCTTGCGGGGGCGGCCCGAACGGGATTCACTTGGGGGCTGGCAGTGGCCTAAAGGCGTCGCCCCGGTTCTTCCACGCTCGCTTCCGATGTCGAATCCGTCCGTTACATCCTCGCGTATGAGCGCGCCCGAGTTGCGCGCCACGGTTTCGCTTGCCGGCATTTTTGCGCTGCGCATGCTTGGCCTGTTCATGATCATGCCCGTCTTCTCGGTGTACGCGAAGACGATCCCCGGCGGCGAAAACGTCCTGCTCGTGGGTGTCGCGCTCGGCGCGTACGGCGTGACGCAGTCGCTCCTGTACATCTTTTACGGCTGGGCGTCCGACAAGCTCGGGCGCAAGCCCGTCATCGCCACGGGCTTGTTGATCTTCGCGCTGGGCAGTTTCGTCGCTGCAATGGCGCACGATATGACGTGGATCATCGTGGGCCGGGTAATCCAGGGGATGGGGGCCGTATCTTCCGCCGTGATCGCGTTCATCGCCGATCTGACCGCCGACGAGCACCGCACGAAGGCGATGGCGATGGTGGGCGGCAGCATCGGCATTTCGTTCGCCGTGGCGATCGTCGGCGCGCCGATCGTTTATCAGTGGGTTGGGATGAACGGGTTGTTCGCGCTCGTGGGCGGGTTGTCGCTGCTCGCCATCGGCGTGGTGCTGTGGATCGTGCCCGACGCGCCCAAGCCCGTGCACGTGCGGGCCCCGTTCGCGGAAGTGTTGCGCAACGTCGAGCTGTTGCGGTTGAATTTCGGCGTGCTCGTGCTGCACGCCACGCAAACGGCGCTGTTTCTCGTGGTGCCGCGCATTCTCGTGGCGGGTGGCTTGCCTGTCGCCTCGCACTGGGAAGTGTATTTGCCGGTCATGGGCCTTTCGTTCGTCATGATGGTGCCGGCGATCATCGCGGCCGAGAAACGGGGCAAGATGAAGCCCGTGCTCTGCGGCGCGATCACGCTTATCCTGATCGGCCAATTGCTGCTCGGCACGGCGCCGCATACGATCTTGTCCGTGGCTGCGATTCTGTTCGTGTACTTCCTCGGTTTCAATATTCTCGAGGCGTCGCAGCCTTCGCTCGTGTCGAAGCTCGCGCCCGGCACGCGCAAGGGCGCGGCGGCGGGCGTGTACAACACGACGCAGTCGATCGGCCTTGCGCTGGGTGGCGTCGTGGGCGGCTGGCTGATGAAGTCGGTCGGTCAAGACGCCGTGTTCTATGCATGTTCGGGTCTCGTGTTGGGCTGGCTTATAATCGCCGCCAATATGAAGCCCGTGCGTAAGATTTGACGCGACTCTACGCGTCGCGTGCTTGGCGCTCGTGCAGCGGGCGCCGTCGCGCAATGGATTAACTGGAGAGACTCATGGCATCCGTAAATAAGGTCATCCTCGTCGGCAACCTCGGGGCCGATCCTGAAATTCGTTACCTGCCGAGCGGGGACGCCATCGCCAATATCCGGCTGGCTACGACGGATCGCTACAAGGACAAGGCATCGGGCGAAATGAAGGAAGCGACGGAGTGGCACCGCGTTGCATTCTTCGGGCGCCTTGCCGAGATCGTCGGCGAATATTTGAAGAAAGGTTCGGCCGTGTATATCGAAGGCCGTTTGCGTACGCGCAAGTGGCAGGGGCAGGACGGGCAGGATCGCTATTCGACCGAGATCGTCGCCGATCAAATGCAAATGCTCGGCGGCCGCGGCGGCGCTGGCGGCGGCATGGGCGGTGGGGACGATGGCGGCTACAGCCGTGAGCCGGCCGAGCAGCGCGGCGGCGGCCGCGCGA
Organism: Trinickia sp. Z7; assembly: GCF_056498045.1. NCBI lineage: Bacteria > Pseudomonadati > Pseudomonadota > Betaproteobacteria > Burkholderiales > Burkholderiaceae > Trinickia > Trinickia sp. Z7. The sequence goes on from NZ_JAUEQW010000003.1 coordinate 358,008, forward strand.
CGGGCGGCGGCGGTGCGCGTAGTGGGGGGAGTGGCGGCGGCGGTGCTAGCCGGCCGAGCCAGCCGGCAGCAGGCGGCGGGCTCGATGATATGGATGACGATATTCCGTTTTAACCTCTACGCTACTGCTAGTACGCAGTTCTGTTGATCGAAGCCCGCCTGCTTGGAGCACGCGGGCTTTGTTCTTTTCTGCTTTTTCGCAGATCGTCCGATTCTCTTGGTTAATTAGCGTTTGCCTGGAAAGAGCGAAGCAACTGGCAACCCATACGCGATCAATACGCTGCGAATGTCCCCGGCTGAGGTGACTCGACATCCTAGCCGCCGCGATATCGCACGCTTAAGTCCGCAGCCCGCTCATCGAACGCGGATGTCAGGCATTGAGTGTTCACGCAATCGTGAACAACCGTCTCGAGCCAACGTTCCTGCTCGATCCGAATCCCGTTGTCGACACCGCCCAGCCGCCGCTGCGCCGCCTCGTATTCTCTTAGCTCGCGTTGGTAGCTTTCGGCCAAAACGGGGTTCTGGCATACCGTCTTGCCGAAGAACGTTCCGTCGTCTTTGCAAGCAACGGCAGCGGCGGCGCGCTCCGTCTGCGCTGCTACGGTTGCGCTGCGTCGAGCGGGGCTTGCTGACCGTGAAGCAGGTTCAGGCGGTATCGGCATTCGACTCGGATTCTCCGTGGGCGATGGCGCGGTTAGCGCGACGCCGCGAGCGGTAGCCGTAGGGCGTGGGGGTGTCCGCATGTGTGCCAGGAGTTCGGCAAGCGGAGTTGACGGATCGAGTGTTTCCTGCCGCTCATAGCGGGCAATCGCCGCAGTCGTGAGCGCGCCGAAATTGCCGTCGGCGCGACCGTGAAGATAGCCATGAGCGATCAGGAATCGTTGCACTGCGCGTCGAATATCGGCTGGCGACTCCGCGTTCGCCGGCGTCGAGGTTGCCAACCCAGCGAACAATCGGTTCGCACCGCTTCCCGGCGACGTATGTGCGGCCGCGTAATCAAGGACCGGCGTCGCCGCAGTCCGTATATTCGGGACCCATTGCATGGCTGCCGCTGCGCCATAGAGGGCTCCAACGAACGATGCCGACATGGCGAACAGGCAAGCGCCCTTGAGAGGGTCCCAGTTGCGGCCGCGTTGCCGGTACTCGGCCGGTACCTTGAGCCTCGAGACAGCACTCACCGCAGCACTCAATATCCAGCCTGCCGGCGATACGACGAGCATCGCCACACCCGCGCCAGCTACGGCGACGCATAGAGGTAAGACCGCATGCAGCGGATTTGCCGGCGAGAACGCCGAGAAATTGCTCGCTGCGTAGACAAAACTCGCGACGGACGGGAACAGAGCCACCAATGTCCAGGCAGCACGTGAATTGGCCGGGGATACCTTGTCCAAGGTGTGCAGGAACGCAGTGGCGATCGCGTTCGCTGCTTCTCTTGAAATAAACCCCTCGGCGACGCGAACTACCACGGGTGCCGGATTGGAGCGGGCGTCCTTTCCTAGCTTCGCGACGCCTCGCAAAGCCTGGTCGAGTATCGGGACCCCGCGGAACATCGCGAATAGGCGTTTGGCCTGCCGACGAATGCTCGTACGGCTGCTCTTGCCCCGGTTCGCCAGCGATGCGATTTCCTCGAGTTCGCGCGCCAGAAGCTGGTCGAATACCGGGGGCGCTTTAATCGGAATGACATGCGTGCCGGCAGCGGCAACCGTATAGTCGACTTTCGCGACGGCGATGCCTAGCTCAACGACGTCCGCCGCGCCCGTGTAGCGCACGACCCAGTTGTCCTTTTCGCTGTATTCGCTGCCGGCGAGCTCGAGCGGCACCAGTTCACGCACGGTGCGCGGCCCCCTCAGCTCCATTGCGCGAACCAACGACTCTGCAGCCAGGCCGGTGTGTCCTGGTACGTGCCATGACGGTCTAGCCATCGCCCTCACGTGGCAGACATCCGTGAAGTAGCCGTGTCCGGCGCATGCATTGCAGGTTTGCTTACCCGAGCCGCCGCAGCTCGTGCAAACGACGCGGCCGCCTCCACCGCACAAAGAGCACGTACGCTGGACTGTCTGCGAGTAGGTTTCGTGGCGGTGACCGTTCCAGCGGGTGTGCGTGACGGTCTCGTTATGCCAACCGGCGCCGCCACATCCACCGCAAGCTCTCTTACCTCGTCCAGCGCAGCCGCCACACGAGATGCGCCCGCTCCCGGCGCAGGATCCGCACTGCCGGAACACGGAGTAGGAGCCGAAATCGTGCACCGGCTGGACTGTCGCAGACAATTCGAGCCCGCCGGCCCCGGCAGCATCGATACGCTGCATGAAAGCGCCGCGAATCTCCCGGCTGTGCACAGCCTGCTGACACAGCCGCTGGAGATGGCTTTGATAGTCGGCGGACCGATAGCCAAAATGACCATTTGCAACCGAGGCGTTCCCTTTCGACGTGGACATCGTCAGGTCGTGCTCGAATTGCCAGGCGACGTAGGCCGTTGCGGTGTACTTTTCGGTCGACTCGCTGGTCGGTTGTATGTCGCTCGCGTCTACATGGTTGCCACCGAAAAGCTTACGCAGGTTTTGCAGAAGCGTTTTGCCGTGTGGGCCAAGTTGCATTTTAGATTTCGTTCAATCCAAGGAATCTGCAACGCTCGAATGGGTCGCCTGGTTTAGCCACGATTCCCGGCGCGGTTCGGCTAGCGGTCTTCGTTCAATTCGCTTTTTCACCGCTATCCTGCGCCGCCGTAGCCGCACCCGCCGCCGAAGCCGCCTCCTGCGCCGAAGCTTGGTCGGGCGCATCTTCATCCTTGATGACATACCGCGGGTTATGTACCCAGCGACTCAAATCCTTACTGATGACCACTGCGGTGCGATCGAGAATGGAGCACGTGCCTTTGAAGGCGCCCCACATCCCGCCGACGGACCAGCGCTTGAACTTCGTGTGCCGGACGACCTGGCCGTTGTCGATGAGATCGGCCGACAACGAGATGGCTTTGGGCCCTGTCCACGCGCCGCCGCCGACGCCCATCACGTAAGTGATCTGCAGCTTCAGGATTTCGGCGTCGCCCGGAGCGCCATTCACTTCGATCGTCCCTTCCCCTGTTCGATTGAGGCGGCGCAGCGCCTCTCCGACGTGGCGCGTCAACATATCGTCGATGTGGCACTCGTCTTTGACTCGCTCGACGACCCCTGCACCCGAGGCGTAAGTGACCGGCGTTGCGAGTAGAACCTGCCTGCGCTCGCCTGCGAAAACGGAGGAAGAAGCCAGGCACAAGGCAATCAAAAGAAGGCGTTTCATTGAATTATCGGTCCCCGAGTGTAGTTGGCCGCCATTGTCGCATAGGAAATTCATAAGAAAAGCTATGCAGGCATTCCAAGGTTTTGCAGTCGCCGCAGTGGCGATCTTCACGGATCAACCGCACTTCCCTGAAGCCGGGAACGACTACCCTATGCTGACGCCATCCACGATTAAGCGCATATGCACGCCGCCGTCCTTGGAGTGAACGAGGCCGTTGCGCCAGGTCAAATCTCTCCTTAGATCGATCGATGCCCATCCCGGGCTGAACTTCGGGTTGAGAAAGCCGTTATTAACGCCTATTGCCTTACCGTCCCCGGTAGTTATCATCGCGTGCTTCAATCTATTGTCGCTTACGTCGACGAACCCGATGCGCTGGCCCGCGGCCGTTTTGGAGAATTCAGTCGGGGTGGCAATCTGGCGGCCGCCTTTCAGGAATTCGTCGAATTTGCCGGCGCGTGTTGCGCGGTGGAGCCGTTGCGCCGTGGCGGGCGATATCATTCCCGCTTCCTTTTGAAAGCTGATGACGGCATCCCAGCATACGCCGCCCTGAGACACATTCTTTGCGAGCTTCGACGTATTGTTTTCAACCAGATATTTTGCGAGCCTTTCGGCAACATTGTTGTTTCCCGCTATGCGTTGCGAGTTGACCACCACCTTGGTGAACTTGCGCCCATGGCGCAGGTGCTTCAGCTTTGCCGCCTTGCTGAGCCCCCCAGGCAGCTTTCTGACGAGCTTGATCATCAGCCATCCGCCGCGACCGGCCTTCGCAACCGGAACGATCAGCGTGGCGGCGTCGAATATGCCGGATAGCACCGCCTCCTCGTAATCTCCCTTCTCCAGCGCTCGCACCGTGCCGTATAGCGGGAATGTCAAATCGTTGAGGACATGGGTCCACGTTTCGAAAGAGGTTGGCGCTTCGAAGATAGCTCGCAACGGCGAGAAGACGCCGTTTACTATTCTTCGAGCACTCTCGTCGATGGCGTCGGCGAGCGTGAGCCCTTCCTTGACCTTATCCACCACGACTTGAAGCGGGCCATCGGGATCGATGAGCGGGGCTCGAAAAAACAGGTGCCAATTGATTTTGATCCAATCGATGAGCTCGTCGGGATCGTTCGGTACGGATTGCACCTCGTTGCATTGGTTCGGAACGATCGCGTAGTGCTGCTCCTCGCCCGCTGTCGTTACGCGGTGCAAATGCCCGAGATGCCCGCATCCGACGGGGGCGCCAGCCAGCATCGGATCCTTGCGGGATACGCAGATCGACAAGATCGACGTGTCGGATTGCAGGTCGATGTGTTTCTCTTTATATCCCTCCTCCAGCGTCCTCGCGATCGCGCTCGTCGAGTAGTTCAGATGAAGATCGAAAGCCCTGTCGAAGACTTCCTTCGCGGAAGCGATACCGTCTAGCGCCGGGGCGACCCTGCGCTGCGCCACCCACCCGGCGACATCCTTCTCCAGATGGGCTTGGCGGCAAGTCATTTGGACTTGCTGCGGCTCGGACTGCTTACGGCCGTCGAGCCTATTCACCGGATGAACGAGTACCGTACAGTTGCTGTCCGGATCGATGTTCGCCTTTTTCAAAAGTCTGTCGGAAACCTTCGGTCTTTGCGGCGTGTCTTCGAGCATTTCCTGAAGCACCGAGCCCAGCCCGTCGGGCCCGCATACGGGCAGCTCCGTCGAATGCCGGGCCGTTTCCTCCGCCGCGGCATGCTGCAAAAAGGATGCGAACGCGGCGAAGAGCAAAAGCCGATTGAGCCATGAGCCGCGCGCCATCGCATGGGTCGGCCCGATTTGCAAGGTGGCGACGTCCTGATCGAACGTCATCCAATCCGGGATCCGTAGGTCGCGCGGGACGGTCCAATGTTGACTGGCCGGCGGGGTCTGGGGCCCAGCCGGCCAGCCGCGCGCAGGGTTCCTGCGTTGGTGCGCCGTTGCATTGATACGGTTGCCTTCGCGCGCGACCGCCTTGTTGTGCCGGGTCACGTCCGAAGGCTCGTGCTTTGCCGTAGGCGGCCTGTGCTTATTCGGCTGCGAATTCGAATATTTCGACTGTTGCCGTGCATACCGGTTGGTCATCCTCGACGCCCGCTCCTCGAGTAAGCTCGCATCGCTCGTGCTCCGCGACATTGATATCGATCGCGACGGACGCGCGACTAGGCGCCGGATCGTCCTTGTCACAGCATAGGCAAGGGGGCGGGCGTTCGCGGGATCGCTTATCGCCGATTCATCTGGCGCTTGCACTATTTGAGACCGCGAAGATCCCTCCCATCCAAGAGCGTTGACTGCGCGGATTCGGTGGCGCCGCTTGCCAAAATGATCTGCCGGCCACGCAGTTGAGCATGGGCTGGCCGGCAAGCAATGGCGCCCTCTGCGTGCGTGATAGTATTTCGCGGCCGGCAAATTCGACGCGAGGAAATTCAGTGTGAGCCAACAGCGCGATTTGACAGTCCTGCTGCGCGAGATGGCGCCGCGGTTGACGTCGCCGCACTATGTGTTCTGCAGCTTTGCCGATCACCGCCTGCCCGATGGCCTCGAGCCAATTTGCCTCTTCCGCGAAGCCGAAGGGCTTACCGCGATCGCCGAGAAAGCGTTCGCCGATTCGCTTGGCCTGCCGTATTCGTTCGAGTCGCGCTTGATCACGCTCGAGGTTCACTCCGATCTCGCCGCAGTCGGTTTCTTGTCGTCGGTGTGTGCCGCCCTGGCCGGGGCCGGCATCCCATGCAACGCCGTCTCGGCCTTTTACCACGACCACCTGTTCGTTCCCGTCCAACATGCCGCGCGGGCAATGGCGGTGCTTCATTCGATCGCGGCCGACGCGACGTCCCGAGAAGCGTCGTAGCCGCGTCGATGCGCATGCGTGAGCGTGCCGGGCGCCACTCGGTCAATGGCGTTAGCCGCACTAGCGCTCGGCAATAATTTTTAAACCTCGATACCGATTGCTACCCCGCTGGATAGAATTCGGCGCGGCAGGTCATGGCAGCGCTCAGGCCAGTCGCCTCCGTTCCGATTTACCTATTCGATGGCATTGCGATGAATCGACGAAATGCAGGCCCGGATTCCGTATGGGCGGATGCGGACGAGGTCCGCAAAGAGCTCGCCGAACGCGGTATCAGTGCGATAGGCCTGCGGGGAATCAGTCGGGTGCGCCCTGCGTTCGACATCGCTTTCGATTGGGCGCTCATTATGGCGGCGACCTCGTGCCTTTACCGTTTCGGCGTTGCCGCGGCGCTGCCGGCGCTATTTTTAATTGCCAACCGGCAACGCGCGCTCGGCAATCTCTTGCATGAAGCCGGTCATCGAAACCTTTATCGAACGGCTCGGCTCAACGATATGATCGCTGGCGCGTTCTTGGCGCCCGCGCTTCTCGCGGATCTCGCGCGCTACCGGGCCTCGCACGCCCGTCACCACGCGAGGTTGGGCATGAGCCAGCACGATCCCGACTACATCGTGCCTGCGGCGAGTTCCTTCCCGGATTGGTGGCGCACCTATCGCAAGCTCCTTTTTTCCGCCGGAGGCTGGCTCGCATCGGTGGCTGGCCACCTGATCGATTCGAACCTCGGAGCGGCGCGGCGCTTGACGCTCGTCGGCTGGTGGGCGGCCCTCGCGGCGTTGTTGGCACTCGTTGCGGGACCCGGATTCGCCGGCGTCTTCGTCATCTCCTGGTATGTTGCGAAAGCGACCGGTTTTCATGCGATCACGACATGGCGCGAAATGTGCGATCACTACGGAATGGCAACTGGCGGAATCTATTCGTTTACCCGCGATGTGGCCGTCGCACGCCGCTGGCGCTGGATCGTTCACCCGCATAACAACGGATACCATCTCACGCATCACTTGGTGCCGGCAGTGCCGTACTATCGCTTGCCCGACGTCTGGCGCATGCTTTCCTGCTTGCCCAGCTATTGCGCACGCGGCGTCGTCTGCACGTCGTATCTATGGGGTAGCGAAGCCGTCGTTCGCTGCCGTCGAAGTACGGGGCCGGCCCGATGAGCGGCGATCGGTTGGGGACGGTGCAGGTTGCGGCAATGCTCGTTTCCGCAAGCTACGGCATCGGATTTCTCTTCGGCTCGGGCGAACTCGCCATGTCGCGCGGCATGGCGGGTTGCCTGTATCCGTGGCTGACTGGCGCCGGGATGCTGCTCCTCGCGTTTTTGTCGGCTCGTCTATGGCGCGTCGGCGTGCCTGTGTGGGATTTGTTCGGGAACCGCTACGGCGCTGTCGTGAAGCGCTATGTCGCCGTGCTCTCCGTCATCTGGATGACGGGCGTCCTCGCCGCGCAAATCCAAGGGGCCAGCACGACGCTATCGCTGGTGGGCGTTCCCGGCACGTTGTCGCTGCCGATCGTGTCGCTAGCGATCTTCGTCGCCGCGCGGCTTCACCTCGGCGTGGCATCGAAGATTTTCGCGCTGTGCTTGTTGGCCGGTAGCGTCGTTCTGCTGCTGGCGGTACTCGATCTCGGCGGGCTCGGCATTTATTTGCATGCCATTCCGCGCTTTGCAGCCGATCTGCACCGGGTAGGCGGCTCTGAACTCGCGACGATGACGATTGCGGTCGTCTTTCTCGTTGTAACCGGCGCCGACTATCAGCAATTCATCATCGCGGCCCGCAGCCCGGCCGCCGCCGTAGCAGGCTGCGCTCTCGCCGCCGTCGTGCTGATCGTCGTGGGCGCATTGCCGGCATCCGCAGTGCTCGCGGCTAGCGACGCGGGCTGGCTTGCGCACGCTGCCGACGCGAAGCAAGCGATTCCGTTGGTCCTCGCTCACATGTCGGGGCGTCTCGGAAGCGGGGCGGGGACGGTCATGCTGCTCACCCTGGTCGCCGCCGCGCTGGGCTCGGGTGCGGCCGTCGTCCGCGCAATGTCGGCTGCGGTCCTGGCGATGCCCGAGATTGCGCGAGCGGACGCGAAGGTTTCGGCATCGGCCGCAGTGGTGTTGTTGGGCGCGATCGTTGCGAGTCGCGGGCAGGCGATCATCGAAACGATGATCGACCTCAATGTCGTGTACATCGCAAGCATCGGCCCGCTGTTCGCGCTGCTGCTGTTGAACATTGCCGTGCCGCCGGTCGCCGCACAACGCGCGCTCGTTGCGGGCTGTATTTCCTCCATTGCGCTTTACGCGACCAAATGGTTCGGTCTCGTCACGGGAAACGTCGAGCTCGTGTTCTTGGCCGCGGGCATGTTCACGTCGGTCCTCGCGCTCGAAGTCAACCGGCGCCGATACGCGCGTGCAATTTAGCTGCGCCTTCAGCTTCTTGGAGTGATCCATCCGGGAGTTCACTTACCCCAAGCGCGGCGCGCGCAAAGCGCACGATGAAATCGGTGACTTGGCGAGCGAGGGGCGGTTCCTGCTGCCAGTGATGCCAAAACAAGGGGATGGAAAGTCCCCGCTTCGGCGAGAGGTCGACGAGCTCTCCGGATGCCAGCGGCCCTTGCGCTTGTTGCACCGGAACGAGGCCGTAGCCGTTGCCGTTTTGGATGGCGCTGAGCAACGCCACAGGAGACGGAAAGTAGTGGCGCGGATACTGTCGCGGCTCCACGCCGAACAGCATTTTCAAGAAATCGTCGTGGAGGGAATCCTTGCGATTGAATAAGATCGCCGGCGCCGAGCAGAGCTCGTGCACCGTCAAACCGCAGGGGAAATGGCGCTGCGCGAATGCGGGCGCGGCGACGCAGCGATACTCCATCGAGCCGAGGCGAATCGCTTCGAACCCTTGCGCGGGCTTGGACTCGCTGCAAACGCACCCGATGACCTCTCCCCGAATCAGCATGGGTCCCGTATGGTCCTGATCTTCGACCAGAACTTCGAGCGCGACGGGCAGCGCATCGAGCAACGCTTGTGTGCATGCGCCAAACCATGACGCAAGCGAATCGGCATTCACGGCGACGGCCAGCCTTGCGCGCTGATGCCGACCGCCGTCGGGGGCGAGTTGCCGATAGACGTCTTGTTCGAGTAGGCGCACCGCGTTGACGTGCCGAAGCAGGACCTCACCCGCCACGGTTGGCAGCACCGGGCGATTTCGAATCAGCAGCACCGCTGATAGCGTTTCCTCCAACGCTTTGATGCGTAGCGAAATCGCGCCGCGCGTGATGTTCAGCGCATTTGCAGCCCGCTCGAAGCTTTGATGTTCGACGATCGCCGCAAAAGCTTCCAATTGGCTTCTGTCAAGCATGGTCGCTCCTCGGAATATTGGTTGGACGTCGATACTTGCGATAGAAATTGGCCGGAAAGCGCCGGCGATAGTATCACGCGGGCGGCATCGTTCTGGCGCGCCTTATTCACGGTGCGTTGTCGAGAAAAATCGATTTCAAGTTTCGACGTTTAAAAACATTCTTCTACAACCAAAGAAATTGAACGGCGATACGCCGGTGCAAGCGGCTGATAGCATTGTCGCCGAAATTGCTTAAGGTGACGGAATGACATTGCGAGAACAATTAGAACGATCTGCGGCAATCCGCCAGTCGTATACGCGTCTTCCATTTCAGGGGTTCTGGACCTGGCTGACTGGCAAGGAGCTGCACGGACGGGCATCGAGGTCGATCAGCCCGCTCGAATCCGCTGCTTGGGCCATTGCGCTGTTTCTCGGCGGAATGGCGGCGTCCGTGACGATATCGCTGCGCGCCGTGAGCGTGTTTTGGCTTCTGGTTTCCGTGACGCTCACCGTTTCGGGGGCGCGCTATATCGTCGCCACCGTTATTCATCACGGAGTTCATCATGCCGTCTTCCGTTCCGAGCGCGCGAACCTGATTCTGTGCGAAATATTGTCGACTCTCACCGTCGTGCAGCCGTTTCACGCGTATCGACAATTTCACGTCTACGAGCACCACGGCCGTGATTTTTCGACGATGGGAGACCAAGATCTGGCGGCGATCTATATGTTGGGATTGCGCCCCGGCGTCCCGATTGAGCGGATGCGATTGATCCTGCTGTGGCAATGCGTCAACCCGCTGTTCCATCTGCGGTACGGGTGGGGGCGAATCAAAAGCAATCTGGTCGATGCGCCCACCTACAGGGTCGCGATGACCCTCGCGTGGTTTTCAGCGCTGGCGGTCCTGGTGCACGTGTTGGGCCTGCCGGTCTTTTTGATTTCGATCGCGCTTCCGCTCACTGTGATCTATCACATCTGCTCATTGCTTCATCTGGTGACCGAGCACGCGTGGGTGCTGCGAACGAGCGGAGAGAAAGTCCGAGATTCGCATGTGAAGAACAGCCATGGCCGTTTTTGCGGGCGAGCGCTGCCCGCCCGCGGGCTTTCGGGTACGAAGTGGCTGCGTGCTTGGAGCGGATGGTGGGCCGAGCATTTGCTCGTCCACATCCCGGCGCGCCTGCTGATCGTGCAAGGATCGCTCATCGTTCACGATTGGCATCACAGAGCCGGGGCGGATCGCGGCTGGCCGAACGCGATCCAGCGGCGAGAAGCCGATCTGCAAAACGAATTTGCGCGAGGTGTGTACTCGTATACGGACATATGGGGCATTCACCATGTCATCGACGATGTCATGCGAAGGATCAGTGCGGCACCGGCTGCCGTGCCGGTGGAAGGGTTGCGATACCGGCTCAATTGACGGGCTCGGCGGGCACGGCGCTAGTAGAGAGACGAATATGAAAAGAGAACTTATCAATATCGTGAACGGCTTCAAGTTCGTGCCCGGCAGCGCGTACTACGAAGGGCTGGCGGACGAGGATTACCGATCGTTCAGGCGCTTTTACGATGCACAGGTGAAGCCTGATCCTTACGCTGCGGTGCGCGATCGGGCGATGATCAAGATCGTGTACGACAGAAAGACGGCGCAGATACGCCTGAATCCGAGTCAGTCGTACTTTCAGTCGTACGGCGCCAACGATAGCGACGGCGGGCGCGTCAGAGTGTTTCCGGCGATCGATGAATCGATTCTTGAAAACCGGGTCTTTCGCCATCTTTTCGTGTGCGATAGCCGTTACATCGATGAGTATTGCGACCGCGTGGGGCAGGAGAGCGTCAACATCAGCGTGCATTTCATTCGATACAAAGCGAACTGCGGCGGGGCGTCGTACAGCTCTCCGGTCTGGCTGCATCTCGATGACGAGCCGTTGGTTTTCATTCATTTGATCGAATTGACGCGAAATGCGATCGGAGCGGACAGCGTGATTTCGGAAATGGACAGCAAACCCACGAACGTTCTGAGGCTGTCGAATCCGTTCGATACGTTGATCGTCGATCGCGCGAAGAAGCACGCGGTGACGCCTCTGGGGGCGACCGAAGGCACCGCGTACCGCGACGTGATGCTGGTCAACCTCGAGGCGGAGGTCCAGCAGAAATGAGCGGGCAATTGCACCGACAGACGGCCGGGCGAGGCCACCAGATGTCCGACGAGCGGATCGGTCAACTATATATGTCGATTGCGATGGTCATCTCCGGGACCATCGGGTTCTTCGTGCTGATGTCGCGGCAAAGCCCCTTCAACGTCGTATGGTTCCGTTGCACCATCGGCTCCGTGGGGCTCGCAACCTATTGTTTTTCTCGAGGGTACTTTCGCTCGCTGCGGCTCGGCAGGCAAGAATGCGTCAACCTGTTCTTCGGCGCCTTGACGCTCATTGCCAATTGGTGCTTTCTATTTACGGCGTATCGGTTGACGTCCGTCGGTATCACCACCGTCGTCTACAACGTGCAGCCGTTTCTGCTGTTGATCGCAGGGTTTCTCGTGCGGCGCGAGCGGGCGTCGCGCGCGGCCGTTCTTTGGCTCGTCCTTTCCTTCACCGGGCTCGTCGTGCTCGCGCAGCCCGGCGTTCAGCACAACGATCGTGCGTACGGGCTCGGGATCGCGTGCGCTCTGGCGGCCGCAACGCTCTATGCGGCCACGACACTGTTTACGAGGTCGCTCTCGCGATCGCTTCGGCCGGAATTGATCGCAGTGGGTCACATGGTGATCGGGACCGTGGTGTTCATCCCGTTGGCCAATTTCCACGATTTGCCGGCTTCGCCTTCGCAAATGGCCGCGATTTCCGCACTGGGGCTCGTTCATACGACATTCATGTACATACTGCTGTACGGCGCCTTCAAAAAGGCCGCAACGAGCAGTATCGCGGTGCTCAGTTTCGTGTACCCGCTCGTCGCCGTGACTATCGATTTCTTCGCATTCGGGCGGATGTTGACGCCGGCGCAATTAGGTGGGGGCGTGCTGATCGTGGCCGCCGCGGCGGCCTATGCGAGCGGCATCGATCCTTTCTCCATCGTCGCCCGCCTTGTGAGCAGAAGCGGCAAGAAGAACACTCACGGTGCGTGAGGAGACCAGCAGTGAAAAGCAATCTCGACCCGCTCATGAAGGCCTACGGCCTCAGGCCCGGGGACCGGGTTGGCATCATGGGGGATCGGCCAGCCGGGGCACAGCGCCTGGCCGACCTGTTGGACTGGCAACTGTGCCGGCACGTGCTGCTCGACCCCGGCGAAGCGCTGGCAAGCCTTTCCTCGAAAGTCGTGAGGGACGGCATACGAATGGTTTTCGTGTGGCCGGAAAGCCGAAGCATTGGCGAAAAGCTTCCGCTCTGTGTCGGCCTGGCCGATGCATTCCTCGAAAAGGCTAACCACGTGTGACCGATTCGGCGATTCCGCATCCAACAGCCCCTGTCACGTCGCAGTGTCACCCTATCCCATGACCGGCTGCGATTCGCCCCTCATATTGGTGAGGAGGCGCCTCATTCGCCATCAGCGCGCGACGAGCGCACAGTGATCGATCGTGCGCGCGTCGTACTTGGCGGCCACTTCGAAGCCGGCGTCGCGCAACCACGTCGTATGGTCCCGCACGGGATAGGCCATGCCTTGCCCGCTCGCGACCGTGACGAAGTACAGCGACGATTTGACCGACTGTAACCCGCCCGCTTCGTCCGGGTCGCACATCAGCGACCAGACGAACAAATGACCGCCGTCCGCGAGATAAGCGCGTGTTTTCCGGTAGAGAAACTGGATTCTCTCCGGCGAAAAGATTTCGAGCACATGCGAGAACATCACGCCGTCGCACTCTTGCGGCCAAGGATCCGTGAACATGTCCACGGCTTCGCACGTCACGCGTTGCTCGAGGCCGCGCGCGGCGATGTTCGCTCGTGCTTTTTCGATGACGGAGGGTAGGTCGATCAGCGTCACCTGTAACGACGGATAGCGCTCGCACAGACGAATTGCATTGGTGCCGTCGCCGCCGCCGACATCGAGCAGCCGCGACACATTGCTGAATTCCTCGATCGCCATCATGCGCGGCGACAGCCGCGTGTACGCGCCCATGCCTTCATGAAACAGGTGCTCCAGAGCGGGATCGCCCGCCATGCGTCCATAGAGCGTGGGCGTGTCGCCCGGAAATTCGTCGAGGCCCGCATTGCGTCCTTCGCGCAAGGCTTGCGTGAAATGCAGGCAGGCGCGATGTTGGATCTTGTCGTTCAGACGCACGAACGGAACCATCGATTGGGCGGACCCTCGCAGCAGGCAGCGCCGCGCAAGCGGCGCGTTCTGGATTTCGCCCGTTTCGCTGACACTGATCAGCTTCAGGTGCTTGAGCCCAAGTAGTAATACGCGGCAGCCATGCGCGTCGATTTCGAGTTGCCGTGGCAATGAGGCAAGCGTCGCGCCTCGCTCGATCACGTCGAATACGCCAAGATCGCAGGCGCTCGAAAGCACTTGGGTTTTGATGTAGCCGTTCATCATTTCACAAAGCGAGTGCCATTCTTCCCACGACAATTCATCCATCGTTGCGAATCCCCATTTAAATGTCGATGCTTCAAACGGCAGCGACTTCATCGCTGACGAGTTGCGCCTTGCGTTGCGCGAGCCGCGAGCGGATGCATTCGCTCTCGCTCGCGGGTAGCCGGTGGGCATTCCAACGCAGGTAGCACTCGAGTTCATGCACGCGCATGCCGAGCGGCGTAGATTCGCCGTCGATGAAAAGAATGTCGTGCAAGGCCATCGCACGAATCACGAAGAACGGCACGTCGGCGCGCATTGGGCGGAACGCGGGCGAGTGCGCGCCGCGCACCGAGCTGGCGGGATGAAACTCGCCGAGCATCAATCCGCACTCCATGTAAAACGGCTTCAAAATCCCATGCGCACAGTCGATGAACTTGTAACAGGCATCCGCGTGCAAGCCGAGCGGAAAAATCGCGAGCGAGAGTAGATCGGACGGCTCGGGGCGCTCCTTGGCCGTTCGATCGAATAGGCTCGGCAATCGCATCAACGTGTGGATATAGGTAGCGAACGGCATATCCACCGCATCGAAGGCGCAAAACAGCAACGCTTCCTCTTCGTGCGCTGGCTTTGCGAAGGGGCAGACGGCGCCTTTGCGTCCCAGGTTCGAGTGCGGTTGCATGATAAAGCGCTGGATCCATGCGAGGCCCGTTGCATACGTGCTGCGCAATGGCTCGTCGGCCTGCGCGTCGATCTCGGTCGACGCGCACAATGACCGCTCGATCTGCGCGAGGGCGTGGAAAACCGATTCCGCCGCCGGCGTGATTGGCATCTGCTCGTTCATACGGTGCTTCCTCATTTGAAGTATTTGCGACCGCTGCGCTTCTCGTTATCGAGCGTGGCTTCGAACAGGCGCCCCCATTCGTAATCGATTCGATCCGGATGAAAGGGGAATACGCCGGCGCCCGGGGTAAATGTCAGCTCTCCGAAAAAAATCTTGCCGTCGGGCACGTACAAATCCACGCGGACATAGCCGAGGCCGTCCGCCAAGCACGTGGCCAGACGCACGATCTCATCCCAATGCGGGGGCGCCGGGGGCGCGATCTCGCTTCGCGGATAGTGACCGACGGCAATGTCGACGCGGTTCCAGCGAACATCGAACACATCCCCGTGCGGTGTGCCGAAACGGTCGGATACGATGCCGGCGTAAATAATTGGCTCGCCGTGCGCATCGCGGCCGAACATATTGAGCTTTAGATCCGCGGGCACGCGGCCGTTTTGGTCGAGCAGCAATTGCTCGAAATAAATTCGCGGCTCGATGGGGCGGTAATGCCGCTCGCGAGACGCGCGATAGAAATCCTGCGCCAACCAATTTTGGGCAAGGCCGCTCAATTCTTCGAAGGACGTTTGCCGTTTGTCATCGACGATCTTCACGTAACCGCAGCCATGATTGGCCTTCATGACGAAGGCGTTCGGCAGCGAATCGAACAGCGCCCGATCGAACACATCGGGGGTGGCGATGAGCGGGACGAGATGCGCCTCGCCGATGCGCTGCTTGACGAACGCACGCACGGCGAGCTTATCGGCGAGCGCGCTCCATTGCGGCTCTGGGCGCAGACAGCGCTGGAGAATGAATTCGTTGAAGGTCCGTGGACTGGCGAGGTTGGGCCAGCGGCCCACATGGCGCCAGTGCGACAAGCATAGAAACAGCGAGTCGGGCAGAAAACGCTTTGCCCGACGCCATGCGCTGCGCAGGCTGGCGTCTAGAGCGGAACGTGCGCGTGCCGCCCCGCCGCGCGTGAAAGGCAGAGGCAGGGACGTCGATTCGGCCCGCGCGCCGCATGCGGGGCGCGCCGCGCCCGGCAATAAGAGCGCGACGCTCTCGCAGCCGGTTTGCTCGATCGAGGCAGGCGGCTGCGGATCGGGTTCGGCTACGTTCGGCATAGTGTTGCCCTTCCCTTCGACTCGTGTGTTTTTCGGTGGCTTCGGTTGCACCCCGATAGAACCATTGGGAATGGGGGCGAGCAATAAGCCGAGCCGGAAGTCGGGAATCTTTGGCGCTTTATGACGTAGTTATTTTATGGCCCTGTTGCGCAGCAATCTTTGCTTACACAACTAGGAATTTGTTTAGCTGTGTTACGTATATGTGCGCCGTTATGTGCTGGGACGAGATATCCTGAATAAGTTAGAAGAAACGCGTAATGTTGTGCGCAACCACGCTTAAGACTTCGCGTTGCAATAGACTTCGCGTTGCAATACGGGTTTTTCGGACATGCGGTGGCAGGCGGTCGATAACGTGCAATGCGCAGCGATCATGGGGGCATCGATCTTCCCCACACGGTCCTGCCCCGACTGCAAGGCAGCCGGAGCATCGCGGCACAGAGTGCGTTTCGCATGAGCCACGCCGAGATGAAACCGCGGCTAACCGGCGCGGGTTGGCACTGGAGGTAATCGGCAGACGAAACCGATCCGGCCCCTGAGGGGTTGGATTCGAGCCGCTATAATGCGGCGCATCGTCACACCGCTACCATTCATGCCCCGTTTCATTTGCGCTTTGCTCCTATGCCTTGGACTGGCCGCGCCCGCGATCGCGCAGCAATCCGATGCCTCGACGCCCGTTGCCGAGCCCCCGGCCGCGGCTAGCGCAGCCATGGGCGCAGAGTTGCATCGCATTCGCGACTTGCTCACGCACAAAGTCGGGCTCGCGCGGGCGAAAGCGGAGCAGATTTCGGCCGCGGTGATGTCGTCCGCATCCAAATATTCGCTGCCGCCGGCGCTCGTGCTGGCGATCATCTCGATCGAATCGCGCTTCCAGGAACGGGCTCGCGGGGCACACGGCGCGACGGGCCTGATGCAGGTCGTGCCGGCCGCACATAAGCGCCTCGTCAAAAACCTCGATCTGACCGAGCCGGCGGCGAACATCGAGGCGGGATCGGCGATATTGCACGGCTACCTCGAATCGGCTCGCGGGGATGTGAGCGCCGCGCTCAGAA
The DNA here is from genome assembly GCF_056498045.1 of Trinickia sp. Z7. Taxonomy (NCBI): domain Bacteria; kingdom Pseudomonadati; phylum Pseudomonadota; class Betaproteobacteria; order Burkholderiales; family Burkholderiaceae; genus Trinickia; species Trinickia sp. Z7. The sequence goes on from NZ_JAUEQW010000003.1 coordinate 374,917, forward strand.
GCTACGGCGGTTCCTCGGCCTATGCGCAAAAAGTCAGCTTGCGCGCGAAGGATTTCCAGATGGCCGGCGCGGCAAGCGATGCCGGAGCGCCTGCCGCGCAATCGCCGCAGTGACGGCGCGCCGATGAGCCTCCACCGCATTCGCGTAGTAGATGCGACTCGGGTAAGCGCATGCGGCCGCACGCTATCCCGCACTTTCCGCCAGCACCCCGTGATTCGCGACATGCGGCCTGTCGCGCTGCTCGCATGCTCTGCTAGAATCTGATCCGTCGCGCGGTAAATACGCAGGACTCCAAAATAATTAGCGAATTCGCAAGCAGGGCCAAATTCGAACGTCAGGGAACAGAATATGAATTGGCTCCGCCCACTTATCGTCTTCTCGGTTGCATTCGGCTCGATGGCCTACGCGGACGCCACGCAGTGGACCGCATTGAAGAGCGCAAGCGATCTGGCCTACGCGGTCGATACCGATAGCATTGCAACCGATTCCGACGGCTACATCGAATACACGGCGAAAACGACATGGAAGGCGCCCGCAATGATGCCCGGGGCGAGCGCACCCGTTGCGGTGTCGGTTACGCGTTATCAAATCGATTGCGGCGGTAAGCAGTGGCGCACGCTCGACACGCATTATCTGGGCGCCGACGGCGCACCTGCGGGCGCAGTGCGTTCGCCCGATTCGCCATGGGTGACCGTGAGCCCCGGCACGGTCGTCGACACCATGTTCCGTAGGGTCTGTTAGCGGCAATCGCGCCGCGCGGCACGGTCCATCTGTACGCTTTTTCTCCAGTTGCTCTAGTATGTGGGACGCCGTGGGCAAGATGCGGGTGTTGGCGCATCGGCGGCGTCTACCGACAGGAGAACAATATGCATGCAATGCGAAAGTTGAATGTCGCGGTGTTGTTGTGGGCGCTCGCTTCGGGCGTCGCCTTTGCCGACACGGTCAGGCTCACTGCGAATCTAGAACCGTCGAGCGAAGTGCCGCCTACGACGTCCCCGGGTAGCGGCAAGCTCGACGCGCAGTTCGACACGTCGAGCAAGGTTCTGAAGTGGAACATTTCCTACCAAGGGCTCACGGGGCCCGCCACGGCGGCGCATTTCCATGGCCCGGCGGCCGTGGGCAGCAATGCGCCGCCCGTCGTGCCGATCCCGAAAGACAAGTTGGCCAATCCGATCACCGGCTCCAAAACGCTGAGCGATACCGATGCGAACGACTTGATGGCCGGCAAGTGGTATTTCAACATCCACACCAAAGCGAATCCGAACGGCGAAATTCGCGGCCAGGTCAGGCCGCAATAGTTTCGCGAGTGCGGGCCCGTCAAGTCGCGTCGGCTCGTTGCCGGCCTCGCGCGCCGGCGCGTCTGACGTGAGAGCGGTTCGTCATCGTTCGCGGGGGGCGCCGCGATGAGCTGGCAAAGCGCCGTCGCCTGTTGGCTGCTGAAGCGGCAGTTTCGCCCCGAAACCCTGAAACCGCACGTGAGCGTCGAACGCGCGCGTGCGCATGCGGCCACGCGCATTCGGAGGGTATCGGCCCCATCGGGCTGGCGGTTGACCGTGCGCGATGAACCGAGCGATGCGCCGTTGCGCGGCGAGTGGCTGGAACCCGAAGCCGCCGGCTCGCCCGCGCGCACGATGTTGTATTGCCACGGCGGCGGCTATTACTTTTGCTCACCAGCGTCGCATCGTGCCCTCGTCTTCGGCCTTGCCGCGCGGGCCCGGGCTCGCACGTTTTCGCTCGATTACCGCCTGGCGCCCGAGCATCCGTTCCCGGCCGCGCTCGACGATGCGCTGGCGGCATACCGGCGCTTGCTCGCCGATGGCACGTCACCCGAATCGCTCGTCATCGCCGGGGATTCGGCCGGCGGCGGCCTTGCGTTGGCCACGCTCGTCGCCTTGCGCGACGCCGGCGATCCTCTACCGGCCGCCGGCGTGCTGTTTTCGCCGTGGACCGACCTTGCCGCCACGGGACGCACGCTCGAATCGAACGACGGACGCGATCCGATGTTCTGCGGGGCCGCGATCGGCCGGGCAGCGAAATTCTACGTGGGCGACGCGAACCCGACCGATCCCTATCTGTCGCCGTTGTACGCCGATTTCTCCGGATTGCCGCCGCTCTTGATTCAGGCGAGCAGCACCGAGGTGTTGCTCGACGATGCTCGCCGCGTGGCCGATCGCGCCAGCGCTGCAGGGGTGCGCGTCGAGTTGGAAGTATGGCCCGAGTTACCGCACGTCTGGCATCTGTGGACGCCATTCGTGCCGGAAGCGAAGCGCGCGCTGGAGCGCGCGGCGCAGTTCGTGCGGCTTCACGCGTGCGAGCATGCGGCTCAGCCGGAACCGGAGCCGGGCGCGACGCTGCGATAAGCGGCTTGCACGATCTCGCTCCCGTAACGCCGCTCGAGACGGCGCACGGCGAAATGCCCGTGCGCCGTTTGCTGAAAGTGGTCGATGAAGACTGTGTTGACGAGCGCGCCGAGCACGGCGCCGATCGCGGGGATCGACTTGGCGGCCACTTGCTCGCTGACCTGCGCGGAAAAGCGGGCGGCGATCGCGTTCATGAGCCGCACGAGCGCCGGCGCGCCATGCGCGGCGACCCCTTTGCTCGCCAACTCCGACGATGCCTTCGAGACGGCCTGCGCGAGCGCGCCGCGCGCGATGAAGTAGCCCAGGTCGGCTTCTTCTGCCTGCACGCTGCGGCCCATGCCGAACACCGCCAGGCACTGAAGCCTCGCATCGAAGCCGCGCAAGTCCTCGCCTTCGCTACGGGCGATGTCGCAAATGGAGCGGAACATGAGCGTCGTCGTAACCGGCAACTCGGCCGGCAACGCGATCAACCCGAATGCGCCACCGGCGGCGCCCGTTGTCGCCACCGCCGCCTTGTGCAGCCAGTCGCGCGGTTTCGCCATCGCGCCGCTGGGCGTGGATGCATTTTCGCCGGGGGCGAATGCGGGCGCGCCGAGCGTCGCCACGGCCGCTTGAAGGGCTTTCTCGAGCGAGCGCCGCGTTGCATCGGCGATCGTCGCGTGCGCCGAGGGCGGCAAGCGCGCCATTAGCCGCTCGAGCGGCGCACCCACCGCATCTGCCAGTTTCATCGCCAAGGGTTGCGTCTCGAGCGCCCGCTTGGCCTTCGCCAGCGTGACCAGATCTTCGGCGGAGAGCTGCTCGCCAGCGATAGGTATCGGTTCCATGCGGTAAGTTGGCGAATGAACGCCGAAGTTTAGCGGTTTCTCCGAGTCTATGCCGACACCTGCCGCCAGCCAATCGGGAGTTCGCCATGCTATCATTTCGCATTCTTTGACTCGTCAACGATTGCGCTTACAAAAATGGCCGTCCACACCGCGCCCCAACATTCGCGGGGGCAACTCCTGCCGTTTCGAGAGTCGCTGCTGGCGATGCTCGGCATCTCGTTCGTCACGATGCTCGTCGCGTTCGACCAGACCGTGGTCGGCACGGCGTTGCCGACCATCGTGGCGGAATTGCGCGGTTTCGAGCTGTACGCGTGGGTGGCCACGTCCTATTTGCTCACCTCGGTCATCACGGTCCCGATCTTTGGGCGCCTGGGCGATTACTTCGGGCGCAAACCGTTCGTGATCGCTTCGATCGTCGTGTTCACGGGCGCATCGGTGCTGTGCGGCGCGGCCAACAGCATGCTGTTTCTCGTGCTTGCGCGCGCTTTGCAGGGCATAGGCGGGGGCATGCTCGTCGGCACCGCCTTTGCGTGCATTCCCGATCTGTTTCCGGATTCGGTCGTGCGTCTGCGCTGGCAAGTGCTGATGAGTTCGGCATTCGGCATTGCCAATGCGATCGGGCCGTCGCTAGGCGGTTTCCTGACCCAGTATTACGGCTGGCGCTCGGCCTTCTACGTCAATCTGCCCGTGGGACTGCTGTCGCTGATTTTCGTTTGGCGCTATCTGCCGCATCTACGGCATATCGAAACACGCGGCAAAATTCGGTTGGATTGGCCCGGTTCGCTGTTGATCGCGGTTGCGCTCGGCGCGCTGCAGTTGCTCGTCGAATCGCTGTCGCAACACGGTTTTTCGACGGGCGTGGCGGCGCTCGCGGTGCTCGCCGCCGTGGCTGCCGTAGCGTTGTGGAAGTGGGAAGGGCGCGCCGCGCAGCCGATTCTCCCGCTCGATATGTTCTCCAACCGCAGCCTCGCAGCGCTCTTCGCGCTCTCGCTGCTGTGCGGTTTTTCGATGTTCTCCCTGATCTTTTATGCGCCGCTGCTGTTGCAAGGGGGCTTCGGGCTCTCGCCGAAGGATGCCGGCTTGCTCGTGACGCCGCTCGTCGTATTCATCACGATCGGCAGCATCGTCAACGGCCGCATCGTGACGCGCATCCCGCGCCCCAATGCGATGCTCTACGTCGGTTGTGCGTTGCTCGCGTGCTCTTGTGCGGGCACCGCGCTCGCCACGCGCGTCATGCCGCATGCGCTGTTGATGGGATGGATGATGCTCGGCGGCGTGGGGCTAGGGTTCGTGCTGCCGAATCTCACGGTCTTCGCTCAGGAAACGGCGGGGCGCGAGCATTTGGGTATCGCGACGGCGCTGCTGCAATCGCTGCGCATGATCGGAGGCATGTTCGGCGCGGCTGTTACCGGCACGTTGATCACGCATCTTTATGCGCGCGGTGTGCGCAATGCACTGACCGCGGGCAATGCGGAGCGGTGGTGGCCGACCATGCGCGACCCGCAAATCCTCGTCAATCGCGACGCGCAGCACAGCCTGCTCGATGCGTTTGCCCATGCCGGCCGCAGCGATGGAGCGGCGCTGCTCGAGCAGGCGCGCGAGGCGCTCGTGACGGCGATTCACGCAGGGATTGCCGTAGCGGCCGTGGTTGCGCTCGTGGCGTTCTGGCAGTGCAGGCGCGTGCCCCATGTCAATATCACGCGCCGCGCGCAGTCCGCGCCCGCGGCCGAATAGCCGAGCAATAAGGGTTACACCATGGAAGATTACGTCGCCATCGTTCAGCAGTTCGGCCGAACCTACCGGGCGTTCCTGTCGGCTTTCGAATCGCAGGTCGGACACGCCATGCCGCGCTGGCGCATCTTGCTCGCGTTGACCGAGCCGGATGGAGCGTGGTCCCAAAAGCGGCTCGTCGAGCGGCTGCGTATCGATCCGGGCGCGCTCACGCGTCAATTGAAGGCGCTGGAGGCGATCGGGTGGGTCGAGCGCAGCATCGACGCGCGTGACAATCGCATTACGAACGTGCGCTTGACGAGCGAAGGGCGACACGCCGTGGAAGCGAGCTTGCCGCAGCGCAACGTCTTCCTGCGCGAAACGATGGGTGCGTTGCCCGATGAAGCCCTGGCCGCCCTGTCCGATGCCTTGACCCAACTCGAGGCGCGCATCGCCGGGCTCGGGCAATGCGTGCCGTCGCCGGTAGACGCAGGCAGCGTGCAGTCCACTGGCGTCGATGCGCCCGATACCGTCGATGCGCCGGAGGCGGCCGATGGGTCGGATCCGGCCGATGCGCAAGAGACGCCCGATGCCTCTCGCGGGGCAGGCTCATCGTCGGCGGTCCCGACCCGCTGAAGAGGCGCCGCGCGGCCGCACGTTCCCATCGATCAGAAGAACGTTTCGACCACTTCCTTGACGCGGTAGCTCGCATCGACGACCAGCAACTGGCGCCACTTGTCGAACGTCAGACAAGGGTGCGAAATGTCGAACGCCAGCATATCGCCGACTTTGAGATCGGCGCCCGCGGGAATGCGCAGATACGCATGCTGATCCATCATCCCCGTGACTTCCCAGCCTTCTTGCGGCGCAATCGCGCGCGGTTGGGGAATGCCGGCGCCGGGCCGGTAGTGGCGCGCGGGAATCGGCATCCCGGCGTCGAATGCGGCGTCGCGCTTGCCGAAGCCGACGATCGCTCGATCGGGCTCGGGAATCGACTGCACATAAGCCCACAACTGCAGCGCCGGCAAGAGCGCCTCGCCCATCTTCTTGGCGACCGGATTGCGCGCGAGGATTTCGCTTTGCGCTTTCTTGTAGACGCCGACGTCATGGGTCAGATAGCAGCCCGGGCGCAGCACGACTTCGATCGCACCAGCTTTGGACGCGGCCGCGAATTCTTCCGCCACCACGTCGTACCAGGCCGAGCCCGCGCCGGAAAGCAGGGCCGGCGTGCGTTGGAAGGCGCCCTCGGCGGCCAGCCGTTGGGTCGTTTGCACCGCACGGCGCAAGAACGCGCGCACCGCTTGCTCGTCGGCGATGATGCCCTCGTACAGTTCGATGCCCGCGAGCAGCAGCGTTCCCTCATGGCGAGCGATGGCCGACAGCACCGCTTCCAACTGGGCATCGTCGCGCACGCCGGTGCGCCCGCCCGCCACGCCGAGCTCGATCAACACTTGCAGGCGGCGGCCCGCCGCCTTGAAGAAGGTGCCGAGTTGGTCGACGCCGTCGATCGAATCGACCAGGCAGAAGAATTCGAAGTCCGGATCGCTCAGCAATTCGGCGATCATCGCCATGTTGCGCTTGCCGACCAATTGGTTCGCCATCAACACGCGCTCGATGCCGCCGTGATAGGCCGCCCGCGTCTGATGCGCGGTCGCGAGGGTGATGCCCCAGGCGCCCGTCTCGATCTGCCGCCGAAAAAGCTGCGGCGCCATGGTCGTCTTGCCGTGCGGAGCGAGCTTCACGCCGTACTCGGAGACGAACGCCTGCATCCATTTGAGGTTGTGCTCGATCCGGTCCTCGTACAGAACGGCGGCCGGCAAGCTCACGTCCTCGTCCAGCAGGTTCCATTCGAGATTCGCGGCTTGAGCGAGGGGCACGCTCGCGCTCGGGACCGTGCCAAGCCCCTTGCCGAGCGGATCGATAGATGCTGCCGAGTAGCTCGTCATCGTCAATGTCATCGGAATCGTCCTCGCATAAACGTGCGCCGGCGGCATAGCCGGCGTTTGGGTTCCCATGGTACCGAAAGTGCGAGTAGGATTGCCCGAATCGTCGATGTCGCGCCGTTGGACTTGCCGCCGGGCTATCGCCACGCCGAAACCCGCGTCCAACTCGCTGCCGCCGCGCCGGCAATCGCCAATCGCACCCGCACTCGCATTCGGAGACGCCTGATGCATTCACATCCCGAAGCCGCCGATACGCTCATCTACGGCGCAACGCTCTACGACGGCACCGGCAAGCCGCCGGTCGTGCGCGACGTTGCCATTCGCGGCGATAAAATCGCAGCCGTCGGCAACTTGTCCAATTGGATTGCGGAAGAGATCGTCGAGGCGGACGGCCGCGCGCTTGCGCCGGGTTTCATCGACGTCCATACGCACGACGATACGCACGCCATTCGCGAACCGGACATGTTGCCCAAGCTTTCGCAGGGGGTCACCACCGTGATCGTCGGCAACTGCGGCATCAGTGCCTCGCCCGTGACGCTGCGTGCGCAACCGCCCGATCCGATGAACCTGCTCGGCGAGCGCGACGCCTTTCGCTATCCGACGTTCGCCGCGTATGTCGACGCCGTCAACGTCGCGCGCCCGGCCGTCAACGTGGCGGCGTTGGTCGGCCATACGGCATTGCGCAACAATCATATGGATCGGCTCGATCGAGCCGCCACGCCCGCTGAAATCGAAGCAATGCGCGCGCAACTCGTCGAGGCGCTCGAGCACGGCGCGCTCGGGTTGAGCTCGGGGCTCGCTTATGCGTCGGCGTTCAGCGCGCCGACCGAGGAGGTGATGGCGCTCGCCGAGCCGCTCGCGCAAGCAGGGGCGCTCTACGCGACGCATATGCGCAGCGAATTCGAAGCCATCTTGGAAGCGTTCGACGAAGCCTGCCGCATCGGCCGTCATGCGCGCGTGCCGGTGATCGTCTCCCATTTGAAATGTGCGGGCCCGCGCAACTGGGGACGCAGCATCGAGGTGCTGGCCGCCCTCGAGCGCGCGCGAGACGCGCAGCGCATCGGCTGCGATTGTTATCCCTACGACCGGAGTTCGACGACGCTCGATCTGAAGCAGGTCACGGGCGACATCGACATCACCGTGACCTGGTCGACGCCTCATCCTGAAGCCGCGGGCAAGTTGCTGTCGGCGATCGCAAGCGAATGGGGCGTGACGCAGCAGGAAGCGGCGCAGCGTTTGCAACCGGCCGGCGCGGTTTATCACAACATGTCCGAGGAGGACGTGCGGCGCATCCTCGCGCATCCGGCGACGATGGTCGGCTCCGACGGCCTGCCGAACGATCCGCTGCCGCACCCCCGGCTATGGGGCACGTTCCCGCGCGTGCTCGGTCATTACGCGCGCGACGTGCAATTGATCCCGTTGGAGGACGCCGTGCGGAAGATGACGGGGCTGTCGGCGCGTCGCTTCGGCCTCGAGCGTCGCGGCGAAATTCATGTCGGCTACCACGCGGATCTCGTGCTTTTCGATCCTGCGCGCGTGCGCGATGCCGCGACCTTCGACAATCCGCGCCAAGTGGCCGACGGGATCGACGCCGTCTGGGTCAACGGCGTGCTGTCGTACCGCGACCGTGCGGCCTCGGGGGAGCGCGCGGGCCGCTTCGTGCCGCGCGGGGCAGTGGTTGCGGGGGACGCGATCGCGCCTGCAGCCGAACCGTTCTGAGCCGTACGAAAAAACGGCATGCCGGCGTATTGGCGCCGGCGCCGCGCCACGCTATTGCCGTGCGGTGCGCGCGTTGTCGGGCATCGGCAGATTGTAGTTGGTGCGGAACGGATTGATGTCGAGCCCGCCGCGGCGCGTATAACGAGCGTAGACGGCCAATTTCAGGGGACGGCACTCGCGCAGGATGTCGATGAAGATGCGCTCCACGCATTGCTCATGAAAGCCCGTGTGCGAACGGTACGAGATGATGTAGCGCAGCAGCCCCGCATGATCGATTTGCGGGCCGACATAGTGAATTTGCACGCTGCCCCAATCCGGTTGCCCCGTCACCGGGCAATTGGACTTCAACAGATTCGAGTACACGGTTTCTTCGACGGGCGCTTCGTCGAGCGCGGCCTTGAGCAGTGTCGGATCGGGCGCGTATACGTTCGCATCGAGATCGAGCCGATCGAGCGAGAGTCCTTCGAACTCGTCGAATTCGAGCTTGCCGAAATCGCTGGGCGCGGTGAGCCGCACCGAGACGGTCGCGCCGCATGCCGAGGATATGTCGCGCTTGAGCGTGTCGCGCAGCGCGTCGATCGAATCGACCTGCGTTTGCGCGAACGAGCCGAGATAAAGCTTGAACGATTTCGATTCGACGATGTTCGGCGATTCGGCCGGCACGAAGAACGTCGCGATGGCGATCTGCGGCTTGCCGCGCGTATTGAGCCAGGACAGCTCGTAAGCGTTCCAGATGTCGGTGCCGAAGAACGGCAGCGCCGCGCCGATCCCGATCGCTTCGCGCGCTTGGCTGCGGGCGATCGGAAACAGCAGCGCCGGATCGTACTGCTCGGTGTAGGTCGTGCTCTTGCCGAGCGCAGAGTGTTCGGGAGTCATTGGATTCGGTGATGTTCGGGCGCCGGCATTAGCACGCGCGCCTGGCGGGCCTCATGCAAGAAACAGCCGGTAAACAGGATTGCTGCTTTCGTCCCAATACGGATAGCCGAGCGTCGACAAGAACCCCGCGAACGCCGCGTTATCCGCTTGCGGCACTTGGATGCCGACCAGAATCGAGCTGTAATCCGCGCCTTGGTTGCGGTAATGGAACAGGCTGATGTTCCAATCGGGCGCCATCGACGAGAGAAACTTGATCAGCGCGCCGGGGCGCTCCGGAAATTCGAAGCGGAACAGGCGCTCGTCGTGCGCGAGCGGCGAGCGGCCGCCCACCATGTAGCGGATGTGCTGCTTGGAGAGCTCGTCGCCCGTGAGATCGACGGTGGGAAAACCATGCGCTTCGAACGTGCTCGCAATGGCTGCCGATTCGCCGCGGCTCTTGATCTGCACGCCGACGAAGATATGCGCCGCGCTGGCATCGGCGATCCGATAGTTGAATTCGGTCACGCTGCGCTCGCCGCCCACGAGCTCGCAAAAGCGCTTGAAGCTGCCGCGCTCCTCGGGAATCGTCACGGCGAAGACCGCTTCGCGCGCCTCGCCCACCTCGGCCCGTTCGGCGACGAAGCGCATGCGATCGAAGTTCATGTTTGCGCCGGAGGTGACCGCCACCAGCGTTTTTCCGGTCACGCCCGTGCGTTCGGCATACTGCTTGGCCCCGGCCACCGATAAGGCGCCCGCCGGTTCCAGCACGCTGCGCGTGTCCTGAAAGACGTCCTTGATGGCGGCGCACAGGGCGTCGGAGTCGACCGTGAGAATGTCGTCCAAGAGCTCGCGGCACAGGCGGAAGGTTTCCTCGCCCACGAGCTTGACGGCCGTGCCGTCCGAGAAGAGACCCACCTCCTGAAGCGTCACGCGTTCGCCCACGCGCACCGACCGCGCCATCGCGCACGAGTCTTCCGTTTGCACGCCGATGACCAAGATGTCCGGGCGCACGGCTTTGACGTAGGCGGCGATTCCCGAGGCGAGGCCGCCGCCGCCGATCGGCACGAAAATAGCGTGGATGGGCGCCTGATGCTGGCTCAGGATTTCCATCGCGACCGTGCCTTGGCCCGCGATCACGTACGGATCGTCGAACGGGTGCACGAAGGTCAGGCCCCGCGCCTTTTGCAGTTCGATCGCATGCGCATAGGCGTCGCTGTACGATTCGCCGACTTGCACGACTTCGACCGTCGGCCCGCCATGCGCGCGCACGGCGTCCACCTTCACTTGCGGCGTCGTGACCGGCACGACGATGACGGCTTTGACGCCCAGGCGCGCGGCCGAATAGGCGACGCCTTGCGCGTGGTTGCCCGCCGAGGCGGTAATGACCCCGCGCGAGAGCGCGTCGGCGTCGATGTGAACCATCTTGTTGTACGCGCCGCGCAACTTGAACGAGAAGACGGGTTGGTTGTCCTCACGCTTCAGAAAAACGCGATTGGACAGGCGAGCCGACAAATTGCGCGCCGGTTCGAGTTCCGTTTCTCGGGCCACGTCGTACACGCGGGCGGTCAGGATCTTCTTCAGGTAATCGTGGGACGAGGACATGGGAGTTGCGCGCAGCGCTTGGCGTAGGTACGGATGCGAAAACGTCAATGATAGCGCCAACGGCCTACGCTTTTCCTCGTTGGCGTGGCAATGCACGGCGTTTCGAAGCGAATCGGGAGGCGCAGCGGCATTGACCGGACGGACGGTCGGTTGGGCGCGCGCGGCCCGCGAGACCAGTGTTTCGGGCGCGCCGCCGAGGCTGGGCTCGCCGCGAAATCGACGGTCCACGCATATCGGGATGATGCGGTAGAATCCTGTTTTAAGACCAGGACCGGATAATGCGCTGGCAGCCACGGACCGCCCCACCCACCCAAGCCCCGCGGGAAGCGCGTCCCGCGGCGCAGCGGCATGCCCGTCACGCACGATCGTGCGGCTAGCGCGCTTCTGATTCGAGTCGGCCGCGCTTGCGCCTACCCGCGCCACGGCCGCTAGCCCTCGACGCCCAGTTTCCAAAAATCATTGCGCGTGTCGCGCATTGCCGGCCGCAGTCGTCGATCGACGCTTTGCTCCGGCCCATCGATCCGTCCGACCATGAACGCACCTCAAGTCTTCGACCCGCATGGCGCCGCGGCCACTGTCGCCGCCGACGCCGAACCGCGCTTGCGCGAAATTCCGTACAACTACACGTCGTTCTCCGATCGCGAGATCGTGATCCGCCTGCTCGGCGACGAACCGTGGAAAGTCCTCGACGAGCTGCGCGCCGAGCGCCGTACGGGCCGTTCGGCGCGCATGTTGTACGAGGTGCTCGGCGATATCTGGGTGGTGCGCCGCAACCCGTATCTGCAAGACGATCTGCTCGACAATCCGAAGCGGCGCGCCTTGCTGATCGAGGCGTTGAACCACCGCCTGAACGAAATTGAAAAGCGCCGCCGCGCCGATTTGGTCGAGCATGCCGACGAGGCGGGGCTCGAGCGCGCCGCGCGCGTCGAGATGCTCGTCGCCGCGGCCCGGGGCGCCGTCGAATCGTTTGCGGCGGAGTTCGGCGCGATGGCCGAGTTGCGTCGCCGCGCAACCAAGGCGCTGGGCCGGTGCACGCAGAAGGACAACATTCGCTTCGACGGCCTCTCGCGCGTGTCGCATGTGACCGATGCGACCGATTGGCGCGTCGAGTATCCGTTCGTCGTGTTGACGCCTGATACGGAAGCCGAGATGGCGCGTCTCGTCAAAGCGTGCTTCGAGCTCGGACTGACGGTGATCCCACGGGGAGGCGGCACGGGCTACACCGGCGGCGCCGTGCCGCTCACGCCCTTTGCGGCCGTCATCAACACGGAAAAGCTGGAGCAGCTAGGCGCCGTCGAACTGACGGAGCTGCCGGGCGTGCCGACCAAAACTCCGACGATCTTCTCGGGCGCAGGCGTCGTCACGCGCCGGGTGACCGAGGCGGCCGAGGCCGCGGGGTATGTGTTCGCCGTCGACCCGACCTCGCTCGACGCCTCCTGCATCGGCGGCAACGTGGCGATGAACGCGGGCGGCAAGAAGGCCGTGCTGTGGGGAACGGCGCTCGACAACCTGGCCTGGTGGCGGATGGTCGATCCGGAGGGTAACTGGCTCGAAGTCACGCGGCTCGAGCACAATCGCGGCAAGATCCACGACGTCGACGTCGCGCGCTTCGAGCTGAAGTGGTTCGACGGCGAATTCGGTCCGGGCGAGCGCCTGCTGCGCACCGAGACGCTCTCGATCGAAGGCCGGCGCTTCCGCAAGGAAGGGCTTGGCAAAGACGTGACCGACAAATTCCTCTCCGGGCTGCCGGGCGTGCAGAAGGAGGGCTGCGACGGCTTGATCACATCGGCGCGCTGGGTGCTGCACAAGATGCCGGCCCACACGCGCACGGTTTGCCTGGAATTTTTCGGGCAGGCGCGCGATGCGATTCCGAGCATCGTCGAAATCAAGGATTACCTGTTCGAGACTTCCAAGCGCGGCGGCGCGATCCTCGCCGGGCTCGAGCACTTGGACGAGCGCTACCTGCGCGCGGTCGGCTACGCGACGAAATCGAAGCGCAACGCGTTTCCGAAAATGGTCCTGATCGGCGATATCGTCGGCGATGACGCCGATGCGGTGGCCACGGCCACCTCGGAAGTCGTGCGCATGGCCAACGGCAAGAGCGGCGAGGGGTTCGTCGCCGTCAGCGCGGAGGCGCGCAAGCGTTTCTGGCTCGACCGCAGCCGCACGGCCGCGATCGCCAAGCATACGAACGCCTTCAAGATCAACGAAGACGTGGTCATCCCGTTGAACCGGATGGGCGAGTACACCGACGGCATCGAGCGCATCAACATCGAGCTCTCGATCAAGAACAAGCTGCAGCTCGTCGATGCGCTCGAAGCGTTCTTCCGGGGCGGCAACTTGCCGCTCGGCAAGACCGACGACGCCAACGAGATTCCGAGCGCCGAGTTGCTCGAAGACCGCGTGCAGCAGGCGCAGCAACTGCTGCAGCGCGTGCGTGCGCGCTGGACCTTCCTGCGCGACAAGCTCGACTTGCCGCTGCGCGAGGCGCAGCACTACCTCGTGCAGTTGGGCTACGAGGCGCTTGCGGAAAAGTTCGCCGACCGCGTGGACGATCAACCGGGCGTGACGGTTTTCCACGTGACGCAAGACCGGACGATTCGTGCCTCGTGGAAGCAGGAAATCCGCGCCGAGCTGCGCCAGATTTTCAACGGCGGCGAGTTCAAACCGATCCTCGACGAAGCGCAGGCGATTCACAAGCGCGTGCTGCGCGCTCGCGTGTTCGTCGCGTTGCACATGCACGCGGGCGACGGCAACGTCCATACGAACATCCCCGTGAACTCCGACAACTACGAGATGCTGCAAGACGCGCACAAGGCCGTCGAGCGCATCATGAAGCTGGCGCGCTCGCTCGACGGCGTGATCTCGGGCGAGCATGGCATCGGCATCACGAAGCTCGAATTCCTGACGGAAGACGAGATCGCCGATTTCCGCGCGTACAAGGAGCGCATCGACCCGCAGGGCCGCTTCAACAAGGGCAAGCTGTTGCCGGGCGCCGACCTGCGCAACGCGTACACGCCGAGCTTCGGCCTCATGGGCTACGAATCGCTGATCATGCAGCAATCCGATATCGGTGCGATTGCCGATTCGGTGAAGGATTGCCTGCGTTGCGGCAAATGCAAACCCGTGTGCGCGACGCACGTGCCGCGCGCGAACTTGCTGTACAGCCCGCGCAACAAGATCTTGGCCACCTCGCTGCTGATCGAGGCGTTCTTGTACGAAGAGCAGACGCGCCGCGGCGTGTCGATCAAGCACTGGGACGAATTCAACGACGTGGCGGATCACTGCACGGTGTGCCATAAATGCGTGACGCCGTGCCCGGTCAAGATCGACTTCGGCGATGTCACGATGAACATGCGCAACTTGTTGCGCAAGATGGGCAAGAAGAAGTTCAACCCCGGTTCGGCTGCGGGCATGTTCTTCCTGAACGCGACCAATCCGCAGACGATCAACCTCGTCCGCGCGGCGATGATGGGCGTCGGCTACAAGGCGCAGCGACTCGGCAGCGACATCTTGAAGAAGTTCGCCAAGAAGCAAACGGCGCATCCGCCCGCGACGACGGGCAAACGGCCGGTGGTCGAGCAGGTGATCCACTTCGTCAACAAGAAGATGCCCGGCAATTTGCCGAAGAAGACGGCGCGCGCGTTGCTCGATATCGAGGACAACAAGATCGTGCCGATCATCCGCAATCCGAAGACGACGACCGTGGATTCGGAAGCGGTGTTCTACTTCCCTGGCTGCGGCTCCGAGCGGCTGTTCTCCCAGGTGGGCCTCGCGACGCAGGCCATGCTATGGGAAGCGGGCGTGCAGACGGTGCTGCCGCCGGGCTACCTGTGCTGCGGCTATCCGCAGCGCGGCGCTGGGCAATACGACAAAGCGGAGAAGATCGTCACCGATAACCGGGTGCTGTTTCACCGGGTGGCCAATACGCTGAACTATCTCGACATCAAAACCGTGGTGGTTTCGTGCGGCACCTGCTACGACCAGCTTGCCGGGTACGAATTCGAGAAGATCTTCCCAGGCTGCCGCATCATCGACATCCACGAGTTCCTGCTGGAAAAGGGGATCAAGCTCGACGGCGTCAAAGGCACGCGCTACATGTACCACGACCCGTGCCATACGCCGATCAAAACGATGGATTCCATCAAGCTCGTCAATGAGCTGATGGGCTCGAGCAACGACGGCTACAAGATCGAGAAAAACGAGCGCTGTTGCGGCGAGTCGGGCACTTTCGCGGTGGCCCGCCCCGACATTTCGACGCAGGTGCGCTTCCGTAAGGAAGAAGAAATCCGCAAGGGCGCGGCCAAACTGCGCGAGATTCCTGTCGCCGCGGCGAACCCGGGCACGAGCGGGGCCGAGGGCGCGGGCGGCAACGGCTCGGCCGACGTCAAGATATTGACGAGCTGCCCGTCGTGCTTGCAAGGCCTCTCGCGCTACAACGAGGATGCCGATATCGAAGCCGACTATATCGTCGTCGAGATGGCTCGCCTCATTTTGGGCGAGAACTGGATGGCCGATTACGTCGAACGCGCGAACGATGGCGGGATCGAGCGCGTGCTGGTGTAATAGCGCACGCGTGCAACTGCGCACGTGTGTAACCGCGCTCGCCGTCGTGGGTCGAACGCGAAGGGGCGATCATGGATTGCGTATTTTGCCGTGAGGAAGGCGGCGTCGTGCTTTGGCAGGACGACGCATTGCGCGTCGTATTGGCCGACGAGCACGACTATCCGGGCTTGTGCCGCGTGGTTTGGAACGCCCACGTGGCGGAGTTTTCGGATTTGGCGTCGCAGGAGCGTCAACGCGTGATGCTGGCCGTGTATGCGACCGAGCGCGCGGTACGGCGCGTGCTGGCCCCCGCCAAGGTGAACCTTGCGAGTTTGGGAAACCAGGTGCCGCACGTGCATTGGCATGTGATTCCGCGGTTTTCGAACGACGCGCATTTCCCGCTGCCGATTTGGGCGCCGCGGCAGCGGTCCGTTTCCGAGGCGTTGCTGTCGCAGCGGCGCGCACAAGCCACGCTGATCGCCGACGCGCTGCGCCAGGAAATGACGCAGGCGGGCGTGTGAATCCCGGCTGCCGTAAGATGCGATGCGCCGCCGCACGAGCGCGTGCGATGCGATCGCTGGATCGAACGAGAGGCAAGCAATGAGCGGACTGACTTCGCGCACGCCGGTGCCCACGGGCATCGTCGTTCATGCAAAATCGCGCACGCTGGAGCTGCAGTACGAGGGCGGCGCGAGCTATCGGATCGCTTTCGAACTGATGCGGGTGTATTCGCCGTCGGCCGAAGTGCGCGGCCACGGGCCGGGACAGGAAACCCTGCAAACGGGCAAACGGGACGTGACGATCGTCTCGCTCGAGCCGGTCGGCAACTATGCGCTGCAGCCCACCTTCTCCGATGGTCATTCGACGGGCATCTATTCGTGGGATTTGCTCTACGAACTGGCGACGCACCAGGACGAGCTGTGGCGCAGCTACTTGGATAGGCTCGCAGCCGCCGGCGTCGACCGCGACGCGCCCATGGCGGCGCCGGCCGCAGCGCGCGGTCACTGCCACTGACCGAACCGGCAGGGGCCGCTGCGCGACTCGGTCGCGGCCATTTGTCCTTCTGCCGCCCGCGGTGCGCGCTGGAGCGGCGCGGCGGGCGCTGATACGATCGCGCACCTATTTGAAAAACGCGGAGGATAACGCGATGAGCAAGACCCACTTTGGCTTCGAAACCGTCGACGAGCAGGAAAAAGCGAAGAAGGTGGCGGGCGTATTCCACTCCGTCGCGACCAATTACGACTTGATGAACGACTTGATGTCGGGCGGCCTGCACCGCGTGTGGAAGCAGTTCACGATCGCGCAGGCGCACGTGCGCCCTGGCTTCAAGGTGCTCGACATCGCGGGCGGCACGGGCGACCTCTCGCGCGCGTTCGCCAAGCAGGCAGGGCCCACCGGCGAGGTGTGGCTCACCGACATCAACGAGTCGATGCTGCGCGTGGGGCGCGACCGCTTGCTCGATCGTGGTCTCGTCACCCCCGCGCTGCTCTGCGACGCCGAGAAAATTCCGTTTCCCGACAACTACTTCGACGTGGCGACGGTCGCATTCGGCCTGCGCAACATGACGCGCAAGGAAGTTGCTCTTTCCGAGATGCGGCGCGTGCTCAAGCCCGGCGGCCGCTTGCTCGTGCTCGAATTCTCCAAGGTCTGGGAGCCGCTCAAGAAGGCGTACGACGTCTACTCCTTCAAGGTTTTGCCGTGGCTCGGCGCCAAATTCGCGAAAGATGCCGACAGTTACCGGTATCTTGCAGAGTCCATCCGCATGCACCCGGATCAGGACACCTTGAAAACGATGATGGAGCAGGCTGGGCTCGACAGCGTGAAATATTACAATTTGTCAGCTGGCGTGGTAGCCTTGCACGTGGGGGTGAAGTATTAAAACCTCCAACTCATTGTTTTTATAAGGAATACCGTAATGACCGATTCGCTTTCGCATCCTTCCAAACAGCTTTCAATGCATTTGACGAAGCGAATCAGGTTCTTTGCGGTGGCTACGATGCTGGCCGCCGGTACGCTCGCGACGCTCGATGCCGAGGCCAGGCGCATGGGCGGCGGGCGTAGCTTCGGGCGGCAGTCGCAAACCACGATGCAGCGCGACGCCGCCCCGCCCGCGCAGCAATCGGTCCGCTCGGCGCCTTCGGGCTCGCAGGCGCCTGCCGGCGCGCAAGCGCAGCGCACGCAGACTGCGCAGCCCGCGCAGGCCACCCCCGCGCGCTCGCGCTGGCTCGGGCCGATCGCCGGTTTGGCGGCGGGGCTCGGCATCGCCGCGCTGCTGTCGCACTTCGGCCTAGGCGGGGCATTCGCGAGCGCGATGGCAAACGTCATCGTGGTCGCGCTCATGGCGATGGTCGGGATTTGGCTCGTGCGCAAACTGCTTTCCCTGCGCCGCCGGCGCGAGACCTCGCCCGCGTTGGCCGGAGCGCTCGGCGCCTCGTCGATGCGCCCGGACGTCTTCACTGAACCGGCGGCCCAGTCCCAAACCGTGCGTGCCTCGGGTTCGTCCGCCGTGGCCGATGCGGGACACGCGGCATTCGCGCGGCCGGACGATTTCGACGAGGCTGCTTTTTTGCATCACGCGAAGGTCAACTTCGTGCGTCTCCAAGCCGCATGGGACGCGGGCAATCTCGCCGATATCGGCACGTTCTCCACGCCCGAAGTCTTCGCGGAACTCAAGCTCGAGCATGCGGCCCAGACCGGCGAGCGCAGCCAAACCGACGTCGTGCAGCTCAATGCCGAACTGATCGATCTGGCGGAAGATCCGCTCGAATACCGCGCGAGCGTGCGTTACAGCGGCTTGATCCGCGAGGTTTCCGGTCAGGCGGCGCAGCCCTTCGCCGAAATCTGGCAATTGAGCAAGCCCAAGCAAGGCGGCGCAGGCTGGGTGCTCGCCGGTATCGAGCAGGCGACCGTGCATTGAGCGGCGCCCGGCCGTTCGGCTCGGGCATTCGCGCCGAGTCGTTCGGCCGACGGTAGCGGCCGGGTGTCGGGCGCTACAATAGAGGCCCGCATCGGCTGCCGCCGGCGCGGGCTTTTTATTCCTACCCGATGACTCTTGCCGCCAAGCCCTTTGCCGCCGCCGTCAACCATTTGCTCGCTCGCGAAGCCTGGGCGCGAGAGCGCCTCGCGCCTTACGCCGGCAAGACGGCTCGTTTCGCGTTTTCCTCGATCGTGTTGACCTTCGCCATCGAATCGGACGGCTACCTCACTGCCATCGACGCGGGCGACGCGAAAGGCGTCGACGTCTCGCTGGCGATCGGTCCCGATGCGCTGCCGGCCTTCATGCAAGGCGGTCAGGCGGCCGTGATGAAGCACGTGAAGATCGAGGGCGATGCCGAATTGGCCACGCAGCTCGCGAAGCTGGCCGAGCACTTGCGTTGGGAGCCCGAGGAGGATTTGGCAAAATTGATCGGCGACGCACCGGCGCACCGAGCCGCCGGCCTCGTGCGGGCGGCGGGCGACCAGGCGCTGCGTGCCGGCCGCAGCTTGCGCGATTCGATCGCCGAATATTTGCTCGACGAGAATCCGCAGCTCGTGCGCCGCCGTGCGCTCGACGCGTTCAACGCCGAACTGGCTCGAACCCGCGACGCGCTCGCGCGCGTCGAAAAGCGGATCGAGCGTCTCGATCAGCAGGCGCATGCGCGCCAGGCAGGCGCGTTGCGCCGCGTACATTAGTCCGCGGGCCCGCCATGCGTCTATTGCGTTTTTTCAAGATCGTGTACACCGTCGTGCGCTTCGGGCTCGACGAAATGATGCTCAATCGCATCAGTGATCGCCGCGTGCGGTTCTTGCTGCGCGTCACCACGGTGGGCCGCCGCTTCAAGGCGCCGCCGGCGGTGCGGCTACGGCTCGCGCTAGAAAGCCTAGGTCCGATCTTCGTCAAGTTCGGGCAGGTGCTCTCCACCCGCCGCGACCTACTATCGACTGAAGTCGCCATCGAACTGGCCAAGTTGCAGGACCAGGTGCCGCCGTTCGACTCCGATGTGGCGATCGAAATCATCGAAAGATCGCTCGGCGCGCGCGTGGACGTGTTGTTCGACGAGTTCGAGCGCGTGCCCGTGGCGAGCGCGTCGATCGCACAGGTGCATTTCGCGAAGGTGAAGTCGGGGCAACATGCGGGCAAGGACGTCGCGATCAAGGTGCTGCGGCCGAACATGCTGCCCGTCATCGATTCCGACCTCGCGTTGCTGCGCGATCTGGCGACGTGGGCCGAGCGGATTTGGGCCGACGGCAAGCGGCTCAAGCCGCGAGAAGTCGTCGCCGAGTTCGACAAGTACCTGCACGACGAGCTCGACCTCATGCGCGAGGCGGCCAACGGCAGCCAGCTGCGGCGCAATTTCGCGGGCCTCGACCTGCTGCTCGTTCCCGAAATGTACTGGGAGTTTTGCACCCAGAACGTGCTCGTGATGGAGCGCATGGTGGGCGTGCCGATCAGCCAAGTGGAGACACTGCGGGCGGCGGGCGTCGATATCCCGAAGCTCGCGCGCGAAGGCGTCGAAATCTTTTTCACGCAGGTGTTTCGCGACGGCTTCTTTCATGCCGATATGCACCCTGGCAACATTCAGGTCAGCCTCGACCCGGCGCACTTCGGGCGCTACATCGCGCTCGATTTCGGCATCATCGGCGCGTTGTCCGACTTCGATAAGAATTACCTGGCGCAAAACTTTCTTGCCTTCTTCAAGCGCGACTATCACCGCGTGGCGACGCTCCATTTGGAATCGGGATGGGTGCCGCCCTCGACGCGGGTCGAGGAACTCGAGAGCGCGATCCGCGCGGTTTGCGAGCCGTATTTCGACCGGGCGCTGAAGGACATCTCGCTCGGGCAGGTGTTGTTGCGGCTCTTCTCCACCTCGCGGCGCTTCAACGTCGAAATTCAGCCGCAGCTCGTGCTGCTGCAAAAGACGATGCTCAACGTCGAAGGTCTCGGCCGCTCACTCGATCCCGAGCTCGACTTGTGGAAGACGGCCAAACCCTATCTCGAGCGGTGGATGAACGAGCAGATCGGTTGGCGCGGCTGGTACGAACGGCTCAAGGTCGAGGCGCCGCAGTGGAGTAAAACGCTGCCGCAATTGCCGCGGCTCGTTCATCACATCCTCGCCGAGCGGCAAGACGGCGCGCGCCACACGCAAGACACCGCCATCAAATTACTGTTGCTCGAGCAAAAGCGCACGAACCGCCTGCTGCAAGCGCTGCTGTTGTTCGGCGTGGCCGCGGGCGCGGGCGCAGTGCTGGCGCGAGCATGGCTCGCCCTCGCTTACGGAGCGTAACGCCATGGCCAAATCCCCCGCGCCCGATCCGCGCGCCGCCGCTCATCCGAGCGCCGCCGGCGAGGCGCCGGTCTTCTCGACGCGGGATCCGAACACTGCCGCGTTTTGGGACGAACGATTTCGCGAGGGCTTCACGCCGTGGGACCAGGCCGGCGTGCCCCCGGCATTCGCCGCCTTCGTTGCGCGAAACGCGCCGCGGGCCGTGTTGATCCCAGGGTGCGGCAGCGCGCATGAAGCCGCTGCATTGGCGCAAGCCGGTTGGACCGTGCGCGCGATCGATTTTTCAGCGGATGCCGTGGCCCTGGCGCGCAAGCAGCTTGGGCCCGACGCCGGGCTCGTCGAGCAAGCCGATTTTTTCACCTATCGCCCGCCGTTCGCTCCGGAGTGGATTTACGAGCGCGCGTTCCTATGCGCGTTGCCGCCCAAGCGCCGCGCCGACTACGCCGCCCGGATGGCGGACCTGCTCGGGCCTGGCGCCGTGCTGGCCGGCTTCTTCTTTTTCGACGAATCGCCGAAAGGGCCGCCATTCGGCATATCGCGTTCGGACCTCGCGGCATTGCTGGGCGAGTCGTTCGAACTCGTCGAGGACGAAGCGGTCAGCGGTTCGATCCCGGTCTTCGCAGGGCGAGAGCGCTGGATGACCTGGCGCAGGCGTTAATTGCGCGGCGCACGTGGGGCTTGATTTTTCCCCGCACCGTCCCCATCTCGCAAACCGCACGGGGCTTCGCCTCGCTCAGCCGGGGTGCGGCCAATTGCGGCTATAATTCAACGCTTTGCAAGCGCTCAACCGTTTTATTGTCGGAAATAGTCGGGAACAGAATCATGCCGATCTACGCCTACCGTTGCGAATCGTGCGGCTTCGAGAAGGATGTGCTCCAAAAGATGAGCGACGCGCCGCTGACGCAGTGTCCGCATTGCGAGAAGGATTCCTTCCGCAAACAGGTTACGGCCGCCGGTTTCCAGCTCAAGGGTTCCGGTTGGTATGTCACCGATTTCCGCGGCGGCTCGAACGGCTCGAAAGCGGCCACGCCCAGCGCGGGAGCGGCCAACGCCGAGGCCAAGCCGGAAGCGAAGGCCGAAACGAAGTCGGACAGCACGGCCGCGCAACCGGCCGCCAGCAGCGCGTCGGCCGCGACCGACGCGTAAGCGCCGCCTCGCTGGCACGCGCCGCCGCCCGCAACTGCGCGCCGGTCGCTGCACGCGTCGGGGCGCCTGGGCGCGCATCGGCTCCCGATGTGCGCCGGCGCGAGGACGCGCGCCGATTACTTTACAAGCGGTTCCCTGGCGGTAGACATGAAGAAGACGACGCTGAAATCCGTGTTTTTGACCGGCTTGCTGGTTCTCGTGCCCTTGGCGATCACGCTTTGGGTGCTGGGGCTCATCATCGGCACGATGGACCAGACGCTATTGTTGTTGCCCGCGTCGTGGCAGCCCGAGAAGTTGTTCGGCTTTCACTTGCCGGGTGTCGGCGCCTTGCTCACCCTCGCGTTCATCTTCATCGTCGGCTTGTTCACGCAGAACTTCGTCGGCCAGAAGCTCGTCACGTGGTGGGATGCGATCGTGCGGCACATTCCGATCGTCGGCCCGCTGTATACGAGCGTGAAGCAGGTGTCGGACACGCTGCTCTCTAGCAGCGGCAATGCGTTTCGCAAAGCGCTCCTGATCGAATACCCGCGGCGCGGCTCATATACCATCGCGTTCCTCACGGGCGTGCCGGGCGGCGATGTCGTCAATCACCTGCAAGCCGAGCATGTCAGCGTGTATGTGCCGACGACGCCGAACCCGACGTCGGGCTTTTTCCTGATGGTGCCCAAAGCGGAAGTCGTCGAACTCGATATGACCGTCGACGCCGCGCTCAAGTACATCGTCTCGATGGGCGTCGTCGCCCCGCAAGGTCCGGCGAGCGCGCCGGTCCGCCGTCCGGTCGAGCCGCCCCTTTAGACCCTAGGCGCCGCGCCGCGGCGAAGTTCGCCGCGCGTTGCCCCCTCATGCCAAACGAAAGACGAATACCATGTCGATGAGATCTGAATACTGCGGTCTGGTGACCGAACACCTGCTGGGCCAAACCGTTTCGCTATGCGGCTGGGTGCATCGCCGGCGCGACCATGGCGGCGTCATCTTCATCGACTTGCGCGATCGCGAAGGCCTGGTCCAAGTCGTCTGCGACCCCGACCGCGCCGACATGTTCAAGGCGGCCGAAGGCGTGCGCAACGAGTTTTGCGTACGCGTGGTGGGCGTCGTGCGCAACCGTCCGGAAGGCACGACCAATGCCGGCTTGAAGAGCGGCAAGATCGAAGTGCTTTGCCATGAATTGACGGTGCTCAACGCATCGATCACGCCGCCGTTCCAGCTCGACGACGACAATCTCTCGGAAACCACGCGCCTCACGCATCGCGTGCTGGACCTGCGCCGCCCGCAAATGCAGAACAACCTGCGTTTGCGCTATCGCGTCGCGATGGAAGTGCGCAAATATCTCGACGCCCAAGGCTTCATCGACATCGAAACGCCGATGCTCACGAAGAGCACGCCCGAAGGCGCTCGCGATTATCTCGTTCCCTCGCGGGTGAATGCCGGGCAATTTTTCGCGTTGCCGCAATCGCCTCAGTTGTTCAAGCAGCTCTTGATGGTCGCGAACTTCGATCGTTACTACCAGATCGTGAAGTGCTTCCGCGACGAAGATCTGCGCGCCGATCGCCAGCCCGAATTCACGCAAATCGACTGCGAAACCTCGTTCCTCAGCGAGCAGGAAATTCGCGATCTGTTCGAGCAGATGATTCGCCACGTCTTTAGCGAGACGATCGGTGTCACGCTCGACGCGCCGTTCCCGGTCATGCAGTACTCCGAAGCGATGGCGCGCTTCGGCTCGGACAAGCCCGACCTGCGCGTGCAACTCGAGTTCACCGAGCTCACCGACGCGATGAAGGACGTCGAGTTCAAGGTGTTCAGCGCGCCGGCGAACACGAAGGACGGCCGTGTGGCGGCGCTGCGAGTGCCGAAGGGCGGTGAGCTCACGCGCGGCGATATCGATGGTTACACCGAATTCGTGCGCATCTACGGTGCGAAGGGCTTGGCGTGGATCAAGGTCAACGAGGTGGCGAAGGGTCGCGACGGCCTGCAAAGCCCGATCGTGAAGAACTTGCATGACGCGGCTATCGCGGCCATCCTCGAGCGCACGGGCGCGCAAGACGGCGACATTATTTTCTTCGCGGCCGATCGTGCGAAGGTGGTCAACGACAGTCTCGGTGCGTTGCGCCTGAAGATCGGTCATTCCGAATTCGGCAAGGCGAATGCGCTCGTGCAAGCCGGCTGGAAGCCGCTTTGGGTCGTCGATTTCCCGATGTTCGAGTACGACGAGGAGGAGGCGCGCTACGTGGCGGCCCACCATCCGTTCACGAGCCCCAAGGACGAACACCTGGAATTCCTCGAATCGGATCCGGGTCGCTGCCTCGCGAAGGCGTACGACATGGTGCTGAACGGTTGGGAGATCGGAGGCGGTTCGGTGCGGATTCACCGCGAGGAGGTCCAAAGCAAGGTCTTCCGCGCACTGAACATCAGCGCCGAGGAAGCGCGGGCGAAGTTCGGCTTCCTGCTCGATGCGCTTCAGTACGGCGCGCCGCCGCATGGCGGCATCGCGTTCGGTCTCGATCGCATCGTCACGATGATGGCCGGCGCCGATTCGATTCGCGACGTCATCGCCTTCCCGAAGACGCAGCGCGCACAGTGTCTGCTCACCCAGGCGCCGAGCGCGGTCGACGAGCGTCAATTGCGCGAATTGCATATCCGCCTGCGTCAGCCGGAGCAGCCGAAGGCCTGACGACCGCCTGCCCGCTGCGATCGATGAAGGCGCATGCCTACCGGTCGCGGCCCGTAAGGCGGGTTTTCGAAATGAGCACCCCGTATATCGGATAGCCTCCGATCGACGGGGTGTTTTTTCGTTTTCGGGTAGGGGAGCGGCCGCGTCTACGGCACTTGCTTACCGGTCTGAGGTCTGCATTTCTCTGCCGATTGCGCGTACGGCGGGCCGCCTCGGCGCGTCGCCCGCGCCGCTCGTATCGCGTCCATCTCTCGCACGCGCTATGCTGACGGGCAAACATGCACGCAATCGACACCATGCTCAAGCCGCCGAAAATTCCGGAGTCCGTCCTCGTCGTCATCTACACGCCCGAGCTCGACGTGCTGATCATCGAGCGCGCCGACCGGCCCGGTTTCTGGCAATCGGTTACGGGCTCGAAAGATCGTATCGATGAACCGCTCGAAGAAACGGCGGCACGAGAGGTGGCGGAAGAAACGGGCATCGTCGTCGGAAGTGCCCTCGTGAGCGCCGACGCGCTCGTCGATTGGGGCGAGCAGATCGAATACGAAATCTATCCGGTCTGGCGTCATCGTTACGCCGAAGGCGTCACGCGAAACGTCGAACACTGGTTCGGGCTCGAAGTCCCGCACCGGCTGGAAGTCACGCTCGCACCGCGAGAGCATACGGCGCACCTATGGCTACCGTACGAGCAAGCCGCGGCACGCTGTTTCTCGTCGTCCAACCGCGACGCCATCTTGCAACTGCCGCGGCGCCTGCGCGCGAGCGCCTCGCTCGCGGGCGCTGCGCAGCGGCCAGAGGGCGCATGAGCCAACGGGGTGCGCGTCGCCTCGCGCGCATCGGACGGGCGCTCGTATCACGACGCCGCGGCTCGCGGCTGCGTTTCACCGCCGGCAATGCGGTGCGGCTCTTCAGCAGCGGCGCCGACTACTTCGACGCGTTGATTGCGCACGTCGATTCGGCTCGCGCGAGCATCTCGCTCGAAACGTACATCTTTCGCGATGACGAGGCCGGACGCCCCGTTTCCGACGCACTCGTGCGCGCGGCGCTGCGCGGCGTACGGGTGCGCGTGATCACCGACGGCTTGGGGACCGGCCGGCTCGCATTGTTCGACGAGTGGATCGCGGCCGGCGTGGAACATCGCATCTACAACCCCGGTTGGCTCAGCCTGTTCGGCCGATTCGGCCTGTCGCGCACGCATCGCAAGCTCGCGCTCGTCGACGAGCGCGTGGCCTTCTGCGGCGGCATCAACGTGGTGGACGACTTCGCGGCCGCGGGCGGGCGCCTCGAGCACCCGCGCTGGGACTTCGCCGTCGAATTGACGGGACCCGTGGTCGCGCACGTGAGCGCGGCGTTGGACGCGCAGTGGCGGCGCTTGACGCTCGGGCATCGCCCTTACGCGGAATCGATGTCGCGCGCGCTCGTGCCGTTGACGAAAGCGATCTCGCGCGAGCGCGATGCTGGGGCCGCATCGACGGTCGCCGCGGCCCAGCGCGCGCTGAAAGCGCCGAGCGTGGCGTTCGTCGCGCGCGATAACTTCGTGAATCGCCGCGCAATCGAAAAGGCGTATCTCGTCGCCATTGGCCGCGCCCGGCACGAAGTTCTCCTGGCGAACCCCTATTTCATGCCGGGACGCAAGCTGCGCCGTGCGCTCGTGCGCGCGGCGCGGCGCGGAGTGGCAGTGCGTTTGCTCGTCGGCCGCAAGGAATTCGCGGCGCTCGACTGGGCCGTGCCTCATCTTTACCGCGTCTTTCTGAAAGCAGGCGTGCAAATTGGCGAGTACGAAAAAACGATGTTGCACGGCAAGGTGGCCGTCGTCGACTCGAACTGGGCGACGGTGGGATCGTCGAACCTCGACGCGCTGAGTCTCGTGCTCAACAATGAAGCGAACGTCGTGCTGATCGAGCATCCCGAAATCGAGCAGTTGCGCGAAGCGATGCTGACCGCGTTCGACGAGGCGCGCCCGATCGATGCGGCCTGCTACGCCGCCCGGAGGTTGCCGCAGCGGCTGACCAATTGGTTCGCCTATGCGCTGTATCGGGCGGTGATGAAGCTGATCACCGTCGGCGGATACGACTAGACCGATCCGTCCCCACGCTGGGCGCCGGCCCGTCGGGTTAGATTCCGGTTTCTAATAAAGTCCTTGTTTCAAGGACGGTCGCGCTCAATAATAGTACGGCCGTTCTATTTTTCGTTGCACAGCTATAAGAACGGTATAGAGACGTTATGCGAAAAGGTGAACAAACGCGAGCTGCAATTCTAGATGCAGCGCTCGACTTAGCGAGCCGTGACGGGCTCGAAGGCTTGACCATCGGCTTGCTCGCCGAGCGCATGCAAATGAGCAAGAGCGGCGTCTTCGCGCATTTCGGCTCGCGCGAGGATTTGCAGGTCGAGGTCGTTCGGGAATACCACCGCCGTTTCGAGGAGGAGGTGTTTTTCCCGAGCCTGCGCGAGCCGCGCGGCTTGCCGCGCTTGCGCGCGATGCTCGGCCGTTGGATGGAGCGGCGCATTCAGGAAGTCATGACCGGGTGCATTTACATCAGCGGCGCGGTCGAATACGACGACCGTGGCGACAACCCGGTTCGCGAGCAGCTCGTGCTGAGCGTCTCGACCTGGCGGGCGGCGTTGCTGCGGGCCATTTCGCAAGCCGTCGAAGAGGGGCATTTGCGTTCGGACACCGATCCGAACCTGATGTTGTTCGAACTGTATAGCTTCACGCTCGGCCTGCATCACGACGCGCGCTTTCTGCATCTGCCCGATGCCGAGCGCCTCACGCGGGCCGCGCTGGAAAAAACGATTGTTTCGTATCAGAGCGAGAGCCACCGGTAGTGGCGAGGTCATGTTCGGCGCATCGACCTGACAGGCCGCTCGGTCTCATCGTTGGAAACCTTTGGAGGAAGTCATGGGTCAGTACGCCGCGCCGCTGCGCGACATGCAATTCGTGCTGCACGAACTGCTGAACGTCGAAGACGAAGTGAAGGGCATGCCCAAGCATGCCGATCTGGATGTCGACACGATCAACCAGGTGCTCGAAGAAGCGGGCAAGTTTTGTGCGCAGGTGCTGTTCCCGCTCAATCAAAGCGGCGATCAGGAAGGTTGCACGTACGCGGGCGACGGCGTGGTGACGACGCCCAAGGGTTTCAAAGAGGCTTACCGTCAATACGTCGAAGCGGGATGGCCCGCGCTCGGCTGCGACCCTCAATACGGCGGCCAGGGGCTCCCCGCATTCGTGAACAACGCGCTTTACGAAATGCTGAACTCGGCAAACCAAGCGTGGACGATGTATCCGGGCCTGTCGCACGGCGCCTATGAATGCTTGCATGCTCACGGCACGCCCGAGCAGCAGAAGGTCTATCTGCCCAAGCTCGTGGCGGGTGAATGGACCGGCACCATGTGCTTGACCGAACCGCACTGCGGCACCGATCTGGGCATTTTGCGCACGAAGGCCGAATCGAACGGTGACGGTTCATACCTCATCACCGGCACCAAAATCTTCATCTCGAGCGGCGAACACGACCTGGCCGAAAACATCGTTCACCTCGTGCTCGCTCGTCTGCCCGATGCGCCTCCCGGCACGAAAGGCATTTCGCTGTTCATCGTCCCCAAATTCATTCCGAACGCAGCCGGCGAACCCGGCGAGCGCAACGGCGTGAAGTGCGGCTCGATCGAGCACAAGATGGGCATTCATGCGAACGCCACGTGCGTGATCAACCTCGACAACGCGAAAGGCTGGCTCGTCGGCGAGCCGAACCGTGGCCTGCAGGCGATGTTCGTGATGATGAACGCGGCCCGCCTGGGCGTGGGCATGCAAAGCCTGGGCTTGACGGAAGTGGCCTACCAAAACTCGCTCGCTTATGCGAAAGAGCGTCTGCAGATGCGCTCGCTCACGGGCCCGAAGGCGCCGGACAAACCCGCCGATCCGATCATCGTGCATCCGGACGTGCGCCGCATGCTGCTCACGCAAAAGGCTTACGCCGAGGGCGCCCGCGCGTTCTCGTACTGGTCTGCCGTGCAGATCGACAAGGAGCTCTCGCATGGCGACGAAGCGGTGCGCAAAGAGGCGGCCGATCTCGTGGCGCTGCTCACCCCGATCTTGAAGGCGTTCCTGTCGGACAACGCGTTCGAATGCACCAATCACGCAATGCAGATCTTCGGTGGCCACGGCTTCATCAAGGAATGGGGCATGGAGCAGTACGTGCGCGACGCTCGCATCAACATGATTTACGAAGGCACGAACGCGGTGCAGTCGCTCGACTTGCTCGGCCGCAAGGTCTTGGGCGATATGGGCGCCAAGCTGCGCAAGTTCGGCAAGCTCGTGACGGATTTCGTCGAAGCCGAAGGCGTCAAGCCGGAAATGCAAGAGTTCATCAACCCGCTCGCCGATATCGGCGACAAGGTGCAAAAGCTCACGATGGAAATCGGCATGAAGGCGATGCAGAACCAGGACGAAGTGGGCGCGGCGGCTGTGCCGTACCTGCGTACCGTCGGCCATCTCGTGTTCTCGTACTTCTGGGCGCGCATGGCGCGCATCGCGCTCGATAAAGAAGCGTCGGGCGATCCGTTCTACAAGTCCAAGCTCGCCACGGCGCGTTTCTACTTCGCCAAGCTGTTGCCCGAGACGGCCAAGACCATCCGCGAGGCGCGCGCGGGCTCGAAGACGTTGATGGAAGTCGACCAAGCGCTGTTCTAAGTTCCACGCAATGCAAAGCCGCGAGGGGCGCACGAGGGCGGCGCGCCTCGCACAACCGGGTTTACCGCGGCTCGGCGCCATACGGCGCAGCGTGCGACACGCGCACCGAGCCTGCGAACATGCATGAGTCCGAGGGAGGATAGACGTGAGCAATCTGATCATTCGCAAGGTGGCCGTGCTCGGCGCCGGCGTGATGGGCGCGCAGATCGCGGCGCACCTGATCAACGCCAAGGTGCCGGTGCTGCTGTTCGACCTTCCAGCCAAGGAAGGCCCGAAGAATGCGATCGCATTGAAGGCGATCGAGAACCTGAAGAAGCTGTCGCCCGCGCCGTTCGGCGTCAAGGACGACGCCCGCTATGTCGAGCCGGCGAACTACGAGGACGACGTCGCCAAGCTGGCCGAGTGCGATCTCGTCATCGAAGCGATCGCCGAGCGCATGGACTGGAAGCACGATCTGTACAAGAAGGTCGCGCCGCACCTCGCGCCGCATGCGATCTTCGCGAGCAACACCTCGGGCTTGTCCATCACTAAGCTGTCCGAAGGGTTTTCCGACGAGTTGAAGTCGCGCTTTTGCGGCGTGCATTTCTTCAATCCGCCGCGCTACATGCATCTGGTCGAACTGATTCCGACCTCGCACACGCGGGCGCAAATCCTCGACGATCTCGAATCGTTCCTGACGAGCGTGGTGGGCAAGGGCGTCGTGCGCGCCAAGGACACGCCCAATTTCATCGCCAACCGCGTCGGCGTGTTTTCGATTCTTGCGGTGGTCGCGGAAGCGGCCAAGTTCGGTTTGCGCTTCGACGAAGTGGACGATCTGACCGGCTCGCGCTTGGGCCGCGCGAAGTCGGCCACGTTCCGCACGGCCGATGTCGTCGGCCTCGATACGATGGCGCACGTCATCAAGACGATGCAGGACAATCTGCCCGACGATCCCTTCTTGCCCGTCTACGAGACGCCGGCCGTGCTGGCCGCACTCGTCGCCAAGGGCGCGCTCGGCCAGAAGAGCGGCGCGGGCTTCTACAAGAAAGAAGGCAAGACCATCAAAGTGCTCGACGCGAAGACGGGCGAGTACGTCGAAGGCGGCGCGAAGGCCGACGAGCTGGTCGGGCGCATCTTGAAGCGTCCGCCGGCCGAGCGCCTGAAGTTGCTGCGCGAATCGGAGCACCCGCAAGCGCAGTTCTTGTGGTCGATCTTCCGCGACGTCTTCCATTACATCGCCGTGCATTTGGCCTCGATCGCCGATAACGCGCGCGACGTCGATCTCGCCATCCGCTGGGGCTTCGGCTGGAACGAAGGCCCGTTCGAAGGCTGGCAGGCCGCGGGTTGGAAGCAAGTGGCGCAGTGGGTGCAAGAAGACATCGCGGCCGGCAAGGCGCTCGCCGCAGCGCCGCTGCCTGCGTGGGTATTCGAAAGCGCCGTCGCGCAGCAGGGCGGTGTGCATACGGCCGAAGGCTCGTGGTCGCCGGCGTCGAACAAATTCGAGCCGCGTTCGACGCTGCCCGTCTACGGCAAGCAGGTGTTCCGTGCGCCGCTCGTGGGCGAAACCGGTGTCGATCCGAAAACCCACGGCAAGACGCTGTTCGAGAACGACTCGGTGCGCGCGTGGGTCGATGATCGCGCGGGCGAAGACGACGTCGTGATCGTCTCGTTCAAGACGAAGATGAACACGATCGGCCCGGGCGTGCTCGATGGCCTCGCGCAAGCGATCGAACTCGCGGAGCAATCGTACAAGGGCGTGGTCGTATGGCAGCCGACGTCGCTCAAGCTCGGCACGCCGGGCGGCCCGTTCTCGGCCGGAGCGAATTTGGAAGAGGCGATGCCCGCATTCATGATGGGCGGCGCCAAAGGCATCGAGCCGTTCGTCAAGAAATTCCAGCAAGGCATGCTGCGCGTGAAGTATGCGAACGTGCCCGTCGTCGCGGCGGTCTCCGGCATCGCGCTCGGCGGGGGCTGCGAGCTGATGCTCCATAGCGCCAAGCGCGTCGCTCATATCGAGAGCTACATCGGCCTGGTCGAAGTCGGGGTGGGTCTGGTGCCGGCGGGCGGCGGCCTGAAGGAAGCCGCGCTGCGCGCCGCCGATGCGGCCGCCAGCGCCGGTGCATCGAACGGCGAATTGCTCAAGTTCCTCACGAAGTCGTTCGAGAACGCGGCGATGGCCAAGGTGTCGGGCTCGGCGCTCGAAGCGCGCGCGATGGGCTACTTGAAGCCGTCCGACACGATCGTGTTCAACGTCTTCGAATTGCTCGATACGGCGAAGAAGGAAGCGCGCGCGCTCGCGGCAGCGGGCTACCGTCCGCCGTTGCCGGCCAAGCAGATTCCCGTGGCGGGGCGCTCGGCCATTTCGACCATCAAGGCGCAACTCGTGAACATGCGTGACGGCAACTTCATCAGCGCGCACGACTTCCTGATCGCCTCGCGTATCGCCGAAGCCGTTTGCGGCGGCGACGTCGAAGCGGGCAGTCTCGTCGACGAAGAATGGCTGCTCGCGCTCGAGCGCCGCGCCTTCGTCGATCTGCTCGGCACGCAAAAGACGCAAGAGCGAATCATGGGCATGCTGCAGACCGGCAAGCCGGTGCGCAACTAATTGGGCAGGAGTTGCAAATGAGCAAACAATTGCAAGACGCATACATCGTCGCCGCCAGCCGCACGCCGATCGGCAAGGCGCCGCGCGGCGCGTTCAAGAACACGCGGCCGGACGAGTTGCTCGTCCACGCCATCAAGTCGGCCGTTGCGCAAGTGCCCGGACTCGATACCAAGGTGATCGAGGACGCCATCGTCGGCTGTGCGATTCCGGAAGCCGAGCAAGGGCTCAACGTCGCGCGTATCGGCGCGTTGCTCGCGGGCTTGCCGCAGTCGGTCGGCGGCGTCACGGTCAATCGCTTTTGCGCCTCGGGCGTGACGGCGCTGGCAATGGCGGCCGATCGCATTCGCGTCGGCGAGGCCGATGCGATGATCGCGGGCGGCTGCGAATCGATGAGCATGGTGCCGATGATGGGCAATACGCCGTCGATGTCGCCCCATATCTTCGATACGAACGAGAACTTCGGCATCGCTTACGGCATGGGCCTGACGGCCGAGCGTGTGGCCGAGCGCTGGAAGGTGAGCCGCGAAGATCAAGATCGCTTTTCGCTCGAATCGCACCAGAAAGCGATTGCCGGACAGCGGGCGGGCGAGTTCAAAGACGAGATCGCCCCGTACGCGATCGTCGAGCGCGTGCCCGACTTGGCGACGGGCGAAGTGAAGACGAAGACGCGCGAGATCGCGCTCGACGAAGGTCCGCGTCCCGATACGACGCTCGAAGGGCTGGCGAAGCTGCGTGCGGTGTTCGCGAACAAGGGATCGGTCACGGCGGGCAATAGCTCGCAGACGTCGGACGGCGCCGGTGCGCTCATCGTCGTGTCCGAAAAGATCCTGAAGCAATTCAACCTGACGCCGCTCGCGCGCTTCGTGAGTTTCGCCGTGCGCGGGGTGCCGCCCGAAGTGATGGGCATCGGGCCGAAAGAGGCGATCCCCGCCGCGCTGAAGGCCGCCGGCCTGACGCAGGACGATCTCGATTGGATCGAGCTCAACGAAGCCTTTGCCGCACAGTCTCTGGCGGTGATACGCGAACTCGGCCTCGATCCGGCGAAGGTCAATCCGCTTGGCGGCGCCATTGCGCTCGGCCATCCGCTGGGCGCGACGGGCGCGATCCGCGCTGCGACGGTCGTGCACGGGTTGCGGCGCCGCAACTTGAAGTACGGCATGGTGACGATGTGCGTCGGTACCGGCATGGGCGCTGCGGGCATCATCGAGCGGCTCTGATCGCCCCTGCGACCCGGTCATGACGGTTCGCGCGCTTCGGAGCGTCGATGCTTCGAGGCCGCGAACCGTTTTTTATGGAGAGAGACGATGGATATTGTGATTGAGCGCAGTGCCGACGGCGTGCTGACGATCGCTTTGAATCGGCCGGAAAAGAAGAATGCGATCACGACCGCGATGTACCAGAGCATGGCCGACGCGCTGGCCGATGCGCAAGAAGACGCGGCGGTGCGTGCGATTCTGATTCGCGGCGGCGAGGGCGCGTTCAGTGCGGGCAACGATCTCGAAGACTTCCTGAAATCGCCGCCCGGCAGCGAAGATGCGCCGGTGCTGCAATTTTTGCGGCGCATCAGCGGCACCGAGAAGCCGATCGTCGCGTCCGTTGCCGGCGTGGCAGTGGGCATCGGCACGACCTTGCTGCTTCACTGCGATCTCGTCTACGCGGCCGACTCCGCGACGTTCTCGTTACCGTTCGCGCAGTTGGGGCTATGTCCTGAAGCGGCGTCCAGCCTGCTGCTGCCGCGCATCGCCGGCTACCCGCTCGCCGCCGAAAAGCTGTTGCTCGGTGAAGCGTTCGATGCGCAGGAAGCGCATCGCATGGGCATCGTCAATCGCTTGCTGCCCGCCGGCGAAGTCGATGCGTTCGCCCGCGCGCAAGCGGTCAAGCTCGCTGCATTGCCGGCATCGTCGCTGCGTGTGACGAAGATGCTGATGAAGCGGGCACAGGGGCAGGAGATCTCCGAGCGCATGAAGGAAGAAGTCGTGCACTTCGGCAAGATGCTGCTCGCGCCCGAGGCGCGCGAAGCCATGACGGCATTCTTCCAAAAGCGCAAACCGGATTTTCGGCAGTTCGATTAGACGTGCCGGCTGCCTCGACACGGCTGACGTTTTAAAGACGCGCGCGAGCCCTACGTAGCGTCGTACTCGACATAGCTCGACGCTCTGCAAAAGCTGACGAGCCGAATTCCCGCCTGTCGCGCAAGCGCGATCGCAAGCGACGACGGCGCCGAGATCGTCGCCACCATCGGAATGCCGACGCGCGCCGCCTTGCGCACGAGCTCGTAGCTCGCTCGGCTCGATAGAAAGACGAAGCCGTTCGTCGGATCGAGCCGCTCGCGCATGAGGCGGCCGATCAGCTTGTCGAGCGCATTGTGGCGTCCGACATCCTCGAAAGCGAACGAAATCGCGCCCGCGGCATCGCACCAGGCGGCTGCATGCAAGCCGCCCGTCATGCGCGTGAGGGTTTGGTGCAGCGGCAGTTCGCTTGCCGCGCGCGCAATCGCGCCGGGTGCGAGCCGAGCGAGAAAACCGGTGTCGGGCACACGCTCGGGCGCCAGGTCGAGCAACTCGATGCTTTCGATGCCGCATACCCCGCAGCCGGTGCGGCCGGCCAGCGCCCGGCGACGCGCTTTCAGCGCGGCGAACGCCTGCTGCGCGATCGTCAATTCCACTTGCGCGTACGGCATCGCCACGCCATCCCGATGGAACGTGACCTCGATGTCGCGAATGTCGCTGCCGCGCGCGACGATGCCCTCGGAAACCGCAAAACCGGCGGCGAACGCTTCGAGATCGCGCGGCGTGCACATCATCACGGCGTGCGAGATGCCGTTGAAAACGAGCGCCACGGGCCATTCCTGACCGACGTGGTCGTGCGCCGCCTCGACGCGGCCCTCACTATGCCTGCGCACTTCTTGCTCGATGACGCCGCACTCCTCGGCGCTGTCCAACGGGTCGTTCAAGGTCGTTCCTCGGTCAGTCTCGCTCAGACCTTCTAAAATACCCGAAGAGGGCGCAGCCTGCCCACCTCACCCGGCGCAAGCGCGCAAAGGACACTGCCATGGGATTGCATGAAACGCCGCTGCTGTTCGATTTCGAACTCGTATCGTCGGAGGATCTCACTTACATGCCGATGTCGGTGCGCTTCAACCTCGACCGCTTCGGCCTTCGTATATCGCTCGCGCAATGGCAGCTGTTACCGCATGCCGATCGCACCTTGCTCGCCCGTTTTCCCGTGGACGAAGACGCCGTGATCGAACCGAACTTCGACCATGCCCTGTTCGAGATGATGCGCACCCACGCCAACATCGAGCCCGATTGGTTCACGCCCGAGGCCCAGCCGGCCTGGCGCAACGCCGATGCGATTCCCGACGGTGTCGTGCAGCACAGCCGCCTCGTAGGCGCTGCCGCCCCGAGCGTCGAACGTTGGGGGCGGCTCGATCCATTCAAGCGCTACGTTTTAACGAAACTGACACGGAAAAGCGAACCGAGCCACGATTTCGTGCCGGCCATGCGCGAGTTCGGATTGATGGATTGAGCTTGCGCTGGGCCACCGTCGTCGATTGAAAGAAATTTGTAAGAATGCTCGGCTTTTTTTTGGCGACGACCCTCAACCCGCTGCTGAACCGTGCCGTTATCCATAAGTTGGCGCGCAAAGGCCGGCATCGGTCCCACATCGAAGGGCCGAGCAAGGTCGCAGTTTTGGAGGCTACCCAGCCGCGCCGCCCCTTCCTGAGCGCTTCCCGCCGGTATTTCGCACCAAGGCAAGGCGCTCGCTACGACCGGCGTTCGGAATCCATGAGTTCCTTTGTATCGAAACGGCTGCTGATCAACGTCGCGGTCGCCGCGGCTGCGATCGGCGCAAATGCGTTCGTGGCCTACGAGCAGATTCGCAGCGAGCGCGCCACCGACCTGCGCACGATGCACTCGATGAGCGTCAAGCACGAGCTCGACGACTATCGCGCAGCGCTCGGCGCCGGGCTGGCGGCGCTCGGCCGTTTCGCGCAATCCGGTGCGCCGATCGGCGATGCCCTCGAGCGAGCGCGAGAGGCGACGATCGAGCGCGACAAGGCGCGACTGCGCGCGGCGTTGGACGGCGACGCGGCCGTGCGCGGCGATTTGGAAACGTTATTCGCCCTCGCGGAGGGCGTCGAGCGCGAGACGCGGGCCGCACTCGCGCGGGCGGCGCAGGACAGGGCGGGCGCAAGTCAAAGCGGTGCGGGCACGGGCGACCCGCGCGCTTGGGCCGCGCCGGCCTACATGCGTGCCGGTGCGATGCTCGATCTCGTGGACGCCGCGCTCGCCAAGCTGCGCGGGCATCAAGATGCGGCGCTCGAGTCCTCGCTCGCCGCTTCCGCACATTCGACGCGACTTGCCACGCTGCTGCTCATCGTGACGATGGTGGCCGGCTGCGGCATGCTCATCTACACGTTCGGCGTCAGGGAAAGCGCCGCGCGCGCGAAGATTCGCGTCGCCCGCGCGATGCGCCGCAGCGACGAGCGCTTTCGCGAACTGTTCGATGCCCATCCCGTGCCGATGTGGGTGTACGACCGCGAAACGCTCGGCTTTCTCGCGGTCAATGCCGCCGCGGTCGAGCAGTACGGCTATAGCGAGAGCGAATTTCTCGGTATGACGATTCGCCAGTTGTCGGCACTCGACGAGCTCCCGCGGCTCGAATCGCATCTCGCGCGCGAGCAGGCGTCGCCGCGGCGCGGCCGGGTGGCGGCGGGCGTGTGGCGGCATCGGCGCAGCGACGGCACGCAATTGAGCGCCGACATCACGAATCATGCCTTGACGTTCATGGGCCGCCCCGCGACCTTCGTGTTGGCCGACGACGTCACCGAGCAGATCAAGGCCGAGGCCGAGGCTCAGCGCTCGAACCAGATGCTCGAAACGGTCATCGACAACATCCCTCAGCGCATCTTCTGGAAAGACCGCGATTCGCGCTACCTCGGCTGCAACATGGCGTTCGCGCGCGACGCCGGCCTGGCTTACACCGAGCAAGTGATCGGCAAGACCGACCACGACATGCCCTGGGCCGAGTTGGCCGATGCTTTGCGCGAGGCCGATGAGGAAGTCATCGCGACCGGCGTGCCGAAGATGAACCACGAGTTCGAGGTGCTCATCGACGGCGTGCATCGCGCGGGCATCACGAGCAAGCTTCCGCTGACCAATGGGGATGGCACGGTGATCGGCGTGCTCGGCTCCTATACGGACGTGACCGATCGCAAGCGCTCGGATCTGGCGCTGCGCCTGCAAAGCCGGGCGCTCGATGCGAGCGTCAACGCGATTCTGATCACGGCCGCCGCTGAAAACGGCCATGTCGTCGAATATGCCAATCCGGCGTTCCAGCGCATCACCGGCTACGATCCCGCCGAGGTGATCGGACAGGATTGCCGTTTTCTGCAGCGCGACGATCACGACCAGGAAGGACTCGTCGCCATTCGCGAAGGCCTGGCGGCGAACAAAGAAGTCAGCGCCGTGCTGCGCAACTATCGCAAAGACGGCGCGCTGTTCTGGAACCAGTTGTTCATCGCGCCGGTGCCCGACCCTGACGGAAAGACGACGCACCATATCGGCGTGATCAACGACGTCACCGACCTCATCCGCTATCAAGAGCAGCTCGAATACCAGGCGAACTACGATAGCCTCACGCGCTTGCCGAACCGCAACCTGCTTCGCGAGCGGCTCGATCACGCCATCGCTCGCGGCAAGCCGCTTGCGGTCGTCTTCATCGATCTGGACGGCTTCAAGAACGTCAACGACAGCTTAGGCCATAGCGTGGGCGACCGGCTGCTCGGCGTCGTTGCCGAGCGGCTCGCCCGCAGCGCGCGGCCGAGCGATACGGTCGCGCGCCACGGCGGCGACGAGTTCGTGATCGTGCTGACGGACGCCATCGACGAAAAGACGCTGATCGGATGGATGGAGCGCGTGCGTGCGACGCTCTCCGAGCCGGTTTGGCTCGACGGCACCGAGCTCTATGTCGGCTGCAGCATGGGCGCGAGCCTCTATCCTCAGGACGGGGAAGACGTCGAGACGCTATTGAAGAAATCCGATCTCGCGATGTACCGCGCAAAGGACATGGGGCGCAACACGTTCCAGTTCTACCAGCCGGAAATGAACACCAGTGTGGGCGCGCGGCTCAATCTCGAGCGGCGGCTGCGGCGCGCGCTGCGCGACGGCGAGTTTTTGCTGCATTATCAGCCGCAAGTCGACATCGAGACGGGGCAAATCGTTGGCATGGAAGCGCTCGTGCGCTGGCACGACCCCGAAGTGGGGCTCGTGCCGCCCTCGGCATTCATTCCCGTGGCCGAAGAGAGCGGCCTCATCGGGCCGCTGTCCGAATGGGTGCTGCGCGAGGCGTGCCGGCAGAACAAGGCTTGGCAGGACGACGGCTTGCCGCCTGCCCGGGTATCGGTGAATTTATCGGCGCGGCAATTTCAGCAGCGCGACATCGCCAAGCTCGTCATGGCGATTCTCGAAGAAACCGGCCTCGAGCCGCAGTATCTCGAACTCGAGCTGACCGAGAGCACGATCATGCGCAATGCGGAAGAAGCCGTGACGATGCTCAGCGAGTTGCACGCGTTGGGGATCGGCCTTGCCATCGACGACTTCGGCACGGGCTATTCGAGCTTGAGCTACTTGAAGCGCTTCCCCGTCGACCGCCTGAAGATCGATCGCTCGTTCGTGTCCGATATCGGCGCATCGAGCGACGATGAAACCATTACGTCGGCGATCATCGCGCTCGCGCATTCGCTGCAGTTGCAGGTGATCGCCGAAGGCGTCGAGACGGCTGCTCAGCTCGACTTCTTGAAAGAGCGCGCCTGCAATGAAATGCAAGGCTATTTCTTCGCGCGGCCGATGCCGCACGATGCGATCCCCGCGCTTTTGCAGCGCACGCGCGCCGAATGCCGCGCCGCCCTGGTCTAGCGCACGAACCCGCGGCCGTCGCGGGCCGCGGCGAGGTTACTTCAACTCGGGCAATTTGCGCGGGCGGCGCTGCGCGTCGGTCGCCACGTAAGTCAGCGTGGCTTCGGTGACCTTGACGAGTTCCTCGTCCAAGCTCATGCGCTGTGCGAACACTTCCACCGAGACGGTGATCGAGGTGGTGCCCGTCTTGACGATATCCGCATAGAAGCTGAGCAGATCGCCGACGAACACGGGCTGCTTGAAGACGAACGAATTGACTGCGACGGTCGCGACGCGGCCGTTGGCGCGGCGGCTAGCGGGAATGGAGCCCGCGATGTCGACTTGCGCCATGATCCAGCCGCCGAATACGTCGCCGTGGACATTGGCGTCGGAGGGCTGAGGCACGACGCGCAGGGCGCAGGTCTTTTGCGGAAGCAGTGGGGTCGAGATAGTCATTGGCGTACCGGTTCTGCAACAATGGGCCGAGCCTGCCACAATACGGTCGCGAGCCCGAGCAGCGAAATTGTACGGGCAAAACGCATAGAGAGCGCGGCGGCGGCATCATCGCCCTGCGTTGGCTGCCTCCGCCGCCGATCCGCCGATGCTCGTTTCGCCGCCTTGCGGCTTTGCTCCCGCCCAAATCATGCATCGCCATAGTGCTTCGTCCGAACCTTCGCCGCCGCCCGCCGCGGGCAGCCAACGCCGCGATTGGCAGACGATTCGTTCGCTGCTGCCGTATCTGGCGGCTTATAAGTGGCGCGTCATGTTCGCGCTTTCGTGCCTGATCGGTGCGAAGGTAGCGAACCTTGGCGTGCCGATCGTCTTGAAACGCATCGTCGATGGGCTCGCGTCGATGCGCCAATTGACCGCGCTCGGGCGCGCGCAGCACGAACCGGCGATCGTGCTCGCCGGCGGCATCGGCCTGCTCGTCGTGGCCTATGCGCTCGTGCGGCTCTCCACCTCGTTGTTCACCGAACTTCGCGAGATTCTTTTTTCGAAGGTGACCGAAAGCGCCGTGCGCCAATTGGCGCTCAAGGTCTTTCGCCATTTGCATTCGCTATCGCTGCGTTTCCATCTCGAGCGCCAGACGGGCGGCATGTCGCGCGATATCGAGCGTGGCACGCGCGGCATTTCGCAGTTGATTTCCTACTCGCTCTACAGCATCTTGCCCACGCTCGTGGAAGTTGGGCTCGTGCTTGGTTTTTTCATCGTCAAATACGAGGCGTACTACGCTATCGTCGCGTTCATCGCGCTAGCGGTCTATATCGTGTTCACGGTCAACGTCACGGAATGGCGCACGCATTTTCGCCGGACGATGAACGAGCTCGATTCGCGGGCCAACTCGCGCGCGATCGATTCGCTTCTGAACTACGAGACGGTCAAATACTTCGGCAACGAAGATTGGGAGGCGCGGCGCTACGACGAAAACCTGCAGCGCTACCGGGCTGCGGCGATCAAATCTCAGAACTCGCTGTCGCTGCTCAACTTCGGCCAGCAGACGATCATCGGCACGGCGCTCGTTTTCATCTTGTGGCGCGCGACGCAAGGCGTCATGGCCGGACGGCTCACGCTGGGCGATCTCGTGCTGATCAACACGTTCATGCTGCAGTTGTATATCCCGCTCAATTTCTTGGGCGTCGTCTATCGCGAACTGAAGCAAAGCCTGACGGACATGGACCGCATGTTCACGCTGCTCGGCGCGGCGCGCGAGGTGCCCGATGCGCCGGGCGCGCCGCCGCTCGCCGTGCGCGGCGGCGAAGTGCGGTTCGAACACGTGCGCTTCGGCTATGAAAGCACGCGCATCATTCTCGACGACGTGAGCTTCTCGATTCCGGCTGGGACCACGACGGCCGTCGTCGGCCCGAGCGGGTCGGGCAAGTCGACACTGGCGCGGCTCCTGTTTCGGTTCTACGATCTGGACCGGGCGGGAGGCGGAGCGATCACGATCGACGGCCAGGATGTGCGCGACGTGACGCAAGATTCGCTGCGCGCGTCGATCGGCATCGTGCCGCAAGACACCGTGCTGTTCAACGACACGATCTACTACAACATCGCTTACGGGCGCCCGACGGCTTCGCGCGACGAAGTCATCGCGGCGGCACGCGCGGCCCACATTCACGAGTTCATCGAAAGCTTGCCCAAGGGGTACGAAACCAGCGTGGGCGAGCGGGGGCTCAAGCTTTCGGGCGGAGAGAAGCAGCGCGTGGCCATCGCGCGCACGCTGCTCAAGAGCCCGCCGATTCTCATCTTCGACGAAGCCACTTCCGCGCTCGATTCGCGCTCCGAGCGCGCGATCCAGCACGAGCTCGATCAAATCGCGCGCGGGCGCACGACGCTCGTCATCGCGCACCGGCTCTCGACGATCGTGCATGCCGAGCAGATTCTCGTCATGGATCACGGGCGCATCGTCGAGCGCGGCACGCATGCGCAACTGCTCGAGGCCGGCGGCGCATTCGCGCAGATGTGGGCATTGCAGCAGCGCGCCGCGCATCGCGCACAGGCCGAGCCTGCGGCGCACGGTGAAGACGCCTGAGCGGTCGGACTTCGCGCAAGCGAGCGAGGCAGCTCATCGCTCGATCCTGGCCGCCGGTAACGATGCCTGCCGCTCAACGCGGCCCAACGCCGCGCCGCTAGCGCGACGCGGGCGCCGCATCGCGCAGGGCCGCGTCGAGCGCGCGCAATTGCTCGGGGGTCCCCACGTTTTCCCAGCGTCCTTCGTAAAGCTCGCCGCTCGCGCGGCCTGCCGCGATCGCGTCGCGATAGTAGGGCGTCAGCGCCCGGCGTTCGCCGCGCGCCAAACTGCGGAACATGCGCGTGTCGTAGAGGCCGATATTGCCGAAGGTGTAGCGCCGATCGCCCTCGAGCGAAAGCCGCCCGGCGGCATCGAGGGCAAAATCGCCGCGCGGGTGAAATGGCGGGTTCGGCACCATGACGAGATGCATGCCGGGGTGCTCGCGAGCTGCGAGGCGTGCAGCCGGTTCGCGCAAGCGCGCGTAATCGAACTCGCAAAAGACGTCTCCGCTCACGGCGAGAAACACCGCGGGCGCGCCGCCCGCCTCGAGCAGCGGCAATGCCTGTGCGATGCCGCCCGCGGTCTCGAGCGCCACGGCTTCCGCCGAATAGGCGAGCCGCACGCCGAAGCGCGAGCCGTCGCCGAGCGCAGCTTCGATCTGCTCGCCGAGCCATGCATGATTGATGACGATATCGGCGATGCCCGCTTGCGCCAGGCGCTCGATCTGCCAGACGATCAGCGGTTTGCCGCCGGCGCCGAGCAAGGGCTTGGGCTGCGTGTCGGTGAGGGGGCGCATCCGCTCGCCTCGGCCCGCAGCGAAAATCATGGCCGTCTTCAATGCGTGGGTCATCGATTGCGCCGCTTTCAAAACGTGTAGCCGACTTGCCGCGAACGATCGCCGGCATCATCGAGATCGTCGAGCAGGCGCGCGAACGGCACCAGCGGGCGATAGCGCTCGCATACCTTGCGCGCATACCCGACGAAGCGCGGCAAGTCGGTCAGATAGCGCGGCTTGCCGTCACGGTGATGCAATCGGGCAAACAGCCCCAACACTTTGATGTGCCGCTGCAGTCCCATCCATTCGATTTGCCGGTAGAACTCGCCGAAATCGGGATCGACGGGCAGGCCCGCCTTCTTCGCGTGTTCCCAGTAGTAGGCGAAGCAGTCGAGTTCGAACGCCTCGTCCCAACTGATGAATGCGTCGCGCAGTAGCGAGGCAAGGTCATAGGTGATCGGGCCGTAGACTGCGTCTTGAAAATCGAGCACGCCCGGGTTCGGTTCGCAAATCATCAAATTGCGCGGCATGAAATCGCGCAACATGAACACCTGCGGCTGCGCGCGCGCACTCGCGATGAGTAACGCATAGGTGCGATCGAGCACGCCGCGCATTTTGTCATCGACCTGGCGGCCGAGATGGCGCGTGATGTACCACTCGGGCATCAGCTCCATTTCGCGGCGCAGGAACGCTTCATCGAAAGGCGGCAGGACGCCCTCGCGCGAACTCGACTGCCAGCGGATCAACGCGCCGATCGCATCGCGCATCAGCGGCTTTGCGCGTGCGGTGTCATTGGAATCGAGCGCGGCGATATAGGTGCGCGTGCCGAGATCGGTGACGAGCATGAAGCCGTTCTCGAGATCGCATTCCAGCACGCGCGGCGCATGCACCCGCGCGTCGGACAACATCTGCGCCACTTGCGCGAACTCGCGGCATTTCTCGGGGGGCGGCGCATCGACGGCGATCAGCGACGCACCGTGCTCGCTTGCGCTCGCGAGCCGGAAATAGCGGCGGAAGCTGGCGTCGCTCGAGGCGGGCGCGAGGGTTTGGAGCGCGAGGCCGTAGCGGTGCGCGAAGGTGCCGAGCCAGGCGGCGAGGGCATCGCGCCGTATATCGGCGGAGGAATCGGTCATCGTGGGTACGGGCTGTAAAACGTCTTGCCATATAATACCCGACGACTTTTTGTGTTGCGCCCCAGTCTCCGTGTCGGCTTTCGCACGGTCCCGTTCGATTGCTCGTCGCTTGCGCGAAGCGCGCACCGCGGCACGCCGCCTTTCGCGGCCGATGCGGGCGACGTGCGATGGGTGCCGCGCCAGCCTCCGAGCCGATTCGCCAAACGATAGATGCCGCCAAGACCGCTCCTTTCCAAGAATTTTCCCGGCGACGCGTTGCCACGCATGAGGCGGCTCGTTGCGGCGCTCATCGCCGTTCCCGGTTTGATGCCCGCCGTATCGCACGCGCAGTTGACGGGCGCGGCGGCCGAGCCGCAGCCGACGGACGCCCCCTGGGGCTTGCGGTTGGCGCCGCAATTGGCCGAGCATCCGTTGCAGCAGGGCAGCGCTCCCGCGACCTTCGTGCTGGGCGACCAGACGAACGGCACGTCGGACCGGGACGTCGCGGCCAAGGGCGCAGCCGAACTGCGGCGCGGCGTGGCCGTGGTCAAGGCGGACGCGTTTCACTACGATCAGGACACCGATATGGCCGACGCCTACGGCCAGGTGCGCGTGATCAACAATGGGGTGCTCTTCGCCGGGCCCGAAGCGCATTTGAAGGTGGGCGCGAGCGAGGGCTACATGCCTTCGCCGAAATACCATTTCAACCTGAACGGCGGCTCGGGCAGCGCGGCCCGCGTCGACATGCTCGACAG
Organism: Trinickia sp. Z7; assembly: GCF_056498045.1. Classification (NCBI taxonomy): domain Bacteria; kingdom Pseudomonadati; phylum Pseudomonadota; class Betaproteobacteria; order Burkholderiales; family Burkholderiaceae; genus Trinickia; species Trinickia sp. Z7. Next base: position 418,877 of record NZ_JAUEQW010000003.1, read on the forward strand.
CGAGCGCTCCGAATTCACGAGCGCGACGTACACCGCGTGCCAGTGCGCGGATCCGTCGTGGTATATCCGCGGCAGCCGCTTCGATTTCGATACGGGCGCCGAGGAAGGCGTGGCGCACAACGGCGTCCTATTCTTTCAAGGCGTGCCGATTTTCGCGAGCCCGTGGCTCTCGTTCCCGCTGACGGGCGCTCGTCGCAGCGGCTTGTTGCCGCCGCAGTTCTCGATGGGCTCGAACAACGGTTTCGAGTTGTCGCTGCCGTACTATTTCAATATCGCGCCGAACCGCGATTTGACGTTGACGCCGCGCCTCATCTCCAAGCGCGGCGTGCAGACTCAAGCGGTATTCCGCTACTTGTCGCCGAACTATTCGGGCACGTTCACGGGCGAATTCCTGCCGAACGATGCGCTCAAGCACGAGAACCGCTACGCGGTCTACTGGCACCACAACCAGAACCTCGGTCACGGGTTCGGCGCCTATGTGTCGTATAACAAGGTATCCGACGATACCTATTCGCAGGACCTTTCATCGGTCGGCAATCAGTTTCTCGTCGGCACGCAGGTGTTGTTTCAACAGGAAGCGGGGCTGACGTACAGCAACGGCCCTTGGTCCGTGCTCGCCCGCGAGCAGCATTGGCAAACGTTGCCCGGCTCGACGCCGCCGTACGGCCGCGAGCCGCAATTGAACGTGAAGTACACCAAGTACAACGTCGGCGGCTTCGACTTCGGCGCCGAGGCCGACTACACACGTTTCAGAATCACCACGGCCGATTCTACCGAGGGCGACCGGGTGGTCTTCAACCCGTACGTCTCGTACGGGATCGTCGGCCCCGGCTATTTCGTCGTGCCGAAGGCGCAACTGCATTTTGCTTCCTACGACCTCAGCAATATCTCGAGCGGGGCGCCGGCCGGCCAGCCGAAAGCGTTCACCGAGTCGATTCCGACGTTCAGCTTCGATACGGGGCTCGTATTCGATCGTTCCGTGCGCCTGTTCGGCCAGGATTACATCCAGACGCTCGAACCCCGCCTGTACTACGTCTATACGCCGTACCGCAATCAGGCGTTCGCCCCGCTGTTCGATACGGCCGAGTCCGACTTCGGGCTTGCCGAAATCTTCACGCCGAACACGTTCGTCGGCAACGATCGCATCGCCGACGCAAACCGCCTCACGGCGGGTTTGACGACGCGTTTCATCGACGCGGCGACGGGCGACGAGCGCGCCCGCTTCGTGCTCGCGCAAGAGTATTACTTCACGGATCAGCGCGTGGCATTGTCCACGGGGACGCCGCCGCCGGCCACGGGGCATTCGGATCTGATCTTCGGCGCCTCGCTCAAGCTCGGGGCCGGTTTCGCTTCGGAAACGGCGTTCCAATATAATGCGGACGACAACCAACTCGTGCGCTCGAGCATCGGTTTCGGCTTTAGCCCCGACGACCGCAAGGTGGTCAATGTGGCCTACCGCTACACGCGAGCGAATCCGACGTTGAGCAATCAGGCGATCAACCAGGTGCTGTTGTCGGCGGAGTGGCCGCTCACGCGCCGGCTCTATGCCGTCGGGCGGGTCAATTACGATCTGCAAGGGCATCGCCTCGTCGACGGCCTAGTCGGCTTCCAGTACGATGCCGATTGCTGGGTCCTCGGCGTCGGCGCGCAGCGGTATGCGAACGGCTTGAATTCTTCCGGGCAGCATACGTCGGCGACACACGTGCTCGCGCAACTGACGCTCAAGGGCTTCACGAACGTCGACAACGGGCTCGTGGCCGCGTTCCGCGCCGGCGTGGCGGGCTATCAGGAGCCGCCGCCGCCACCGCCGCCGCTGGCTCGTTTCACCAATTACGAGTAAGCGCCGAGCGAATTCGTGCGGGATTCAAGTAGGCACGCGCAAAAAAGGGCACGTGGCACACGTACCCGAGACATTTGGAGCATCTGTGGCAATCGTGAATAAAGTTCGCTTGGCAACGCTGGCAGCCTCCGTGGCCACCGCCATTTTCTTGCCGGCCGCGCCGGCTGCGGCGCAAGCCCTGAAGGCGCAAGCCGGCCAAACGGTCGACTCGGTCGCCGCCGTCGTCAACGGCGACGTCATCACCGTGCGCGAGCTGGATCAGCGCGTGGGGCTCATCGGGCGGCGGCTCGAGCAACAGCACGCGCCGGTGCCGCCGCAAGACCAGTTGCGCGCGCAGGTGCTCAATCAAATGGTGCTCGAACGCGTCCAACTGGAAAAAGCGAAAGAAGACGGCATCGTCGTCGATGACGCGGCCGTGCAAAAAACGCTGCAGCGTCTGGCCTCCGCCAATCACTTGTCGCTCGAGGTCTATCGGTCGCGAATCGAGGCCGAAGGCGTGCCTTGGTCGGTCTTCACGCGCGACGCGCGCAACGAACTCACGTTGTCGAAGCTGCGCGAGAAAGAGGTCGACTCTAAGGTGACGGTGTCCGACGCCGAAGTCGCCAACTACATTGCCAGCCAGCGCGGGCCGGGTGCGCGGGCGCAGCAGGACTTGCGCATCGAGCATATTCTCGTGAAGGCGCCCGCCGGCGCGGCGCAAACGGACATCGACGCCGCGCAGAAGAAGGCCCAGGCGATTCTTCAGCAAGCGAAGGGCGGCGCGAAGTTCGAATCGCTGGCGAAGGACGACTCTCAGGCCGCCGATGCGGCCAAAGGCGGCGACCTCGGTTTCAAGTCGCCGGGAAATCTGCCTGCGCCGTTCGTTGCCGCCGCGTCCCAGTTGCGTCCGGGCGAGATCGCTCCGGATCTGATTCGCACCGACGAAGGTTTCGAGATCATGCGGCTCGTCGACCGGCGCACGGGTATCGGCGGTTCGGCGGCCGATGCGCCCAAGCTCGTGCAAACGCACGTGCGCCATATCCTGGTGCGCGTCGGCGATGGCCAGCCCGAAGGGGCGGCACGGCAAAAGCTGCTCGAAATTCGCCAGCAGATCGAGGCGGGCGGGGATTTCGCCAAGTTCGCGAGCACGTATTCTCAAGACGGCTCTGCGTCGCAGGGTGGCGATCTCGGCTGGGTCAGCCCCGGCGAAACGGTGCCGGAATTCGAGCGCGCCATGAACAATCTGAAGGACGGGGAGGTTAGCGAGCCCGTTCGCAGCGAGTACGGCTACCACCTGATCCAAGTGCTGGGCCGGCGCGACGCGGAAGGCTCGGTGCAGCAGCAGCTGGATTTGGCGCGTCAGGCGATCGGTCAGCGCAAGGCCGAGCAAGCGTACTCCGATTGGCTGCGGCAGTTGCGCGATTCGGCCTACGTTCAGTACAAGATCGGCGGCCCGCTCGGGCAGCAGCATTGAGCCGGTAGACGATGACGAGCGCCGTCGGCACAGCCCCCTTGACCATCGCGATCACGACCGGCGAGCCCGCCGGCGTGGGACCGGAATTGACGGCGGCAGCGCTGGCCGGTGCGGCGGCGCATTGGCCGGGGGTGCGGTTTGCGGTGCTGGGAGACGCGGCGCTGCTCGAGGCGCGCTCTAGGGCCGTCGGCGTCGATTGGCCCGCGTTGCTGGCCGCGGGGCAAGTGAACGTGGTCCCTCGGGCGTTGGCGGTGCCTGCCCAGGCGGGGCGTCTCGATGCGAGCAACGGCCGCTATGTGCTGGGCTTGCTCGACGACGCAATCGACGGCGCACTCAGCGGCGCTTTCGACGCGATCGTCACGGCCCCGCTGCAAAAGAGCACCATCAACGATGCCGGCGTGCCGTTCACGGGGCACACCGAATATCTTGCCGAGCGCACCGCTACGCCGCGCGTCGTCATGATGCTGGCCGGCACGGGCGATCGTCCGCTGCGCGTGGCGCTGGCCACGACGCACTTGCCGCTCAAGGATGTCGCGGGTGCGCTCACGATCGACGGTCTCGTCGAAACGATCGCCATCATCGATCGCGATCTACGCCGTTATTTCGGTTTGCCCGTGCCGCGTATTCTCGTCACCGGGCTCAATCCCCACGCGGGCGAGAACGGCTACCTGGGGCGCGAAGAGATCGACGTCATTGGTCCCGCGCTCGCCTTGGCCGCCGGGCGCGGCATCGACGCGCGCGGCCCTTATCCGGCCGATACGCTGTTTCAGCCGCGCTACCTCGATCAGGCCGATTGCGTGCTTGCGATGTTCCACGATCAAGGGTTGCCTGTGCTCAAATATGCGACCTTCGGGGAAGGCGTCAACATTACGTTGGGCCTTCCGATCGTTCGCACGTCGGTCGACCACGGCACTGCGCTCGATCTCGCGGGTACCGGGCGCGCCGATGCGGGCAGCATGATCGCGGCCATCGACACGGCCGTTACGATGGCGCGCAACCGGCGCGGCGGCTAACGCGCGGCTGCCTGCGGCGAAGTGATTCGCCGCAGCGTTTCTCGACTTATTTCGGGTTTCTCACGATTTCGATGTCCACCAGCAGACAGCATCAAGGCCATTTCGCGCGCAAGCGGTTCGGGCAGAACTTCCTCGTCGATCTCGGCATCATCGATTCGATCGTCTCGCTCATTGCGCCCGAGCGCGGCCAGCGCATGGTCGAAATCGGGCCGGGCCTCGGCGCGCTGACCGAGCCGCTGGTCGAACGCCTCGCCACGCCTCAGATGCCCTTGCATGCCGTGGAGCTCGATCGCGATCTCATTGCGCGCTTGCAGGAGAAGTTCGGCGAGCGGCTCGCTCTGCATGCGGGCGATGCGCTCGCGTTCGATTTTTCGACGCTCGTGGAGACACGCGAGAAGCCGACGTTGCGCGTCGTCGGCAATTTGCCGTACAACATCTCGAGCCCGTTGCTGTTTCATTTGATGTCGTTTGCGCCGATCGTGATCGATCAGCACTTCATGTTGCAGAACGAAGTGGTCGAGCGGATGGTGGCGGAGCCTGGCACGAAGGCGTTCGGGCGGCTTTCGGTGATGCTGCAATATCGGTACGTGATCGACAAACTGCTCGATGTGCCGCCGGAATCGTTCCAGCCGCCGCCGAAGGTCGATTCGGCGATCGTGCGGATGATTCCTTATGCGCCGCACGAACTGGCGAGCGTCGATATGCGGCTATTCGGCGAACTCGTGACGGCGGCGTTTTCCCAGCGGCGCAAGATGCTGCGCAATACGCTAGCGGCGTATCGAGACAAGGTGGACTTCGAAGGGCTCGGCTTCGACCTGGCGCGCCGTGCGGAAGATGTGCCCGTCGACGAGTACGTGCGTGTGGCGCAAGCGCTGGCGGTGGGGCGGTAGTGGTCGTGCGCTAGTTCGACGGTGACCGGCGCGCCGGCGCATTCACTTGCACGATGCCCGCCAGCACGAGCAACGAAGCCAACACGAAGCGCGTGCTGAACGATTCGCCGAGCAGCACGACGCCGAAGCCGACGCCGAACAGCGGTGTCAGAAACGAGAACACCGACAAGCGCGACGCCATATACCGCGTCAGTAACCAGAACCACGTCAAATAGCTGACGAAGGCTACCGCGACGGCTTGATACGCCAGGCTCGCCACAGCCAGCGGCGTGACGTGGACCCGGTGTTCTTCCCCCAGCGCAAACGCGATCGCAAGCAACACGACAGCCGAGACGGCAAGCTGGTAGAACAACGTTTTGCTCGCGCTCGTATGCGAGAGCGAGGTCGCACGCACGACTACCGTGGTTGCGGCCCACATGACGCCGCCGAGCACGCCGAGCGCATCGCCCATGACGCCTGCAAGCGCGGACGCCCCGGTGGCCGGCGCACGCGCGAAGCCGTCGGCGAATGCGAGCGCAATGCCAACGAACGCGATAGTCACGCCGCACCATTGCATGCGGCGCATCTTCTCGCCAGGTACGAACGCATGCAGGCCGAGCGCCGTGAAGCACGGGGCCGTGTACAGAAAGACGGCCATGCGCGAGGCGCTCGTGAGTGTGAGCCCTGCGAAGATGCAGATGAATTCGCCCGCGAACAGGAGCCCCGCCAGCAGCCCCGGCGCAAGCGTGCCGTCTTGCCGAAACAGCGGCGTGCCGCGCAAGCGTGCCCAGCCTAGGACCAGCAGGGCGGCGATCGTCGAGCGCAAGCCTGCCTGGAACATCGGACCGAGCGCGCCGTTGGTTGTTTTGATGGCAACCTGCTGCAGACCCCAAATGGCGCACAGAAGGATCATCAGTGCGATGGCGGACGCATCCGGCGCTCGGCGAGCGGGAATCGTCGTACCGATTGCTGCAGTGGTGGTGTTCATGTGAAGTCGTATCGACCTAGGGAGCGATGTGCGGCGCGGTCGGTTCGGTGCAATGGCGGCCCGTGCCGGCCTCGCGTGGACGAGCCCACGTACCATACCAAAACGGCGCGGCGAACGCTTTATCGCGCCACAGTGACCCCATTGCCGTGAGGGCGAGCACGCCGGGCAGTTTCTTGCTAGATTTCGCTTCTTCGCCTCATCTGTCGTGAAACCGGAGACTACGATGCGCTTGCTGCACACGATGCTACGAGTCGGCGATCTCGATCGCTCGCTCAAGTTCTACACCGAATTGCTCGGCATGAAGCTGCTGCGCCGCCAAGATTACCCCGAGGGCCGCTTTACGCTCGCTTTTGTCGGTTACACCGAAGAAAGCGAGGGCGCGGTTATCGAGCTGACGCACAACTGGGACACCAAAACCTACGATCTCGGCACGGGCTATGGCCATATTGCGCTGGAAGTCGACGACGCCTATGCGGCGTGCGACAAAATCAAGGCGCAGGGTGGGACCGTCGTACGCGAGGCTGGCCCGATGAAGCACGGTACGACCGTGATTGCGTTCGTCACGGACCCGGACGGCTACAAAATCGAGTTCGTTCAGCGCAAAGCCCACTGACTCGGCGGCCGCACCGCGCCCGCTTTCCGCGCGCAAGCCAGCCATCCAGCGGCGCAGCCCGCGCTCGTCGTCACAGCGCCGGTAGCAATTCCGGCGGGTGGTGTTTGAGCGTATGCCGGGCTTCCCGAAACTCGGGGAAGATCGATTCGACCGTTTGCCAAAAGCGCGGGCTGTGATTCATTTCGCGCAGATGGGCGAGTTCGTGTGCGACCACATAGTCGATGATCGACAGCGGAAAGTGAATGAGCCGCCAATTCAATCGAATGCGCCCGTCGCTCGAACAACTGCCCCAGCGCGTCGCGGCCGAGGACAGCGCGTAGCCCTTGTACGCGACGCCGAGCTTAGGCGCGTAGAACGCCAGCCGTTCGCCGAACAGACGCTTCGCCTCCATTTGCAGCCAGCCCTGCACGCGGTCTTTGATCTGCTGCGCATCGGCGTGCGCGGGTAGCGCAAGCGCCAGCGCGGCGGCCGGCTCATCGTACGAGAGCGCCGCATGCGTCGAAGCGAGTGCGATTCGCACGGGCCTGCCCAGAAAGGGAATGACCGCGCCGTCGCGCCACTCGATGCGCGGCAGCGCGCGTTGCTCCGTGCGCGTCTGCCATTCGGCCAGCTTCGCAAAAATCCAGCGCTCCTTGCCGACGATCGCCGTTTCGATGTCCGCGAGCGTCACCCATCGCGGCGCCGTGATCGTCAGGCCGTTGCCGTCGATCGAAAACCCGATGGTGCGTCGCGACGACCGCTTGAGCCCATATTCGAGCGTGCGCCCGTTCACCGTCAAACGCCGCGGCTTGGCGCCATTGGGCGCAGGATCGGTGCGCGGCGGCGAGCCGCTCGCGGGCGGGATAGCGACGCGTTCGTCGGCAGGCTCGGAGAACAGCGGCAGGTCGAGCTGCCGGCTGTCGAGCGCCGTCGCGGGGGGAGGCTTGGCGGACCTGGGCATCGTGCGCTATCGATTCGACCGTCAGCTGCGCGCGGCGTCAGCGCGCTTACCGACGCGCAGGCCCGCTCCGCCCATGTCGGTGTCGCGATAAGCGTCGGGATCGATGCGGCGCATCTCGGTTTCGATCCATGCTTCGACGCGCGAATTGAGCTCGTCGGGCGTAAGCCCTGCCGATTCGATCGGCTTGCCGATCGATACCGTGACCGTGCCCGCGTATTTGATGAACGAGTTGCGCGGCCAGACGTGGCCGGCATTGTGCGCGATCGGCACGACAGGCGCTCCCGCGTCGATCGCGAAGCGCGCGCCGCCTGTCTTGTATTTGCCTTGCGAGCCCACTTGCGTGCGCGTGCCCTCGGGGAACATGATCACCCAGGCGCCTTCGCTCATGCGCTTGCGCCCCTGCTTGACGACCGAGGCGAACGCATACTTGCCTTCCTTGCGGTCGATGTGAACCATCTTCAGCATACCGAGCGCCCAGCCGAAGAAGGGGACGTAAAGCAGTTCGCGCTTGAACACATAGCAAAGCGGGCGCGGCATGATCGCGGGAAACGCAACCGTCTCCCAGGCCGACTGATGCTTCGAAAGCAGCACGGCCGGCCCGTCGGGCAGATGCTCCATGCCCTCGATTCGATAGCGGATGCCGTTCAGGCGCCGCGCGACGAGCAGTGTGCTGCGGCACCAGCCGACGGCCATCCAATAGCGCCGGTCCGCATTGAGGAACGGGAAAGCGATGAAGCAGGCGATCGCGTACGGCACCGTGTACACGATAAAAAATAGAAACAGCAGCAGTGAGCGGAGGAAGCGGACAAATGGCATTGGGGTCTTCGATAAATTGGCGCCGAGCGCCCTTGCGCGCCTCAGTCGGCGTGCCCCGCTAGGAACGTCAGCGCGAACGCCTTCAGATCGTCGTGCACTTGCGTGCCATCGGGCAAACCGCCTGCCGCGAGCGCTTTTTTGCCCTTGCCGGTCAGCACGAGGTGGGTGGGGCAACCGAGCGCCGCGCCCGCTTGCAAGTCGCGCAATGCATCGCCGACCACCGGTGTCGTAGCTGGATCGATCTCGAAGCGATCGAGGATCATCTGCAACAGACCGGGCTTGGGCTTGCGGCACTCGCATTGATCTTCAGCCGTGTGCGGGCAGAAGAAGACGGCGTCGATGCGCCCGCCGACGGCAGCCGCCGCGCGATGCATCTTCTCATGCATGGCGTTCAACGTGGCCATGTCGAACAAGCCGCGGCCGATGCCCGACTGATTCGATGCGACCGCGACGCGGTAGCCGGCCTGGTTCAACCGTGCGATCGCCTCGAGGCTGCCCGGAATCGCCACCCACTCGTCGGGCGATTTGATGAACGCGTCGGAATCGACGTTGATGACGCCGTCGCGATCGAGGATGACAAGCTTCTTGCCCGAACTCATAAGGTGTCTCTTTCTCTCTTGCCCGTTACGCCGCGAGCTTGGAGATGTCGGCAACGCAGTTCATCTGCGCATGCAGTTCGGCCAGCAGCGCGAGCCGGTTTTTGCGCAATGCCGCGTCCTCGGCGTTGACCATCACGTCGTTGAAGAAGGTGTCGACGGGATCGCGCAGCGCCGCGAGCGCCGATAGCGCCCGCGTGTAGTCGTGCCGTTCGAGTTGCGCTTGAACGGCGGGTGCGACCCGCTTCAACTGTTCGTTCAGAGCGAGCTCCGCCGGTTCGACCAGCAAGGCCGGTTGCACCGCGAGCGCAGCCGAAGCGTGCGCAGCCGCTGCACCGGCGCCGGCTGTCGCAAGGCCGATTTCGGTTTCCGATTTCTTCAGGATGTTCGTGATTCGCTTGTTCGCCGCGGCCAGTGCGCCGGCTTCGGGCAGCGCGGAAAATTCGCGAACGGCATCGAGGCGCGCGACGATATCGTCGAGCCTCGTGGGCTGAAGGCTCAGCACGGCTTCGATCTCGCTTGCGGCGTAGCCGCGCTCGCGCAGCAGGCCGCGTAGGCGATCCATGAAGAACGCGTAGAGCGCATCGGTGCAATCGGCCACTTGGGGCGTGGTGCGAAAGCACGCGGCCGCCTCGCGCAGCAATGCGACGAGATCGATCGGCAAGGCTTTCTCGATCAAGATGCGCAGCACGCCGAGCGCGTGGCGGCGCAGCGCGAACGGGTCCTTTTCGCCAGTGGGCACGAGGCCGATGCCCCAAATGCCCGTCAGTGTTTCCAGCTTGTCGGCGAGCGCGACCGCCGTGCCGACGCCCGTCGCGGGCAACGTGTCGCCCGAGAAGCGCGGCTGATAGTGCTCGGTGCAAGCAAGGGCCACTTCCTCCGCTTCGCCGTCGTGGCGCGCGTAGTAGGCGCCCATCGTCCCTTGCAGCTCGGGGAACTCGCCAACCATGTCCGTCAACAAGTCGGCCTTCGCAAGCCGTGCGGCGCGTGCGGCAAGTGCGGGATCGGCGCCAAGATGCGGGGCGATCAGGCGCGCGAGCGCTTCGAGCCGCTCCACGCGTTCGAGCTGCGAGCCGAGCTTGTTGTGATAAACGACATTCGCGAGCAGCGGCACGCGCTCGGCGAGCGGCTTCTTCTTGTCTTGTTCGAAGAAGAACTTGGCGTCGGCCAGGCGCGGGCGCACCACGCGCTCGTTGCCTTCGACGATTTCGCTCGGCGTCTCGGTGGCGATGTTCGAGACGATCAGGAAGCGCGAGCGCAGCTTGCCGGTTTCATCGGTCAGCGCGAAGTACTTTTGGTTCGTCTGCATCGTCAGGATCAGGCACTCCTGCGGCACGGCGAGGAACTGATCGTCGAAGCGGCATTCGTAGACGACGGGCCATTCGACGAGTGCGGTCACTTCGTCGAGCAGCGCCTCGGGCATCACGACGCGATCGCCATGCGCGTGGGCTTCCAATTGCTGGGCGATGCTCTCGCGCCGCTGCGCGAAGCTCACGATCACGTGACCCTTGGCGCGCAGCGTGTGCGCGTAGTCGTCGGCGTGCATGATGGCCACGAGGCCGTCCGAGAGAAAGCGGTGGCCAAGCGTCGTATCGCCGGCGTCGATGCCGAATGCCGTCACGGGCACGACCGCTTCGCCGTGCAAGACGGTGAGCCGCTGCACCGGGCGCACGAACTGCACGCTCGCGCCGTCGGGGCGCTGGTACGTCATCACCTTCGGAATCGGCAGCTTGCCCAGCGCGAGCACTTCGTCGAGCGCGGCTTGCAGACCCTCGGCGAGCGTTGCGCCCGGCGCCGCATAGCGCAAGAAGAAGGCTTCGGCTTTGCCGTCGGACGCGCGTTCCAGATCGCTGAGCGGTACGTCGGGAAAACCGAGCGCCGCGAGCTTCTTCGCAAGCGGCGCGGTAGGCTGGCCGTTCGCGTCGAGCGCGACCGAGACGGGCAGCACCTTCTCGCGCACCTGCTTTTCAGGGGCGAGCGCGCGCACGTTCTTGATCGCGACGGCGAGGCGGCGCGGCGTGGCGAAGCGTTCGAACGACGGCTCGCCGTCGATGAGGTCGCGCGCCGCGAGGCGTTCGACGAGAGTGTGCGCAAACGCATCGGACAGCCGCGACAGCGCTTTGGGCGGCAGTTCCTCGGTCAATAGTTCGACGAGCAGTGTGGCTTGGTGGGTTTGATTCATATTCGTTGAAGTCACGTCATTCCTTGTCGATCGCGCGCTCGACCTTCAACGGCGGCGCCCACGCCGGCATGGCGGCGTCCTGTTCGTCGGTGGTCAAGCCGGGTACGCCGTGCACGGGATTGCCGAGCATCGGGAAGCCGAGCTTCTCGCGCGAGTCGTAGTAAGCCTGCGCGACGAGCCGCGACAGCGCGCGGATGCGACCGATGTAAGCCGCGCGTTCCGTGACGGAGATCGCGCCGCGCGCATCGAGCAGATTGAACGTATGGGCCGCCTTGAGCACGAGCTCGTAGCCGGGCAGCGCGAGCTGCGTTTCGATCATCCGCTTCGCTTCGGCTTCGTAGCTGCCGAACAACGTGAACAGCAGATCGACGTTGGCATGCTCGAAGTTGTAGGTGGACTGCTCGACTTCGTTCTGGTGATAGACGTCGCCATAGGTGAGGCGTCGCAGTTCGGGACCGTTGGGGCCTGCTTCTTCCCATTCCGTCCAGACGAGGTCGTAGACGTTTTCGACCTTCTGCAGGTACATCGCGAGCCGCTCGAGCCCGTACGTGATTTCGCCGAGCACGGGTTTGCAATCGAGCCCGCCCACTTGCTGGAAGTAGGTGAACTGGGTGACCTCCATGCCGTTGAGCCAGACTTCCCAGCCAAGGCCCCAGGCGCCGAGCGTGGGGTTTTCCCAATCGTCTTCGACGAAGCGCACGTCGTTTTGCTTCAGGTCGAAGCCGAGCGCTTCGAGCGAGCCGAGGTACAGATCGAGAATGTTTTCGGGCGCGGGCTTGAGCACCACTTGGTATTGATAGTAGTGCTGCAGACGGTTCGGGTTGTCGCCGTAGCGGCCGTCTTTCGGGCGCCGCGAAGGCTGCACGTAGGCCGCGCGCCACGGCTCGGGACCCACGGCGCGCAAGAACGTGTGGACGTGCGAGGTGCCCGCGCCGACTTCCATGTCGATCGGCTGCAGTAGCGCGCAACCCTGTTTGTCCCAATAGGATTGCAGCGTCAGGATGATTTGCTGAAACGTGAGCATGTCTTGCCTTTCGAGGCAGGCGGCGCGTGGGCGCCGCTGCGATGCCGAAAACCGGCGGAATCGAGCGCCCAGCCGGCCGGCTGGGGTGCGCTGCGCGGCGGTCGCCGCCGTCTGCGCGGTGAAAACGCTAGATTTTACCGGATTGGGGCTGCCTTGCGGCTGGCGCCCCGGCCGCGGCCGAACCTAGTGGCGCCGCGGCTAGCGCGACGCGAACCGAACGCGAAGCCGAAGGCGAGCAGCACGAGCGAGGTGGCCAGCACGAGATCGTTCCCGACGGTGATGTACGGCGTGCGTCCCGCCATCGCCTGCACCCGAGTTTCGATTTGCCCCGTCGTGAACGGCTGCAGGCGTGCGGTCACGTGCCCTTTCGCATCGATGACGGCCGTCATGCCCGTATTGGTCGCCGCCAGCAACGGCCGGCCGGTCTCCAGCGTGCGCATGCGCGCCATCTGCAAATGCTGATCGAGTGCGATCGTATCGCCGAACCAAGCGAGGTTCGACGCGTTCACGAGTATGCCGGCCGGCGTAGCCGCTTCGCGCAATCGACGCGCGATCTCCTCGCCGAAGATATCCTCGTAGCAGATGTCGATATCGATCGTCTGGTTGCGGACCGTAAACGCCTTTTGCACGGGTGCGCCGCGCGCCAGATCGCCGAGCGGGATGTTCATCAACTGCACGAACCAGTGAAAGCCCAACGGAACGAACTCGCCGAAGGGCACGAGATGGTGCTTGTCGTACCGGTAGAGTTGGCGCGTGTTGGGCATCACGCCGAAAAAGCTGTTCGTCTCGTCGGTGTATCGCCCATCGGGCGTAACCGTTGCGCCGAATGTGCCCAACAGCAGCGACGAGCCGGTGTCGTCGGCAAACGTGCGCAGCGTCCTCGCGAACGTTTCGGGGAACTGCTGCGGCACCAGGGGAATCGCCGTCTCGGGCGTGACGATCAGATCGGCCGCGCGCGCCGTGATCATCCGCTCGTACAAATCGAGCGCGGCGCGCACCCCGGCTTCGTCGAACTTCATTTCTTGCTCGACGTTGCCCTGCAGGATACGCACGCTCAGCGGGGCGTCGGCGGGCCGCGTCCAGCTCACACGTGAAAGCAGCATGCCGGCCGCGACGAGGATCAGCACGACGCAGGCTGGCAGCAGCGCGAACACGCGCGAGCGCGATCGTGATGGTGCCACACAGGCATAGACGGCTTGAACGAGCAGCGCCGCAGCGAGCGCCAAGACCCAGCCTACCGCGTACACCCCTCCGATCGCCGCAAACCCCGCGAATGGCCCATCCACCTGCGCATAGCCGCTGGCGAGCCAGGGAAAACCCGTGAAAATCGTACCGCGCAGCCACTCGCCGAGCGCCCAGGCGCTCGCGAAGGCGAATGCGCCCTGCCACGCCGGTGAAAAGGGGCGGTCGTCGCGTGCAACGCTTGCCGCATGCCCCGCGCAAAACGACCACAACCCTGCCGAGAGCGCCGGATACAGCGCCAAATAAAGCGAAAACAGGATGAGCGCCGCGCCCGCGAGCGGCGCAGCCATCTCGCCGTAATGATGCATGCTCACGTAGAGCCACCAGACGCCCGTGACGAGATTGCCGAAGCCGAAAGCACCCCCCGTCAGCGCCGCGCTTTTCCATCCCGCGGTTCTCAGGAGCCAGGCATAGAGCACGGCGAAAATTGCCAATTCGAGCCAACCGCCGTGAGGCGTCGGCGCGAACGAGAGCGTGTTGAGCGCGCCGAGCGCCAGCGCGGCGACGTAGTGCCAGCGCGAGAGCGGCGCGGTGGTCGCGAGGGGCGTTGCGGCGCGGCGCGCACGGGAGGTGATCGTTTCGGCCATGGATAGGCGGGGTGGGAATGCGATGAAAGTTGAGTGCTCGGCTAGCCGCCAACTCCGGCGTTGTTGCGCGGTCGCTGCGCGGCGCCGGCGCACCCGGCTCGGGCGCGCGGTAGGTCAGCGAACTGCGCGGCGCGCGACCCGGCTGCGCAGTCGTTTCCGCTCAAGTCTGGATGTGTTGCGCGTCGCGCTCGCGTTGGCCGGCCAGCGGATCGCGCCGCACGAGCAGAACGTGGACCTGGCGTGCGTCGCCGCGCAGAATTTCGAAAATGATGTCGTCGATACGCACGCGCTCGCCGCGATGCGGTACGCGCCCGAAATGATGCGTCACGAGGCCGCCGATCGTATCGACTTCTTCGTCAGAAAAATCGGTGCCGAACACTTCGTTGAATTGCTCGATCTCGGTGAGCGCGCGCACACGATAGCGGCCGTCGGGCGACGCGATGATGTTGCCGCTTTCCTCGTCGAAATCGTATTCGTCTTCGATGTCGCCGACGATCTGCTCCAGCACGTCTTCGATCGTGATGAGTCCGGCCACGCCGCCGTATTCGTCGACGACGAGCGCGATGTGATTGCGGTTCATGCGAAAGTCGTGCAGCAATACGTTCAGCCGCTTGGCTTCGGGAATGAAGACGGCCGGCCGCAGCATGCCGCGTACGTCGAACGATTCCTCGGCGTAGTAGCGCAGCAGATCTTTCGCGAGCAGCACCCCGATGATGTTGTCGCGGTTGCCCTCGTAGACGGGATAGCGCGAGTGCGCCTTCTCGAGAACGAACGGGATGAACTCCTCGGGACTGCGCTCGATGTCGATCGCATCCATCTGCGCGCGCGGGATCATGATGTCGCGCGCGCACAGATCCGACACCTGAAATACGCCCTCGATCATCGACAGGGAATCGGCGTCGATCAGGTTGCGCTCGTGCGCGTCTTGTAAGATTTCGAGCAGTTCGCCCCGCGAATCGGGCTCGGGCGAGATGAAGTCCGTTAGACGCTCGAGCAGCGAGCGCTTCTCATTGGGCTTGTCGGTATGGCGTCGACTGGGATAGGCGTCGTTCATGGCAATGCGTCCGGCGCGGCTGGACGCGTGGTAAGCGGAGAGTAAAGGATACACCACGCAAAAAGCGGGACCATGACGCAGACGGTCCTGCTAAAGTGCAGGCGGTTCGGCTGTGCCGTTTTCTACCTCGTTTGTGCGAAGCAAATATGTCGGAAGAGTTTGAAGTGCGCGGGCCGCACGAAGAAGCGCTCGAACATGCCGGTCACCCTCATCACGCCGCAGCGCACGGCGCGGCGCCGGTGGACCCGTTCGCCGGCCGCATCGCCGTCATGACGGCCATACTCGCAACGGTCGGCGCCGTGTTCTCGTACCAAGGCGGATCGACCGAAGGCCTCGCGCTCTTTTACAAGAACGAGGCGGCGATCCGCAAGACGGAAGCGGCCAATCAGTGGAGCTACTATCAGGCCAAGGGCGAGAAGCAGAATTTGGCCGAGCTGGGCGCGGCCCTCACACAGGCCGATCCGAAGGCGAGCGCCAAGTTCACGGGCGATATCGCCAAATACGCCCAGCAAAAGACCGCCATCCGCGCGCAGGCCGAAGCGCTCGAGAAAGCCGTCGACAAAGCCGATGCCGACAGCGAACGGCAATTGCATCTGCACCACCGTTGGGCGCAGGCCACCACGCTCACGCAAATCGCCATTTCGCTCGCTGCCATCACGCTGCTCACGCGCCGCCGTTGGCTGCTCGGCGCGGCGCTGGGTGTCGCGGGGCTCGGCGCGATCGTCGGCGTCGTGGCGTTCTTGGGCTATTGACGGCTATTGACGGCTATCGAGCACCGAGCGGTTCGCGACGCACAGCCGGCAGCCCCGGCGCGTGGATGCACTACAGGCAGCGCTCGAGCAACGCCTCGAGCGCGCGGTCGGGCATGCCGCTTTCGCGCAGCGCCGCGACGGTGCGGCACACATAATCGAGCGTCGTGCCGTAACGGCCCTGAGCGCAACCGAGCACCGTTTTGATGATTTCATCGGACAATCTGCCCGTGTAGGTAGGCACGTCGCGACGCATCACGAACGCGAGGGCCTCGACGCGGCGCCCGTCTGCGAGCCAGCACGGCAGCCAGGCGGGCCGATAGGAGCCCATCGGCATTTCACGCTGCCACAGCGCCTGCAGATGCGGCGCGGCGCCTTCGCCTGCGAGCCGAAAGGCCATGCCCGTGCATGAGCCGCCGCGATCGAGCGCCAGCACGAGCCCGGGCCGTTGCGGCGTGCCCCGGTTCACGCGCGACCACAAGTAGAGCCCGCGATGATAGCCGCGCACGCGCGCCCGCACGGTTTCGGCGGCGGGCATGCCCGGGTTCCAGATCAGCGAGCCGTACCCGAACAGCCACAGGTCGCTGCGGCCGTCCCAGTGCCTCGTCGCATCGGCCAGCGATTGCGCCAGTTCGGCGTCGGTGAGGAGCCGCGCCTCGCCGAGTGCGGGCGGATAGCCGCAGCAAAGAGGCTCGAGATGGGTGAGAGGCGGGCTCGTTTCGGACATCGCGCGCGCAGGGTATTTAGCGGGGACGGTCTCCGTAGGGATCGGCAAAGCCGAGCCGCCCTAGGATGTCGGTTTCGAGCGCTTCCATTTCTTGCGCCTCGTCGTCGGTTTCGTGGTCGTAGCCCTGCGCATGAAGCGTGCCGTGCACGATCATATGCGCGTAATGCGCCTCGATCGATTTGCCCTGTTCGGCGGCCTCGCGCTCGATCACCGGGCAACAGAGAACGAGATCGCCCGAGACGGGATCGTCCTCGCTTTCGGCGTAGGCGAACGTCAAGACGTTCGTCGCATAGTCTTTGCCGCGATACGCGCGATTGAGCGTGCGGCCCTCCTCCACATCGACCAAGCGCACCGTCAGTTCGCCGTCGGCGAAGAGCGCGGCCTTGACCCAACGTGCGATGCTCGCGCGCGGCAGCAGCGCCTTGTGACCCGGGAACGCCTTCGCGGCCGGAAACTGTAGGGTCAACTTCAATTGCGGCGTACGTGGCTTCTCGTTCATGCGGTCGCTTGGCTGCGCGCCATGGGTTTCATCGCCCCTCGGCGGGCGTGGGCTGGTCTTTTTTCGTGTGCTGGTCGTAGGCTTCCACGATGCGGGCGACGAGCGGGTGACGCACGACGTCCGCGCTCGTGAAGCGCGTGAGCGCGATGCCGCGCACATCGGCCAGCACTTGCTGCGCTTCGATCAAACCGCTTTTCGCGCCGCGCGGCAAATCGACCTGCGTAGTGTCGCCGGTCACGACCGCCTTCGAGCCGAAGCCGATGCGCGTAAGGAACATCTTCATCTGCTCGGGCGTCGTATTTTGCGCTTCGTCCAAGATGATGAATGCGTGATTGAGCGTGCGTCCGCGCATATAGGCGAGCGGCGCAATCTCGATCATCTGGCGCTCGAACATCTTGGCCGTTTTGTCGAAGCCGAGCAGATCGTAGAGCGCGTCGTAGAGCGGGCGCAGATACGGATCGACCTTTTGCGCGAGATCGCCGGGCAAGAAGCCCAGACGCTCGCCGGCTTCCACGGCCGGGCGCGTGAGCACGATGCGCTTGACTTGATCGCGTTCGAGCGCATCGACGGCACAAGCGACGGCAAGGTAGGTCTTGCCCGTGCCGGCCGGCCCGACGCCGAAGGTGACGTCGTGCGAGACGATTTGCTTCAGATATTCGCGCTGCGCGGGCGTGCGGCCGCGCAGATCGGCACGGCGCGTATAAAGCTTGGGGCCGAGCTCTTCGACGTTTTCGTCGTCCACGCCCGCGGGTTCGTCGAACGGATGGTCGGGGTCGTAGCGGCCCGAGCCTGCATCGTCTTGACCGGCGCCGGCGCGATTGCCCGCATGCCGGGTTTCGACGAGCGCGAGCTGGATGTCGTCGACCGAGAGCGGTTCGCGCGCGCGGTTGTAGAACGTCTCGAGTGCGCCGAGCGCGACTTTCGCACCGCGTCCGCGGATCGAAATGCGATGGCCGCGCCGCTGTAGCGTGACGTCGAGCGCTTGCTCGATCTGCCGCAAGTTCTCGTCGAGCGGGCCGCAAAGGTTGGCAAGGCGCGCGTTGTCTTCGCGCGGGGCGGTGAATTCCAGGGACGGGGCGGTCTTCAAGGCGAGAGGGCGTTCCTTAGGCGATGGGTTCCGCGTGCTCCGCGAGCACCAGCTCGCCGCGCAGCGAATGCGGATAGGCGCGCGTAATGCGCACGTCGATCATCTGGCCGATCAAGCGCGCATGCGAGGCCACCGGCGCGGGGAAATTGACGACCCGGTTGTTGGCCGTGCGGCCTGCGAGTTCGTTCGGATCCTTGCGCGCCGGGCGCTCGACGAGTATGCGCTCGACGTTGCCGACCATCGCTTCGCTGATGCGCACGACATTGGCGTCGATCGTCGCTTGCAAATGTTGCAGGCGTGCCAGTTTGACTTCGCGCGGGGTGTCGTCGGCCAGGTTCGCGGCAGGCGTGCCGGGGCGCGGGCTGTAGATGAACGAGAAGCTCGTGTCGTAGCTCATCTCGTGCACGAGCGCCATCGTTTTGTCGAAGTCGCTTTGGGTTTCGCCGGGGAAGCCGACGATGATGTCCGTCGACAGTGACAGGTCGGGCCGGATGGCGCGCAGACGGCGGATGACCGATTTGTATTCGAGCACCGTGTAGCCGCGCTTCATCGCCATCAGGATCCGATCCGACCCGTGCTGCACCGGCAGGTGCAGGTGCGAGACCAGCTTGTCGACCTTGGCGTAGACGTCGATGAGGCGCTGCGTGAACTCCTTGGGGTGCGACGTCGTATAGCGGATGCGCTCGATGCCGGGGATATCGGCGACGTATTCGATCAGGGTCGCGAAATCGGCGATGTCGCTCGAACCGACGGTCAGCGCCCCGCGATAGGCGTTCACGTTCTGTCCGAGCAGCGTGACTTCGCGCACGCCCTGATCGGCGAGCCCCGCGATTTCGGTGAGCACGTCGTCGAGCGGGCGAGAGACTTCGTCGCCGCGCGTGTAGGGGACGACGCAGTAGCTGCAGTACTTGCTGCAGCCTTCCATGATCGAGACGAACGCACTCGGGCCGTCGACGCGCGCGGGCGGAAGATGGTCGAACTTCTCGATTTCGGGGAAGGAAATGTCGACCTGCGCGCGCCCGCTCTCGCGGCGCGCGTCGATCATTTGCGGCAGCCGGTGCAGCGTCTGCGGGCCGAACACGAGATCCACGTACGGCGCCCGGGCGACGATCGCCGCGCCTTCCTGGCTCGCGACGCAGCCGCCGACCCCGATCAGCAAACCGGGTTTGGCTTCCTTGAGCTCGCGCACGCGGCCCAGATCGGAGAACACCTTTTCCTGCGCTTTTTCGCGCACGGAGCATGTGTTGAAGAGGATGACGTCGGCGTCTTCGGGCGAATCCGTCTTGACGAGTCCTTCGGCGGCGCCGAGCACGTCGACCATCTTGTCGGAGTCGTACTCGTTCATCTGGCAGCCAAAGGTTTTTACATAAACTTTCTTGGTCATGAAGCTCGCCGTTCGCAGTGGTTGACCTGGGGGCGTAGGTAAGTCGCGGAGGCCGGCAAAGGACGCCGCCCCAAATAAGGGCGCTGCCGGGGGCCGGGCGGACGTCGCCCGGATGGCCCGAGCAGTCGCGGCACCGGCCGCATAACCCGACATTATAGCCGGTCAGCGCATCAGCCCGGGCAACTCGGGCCAGTCGCGCTCCACCCGCGCGAAGCGTTCGATCAGGAAGTCGAGCAACGCCCGCACCCGCGGCGGGCGATAGCGGTTGCGATGGAACAACGCGTGCAGCGGCGTATCCCAGGCATAGCGCCACTCGCGCAGCACGATGCGCAGCCTGCCCGCGCGCAAATCGGCATCGATGTCCCAGAGCGACTTCAAGGCGATGCCATAGCCATCCACCGCCCAGATGCGCGTCACGGCGCCGTCGTTCGTCTCGCGCGAGGTTTCGAGCGGCGCGGTGAAATCGACGGTCTCGTCGCCGCGGACGAAACGCCATTCGTTGAGCGGCCCCGATGCGATCGAGAGCACGATCGTATGAAATCGCGACAGATCGGCGGGCGAGGCCGGTTCGCCGTGGCGCGCCAGATAGTCGGGCGACGCCACGAGCACCCGCCGGTTCGCCGCGAGCGGGCGCGCAATCAACGACGTATCTTCGCGCGGCGCGCCGAAGCGGATAGCCAAATCGATGTCGTCGTGCAAGAGATTGGAGACCGAATCGGCCAAGGTGAGCGCGAACGTGACTTCCGGGTAGAGCGCGTTGAATTCGTCGAGCCAGCCCATCAGCATGTTGCGTCCGAAATCGGACGTCGTCGAAATCCGGATCTTGCCGCGCACCACGGTTCGGCCCGCCTGCAGCGCGGTGTTCGCGTCGTCGAGCGCCTGCAGCGCGCGCATGCAGTGCCGCAGATAGAGCCGGCCCTCGTCGGTCAACCGCAGTTGGCGCGTCGTGCGCTCGAATAGTCGCGTCGATAGCGACGCTTCGAGCTTGGCCAAGCGCGCGCTGGCCGCGGCGGGCGTGACCCCGAGCTTCCGGCCGGCCGCGGAAATACCGCCGAGGCGCGCAGCTTCGACGAAAAGACGGATGTCGCCGAGTCGATCCATCGAAATATTATTCCAAGAAATTTGAAAATGATTCAATGGCCAGGGCGATTATCAATCACGCTGATCATCCCGACAATACCGGCTCACGTCACCTCGCATTTCATCGCCGGAGAACCGACATGCCTCTCCCCTTGCTCGCGCTTGCGCTGAGCGCTTTCGCCATCGGCACCACCGAGTTCGTCATCATGGGGCTGTTGCCCGACGTGGCGCGCGACTTATCCGTTTCCATTCCCTCGGCCGGCTTGCTGGTGTCCGGCTACGCGCTCGGCGTGGCCGCCGGAGCGCCCGTGCTTGCCGTCCTCACGAGCAGGATGCCGCGCAAGGCCGCGCTGCAAGCACTGATGCTCGTGTTCATCGCCGGCAACGTGTTGTGTGCCGTTGCCGGGGGCTATCGAATGCTGATGCTCGCGCGCGTCGTCACCTCGTTCGCGCATGGCTCGTTCTTCGGCATCGGCGCCGTCGTCGCCGCATCGCTCGTCGCCCGCGAGAAGCAGGCCAGCGCGATCGCGCTGATGTTCACCGGGCTCACGCTTGCCAATGTCCTCGGCGTGCCGTTCGGCACGTTCGTCGGTCAGTCGTTTGGCTGGCGCCTGACGTTTTGGATCGTGGCTGGCCTCGGCGTGCTGTCGCTGGGCGGGATCACGGCACTATTGCCGAACCGGCACGACTCGGGGCCGGTCGGCCTCGCGCGGGAGATGCGCGTGCTCAAGGAGCCGCAGGTATGGCTCGCACTCGCGATGACGGTGCTCGGCTTCGGCGGCGTGTTCGTCGTCTTCACCTACATTGCGCCGATTCTCGAACAGGTGAGCGGCTTTTCGCCGCGCGCGGTCACGCTGATTCTCGTGCTGTGCGGGGCGGGCTTGACGGTCGGCAACGTGGTAGGCGGCAAGCTGGCCGACCGCGCGCTGATGACATCGCTCGCGGGCATTCTCGCCCTGCTTGCGCTCGTGATGGCCGTGTTTGCGCACACGAGTCATGCGGCCGTGCCGGCCGCCGTCACGGTGTTCGTTTGGGGGATCGCCGCGTTTGCCACCGTCCCCCCGCTGCAAATGCGTGTGGTCGAAAAAGCGCGGCATGCGCCGCACTTGGCGTCCACGCTGAATATCGGCGCGTTCAACGTCGGCAATGCCGCCGGCGCCTGGCTCGGCGGCGTGGCGCTCACGCGCGGCGCGAAGCTCGACGCGTTGCCGTGGGTGGCGGTCGCGGTGACGGTTGCGGCGCTGGCCGTGACCTTGCTCGCGGGATATCTCGATGCGCGTCAAGTGCGCGCGCCGCGCGCGGTGACGCGGGGGGCGTCGTAACGTCGAACATTGCCTGGACGGTCCCGCCCGCCGGCAATGCCGTTTCGCGGGCAATCGGCGGCGGCCGGCGCCGGTGCCTTGCCGGAAGGCCGTCACGGCACGGCGATCACAGTGGCGATTGCTCGAATTCGCCGCGCAGTCCGGCGGCGATGAGCGCGGGCAGTTGCTCTATGCGTTCGACGATGCGGGTTACGCCCAGGCTGCATAGCACTTGCGCATAGCCTTTGGGCACATGGCTCGCCCCGACGAACGCGATCGTCTTCATGCCGGCGCCCGCTCGCGCCGCGCGGCAAAGCGTCGCGCGCACGCTGCTTTCAATGGGCGTGGACGTACACCCACGACGCCATGGCGCCGCCTGCGAGCGGGCCGAACACGGGCACCCAGGCGTAGCGCCAGTCGCTGCCGCGTTTGCCGGGAATGGGCAGAAGCGCGTGCATCAAGCGCGGCGCGAGATCGCGCGCGGGACTCATCGCATAGCCGGTCGGGCCGCCCAGCGAGATGCCGATGCCGAGCACGAGCAGGCCGACGGGCAGGGCGTCGAGTGCCCCCAGGCCCACTTGCGGCGAGGCGAGATAGAGCACGCCCAGAATCAGCACGAACGTGCAGATCATCTCGGTGAGGACGTTGTGCGGCACGCTGCGGATCGCCGGCGCGGTGCAGAAGCAGGCGAGCTTGATATCGGCGTCTTCCGTCGTCGAAAAATGCTGGCGGTAAGCGAGCCAGACGAGCAATGCCCCCGCCATGCCGCCGAGCATCTGCGCCGCCACATAGCCCCCCACTTTGCTCCAGGCGAATTTGCCGGCAAGCGCGAGACTGACGGTGACGACCGGGTTGAGATGGGCGCCGCTGAACGACGCCGTCACGTAGACGGCGACGAACACGGCCATGGCCCAACCCCAGACGATGACGATCAGATCCGCGCCCTTGCCTTTGGTGCGCGCGAGCAATACGTTGGCGACGGCGCCGTTGCCGAGCAGCACGAGCAGCGCCGTGCCGAGAAATTCCGCGATTAAAGGCGACATGGTGTTGTCTCCGGAATGGCTATTGTCGAATGTGTTGGTTGATTGAATGGATCGAATGCGCGCACGCACGGCTGGCCGGGCTCGTGGGCATGCGCGCCGAAGACCGAGCGGCGCTGAACATCAAGCGGCGCCGGCGTCGGCCCATGCTTTCGCGGCGTTGATGGCGCGTTGCCAACCCGAGATGCATTGCGCGACGTCGGCTTGCTGCATCGCCGGAGAAAACCGCCGATCGAGTTGCCATTGGCTTTCGAGCTCGCCGACATTGCTCCAATAGCCCACGGCGAGGCCGGCCAGATAGGCGGCGCCGAGCGCGGTGGTTTCGCTCACGCGCGGGCGCACGGCCGCCACGCCGAGCAAGTCGGATTGGAACTGCATCAGCAGATTGTTGGCGCAGGCGCCGCCGTCCACGCGCAGCTCGCCGATCTTGATGCCCGAATCCGCTTCCATGGCCTTGAGGACGTCGAGCGATTGATAGGCGATCGAATCGAGCGCCGCGCGTGCGATATGCGCGCTCGTCGTGCCGCGCGTCACGCCGAACAGTGTGCCGCGGGCGCGCGGGTTCCAGTGCGGCGCACCCAAGCCGGCGAACGCGGGCACGAGATAGACGCCGTCGCAATGCGCGACGCTGCCGGCCAACGCTTCGATTTCGGCCGCGCTCTTGATGATGCCCAGCCCATCGCGCAACCATTGCACGACGGCGCCCGCGATGAAGATGCTCCCTTCTAGCGCGTAGTTGACTTCGTCGCCGATCTTCCAGGCGATCGTCGTCACGAGATTGTTCTTCGACTCGATCGGTTTTTCGCCCGTGTTCATGACCAGGAAGCAACCGGTGCCGTAGGTGTTCTTGACCATGCCCGACTTCGTGCACATTTGGCCGAACAGCGCCGCGTGCTGATCGCCCGCGATGCCGCCGATGGGGATCTTCGACGCGAACACGGTGGTGACGGTATTGCCGTAGAGTTCCGACGAAGCGCGCACTTCGGGCAGCATGCTGCGCGGGATGTCGAGCGCCTCGAGCAGTTCGCCGTCCCACTGCATCGTATGAATGTTGAACAGCATCGTGCGCGACGCGTTCGTCACGTCGGTGATGTGCAGTTGATGCTTCGTGAAGTTCCACACGAGCCAGCTATCGACCGTGCCGAAGGCGAGCTTGCCCTGCTTGGCCTTCTCGCGCGCGCCCTCGACGTTGTCGAGAATCCAGCGGATCTTCGTCGCGGAAAAGTACGCATCGATCGGCAGGCCCGTCTTCGCACGCACTGTCTGTTCCAAGCCCTGCGCTTTGAGCGTGTCGCACAGCCCGGCGGTGCGGCGGTCTTGCCAGACGATCGCGTTGTAGATCGGCTGGCCGGTCTCGCGATCCCAGACGATCGTAGTTTCGCGCTGATTCGTGATGCCGATGGCGGCGATCGACGTGCCGTTCACGCCCGCACGTGTCACGGCTTCTGCCGCGACACCGGCTTGCGTCGACCAGATCTCTTGCGGGTCGTGCTCGACCCAGCCGGGTTGCGGGTAGATCTGCCGGAATTCCTTTTGTGCGACCGAGACGATGTTGCCCTTGCGATCGAACAGCATCGCCCGCGAACTCGTGGTGCCTTGGTCCAGCGCAAGGATGTATTGATCCTGCATTGTCTCTTCTCCATGTGTTGTCTTGACGTGCCGCGCGGATGGGGCGCGCGGGGCGGCTAACTACGGCTGGTCCTGCTGGTGCTGCTTTGCTTCCGTGCTTTTGGATATTCGTTTTTCGTTCGTCGATTGCCGCCGGGCTCGCACCCGCACGGCCGGCTTCGAGCGCTTTCTCCCGGGGGCGCCGCGCGTCAACCCGCCAAGGCGGACCGCGCGCGCGGGGCGTCCGGCGCGCTGGCGCGGGCGAACCACGCGTCCACCTCGCTCGTCACGTGTTGCACCGTGTCTGCGGGCAAATGCAGCCCGAGCTTGGAGCGGCGCCAGAGCACGTCTTGGGCGCAGCGCGCCCATTCGACGTCGCGCAAATAGCGCAGCTCTTGCTCGAAGAGCCCCGGCGCGAATTCGCGCCCGAGTTCGGACAGCGCTTGCGCGGAGCCGAGGAGCGTGCGAGCGCGCGTACCGTAGGCGCGCGCATAGCGCCGGGCGAGTTCCGCCGGCAGCCACGGATGTTCGTTTGCGAACGCTGCGGCGAAAGGCTCGAATTTCGCTTGGGCGATATCGCCGCCGGGCAGCGGCACGCCCGCGGTCCATGCGCCCTTGGCGATGGGCGCGACGGCCGCTAGCCGGTCGACGGCTTCTTCGGCCAGCTTGCGGAACGTCGTGATCTTGCCGCCGAAGACCGACAGCAAGGGCGCCTCTCCCGCATTCGCGTCGAGCTCCAGCCGGTAGTCGCGGGTGACGGCGGAAGGATTGTCGGCGCCTTCTTCTTCGAGCAGCGGACGCACACCCGAATAGGTCCAGCAGACATCGCTCGGGGCGATCTTGCGTTTGAAGTAGCGGTTGATCGATTCGCACAGGTAGCGCGTCTCGTCCTCGGTGATGGCTACCTCCGACGGATCGCCGTGATATTCGACATCGGTCGTGCCGATCAGGGTGAAATCGTGCTCGTATGGGATGGCGAAGATGATTCGCTTGTCCGGGTTCTGGAAAATGTAGGCGTGATCGTGATCGAACAAGCGCGGCGTCACGATGTGACTGCCTTTGACGAGCCGCACGCTGTGGTGCGCACCGCGACCGAGCGCGTCGTGCAGGAGCTGGCCCACCCATGGGCCAGCCGCATTGGCGATGGCGCCGGCGCGCACGTCGAGCCGCGAGCCGTCCGGGCGCCGCAGTTGCGCATGCCATTCGCCGCCCGCTCTTACCGCGCCGACGAGTTTGGTGCGAGTGAGCACCGCTGCGCCGCGCTCGTGAGCATCGAGCGCGTTGAGCACGACGAGGCGCGCGTCGTCGACCCAGCCGTCCGAGTAGACGAAGCCGCGCGCGATCGAATCCACGAGCGGCGCGCCGGCCGGGTGGCGCCGCATGTCGATGCCGCGGGAGCCTGGCAACAGTTCGCGCCGCGCCAGATGATCGTATAGGAACAGCCCCGCGCGGATGAGCCATGCGGGCCGCAGATCAGGCATATGAGGCATGACGAAGCGCAGCGGCCAGATGATGTGCGGCGCTGCGCGCAACAGCGTCTCGCGCTCCTGCAGCGCCTTGCGCACCAGGCCGAACTCTTTGTACTCGAGATAGCGCAGCCCGCCGTGGATCAACTTGGTGCTCGAGGAAGAGGTATGCGAGGCCAAATCGTCCTGCTCCACGAGCAGCACCGACAAGCCGCGTCCCGCGGCGTCGCGCGCGATGCCCGCTCCATTGATCCCGCCACCCACGACGAGCAGATCGTACCGGCTGCCATGCGTCACTTGCTCTGTCCCCTCTAATGCCTGCGACTATCGTCGGAATAAAACGAACCTATTGATGTTCGTTTGCGAAATTTAATGAACATTTTCGAAAAAGTAAAGTGTGCGTTTTGAGTTCGGATTCGAGCGATGCCTGGGATCGGAAGGGAGGGGCGACGAACCGGCGGCGCGCATCGGCTACCATCTCGAAAAACGAGGACGAGGTGGGCGATGCGTGGATCGATAGCGGGTTGGACCGCGGCGGCACTGACGGGCGCGGTGCTCTTGGCAGGCTGCGCGGGGATGCCGGGGCTTGGAGGGGCGGCGGGAGCGTCGCGTTTCGCGGCGTTGCAGACGATGTGCGGCGCGCAGACCGATTACGGCGCGCACGCGCAGTCCGTCTATGCGACGCTGTTCGACGCCTATGTGGCCTATCGCCACGGGAAGCTACCGCAGAGCGAATATTGCGCGTTCGAAGAGGGCATCGCCGAGCATTACCGTATGCGAGCAGGCGGCGGGGCCGATGCGCAGCGCGCGTGGGCGCAGTATTTCAATGCTCAACGGGTGAAAGCCATCGATTGGCGCGCGCAGGTCGACCCCACCTTGCGAGGTGGGTGAGCGTTCCGAGCGAGAGGGAAACGGGCAGGGATACGCACTCCCGTCGCGCGCTCGCTTGCTCGGATGCTGGAAGGCAATGTGCGATCCGGCGTTGCCTCGACTCGGCGCGAGCGCGGCTCGCGGCCTATGGCGAAAGCGCGAACGCGACACGAAGCGAGGCCGTGCCGCCGCTTGCGCAGCGCCGCCGCAAGCCGCCAACACTACGAAGCAGAGCTAGGAAAAGCGTTTGATCGCGCGAATCGCCGAGTCGCCCGACTCGGTCAGGCGCCATTGTTGATGCCCGGTACCGAGGCGTTCGAGCCGCACGAGTTGTTGCTCGAGCAGGGCGTCGAGTTCTTCACGATCCATGTCGACTTGGTTGGGAGCGTCCTTGACGAGTAGCAACGTGGCGAATTCATGCGGACTCAGCATTGTTCTCTCCATGGGCAATCGGATTGCCTCGGCGGGTGGCGTTCCACTGCCGCCGTGCGCTCGACCTATCGGGAGTAGGAAAGCGATCGCCTCGGCACGCGCTCCTACGCACGTGCGTCGGGGAACTGGAGTGTAGTCAAGCGCTCGTTCTTATCCAAATCGTTCCCTGAAAATATTCCCTTTGACAATTGCGAGCCCGAGAAGCGGTTCGCTTGCCGCGGCAATTTCGAGAATCGACTTGAACTTTAAGGTGCAACGCAGCATGGAATAAATCGCGCCACGGGTCAGTCGGCGGGCGCCACGTAGACCTGCGTGCCGGCGGCGGCGAGCGTCTCGGCCATTTCCGGGGGCGCGTCTCGATCGGTGAACAGCGCATCGATTTGGCTCAGATGCCCCTGGCGCACGAGCGCGGGGCGACCGAATTTGGAATGATCCGCAGCGAGGAAGACCGTGCGTGCATGCTCGATGATGGCCTCGGATACGCGCACTTCGCGTGTATCGAAATCGCGCAGCGTCCCGTCGACCTCGATGCTCGACGTGCCGATGATCGCGAAATCGACCTTGAACTGCCGGATGAAATCGATTGCCAATTCGCCGACGATGCCCTTGTCCCAGGGCCGCACGATACCACCCGTCACGAGCAGTTCGCACTCGGGGTAGCCGCTCATCATATTGGCGACGTTCAGGTTGTTGGTGATGACGCGCAGCCCCCGATGGCGATTGAGCGCGCGCGCGACTTCCTCGGTGGTCGTGCCCAGATTGATGAAGAGCGACGCCTGGTCCGGAATGTGAGTGGCGACGAGGGCCGCGATGCGCCGTTTTTCGTCGTGGAACATGCGTTGGCGCGCCGTGTAGGAGACGTTCTCCGAACTGGTCGGCAGGCTCGCGCCGCCGTGATAGCGGCGCAGCAGGTTCATGTCGGCCAGCCAATTGACGTCGCGCCGGATCGTCTGCGGCGTGACGGCGAAGTGGGAGGCGAGATCGTCGACCGTCACGAAGCCGTCGCGCTGCACCCAGTCGAGCAATTCTTGTTGACGGGCGTTCAGGCTCAGGCGGGGGTCTCGGCTCATGGCTTGCGGCGACGGGGCGGTCAAAGTAGCGCTATTGTAAGACCTTCGTGTCATGGCCTTTTTGCAAAAGAATCCTTTTCGGAACGGGAATGCGACATATGAATCGGTTCGACTGGCACAACCCCTATCCCACGCCGCGCCTGCCCGTCTTCGCGCGCAACGTCGTGTCGACTTCGCATCCGCTGGCGGCGCAGGCGGGCTTGCGCATCCTTTGGCAAGGCGGTAACGCGGTGGATGCGGCGCTCGCGGCCGCTGCGGCGCTGACGATCGTCGAGCCGGTTTCCTGCGGCTTGGGGGGAGATGCGTTCGCCCTCGTTTGGGACGGTGCGAAGCTGCACGGCTTGAACGCCTCGGGCGTGGCGCCGGCGGCTTGGAGCGTCGACTATTTCAAGCAGCGTTACGGCGAGGCGGGCGGCGCAGCCTTGCAGCCGAAGCGCGGCTGGGACACGGCTACGGTGCCGGGCGTCGTGGCGGGTTGGGAGGCGCTGCATGCCAAATTCGGCTCGCTGCCTTTCGGCGAACTGATGGCCAGCGCCATCGATATCGCCGAGCGCGGCCATGCGGTGGCGAGCATCGTTGCGCAAAAGTGGGCGGCGGCCGTGCCCGAGTTGAAGGATCAGCCCGGCTTTGCCGCGGCGTTCATGCCGCACGGGCGCGCGCCGCTGGTCAGCGAGCTCGTGCGGTTGCCCGGTCATGCGAGCACGCTCCGGTTGCTGGCGGCGCAGGGGCCTCGAGCGTTTTACGAGGGCGAGCCGGCAGCGAAGATTGCCGCGTTCGCACGCGAGGGCGGTGGGGCGATGACCGAAGCCGATTTGCGCGAGTACCGACCGATGTGGGTCGAACCGATCGGCAAGGACTACCACGGCTATACCGTCCATGAAATACCGCCTAACGGACAAGGCATTGCCGCGTTGATCGCGCTCGGCATTCTCGAACGATTCAACCTGCGCGATTTGCCGCGCGACGGCATCGATTCGCAGCACTTGCAGATCGAGGCGATGAAGCTCGCGTTCGCGGACGTTTACCGATACGTGGCCGATCCCCGCGCGATGGAAGTGACGCCCGAGCAGATGTTGGACGATGGATACCTCGCTTCGCGCGCGGCGCTGATCGATCCGAAGCGGGCGACGCATTTCGCGTTCGGCATGCCGCGCTCCGGCGGCACGATCTATCTGACGGCGGCCGACGAGCGCGGCATGATGGTGAGCTTCATTCAATCGAACTATATGGGCTTTGGGTCCGGCATCGTCGTGCCGGGTACGGGGATCGCGCTGCAAAACCGCGGCTGCGGGTTTTCGATGGACCCTCGTTCGCCGAACGTCGTCGCGGGCCGAAAGCGGCCGTTTCACACGATCATCCCGGCCTTTGTGACCGAGCGCGTCGATGGGCGGCAGATGCCGGTCATGAGCTTCGGCGTGATGGGGGGCGATATGCAGCCGCAAGGTCATTTGCAATCGATCGTCCGGATGCTCGACTACGGCCAGCAGCCGCAAGCCGCTTGCGATGCGCCGCGGTGGAAGGTAAACCGTGACTTCACACTCGATATCGAATCGACGTTCGATCGCGGCGTGGCGCGTGCGCTAGAAGCGCGTGGGCACAAGATAAAAGCGATTGACGACCCCTATATGGATTTCGGCTCGGGCCAATATATTTGGAAGCTGTCGCACGACGAACCCGATCGCGGGTACGTGGCGGCGAGCGATTCGCGGCGCGATGGGTTGGCAGCGGGGTTTTGAATGGCGGCGCGGCTCGGGCGGGGCGGCCTACGTCGCGCCAAGTGTGCGGAAAAAGAGTGAATTCGCGTTTTGCATAAATGCGCGGCGAGGAGTGCGATCTTTCTGAATATGCCAAATACGAATTGACATTTCTTTGCCGGGACTCGGTGATCGGATAGAATCGTTCGCGAAAAATTATTCGAAGAACCGATAGCTTTAGTATGGTCGTGCCACAGTATCAGCTTGAACTCAACGACGACACGTTCAAATCATTTGCATTCAAGACTCACCCTTTGGCGTATCTAGACGGAGGTCTCGCGGATCTTCCAGTTTCCGACTTGGCAAAGATTGCTGCTCAACCGAACATCCAAGAATGGGGCGATCGACGAACCTGGGAACAAGCGTTCGACAGCGGGAAAGTGGTCTTGCCAAATATGATTAACAAGTCCGACATCGATGATCCGGTTGGCAGGCCTCTCGGTCGGCTGCTCGAAAAATAACATGCGAAAGCTGAGACACTGGAAACTACTGACGAGCGGCCTCGCTCTGTTGGCATTCTTCATCTACGGGTATCAAAGCATGGCTACGGGCTGGGAAACGATTACGCACACTTTTTTAAGAGACGACAAGCCATACGGCGGCGGTGCATTTCGTATACGTGACAAGCAAATTATCAGTCTCAAACTTGCCGATCCACAGATCACTTTCAAACCGGCGAGCGAGGCAAAGAACCCGGACGTCGCGGAGCCGACCGAAGAGTGGATGAATGATACGGCCGAGTTGTTGAACCGTGGAACCGTAAGTTTCTTGCGCGGCTCGCTCGACACGGGTTTGACGCGTACCTTCCAGCAACGTGGTCAGAATGCCGCCTGGTGGTTCGAAGGATTGGGGTGCGGTTTATGTCAGCACCGGCTGGATTGACTATAAGGCGCCCAGACCGGCGAATGGAGCGTACCACAACTCACCAAACTCTGGCGTTCCAGCGATGGAGGTCAGACATGGTCGCAGTTGCATTGACCCGAGGATGCCGAGATAGAACAACTGTTGTTCCTCGATCCGCAACGCGGATATGCCATCGGATGGGGCCCTCACGTTTGGCGAACGACCGATGCCGGACGATCGTGGCAGGAAGTCAAGCTGCCGCCGCTCGCCAATGCCGGCGAGCCCCATAAGACGTTTGACGCCGTAAACCTCGGTCCTGACGGCGTATTGCGCGTCGCTTACTACGTCGACGAATTGGGGGGAATCAAGAGGTAGACGCTCGTCTACCGCTTGGGTTGGAGCGAATCCGACTTCGAACAGGACGTCGTGCTGCCGAGTCAAATCGTGGTCGACCTTCAATCGTCGCCGCAAACGACTGGGGGTATTCGCTGTACGCGCTGGCAAAGCTCGGCCCGCCGCACAACATCGACAACGTTGCCGACGACGGGCGCCGCACGGGCGTGCTATCGACGTGGGGAAGCGTTCGGCCCGCAAAGGTGCAGCAGTTGCAGCACACCTTCGATCAACGCTTGATGTTCGACGGCTTGAGCGTCGGCAAGGATGGCGTATTACTGGTTTATGCGACCGACGCGTCCGGCGACGGCGCCCCGCGCGATCTGACCTTTCTGAGCAAAAACTTCGGAAAATCCTGGCAAGAGCTCAATGACGGCGCCGCTCAAGGCGGATACTTCGATCCCGAGACGAATACGCAATATGCACTGTTCGCCTACACATTGAAGAAACGACGGTTCTAGAGATGGGCGCGTGCGCCCACGGCGGCCGACCGACTCATCGTTGTCAGATGAGCGTCGTCGGCTGCGTCGCCGCTCGCGGTTTGCCGTGCAGCACCGGCAAATGCGGGTCGATGAGCGGTTGCACGGACCAACGTTGCTTGCGAGCCTGGTGCTACAGCGCAGTGCGGATGCTGCTCTCGCGTCGCTAAGCACGACGTGTCGCTGGTGTACGCCACGGACGCATCGGGCGACGGCGCGCCCCGCGACTTGCCCCTCCTGAGCAAACACTTCGGCAAATCCTGCAACGACCTCAACGATGGCGCCGCCGATGGCGGCTACTTTGATTCTGAGACGAACACACAATGTGCACTGTTCGCCTCCACGTTGAAGAACTTGCGGTTCTAGCGAGACGCGAGCGGCGCCCAGGCGGCGAATAGTTGGCATCGATCGATAGCCATAAATAACGTAAAAAGACGCGGTCGCGCAAAAGCAAACGTTTGCTTTCGCGCGACCGCGTCTTTTTAGGAAAACGGTAATTATTCATATCGCCATTTCGATCGATACGTTTAACAATCTTTAGCCTTTTCGGGCTAAGAAATTTTGTATTGTCTCTCGCTATGTGAGCCACGACGGTATTCGTTCGCTCAATCGAGTTCCATCTGACATCTGAGGCGCGGCACGCGGTGCTCGCGCTGATTACATCGGCCCGATCAATCGATAAATGCATATGCGGAAAAAATCCTATCTTCAACGGACAGCGAATGGTGATGCGGGCGCATTCCCCGCTCGCAATCCCTCGGCCAGCCAGAAATTGAAGCTATACCCAAAGGCGACGACGCTCGCGGTTCTTGGCTACGTATCACTGCTTCCTGCCCTCGCTCATGCCAACTGCACGACATCGGGCGCGGTCACGACCTGCGACACCAGCTCGCCGTCGCCCTGGCCGACGCAGATCGGCACCGGGCCGGCCACGGCATCGGGCGCCCAGGTCACGATCGGCTCGAACGCGCAGGTCGTTGTCGGCGACAGCAGCGCGATCGCGCTATCCGACAACAGCACCATCGTCGTGCAGTCCGGCGCGCTCGTACAGAACGCCGCGACGAGCACCAGCGGCACGTACGGCACGGGCGGCAACACGATCGACTTTCGCAACAATTCCACCCTAACCGTGCAGCAGGGCGCGACCGTACTGGCCACCGGTACGCAAGGCAGCGCCGAAGCAGTCAACCCCGAAGGCACCGGCAATCAGATCATCAACGACGGCATCATCCAAGGTATCCATTCCGCCGCCATATGGTTTCAAAACACATCCGGTACGAATACCGTCATCAACAATGTCACCGGCGTGATTCAGGCGCCGGGCAATGTCATGGGCGCATCCGGCAATGGCGCCGTGGTGTTCAGCAATCTCGGCAAAGTGGTGGGCAACCTAGTTTTTGCTGGCGGTAACGACACGCTCAACCTGTACACGGGATCGAGCGTCTCAGGCTCCATCAACGGCGGCGGCGGCAATAATTTGCTGACGCTCAATGGCGCCGGCTCGGCAACGCTGCCCGCGACGGTCACCAACTTCGAAACGCTGCAAAAGAAAGACAGCGGCACATGGACGATTTCGAATTCGCTCGGCGTCATGGGCGTGACCTCTGCTGAGGTCCAACAGGGCACGCTCGCGCTGACGGGCAATAATGCGAGCTACGCCGGAACGATGCTCGTCGATCAAGCCGGCACGCTGCAGGCGAGCGCGCAGAGCCTGCCCTTGGCCGTGACCGACAACGGGCTCGTGCAATTCGAGCAGAACACGAACGGGACGTACACGGGCCTCGTCAGCGGTTCGGGCTCGGTCGAAAAAGACGGCGCCGGCACTTTGACGCTGGCGCCGTCGGCATCGAGCGGCAATACCTACACGGGCGGGACCGTGCTGAAGCAGGGCGTATTGTCGGTATCCGCGGACAATGCGCTCGGCGCAGCGGCGGGCGGTGTCACGTTCGACGGAGGCACGCTGCAACTCGGCGCGAGCCTGGACCTGGCAAGCACGCGCGCCCTCTCCGTGACTTCCAATGGCGGCACGATCGATACGCAAGGTTTTCAATCGACGATCAATCAAACCATCGACGGGACCGGCACGCTCGACAAGACCGGTTCGGGAACGCTCACGGTCAACGGCGCGGTGACGGGCGCGCTCGCAGCCGAGGTCCGGCAAGGCACGCTCGTGCTCGGCGGCAGCGGCGCACAGTTCACGGGCGGTGTGACGGTCGATCAGCCGGCGGTGCTGCAAGCAAGCGCCCAGAGCTTGCCCGCTGCCGTGACCAATAACGGGCTCGTGCAATTCGAGCAGAACACGAACGGGACGTACACGGGCCTGATCACCGGTTCCGGCGTGGTCGAAAAGGATGGCGCGGGCACGCTGACGCTTGCGCCGTCGGCATCGAGCGGCAATGCCTACACGGGCGGGACCGTGCTGAAGCAGGGCGTGTTGTCGGTATCCGCGGACAATGCGCTCGGCGGTGCGGCGGGCGGCGTCTCGTTCGACGGCGGCACGCTGCGGCTCGGCGGCAGCTTCGACTTGGCAAGCACGCGCGCCGTCTCGATCGGTTCGGGCGGCGGCACGATCGATACGCAAAGCTTCCAGTCGACGATCGCACAAAACATCACCGGCCCCGGCGGGTTGACGAAGACGGGCAGCGGCACGCTGACGCTAAATGGCGCCAACGTGTATTCAGGCGGTTCGACCGTGGCGGCCGGCGCGCTCATCGTCGGCGATACGTCGCACACCGCCGCCTCCATTGCCGGGGCGACGACAGTGGCCGCCGCCGCGACGCTGGGCGGCTATGGCACGGTCGACGGCGACGTCTCGAACAACGGGACCATAGCCGTCGCCAATGCGTGGAACGCGTTTGCGACGAGCGCGGGCGGCAGCTTCGTGATCAACGGGAAGTTGACCAACGCGGGCCTCGTGCAACTGGGCGGCGGCAACGGACAGGCGGGCAATTCGCTGCGGGTGCACGACTACGTGGGCCAGAATGCGACCATCGCGCTGAACACCGTGTTCGCAGGAGACAACTCGGCTTCGGATAAGCTCGTCGTCGATGGCGGCGCCGCAACGGGCGCCACTACGCTGAAAATAACCAACGTGGGCGGAGGCGGCGCACCGACGGTAGCGAACGGTATCCAGGTCGTGGACACGGCCGGGGGCGCGACGACCGACGCGGCCGCCTTCACGTTGGCGGGCGGCATGATCAAAGCCGGCGCATATGAATACTACTTGGCGAAGGGCGGCGTAACGCCAGGCACCTCGGAGGACTGGTATCTGCGCAATACGGTGGCGGCTGCGGCCGATCCGTCATCGGCCGGCGGTAGCCACGCGTCGGCCGGGGCGGTTGCCGCGGGAACGCCGGCGTTGCCGGCGGCGGGCAGTCGAGCCATCACGCTGTACCGGCCGGAAGTATCGCTCTATGCCCAGATTCCGAACGTGATGCGTCAACTCGATTGGATGCAGATCGACGAATTCCACCTGCGACAGGGCGATCAAATGTTGCTTGGCGAGACAGGCCGTCTACCGGCCTCGTGGGGCCGCGTCTGGGGGGCGAAAACCGTTCTGTCCGAAGCGGGCGACGTAAGCCCGCAATTCGACGGCACGCTCGGCGGTGTGCAGATCGGTCAGGACGTCTATGCCGATGGGACGCCAACCGGACATCGCAATCACTATGGGTTTTATCTCGGCATGGCTCGCGCCACGGGCGAGGTCAGCGGGTTGGCGGTCGGAATGCCGAACGCCGACGTGGGACATCTCTCTATCAATGCGTATAGCGTTGCCGGCTACTGGACGCATATCGGCCCGGGCGGCTGGTACACGGATGCGGTACTGTCGGGCACTTCGCTGGCCGCGGATACGCATTCGCGCGACAACGTTCAAGCCAGCACGCACGGAACCGCCG
Source organism: Trinickia sp. Z7 (assembly GCF_056498045.1). Taxonomy (NCBI): domain Bacteria; kingdom Pseudomonadati; phylum Pseudomonadota; class Betaproteobacteria; order Burkholderiales; family Burkholderiaceae; genus Trinickia; species Trinickia sp. Z7. The sequence goes on from NZ_JAUEQW010000003.1 coordinate 454,772, forward strand.
TCACCGCCTCGATCGAAGGCAGCATGCCGATCGCGATCGGGCATGGGCTCACCATGGAGCCGCAGTTCCAGTTGAGCTACCAGCATCTGGCGATCAACGATTTCAACGACGGTGCGTCCAAGGTGTCGTTCGGTGGCGGCAACACTGTGCTTGGCCGCTTGGGCGTCCGATTCGCGGGCGCGTGGGACGCAATGGGCGCAACGTGGCAACCGTATATCGGCTTGAATGTCCTGCATGCATTCGCCAATGGGGATCAGCAAACGTACGACAGCGTCACGTCGATCGGCACGCAGGTGAACCAGACGTCGGCGCGCATCGACGTGGGCGCCGTCACGAAGTTCTCGAAGCACGGCAGCGTATATGGGGCCGTCAGCTGGGGCACGAACCTCGATGGCGGGCACGTCCGGACCGTCGGCGGTAACGCCGGGGTGCGCTGGTCCTGGTAAATCGCGCGTCGTGAGCACCGCCTGGCTCGCGTATCCGTTTCCTCTGCGGAACGGCGCGACCCGAGGCGGTGTGCTGCATTTGGCGAAGCCGCGCAGCTGCGCGTTCCCTCGAGCCCCGGCAGTTCGAGCGATTCAGCGGGAACAACGTCTGCCGTTGCATCCCTATTTTCTATCGCCCGTTTTGACGCGATCTCGCGCGCATGCGGGATGCGCAGCGGGAATTTCGCCGCAATTCCCCCACGTCTCGAATCTATCGTCTAATACTTCGTAATACGATTGCGCCCCACGCATGCGCGCCACGCGGAACCCCACTTCAGGTCCGGCGGTCTGTGCATGATCGAAGCAGTTTCGTGAAACTGCGGCTAAGATCCATAGTGATTAGCCCTAATGAAATTTCACCGGCGCCGCATTTCGATTTCCGCAACAAGCTTTTGCGCACGACGTTCGCCGCGCTGCGGATCGAGGACTGCGGTTTTGGGAGCGCAACGCCATGACCATCGACTCGAAACACGTGATGCCTTGGCGCATCGAAGACATCGATCTCACGCGGATCGACCGCCAACGCGCCGCTGCCAACGAAGACTTGCTGCTGCTGCTATGTGCGGCCTCGTTCATCGAAAGCGGTACAGATCTTTATACGAGCAATCTCACGGCTTATTTTGACGGCGACCCGGAAGTGTCCGCTTGGCTCAATCAAGAATGGGAGCCCGAGGAACTCCAGCATGGGCGCGCGCTGAAAGCCTATATTACCCACGTATGGCCCGAATTCGATTGGGATACGGCCTTTCGCAATTTCTTCGACGAATACTCGAAGACCTGCTCAATGGAAGAATTCGAAAAAACGCGCGCACTCGAAATGGTGGCGCGGTGCGTCGTCGAGACGGGCACGGCCACGTTGTACCGCGCCATCAACGAATGCTCCGACGAGCCCGTGCTCAAGGAAATCACCGATCACATCCGCAGCGACGAGGTGCGCCACTACAAGCACTTTTTCAAGTACTTCAAAAAATACAACCTGATCGAGGGCAATGGCCGCCTAGCCGTGCTGGGGGCGCTGCTGCGCCGTGTCATCGAGATCAAGAGCGAGGATTCGGAAATCGCGTTGCGGCATGTATTCGCGATTCGCTATCCCGAGCGCGTCCACGATTCCGCCTACAACCGCGAGCGCGTGTCGCGCATCAGTTCGCTCGTGCGGCGCAATCTGTCTGCCGATATGTGCGTGAAAATGCTGCTCAAGCCACTCGATCTTCCCGCACGCATCCAACCGGGCGTGCATTACCCGCTCGCGAAAGTTGCACAGCATGTCTTCTTCCGCTGAACCGGCAGCAGCGCGCGCGCTCGAGCAGCGCACGTTCGACGCGTGGCCGCCCACGCTGCGGGCGCTGTTCGATGGGACGGCGCTCGCTTCGAAGGTCGGTTTCAGCGCTTCATTGGTTACCTGTGACGCCGGCGGGCATTTGCGGACGTCGCTGCTCGGCCCGGGCGAGCTCTATGCGCCGGATGCCCGACGTCTCGCATTCGCGCTGTGGCCCAGCGCGCGCGCGGTTCGTGCGCTCATGTCCGGCGCCGAACCGGTGGCTCAGCGCGCGGAATCGCACGCCGAGCATGCAGCGCGGACGCATCGTGATGGCCGACGCGCACGAGCGGCGCTTACCTTCGTGCATGAAGGCGCGTTCTATCAGGTGCAGTTGTCCGTCGAAACGATGTGTGCCGCCGAACCCGGGGAGGCCGACCAAAGCAGCCAGCCCGCAACCGCCGGTGCACTGTCCCATTTCATCGCATCGATCGATGCAGGCGAAATACAGCAGGTGGGATACGCCCGCCTAACCAGCGGTATCGCATTCGAGCTCACCGGCGCATCAGGCGATCGCGAGGGCGTGCTGACACGTTGGGAAGCCCAAATCGAGCGGTTGCGGCAAACCTCTCATGCCCATCTCGCCGCGAAAAAGCGCGCGGGCGCCTAGCTACTGCAGGCACGGCCGCGCCGCGCTGTCGTGCCCTCGCGACGGGGCACGCTCGTTGTCGAATCGACTTCGCCTATGGCCGCCTGGCCGCCATGTCCGGGGATGATCAGCCGCCTCGGTGAGCGTTACGTGCGGCTCCGCTACGCGGCTTGCCGCCCAGCAAGGCTCCCGGGTCGTTCGGCTGGCGGCGGCGGTCGCCCTGACCTGCGCTCGCGCCTGCCCGCGGCGCCTCGCCCGCTGGGCGCGCCTGGCCCCCATGAGGCTTGCCACGCCCTGCGGCATGCTCGGCCTGTTGTCCGCTTTGGGCCTGCGGCTTGCGTTTGTTGGCGTCCGGCTTGCCCTGCGGGGACGCCGCTCGGCCTTGCGGTTGGGGGTGCTTGACCGATGCCTGCGGCTTGCTTTGAGGCTGTGCGCGGCTAGGCTTTTGCGGCTGCGACGACTTCGGTTGCGACTCGCTCTTCGGTTTCGCCACCCGGCCGCTCTGCTCGTGGTCGGCGCCGCCGTGCCCTTCGCGCCGCGCTTCGCCGGCACGCGATGCCGCTTGGCCTGCCTGCGAGCGCCCAGTGTGCTTCGGCGCCTCGCCGCGCGGCTGCCGCCCCGCATTGGCATTGCCCTGGCCGCGGCGCAGTTGGATCGGCTCGGGTTTCGCGTTCGGATCGGGCTCGAAGCCGGGAATCACTTCCTGCTCGATCGTGCACTTGATGAGCTTTTCGATGTCTTTGAGCAATTGCCGCTCGTCGACGCAAACGAGCGAAATCGCCTCACCCGTCGCGCCCGCACGGCCTGTCCGGCCGATGCGATGCACGTAGTCCTCGGGCACGTTCGGCAGGTCGAAATTGACGACGTGAGGCAACTGATCGATGTCGATGCCGCGCGCCGCAATATCGGTCGCGCACAGCACCTGCAGCGTGCCGTCCTTGAATTCGGCGAGCGCGCGCGTACGCGCCGATTGGCTCTTATTGCCGTGGATCGCCAGCGCGGTGATGCCGTCCTTGGTCAACTGTTCCGCCAGCCGATTGGCTCCATGCTTCGTGCGCGTGAAGACCAGCACCTGGAACCACCCATGCTGTCGAATCAGATGCGTGAGCAGTTCGCGCTTGCGATCGCGATCGACCGGATGGATCTTTTGCGCGACGAGTTCGGTCGTCGTGTTGCGGCGGGCGACTTCGATCAGCGCCGGTTCGTCGAGCAAGCTGTCGGCGAGCGCTTTGATCTCGTCGGCGAACGTGGCCGAGAACAGCAGGTTCTGCCGCTTCGCCGGCAAGCGCGCGAGCACGCGCTTGATGTCGTGGATGAAGCCCATGTCGAGCATGCGATCGGCTTCGTCCAGCACCAAGACCTCCAGCGCCGATACGTCGATCGTCTTCTGTTGCATGTGATCGAGCAGCCGGCCCGGCGTCGCCACGACGATATCGACGCCGCGCTTGAGCGCCTCGATTTGCGGATTGATGCCGACGCCGCCGAACAGCACGGTGGACTTGAGCTTCACGTACTTGCCGTAGGCTCGCACGCTTTCTTCGACCTGGGCCGCAAGCTCGCGCGTGGGCGTAAGGATCAGCGCGCGCACCATGCGCTTCGCACCCGCGCGGCTTTGCGGCTGCGCCTCGCTCAAGCGCTGCAGGATCGGTAAGGTGAAGCCGGCCGTCTTGCCCGTGCCGGTTTGGGCGCCCGCCAGCAAGTCGCCGCCGCTCAGTACGGCGGGGATGGCTTGTTGTTGAATGGGGGTCGGCTTCGTATAGCCGAGTTCATGGACGGCTCGCACCAGCGGTTCGGACAAGCCAAGGGAATCGAATGACATAGAGAATTCTTCGCAATGCGGTGAGGCGGCCGACGTCCGTGTCGGACTTTGCGCGTGCTCGGCGCTCATGGCGCCGGCCGGCCGCTTGGGGTCCGGGCTCGGCCGTTTTACCGGCTCCGGAAAAGATAAAGGCGCGGCCGCGGTTGCCCGCGTAGCCGCGCCCAAGGGTGCATTATGCGCTTAGTCGAGCGGCGCCGAGCGCAGATCGCTCACTTGCTGCGGCGAGACCGGCGTGCCGTGGTTGCCCCACGACATCCGGATGTACGTCACGACCGCGGCGACTTCCTGATTCGACAGCGATTGCGCGAACGGCGGCATGCCGTACGGATGCGGGTTGCCCACCGTGCTCGGCGGGTACCCGCCGTTCAACACCATGCGGATCGGATTGACCGCGGACGGCATTTGGATCGACTGGTTGTTGGCGAGCGGCGGGTAGGCCGGCGGCTTGCCCAGACCGTTGTCCGCGTGGCACTTCGCGCAGTTGTCGGCGTAAATCTTCTTGCCCTGTTGCAGCAAGGCGTCGCCGTACTTCTCGGACGTTTCGTACTGCATCGTCTCGGGCGCTTCGCTCTTTTGCGGGATCGTCTTCAGATACGTGGCCATCGCGCGCACGTCCTCGTCGGACATGTACTGCAGGCTGTTGTGGACGACTTCCGCCATCGGGCCGAACACGGCGCCGCGCTCGGACACGCCGTTCTTGAGCAGATCGCCGATGTCCTTGATGTCCCAATCGCCCAGGCCCGCTTCCTTGTTCGACGTCAGCGAAGGCGCGTACCAGTTTTGCAGCGGGATCAAGCCGCCTGCGAACGCGGCGGAATTGACGGGGCCGCCCATCATGTTGATGGACGTATGGCACATCGTGCAGTGGCCCAGGCCTTCGATCAGATATGCCCCGCGGTTCCATTCGACCGATTTGGTCGGATCGTCCTTGTAGGTGCCTTCGCGGAAGAACAGCGTGCGCCAGCCGATCAGCAGGTTGCGGTTGTTGAACGGGAAGCGCAGTTCGTGCGGACGGCTCGGCACGGCCACGGGCGGCACCGAGCGCAAGTAAGCGTAGATCGCGTCGGAATCGGCGCGCGTCACCTTCGTGTAGCTCGCGAACGGGAACGCCGGGTAAAGCAGGCTGCCGTCCTTCGAGCGGCCCGTGTGGAGCGCGCGGTAGAAGTCATCCGACGACCACTTGCCGATGCCGTATTGGTCGTCGGGCGTGATGTTCGGCGTGTAGAGCGTGCCGAACGGCGTGGCCATCGGCAGGCCGCCGGCGAACTGCTGGCCGCCGCGCACCGTGTGGCAGGCGATACAGTCGCCCGCGCGGGCGAGGTATTCGCCGCGCTTGATGAGCTCGGCTTGGTCGGCCGGCGTGGCGGCTTGCGCCGAGCCGTTGTGCAGGTTGTCGGAGCCCGACCAGAGCACGGGCACGAGCGCGGCCGCGGCAACGACGAGGGCCGACAGAGCGAACAGGGACTTGCGTTTCATAGGTGTGTCTCTCCTCGCGCTTACTGTGGTTCGCTACCGCAAGCAAGCGGAGTCTTCATCGAGCGGGCCGGAGCCGGAACCGGGTTGGACGGGGCGGGTTGCGTCGACAGCCAAGCCGCGACGGCCGTCACGTCTTCGTCCGTCAGGCGCGAGGCGATTTCGTGCATGCAATCGGGTGCGATCGCGTGGCGCGTGCCCGAGCGCCACGCGCCCAGCTGGGCGCTGATGTAATCGCTATGCAGGCCGACGAGGCCCGGAATGGCGGGCTCCATGCCCGTCAGCGCCTTGCCGTGGCAGGCCGCGCAGGCCGGGATGTTCTTCGCCGTATCGCCATTGAGCACGATCTGCTTGCCGCGCGCGAGCACGTCGTTCGACACCGTCGGCTTCGCCGGGGTGGGGTACGGCGGGCGCTGCTGCGAGAAATAGGTCGCGATTTGGTGCAGATAGTCGTCCGAGAGGTACGTCACGAGGTAGTTCATCGGCGGGTACTTGCGCCGGCCCGCGCGGAAGTTCTCGAGCTGGTTGTACAGGTAATCGGCCGGCTTGCCCGCGAGGCGCGGGAAGTAGTCGTTGTCGGTGCCCTGGCCGTGCGCGCCGTGGCAAGCGGTGCAGCCTTGCACGCGCGCTTCCATCGTATCGGGGGCCTTGGGCTGAGTCTGCGCTTGCGCAGTGCTGAAGACGCCGGCACCGCCAATCAACAGAAGGGCGAGTAGCGGGCGGAAAATGCGTCTAGAAGACACGCGTAACTCCATCGTTATTCGGGGACCTACCGGGCTACGGTCGGCCCGGTATGGCTCTGTGGCTTGGGATTGAAAATTCGATGCGCGATGTTGCAGCGGTCGCGGCAAGGCGGGTCGCGGCAAACGAACTCGCCGGGCAAACGCACGGGCAGCCCAGGCGCTGCGACGCAGCATTCTATCATCGATGGAATAGGCGAGCCATTTGCCGAAAGCGACGCCCATCGGGCGAGACACGACATCGCGACAATATGCCGCGCGTAATCGAGTCGCGGCGCGGCTCGGCAGACGAACGGCATCTTTGGCATCACTGTCTCCTTTTTGCACATCGGTATCGGGGACGGCCCGATTGCGACCGGATCGGACGAGTTCTTGCTTCGAAAACGACCCTGAAGCGGCCGTTTCTCGATGCGGCGCAGTAGGCAGCACGCACCGTGCCCCGGTTCGGGCGCCTCGACTCGAGCCGATGGTCGCGCGCCGCAGCCTTCGCACGTACACTCTCGCCTTGCGGCGCGCGGCAGCGGTCGGCCCGCGGCGGGCCTGCGTCCGCGTCGCTCGTTTCCCAGCCTTTCGAATGGCTTCCAATGACTCTTTTTTTCGCGCCCCCCCTCCCTCGATGAATGCAACCGGACTCTCGATCGGACAGGTCGCGCTCGCCGCGCTCATGAACATCGCCTTGGCGTTCGCCATCGGTTCGGCCCTGCTGGAGCGCTGGCTCTCGTTCGAGGGCCAGTTGGCCCGCGCCGCCTGGCAGCGCGCCCGCTCGTCGCTGGTCGCCGCGACGTTTGCGCTCGTGCTCTCGGATCTGCTTTGGCTGCTCTATCAATCGGCATCGATGAGCGGGGTCGGGCTGGGCATGGCGCTCGGAGCGCTGCCGACCGTGATCGGCCACACGCAAGTGGGCCATGGGTGGGCCATTGCGTTCGGGGGCGCCCTGCTGGCATGGGGGTGCGCGCTCGCCGGCCAAGGCGGCCGCGCGGGACGGGTCGTGTTCTGGGTGGCGATCGTCGTGATCGCAGTGGGCAAGGCGGCGATCGGCCACGCCGTGGACGCAGGTACGTTTTCGATCGCCGTCGCGGTGCAGGCCGTGCACGTGCTGGCGACGGGCGTCTGGGGCGGCATCGTGCTCGCGGGCGGCATGCTCGTGCTGCCCGCGCTCGATACGTCGACCACGCGCGGCGTGCTCATTCGGGTCGCCGTGCAGGTTTCCCAATGGGCGGCGGCGGCCTTGGCGGTCGTCGTCGTGACCGGCATCTTCAACGCATACCGGGGCCTCGGCGGTTCGCTGGAGCCGCTTTCCGACAGCACGTGGGGTCACGTGCTGACGCTCAAGGCCGCGCTCGTGCTATTCGCCGTCCTGCTCGGCGGCCTGAACCGCACGCTGGCGCTGCCGCGCCTGCGCCGGACGGCATCGACGACCGACGCACATACTTTCAACAACGTGCTGCACCTCGAGGCGCTCGTCATGCTCGGGGTGTTCATCGTCGCGGCGGTGCTCGCGCATAGCCCGCCAGGTTATACGGTGCTGCATTGACGGCGCGGGCGGCGGCAGGACGCTCGCGCGCCGCGCCGCCGCCCGGGCATCACCATTCGGCGACGCTGCCGTCGGCGTGCCGCCAGACCGGATTGCGCCACCGGTGGCCGGTCTTCGCCATCTCGCGCACTTTGGCTTCGTCGACGTCGATTCCGAGGCCCGGGCCTTGGGGAATCGCGACGAATCCGTCTTCGTATTGGAAGACCTCGGGGTTGTGCAGGTAGTCGAGCAGGTCGCTGCCTTGGTTGTAGTGGATCCCCAGGCTCTGCTCTTGGATGAAAGCGTTATAGCTGACGGCGTCCAGCTGTAGGCAGGCGGCAAGCGCGATCGGGCCGAGCGGGCAGTGCAGCGCGAGGCCCACGTCGTAGGCCTCGGCCATCGACGCGATCTTGCGGCACTCGGTGATGCCGCCCGCGTGCGAGGCGTCGGGCTGAATGATGTCGACATATCCCTCGGACAGGATCGTCTTGAAATCCCAGCGCGAGTACAGCCGCTCGCCGAGCGCGATCGGCGTGTTCGTTTGATTGACGATGTCGCGCAGCGCCTCGACGTTTTCCGACAAGACGGGCTCTTCGATGAACAACAGCTTGTAGGGATCGAGCTCCTTGGCGAGCACCTTGGCCATCGGCTTGTGGATGCGGCCGTGGAAGTCGACGCCGATTCCCACGTGCGGGCCCACCGCTTCGCGTACGGCGGCCACGTTCGCGATCACCTGTTCGACCTTGTCGTACGTATCGACGATCTGCACTTCCTCGGAGCCGTTCATCTTCAGCGCCTTGAAGCCGCGATCGACGACCGCGCGCGCGTTGTTGGCCACGTCGTGCGGACGATCGCCGCCGATCCACGAGTAGACCTTGATCCGATCGCGCACCGCGCCGCCGAGCAACGCATGGACGGGCACACCGTGGTGTTTGCCGAGAATGTCCCAAAGCGCTTGATCGATGCCCGCGATCGCGCTCATGAGAATGGGGCCGCCGCGGTAGAAACCCGCGCGATACATGACCTGCCAATGATCTTCGATGTGGCGCGGGTCTTTGCCGACGAGGTAGTCGGCCAACTCTTGGACCGCGGCCTCGACCGTGTGCGCCCGGCCTTCGACGACGGGCTCGCCCCAGCCGATGATGCCTGCATCGGTCTCGATTTTGAGAAACAGCCACCGGGGCGGGACGACGAACGTTTCTAGTTTCGTGATCTTCATGAGCGCGATCTCCTCCTCTCGAATCTGGATCGACCAGGACGGCCGGACGGGCGAGGGCGGCCCGATGCGACGGCGCGTCGATGGCGGCATCTTACATCAAATTTTATTGAAGTACTATTAATAGTATTAATCGATTCGTCGCTTTTGTGCGAACGCGGGGACGGAACGCTTGCGCTTTATCGCGCGGCCGCGATAATCGCCCCAGCGGCCGGGGCGCTGGTCGGCGCAGGCACGACGGACGCACACTGGTTCGGTGTGCCGTCTGCGCGGGGCCGAAACTACAGGGAGAACGATGATTCAACGTGATTTGCACGGGCGCGTCGCCTATATGCTCGCGACCTCCATCTTGCGCGGCGACTATGCGCCCGGGACGTTGCTGCCGCGCGAGGCGGAACTGATGCAGTCTTTCGGCGTTAGCCGCACGGTTCTGCGCGAAGCGCTGCGGACGTTGACGTCGAAGGGGCTGGTGGAGTCGCGTCCGAAAGTCGGCACGAAAGTGAGACGCCGCAGCGCATGGAATCTGCTCGATGCGGATTTGCTAGAGTGGTATTCGCAAGTCGCGCCGCAGCTCGAATTCGCGCTGAAATTGCAGGAAGTGCGCGAGATGGTCGAGCCTTATGCGGCCGCATTGGCCGCCCGTTCGCACACGCGCGAATCGATCGACGCGCTCGAGCAAGCTCACGAGGCCATGGTCGCCGCTCGCAACATCGACGAATGGGTGCGCGCGGACCTGCGCTTTCATCTAGGCATTTTGACCGCGTGCAGCAACGAGCTGTTGATGCCCCTCGGATCGCTGATCGAGCGCACGCTCGAATCGCAACTGCGGCTCAATGCCAAGCGTGCGGACGTCTTCAACGCCGCTCTGCAGCAGCATACGACCGTCTTCGACGCGATTCGCACCCGGCGGCCCGAAGCGGCGCACGCGGCCATGGCGGAACTGCTCGGCGTCACGCGCAAGCGGATCGAAGCCTAGCCGCACCTGCGATCGCCTCGCGCTCGGGCCTGCTGCGTGGCTCGGCGGTGCGCAAGCGTCCTTCGGGGAGGTGGAACGCGCATTGCTGATTTCACATTGGGTTATCGGCAATGCGCCACGGCGCAAAGGAGGACAGCATGCCGCTCAAACGAGGAACATCCCGCGAGGACATTTCCAAGAACGTGAAGACCGAGATGAAGCACGGCAAGTCGCAAAAGCAATCCGTTGCGATCGCCTTGAATCAGGCCCGCAAGTCGGGCGCGAAAATCCCGAAGAAACACGAGAAGTAGCACCCGAAGGCGCACATCGCCCCACCGTGGGCATCGAGAGGTCTCGTCGTGGCGGGAGGGCCGCGGCGAGACCCCGCCGCGCGGCCAGCGCCGTACTACAATACGCGCGTTTCAGGCCCCTATGCCGCCGCTCGGCGGCGAACCCGGCGCGATGCTCGCAGAACAACGTCACCAACATATCCTGTCGCGCCTCGCCAAAGACGGCGCCCTGTCCGTAGCCGAACTCGTGCGCGAGCTCGGCGTTTCCCGAGAAACGATTCGCCGCGATTTGCGCGTGCTCGCCGAGCGCGGGCTCGTCGTCACGACGCACGGCGGTGCGCTATCGGCGCAGCGGCGCGAGCCCGATCTCGACGCGAGACAAGCCGAGCATGCGGCCGCCAAGCGCGCCATCGGTCTGCGCGCGGCTCAGTTGGTGCCTGACGGCGCTTCGGTCGTGATCGATTCGGGCAGCACGACGCAAGCGCTCGCGCGCGCGTTGATGAGTCATCGCCGGCTGTGTGTCTATACGAACGACTGGCGCATCGCGTTGCTGCTGGGCCGCCGCAATGAGAACCGCGTGACCTTGCTCGGAGGCGAGCTGGCCGATGGCGAAGACGCCGTGTTCGGGCTCGATACCGTCCAGCAGTTGAGCCAATATCACGCCGACTTCGCGTTCGTCGGCGCGGGCGGCGTCTCGGCCGACGGCGCGTTGACCGACTACACGCGCATGGCCGCCGAAGTGCGCGCACGAATGCTGCGCGCGGCCGGCACGGCGGTGGTGGTTGCCGATCATTCGAAGTTCGGGCGTGTGACCCCAGTGCGCATCGACGGATTCGAATTGGCGCGCTACGTCATTACCGAACGTGCCCCGGCGCGTGCGATCGCGAAAGCGATTGCGGCGCGCGGGCCCAAGCTCGTCACGGTCTGACGCATCGGCCTGAGCGCGCAGTTGCCGGCAGTGCGCGTCACGCGGATTCCGGTTTGAAACGCAACGCATAAGAGCGGTGAGCCAGGACATCGGCCGCAAGGTTGACGCCGGACAGGTCGCCCTTTGCCGCGCTCGAACGTGACGATGCCGTCCCTGTCCCTACGCAACATGCTGCTTCACCGAACGCGAATGCCGAGTTGCCGGACCGCTTCTTCGATCGCGGTTACCGCGCGACGCATATCCTCCGCGTCGATCGCGCCGATGCAGCCGACGCGAAACGTGTCGACCCGCGTCAGTTTTCCCGGATAGAGAATGAAGCCCGCTGCCCGCACGGCAGCGTAAAAATCGGCGAAGCGCCAATTATCATCGCGCGGCGCGCGGAAGGTCACGATCACGTCCGATTGCACGGCTGCCGGCAAGAACGGCACGAAGCCCAACGCGTTCATCCCTTCGATCAGCGTCGCGCGGTTGCGCGCGTAGCGCGCGGCGCGCGCGGGCTGCCCGCCCTGCGCGGCGAACGCATCGAGCGCGCCGCGCAGCGCGGCGACGACGTGCGTGGGCGGCGTGAAGCGCCATTGAGCCGTCTTGCGCATGTAGACCCACTGATCGTGCAAGTCGAGCGCAAGCGAAGGCGAGCGCTGCGCGCATCGTTCGAGCAGCGTTCGACGCACGATCGCGAAACCCATGCCGGGCGGCCCTTCCAAACACTTGCCGCTAGCCGAGATCAATGCGTCGATGCCCGACTCGCGCAGATCGATGGGCACTGCGCCGAACGAACTCATGGCGTCGACGATGAGCCGTTTGCCGTGACGTGCGCAGACAGCGGCAATGTCGTCCAGCCGGTTCAGCAAGCCTGCGCTCGTTTCCAAATGGACCTGCGCGACATGCGTGATGCGGGGCGCGCTCGCGAAGGCCGCTTCGATCGCATCGGCTCGCGCCGGCTCGTCGTCCTCGAGCGGCAGCGTGACGTAGGCGATGCCCATGCGTTCGAGGATGCGAACGATGCGCGCGCAATAGGCGCCGTTGTTCGGCACCAGCACGCAGCCCTCGCGCGGCACCAGCGTGCCGAGCGCCGCTTCGACCGAGAACGTGCCGCTGCCTTGCATCGGAACGCAGACGTATTCGCTTTCGCCGTGGACGATGGAGAGCAGATCCGCGCACACGCTCGACGTGATGCGATTGAATTCGCCGTCCCACGAGCCCCAATCGCGGAGCATGGCTTCGCGTGTGGCCGGGGCAGTCGTGAGCGGCCCAGGGGTGAGCAGGATCGGCAAGGTAGCGGACATCGAAAGGTCTCCCAATGGAGGGCGCCGAGAAGGCGTAGAGCGCAAAGAATCATCAGACGAGGTGGTGACCGGTTCGCGCAGTTTATTGGCGAAATGTGTCAAAAAGTTGCATTGGCGGCGAGTGTCACGGCGCTGTCACCAAAGCCTGTGAATCTTGCGATGCTCGGCGCATACGCCGGGACGCCTAAAAAAACGCCCGACACCTTTGGAGATCGACATGACACGGAGCCATAGCGCCCGCATCCAGGGCCGCCTAGGCCGCCTGCTCGCGGCGATGGCCGCGGCCGCTTTGTTCGAAACGCTCGCTTTGCCGGCCCACGCCGCCGGCGCGGTCGTGCTGTACACGGCCGACGGCCTCGAGAATCTGTACAAGGATGTGCTGCCCGCCTTCGAGAAGCAGGAGGGCGTGAAGGTCAATATCGTCACGGCGGGCAGTGGCGAAGTCGTGAACCGCGCGACCATCGAAAAGGATTCGCCGAAGGCCGACGTCATCGTCACGCTGCCGCCGTTCATTCAGCAGGCCGATCAAAACGGCGTGCTGCAGTCGTATTCGAGCGTGCAGTACAAGAACGTCCCCGCGATCGCCAAGGCGAGCAACGATGCGTGGGCGACCTTCGTCAACAACTACTTCTCGTTCGCGATCAATCCGGATGTCGTCAAGAACCAGCCAAAGACGTTCGACGATCTGCTGCACCCCGATTACAGCGGCAAGATCGCGTACTCCAATCCGGCGACGGCCGGCGACGGCATGGCCGTCATCATTCTGACGACCTCGCTCATGGGCGAAGACAAGGCGTTCGACTACCTCAAGAAGCTCGAACAAAGCGCGAAGTTTCATACGAAGGGCACCGGTTACCTCGACGTGCTGCTCTCGCGCAACGAGATCGCGGTGGCCAACGGCGATTTGCAAATGGATTTGGACGACGCAGCCAACGGCGGGTTGACGCTCAAGCCGATCTTCCTCACGGACAAGGCCGGTGGCCGGCCCACGACGTTTCAACTGCCGTACGCGATCGGGCTCGTCAAGAACGGTCCGAATCAAGCCGAAGGCAAGAAGCTGATCGACTATCTGATGTCGGCTCAGGTGCAAGCCAAGGTGCCCGACATCTTCGGCATCCCGGGACGCACGGACGTCAAGCTCGCGGGCAAGAACGGCGAGGCGGTCAAGCAGGCGATCGCGGGCGTGAAGCTCATTCCCGTCGATTGGACTGCCGTGATGGCGAAGAAAGCCGACTGGACGGCGCGCTGGAAGAACGATGTGATCGGCAACTCGGGCAAGCAGACGGACGTCGTCAAGCCTAAGCAGTAAGCGATCGAACGCCGACGGAGGGCGAGCCCGGTGAATACGGCAGGACTGGTGTTACAGGGCGCGCGCGCCGCGGCGCCTGCGCACGAGCCGACACTTCGCGCGCAGGCGCAAGGCGTCGAAATCGAGCGCTTGAGCGTGCGCTTCGGCGCACGCACGGTGCTCGACGATTTGTCGCTGTCGATCGGGCGCGGGGAATTCTTGACGGTGCTCGGGCGCAGCGGCTGCGGCAAGACCACGTTGCTCCGTTTCATTGCCGGATTCGTCAAAGCCGACTGGGTCGCCGGGCGCTTGCTCGTGGCGGGCCGCGATCTCACGCACGAGCGCGCGCATCGGCGCAATCTGGGCCTGCTGTTTCAGAACTATGCGTTGTTTCCGCACTTGAGCGTGTTCGAGAACGTCGCCTTCGGCCTGCGCGCGCGGCGTGCGAGCGCAGCCGATATCGCGCGGCGGGTGGCCGATGCGCTCAAGCTCGTGCAACTCGCCGATGCGGGCCATGTCATGCCCGCCCAACTCTCGGGCGGCATGCAGCAGCGCGTGGCGCTGGCGCGTGCGCTCGTGATCGAGCCGGACGTGCTGTTGCTCGACGAGCCCCTGTCTGCGCTCGACGCCAATTTGCGCGCATCCGTGCGGTCGGAGTTGAAGGCGCTGCATGAGCGGTTGCCGAACCTCACGATCGTCTGCGTCACCCACGATCAAGACGACGCGCTCGTATTGTCGGATCGCACACTGTTGATGCGCGACGGCCGCATCGCGCAAATCGGCACGCCGCAAGCGCTCTACGACGCGCCGATCGACGCCTTCGTCGCGCGTTACCTCGGGGTGGCGAACTTGCTGCCGCCGCGCGTGGTGTTTCCCATCGGCGATGCGCGTCATGGCGAACGCGATCGGCTCGCCTGTTTGCGGCCCGAAAGGCTGCATCTCGCGCCGCTGGGACAAGGACATCTGCACGGGACGATTGCCACGGTCGACTGGTATGGCCCGGTCCTATCGGTATCGGTCGTGCTCGACGCGGCGCCCGAGATGCCCGTGCTCGTCACCACCGCGCGCGGACACGGTATGACACCTGAGAAGGGGGCGCGCGTGTCGCTCAGCTATGAGGCCGATCATGTCATCCTCGTCGCACCTTGACACCGCCGCCGCAACGCTCGGCGTGGCGGCGCAAGCGGCGCCGATACCCGCGCACGGCCATGCCGCAGCCCACGCTCATGCCGGCGCGCGCCGCAATCGCCTTGCGTCCTTGCATGGGTTGTTGGTCGCAGTCATCGTTCTCGGCCCGCTCGTGATCTATCCGCTGACGCGTCTGATCTTGTTGAGCTTGACCGGCCCCCACGGAGCGTTCGGCCTGAACGCCTACACGGCGTTCTTCTCGAACCCCGACACGGCAGGGGTGGTCGGCACGACGATCGCGATCGTCTTCGCGAGCGCCGCCATCGCGTCCGCGCTCGGCGTCGCACTGGCGGCTTTGCTGTTCTTCAGGCCGTTCCCCGGCGCGGCGCTCATCACGCGCTTTCTCGAACTGTTCGTCGCCTTTCCCTCGTTTCTGGTCGCGTTCACGCTGATCTTTCTTTACGGCTCTCAAGGATCGATCAGCATCGCGTTACAGCGGTTGTTTCACTCGAGCGCACCGCCGCTCGATTTCTTGTTCGGTGTGGGCGGAATCGTGCTCGCCGAAGTCGTCTTTTACGCGCCGTTCGTCGTGCGCCCGACGCTCGCTTCGTTCGCGACGATCGACATGCGCCTCGTCGAAGCAGCGCGCAGTCTAGGCGCGAACGGCGTCATGGTCGCGCTGCGCGTCGTGGCGCCGCTCGCATGGCCCGGTATCGCCGCCGGCACGATCTTGTGCATTCTGCTCACGCTCAACGAGTTCGGCATCCTGCTCGTGCTCGGCAGCGCTCATCTCGTGACGCTGCCCGTTGCCATCTATAGCGCCGCCACCGTCGATCTGGACCTGCCCACGGCGGCCGCGGGGGCCGTCGTCATGCTGGCGATGTCTCTTTCCCTTTACGCGCTGTATCGCAGCGTCGATCGCCGGCAGGCGATGGGAGCGAAATGATGGCGGCGAACTTGGAAGCGCGCGCGCATGCGCGTGCAACGGCAATGCCCCGTGCATCGCGCGGCATTGTCGTGCGGATCGCGGGGTGGGTGATCACGCTGGCTGCGGCGCTGCTGTGCGTGTGGCTGTTCGTGCTGCCGGTCGCGGTGGTGGCGCTATCGAGCGTCGCCACGCATTGGTCGGGCACGATCCTGCCCGACGGCTTCAGCACGCGCTGGTTCGAACGGCTCGGTTCGAGCGATTTCGACGCCGTCACGGCCAGTCTCGAAATGGGCTTTGCCGTGGCGCTGCTCGGCACGGCGCTCGGGCTTTGGCTTGCGCTTGCGCTGGAAGGGCGGACGCGGCGAGGCCTCGGCGCGCTCGTCGACATGGTGACGATGATGCCCAACGGTGTGCCGAGCGTCGTCCTCGGCCTCGGTGTGTTGATCGCATATCACAAGGCTCCGCTCGATTTATCGAGTTCGCCGGCCATCGTCGTGCTGGTGCAACTTGCGCTCGTGCTGCCGTTCAGTTATCGATGCGCGGCCGCCGCGCTGCGTCCCGAGTTGACGGTGCTGCGCGAAGCGGCCGCGAGCCTGGGTGCGTCGCCCGCGATGGTGCTGCGGCGCGTCGTGCTGCCGCAACTCGTGCCCGCGATACGGGCGAGCCTCGCGCTGGGCTTCGCGCTGTCGCTCGGCGAGCTTGGCGCCACGCTCACGGTCTACCCGCCCGGCTTCGCGACCGTGCCGATCGTCGTCGTCGGTCAGGTCGAGCGCGGCTATTACCTGCCGGCCTCCGCGCTCTCGCTGATCTTACTCGTCGTGTCGCTGGCGGCGCTGTCGCTGATCGCGGCGCGGGCGCCGAAGCGCCATTCGATGTGATGCAACGCGTGGCGTGTCGTTGGCGCCATCTTCGCCATTAGCCGGTAGCCGGTAGCCGGGCGAAACCGCGGGCGTTCAAACGGCAGCGCCGCCGTGCGCGACTCGAGCGGCGCCGCGTACGACCCCTATGGGTAATTGGCTCCGAGGCCATGTGGTCGATGATCTCTCGGATGAAACGGCGGTTTTCGGATCGCGATTCGAGGTCGCCCATGCTCGTTTCGAAATGTGGCAAAATGTGGCAAAGCGATTGATAAATTGCAATAGAGGCAACATGGAGCAAATCAACGAAGCACGGAACGACGGGCGGATCGTCGAAGTCAACGGGCGCAGCTACGATCTGACCGGATTGGCGCGCACGCCGGTTGCCGTCGTCTGCATCGACGGTTGCGAGTTCGACTATTTGGAAGCGGCGGCGCGCGCGGGCGTCGCGCCCTTCATCGCGCGCCTCTTGCACGGTGGCGCTGCCACGGCGGCGCGCGCCGACTGTGTCATGCCGTCGTTTACGAATCCGAACAACCTGTCGATCGTCTGCGGCGCGCCGCCGTCGGTGCATGGCATCTGCGGCAACTACTTTTGGGACCCGCACGCGAACGACGGCCAAGGCGCCGAAGTGATGATGAACGATCCCGCCTACTTGCGAGCGGGCACGCTGCTCGCGGCAGCGGCCCAAGCCGGCGCGCGCGTGGCCGTGGTGACGGCCAAAGACAAGCTCAGGCGCTTGCTGGGCTGGGGGCTGCAGGGCATTTGCTTCTCCGCCGAGAAGGCCGATGCGGCGACCTTCGCCGAAAACGGCATCGACGATGCGCTGGGGCTGACGGGCTTGGCACTGCCCGATGTCTATAGCGCGTCGTTGTCGGAGTTCGTTCTTGCGGCGGGCGTGCGCTTGGCCGAGCGCGGCGATGCCGACTTGATGTACTTGTCGACGACCGACTACGTGCAGCACAAATGCCCGCCGGGGAGCAGCGGCGCGAATGCTTTCTACGCGATGATGGACGGTTATTTGGCTCGACTCGATGCACTCGGTTGGACCATCGGCCTCACCGCCGACCACGGCATGAACGCCAAGCACGATCCGAAGACGGGCGAGCCCAACGTCGTCTACCTGCAAGACGTGCTGGACGAGTGGCTCGGGGCACGAGCCGCGCGCGTGGTGCTGCCGATCACCGATCCCTATGTCGTGCACCACGGCGCCTTGGGCTCGTTCGCGACCGTGCATTTGGCGGATGCGGCGCAGGTCGGAGCCATCATCGAGCGCATCGCCCAGATCGAAGGCATCGAACTCGTGCTCGACAACGCACGCGCCTGCGCGCGCTTCGAGTTGATGCCCGAACGCATCGGCGACATCGTCGTCGTCTCGCGCCGCGATGTCGCCATCGGGTCGCGCCGCGCGGCTCACGATCTCTCCGGCTTGACCGTGCCGCTGCGCTCGCACGGGGGGCTTTCGGAGCAGACCGTGCCGCTCGTGTTCAATCGCCGCATCGACCGGGTCGACGCGCTCTACGGGGGGCGCCGCCTGCGCAACTTCGACGTATTCGACATCGCGTTGAACCATGCGAGGCGAGCATGAGCGCCGTCGCCTCCCAAGCGGTCCGCGATCACGAGCGGTTTCGCGCCGAGGCGCTGCGCCTGGCGGGCAAGCGGGCGTTTCGCGCGCGCACGTGCGATGTATTCGATCCGTACACGGGCTTGCGTGTGGGCACGGTGCCGCTCGCTAGCATCGACGATGTCGAAGCCGCACTCCAGTACGCGGCCGCTTTTCGTTCGACGTTGTCGCGCTTCGAGCGTGCGCAGATTCTCGAGCGCGCCGCCGCATTGCTGCGCGAACGCGTCGAAGCGGCCTCCGATTTGATCACGCTCGAGTCGGGTCTTTCGAAAGAGGACTCGCGTTACGAGGTCGGGCGTGTTGCCGATGTCATGAAGTTCGCCGCGATGGAAGCGCTGCGCGACGACGGGCAAAGTTTTTCCTGCGATCTGACGCCCCACGGCAAAAGGCGCCGCGTGTTCACTCAACGCGAGCCGCTTGCCGGCGTCATCGTCGCGATCACGCCGTTCAATCATCCGATGAACCAGGTGGCCCACAAGATCGCGCCGGCGATCGCGACCAACAATCGGGTCGTGCTCAAACCGTCGGAGAAAGTGCCGTTATCGGCCCTTTGGCTCGCCGATCTCCTGTACGAAGCGGGGCTGCCGCCGCCGATGCTGCAAGTGCTCACGGGCGAGCCCAGCGAAATTGCCGATAGGCTCGTCACACACCCGCTCGTGGATCTCGTGACGTTCACTGGGGGCGTGGCGATCGGCAAGCGGATCGCCGAGCGTGCCGGGTACCGGCGCTGCGTGCTCGAGCTAGGTGGCAACGACCCGCTGATCGTGGCGGACGATGCCGACGTGGAACGGGCGGCCGCGTTGGCCGTGCAAGGTTCCTATCGCAACTCGGGGCAACGTTGCACCGCGGTCAAACGCATGCTCGTCGATAAACGCATCGCCGCACCGTTTACCGAGTGTGTCGTGGAATTGACGCGTGCATGGACCTACGGCGATCCGTTCGACGAGGCCAACCGCATGGGAACCGTGATCGACGAACAGGCGGCGCGCACCTTCGAGACTCGGGTGAACGAGGCGCAGGCGCAGGGCGCGCGCGTTTTGGCCGGGCATCGGCGTGACGGCGCGCTCTATGCACCGACCGTGGTCGATCGCGTGGATCCGTCGATGCCGCTCGTGCGCGCCGAAACGTTCGGCCCCGTTTCGCCGATCATCGTATTCGACACGATCGACGAGGCGATCGCGCTTGCCAACGGTACCGCCTTCGGGCTCTCATCGGGTGTTTGCACCAATCGCCAGGACCTCATTGCACGTTTCGTGGACGAATTGCGAGTGGGAACGGTGAACGTTTGGGAAGTGCCCGGGTATCGGATCGAATTGACGCCGTTCGGCGGCATCAAGGATTCGGGCCTCGGCTACAAGGAAGGTGTGCAAGAAGCGATGAAAAGCTTCACGAATCTCAAGACCTTTTCGTTGCCGTGGGCGTGAGTGATGGCATTGGACCCGAGCGATATTCGTTTCCTGTTCGAGCGGCACGGCGCTATTGGATACAGCGGTGAGCCGGTCAGTCAGTTGCAGCATGCGCTGCAATGCGGCGCGCTCGCGCAAGCGGCCGGCGCCGCCGATGCGCTGGTCGCGGCGGCGTTTTTGCACGACATCGGTCATCTGATGAACCTGCAAGGCGAGACGCCGAGCGCACGCGGTATCGACGATCGTCATCAATACTTCGCGTTGCCGTTTCTGCGCACCTGGCTGCCCGACAGCGTCTTGGAGCCGATACGCTTGCACGTGGACGCCAAGCGCTATCTATGTGCGATCGATGGCGGTTATCGGCAACGCCTTTCCGCCGATTCGACGCGCAGCCTGGCGCTGCAGGGCGGCATCTTCGACGATGATCAAGTCCGCACCTTCATCGAAAAGCCCTTCGCACAGGATGCGGTGCGCCTGCGCCGCTGGGACGATGCGGCCAAAGAGGCGAGCATGCGCACGCCCGGTCTCGAACACTTCCTACATGTCGTCGAACGGGTCGCGCGCACGAACGCGCACGCGGAGGCGCAGGCAGCGCCGGGCGAGCCGCGATAGCGGGCCGCCCGGGAAAGGCAGGGTTTAGGGCGAGGCAAATACGTCGGTCGGATTGGCCGTGTTGCCGGAGTTCGTTTGCACGAAGAACGGCAGGAACGAAGTGCCGCGGGCTTCGAGTCCTGCGTAGTCGCCGACGAAATATCCCTCGGCGTAAGGCGCCGTCTTCAAGTCGAACGAGCCCGCCAAATGGGTTTCATTGCCGAAGGTCTTGCCGCCGTCGGCCGACGTCGTCATCCAATAGTCGGTGGGTAGCGTCGAAGTATCGCCCGCGGCGAGATTGCGCAGGTCGTAGTAACTGACGGCTACTTTGCCCGCGCTGTTGACGCGCACCGACGGATTGAATGCCAGTTTCCCCGTCGGCGTGTTGACGCGAATCGGCGTGCTCCAACTATTGCCGCCGTCGCTCGACGTCGATAGCGCGATCTCGTCGTACTTGCCGCCGCTAAAGCGCGCGTCCTGCCAGACCACATAGAGCTGCCCCGTGGCGGGATCGATCGCGGGCTCGGGGATGATGTCCCCCGTGCGCAGCGCTTCGCCCGTATTCGGGTCGACCGTATCCACCGTCTCCAAATTCGCGATGACGCGCGGCGAACTCCACGTCGCGCCGCCGTCGGTCGATTTGATGAACGCGACTTTGTACGGCGATGGCCGTTGCGGCGGCGTAATCAAATCGAAGAAGTCGTAGAGCGTGCCGTCTTGCCGGTTGACGACGATCTGATTGCCGATCGTCTGCTGACGCGACGGCACTTTGACGATCTGGGCAGGCGCGCTCCATGTTTTGCCGCCGTCCACCGTCTTCGAGAAATACGTCGGGCCGCGATAGGCCTGGGCATGCAGATCGGCGTATGGGTTCGAGTTCGGTTCTTCGAGTCGATCCCACACGGCATAGGCGACACCGGCCTTGAGCGGGTCGGCCGTCACCGATTCCTTGTCGTTGAAAAATTGCGTCGACGGCTCGTTGTCGGCAATCAGCACGCTCAAGTTGTTCCAACTCTGCCCGCCGTCGTTCGATACGGCCGCGGCCACCGAGTTGCTGTTGTTCGATTGATTGAACGAAATCGACACGGTATAGGCGGTGCCGTCCGGCCCGATCGACACCCAGGGATCGGATGCGCGTTCGTAACCGAGCCCGCCTGCGCAAGCGCTGAACGGAAGATTCGTTTGCCGCCAAGTTTGTCCGCCGTCGAACGAATATCCGGCCACGAGGCCGTGCGCACCGCCGTTGGACCAGCGGTCCTGCTGCCAGGCGCCGATGACGTTCGACGGATTGGCCGGATTGACGGCGACCCAAGGTTCGACTTCGGCATTGACATAGTTCGTGCCGGGACCGCCGATCGCGCAAGTGGCGAATGGGCTTGGGCCGGAGACGCGCACGGGGGCGGCTGCCGCAGCCGCGGCCGAAGTGAGGCCGAGGACCGCGATGGCGAGGCGCGTCAAGCGGATTCGAGGCGTGATATGGCGTCGCATGGAAGACCCTCTCGTTGAAGTACGGTCCACTGCACATGTCGCGCGACGCCTTCGGTCAGCGATGCCTTGCGCCAACCCAAGCGCTGTCGTGACGCGGCCGGTCCCATAGGCGCTGGTTACCGCCAGCGCGGCGGTTTGACTTCATCGACGACTGCATTCCGATCGAGGCGCGAGTGCCTTGATCTGGGCGAATGCGAAGAGCATGGACATGCAATGTAGGTAATGCGCGACGCATTCGCGAGAGATTTTTGTAACAGCGTGCGAAGCGCTACGAAGGCTCGTGGCCGTCGTGGAACGAGGCTTTCTCTGGGTCGAACGTTCGAATGATTTTGAGGCGACCGCCGGGCATGGACCGGTGCCACTCGAACGCGGCGGCGGCGCGGCATCGGCGCCGAGCGCCCGGAGGAGTTGGGCCAACGATAAAATTGTAACGGCATATTGTCACGATCGTTTCATGCGGCTACGATCGTTGCTAGTAAATCACCATGCTGTGTTGTGCATTGCACAATGCCTCCTCTCATGTCCGACGCTTCGACGCATTCGCTCGTTTTGCCGCACGGCCTCGCGGTGGCCCACGATGGGCGCAATCGCGGGGTGCCGTTCGACGCCGCTTGGATCGACGGCTTGCGCGTCAATCAAGCGGCCGTCGAACGCCGCACGGCCACGCTTGCACCGCGCCGCTCGGTCAAAAAAGATGCGCAGGCGGCATGGCTGCTCAAGGCCGTCACCTGCATCGATCTGACGACCTTGAGCGGCGACGACACCGAGGGCCGCGTGCGGCGTCTTTGTGCGAAAGCGCGGCGCCCGGTGCGCGCCGAACTCGTTCGAGCGCTCGGCCTCGAGCCCGAAGCGATCGTGACGGGGGCCGTCTGCGTCTATCACCGCTTCGTGGCGGCCGCGGCCGATGCGCTGCGCGGCACCGGTATTCCTGTCGCCGCGGTATCGACGGGCTTTCCCGCCGGCCTGAATCCGCATCCGCTCAAGCTCAAAGAGATCGAAGCGTCGGTGGCGGACGGCGCGGCCGAAATCGACATCGTCGTCACGCGCGAGTACGTTCTAACGGGCAACTGGCGCGCGCTCTACGACGAAGTCCGCGACTTTCGCGCAGCGTGTGGCGCAGCGCATTTGAAGGCCATCCTCGCGACCGGCGACATCAAGACGCTCACCAACGTGGCGAAAGCGTCGATGGTCTGCATGATGGCCGGCGCCGATTTCATCAAGACTTCCACCGGTAAAGAGAGCGTGAACGCCACGCTCGACGTATCGCTCGTCATGGCTCGCATGATCCGCGAGTTCCGCGAGCGCACGGGCGCCTGCGTCGGCTTCAAACCGGCGGGCGGCGTGTCGACGGCCAAGTCGGTGCTCGCCTATCAAGTGCTGATGAAGGAAGAACTCGGCCGCCCCTGGCTGGAGCCGTCGCTGTTGCGCATCGGTGCATCGAGCCTGCTCGCCGATATCGAGCGGCAATTGGAGCACCACGTCACGGGCCGCTATTCGGCTTTCAACCGTCACCCTGTAGCGTGAGCACATTCACGATGAGCGTTGCCGAATACTTCGAGACGATGGATTACGCACCCGCCCCCGAGGACGACCGAGCGGCTCGCGACTGGCTGAGCCGGCACGATGCCGCGTTCGACCATTTCATCGGCGGGCAATGGCGTGCGAGCGCCTCGGGTGAGACCTTCGCGGTGCATGCACCGGCCACGGGCGAGCCGCTGGCCCAACTCGCGCAGGGCGGCGCGGCCGATATCGACGCCGCCGTCTCGGCAGCGCGCGCGGCGCAGCCGGGTTGGCTCGCCGCGGGCGGCGCGCAGCGCGCGCGGCATCTGTACGCACTCGCGCGCATGGTGCAGCGGCACAGCCGCTTGTTCGCCGTGCTCGAAGCGCTCGATAACGGCAAGCCGATTCGCGAAACCCGCGACATCGACGTGCCGCTCGTCGCGCGGCATTTCCTGCACCACGCAGGCTGGGCGCAACTGCAGGACACCGAGTTCGCCGGATGGGCGCCGCTCGGCGTCATCGGCCAGATCGTGCCGTGGAATTTTCCCCTGCTCATGCTGGCGTGGAAAGTCGCGCCCGCGATCGCGCTCGGCAATTGCGTCGTGCTCAAGCCCGCGGAATACACGCCGCTCACCGCGCTGCTTTTCGCGGAACTGGCCAAGCAGGCCGGCTTGCCCGACGGCGTGCTCAACGTCGTCACGGGCGATGGCCGCACGGGCGCGGCGCTCGTCGAGCATCCGGGCGTCGACAAGATCGCCTTCACGGGGTCGACCGAAGTCGGCCGCGCCATTCGCGCGGCCACGGCCGGCTCGGGCAAATCGCTCACTTTGGAGCTGGGCGGCAAATCGCCGTTCATCGTGTTCGACGATGCGGACCTGGACGGCGCGGTCGAAGGAGTGGTCGACGCGATCTGGTTCAACCAAGGTCAAGTGTGCTGCGCGGGCTCGCGTTTGCTGGTGCAGGAAGGCGTCGAAGACCGATTCATCGCGAAGCTCAAGCGGCGCATGGCCACGCTACGCGTGGGAACTTCGCTCGACAAGGCGATCGACATGGCGGCGATCGTCGATCCGGTTCAATTGGCGCGCATCGAATCGCTGGTCGAAGCCGGGCGACGGGAAGGGTGCGAGGTTTGGCAGCCGCGCGAAGTCGCGTTGCCCGGCGCGGGCGGATCGTACTACCCGCCTACGCTGGTGACGAACGTTGCGCCGTCGAGCACGCTCGCTCAGGAGGAGATCTTCGGGCCGGTGCTGACGACGATGAGCTTTCGCACGCCCGATGAGGCCGTCGCGCTCGCCAACAACACGCGCTACGGCTTGGCTGCGAGCGTGTGGAGCGAGACGCTCGGCCGCGCGCTCGATATTGCGCCGCAACTGGCCTGTGGTGTCGTTTGGGTCAACGCGACGAACCTGTTCGACGCGAGCGTAGGCTTTGGCGGCTATCGCGAGTCAGGCTATGGCCGCGAGGGCGGCCGTGAGGGCGCCTACGAGTATTTGAAGCCGATCGGCTGGGGCAAGGGCGCATTGCGCGAAGCACCGGCTGGGGCCGCCGCCAAGCCGCCGCCGGGCGGCGGCTTGGCCGAGCCCATGGGCGGCAGCGATCCGATCGACCGGACCGCAAAGCTGTTCATCGGCGGCAAGCAAGCGCGGGCCGATGGCGGCAATGTACGCGCGGTCCATGCGCCGAGCGGCGCACTCGTGGGCGAAGTGGCCGACGGCAACCGCAAGGACGTGCGCGACGCCGTGGCCGCGGCGCGCAGCGCAGGCAAGTGGTCGCAGATGAGCGCACACGCGCGCGCACAAGTGCTCTATTACCTCGCCGAAAACCTATCGGCGCGAGCCGACGAATTCGCGCGCCAACTAGTGCGGCGCACCGAATGCGATGAGAATGCCGCGCAGCGGGAAGTGCAAGCCTCGATCTCACGGCTCTTTACGTACGCCGCTTGGGCCGACAAGTTCGACGGCGCCGTCCACGCCCCGCCGCTGCGCGGCGTCGCGCTGGCGATGCACGAGCCGCTCGGCGTCGTCGGCATCGCCTGCCCCGACGAGGCGCCGCTGTTGGCGCTCATTTCGCTCGTCGCGCCCGCGCTGGCGCTGGGCAACCGTGTGGTCGTGCTGCCGAGCGAGACTGCGCCGCTGACCGCGACCGATCTCTATCAAGTCGTCGAAACGTCCGACGTGCCCGCCGGTGCGCTGAACATCGTGACGGGCCCGCGCGAGGCCTTGCTCGCCACGCTCGCTAAACACGACGATGTCGACGCGCTTTGGTGCTTCGGCCGGGCGGCCGATTCGGCCTTGGTGGAGCGTGAATCGGTCGGCAACCTCAAGCGCACGTTCGTCGACTATGGGCGCCGGATCGACTGGTTCGAGCGCACGAGCGAGGGATTTGCCTTCTTGCGTCAAGCGGCGCAAGTGAAGAATATTTGGATTCCGTACGGCGACTGACTGTCGCGCCACGCAGCGAGGCGATGCGATCGCGGGGGCAGCCGGCGCCCGATGGAGCCCGATAACGAATCATGGAGACATTGTGCTGAAGAACCTCGACCCGCTTTTGAACGCCGACATCCTGCATGCGCTGCGCGCGATGGGCCATGGCGATGAAGCCGTGATTTGCGACGCCAACTTCCCGGCCGACTCGGTTGCGCGGGCAACCGTCACAGGCAAGCTGTTGCGCATGGATGGCGTCGATTCGGCGCGCGCCGTGCGCGCCGTGCTCTCCGTGCTGCCCCTCGACACGTACGTCGAAGCGCCCGCGATGCGCATGGAGGTGGTGGGCGATCCGCAGGCGCTGCCCACGGTGCAGCGCGAGGCGCAGCGTGAAGTCGACCAAGCCGAAAACCGCGCGGTGCCGTTCGCGTCGATCGAACGGCACGCCTTCTATGCGCGAGCGCGCAAAGCGTACTGCGTCATCGCCACGGGCGAAACGCGCGGCTACGGCTGCTTCATCTTCACCAAGGGCGTCATGCTCGCCCCCGATGCGCCGCTCGAGGCCGGCGGCGCGCGCCCGGGAGCCTGATCGATGAACGGGCGCGTCGTCATCCTAGGGATCTACGTGACCGATCTCACATTCCGGGCGGAGCGCATGCCCGTGATCGGCGAGACGATCGCCGGTTCCTCGTTCGCGATGGGGCCGGGCGGCAAAGGCTCGAACCAAGCGGTCGCGGCCGCTCGTTCGGGCGCCGACGTGCTCTTCTGCACCCGTTTGGGCGATGACGCGTTCGGCGCAATCGCCCGCGAGACCTGGCAGGCCGAAGGCATCACGGCGCGCGCGACCGTCGTCGAAGGCATGGCGACGGGCGCCGCGCATATCTTCGTGGACGCCGCGACCGGCTCCAACGCGATCATCGTCGCCGCGGGCGCGGCCGGCACGCTCGGCCCGGCCGACGCCGAAGCGATCGAAGCGGACATCGCGGGTGCGCAGGTGTTCGTCACGCAGCTAGAGCAGCCGGTCGCCGCGGCGCGCCGCGGGCTGGAACTCGCGCGCAAACACGGCGTGACGACGGTCTTGAATCCCGCGCCCGCGCTAGCGCTGCCCGACGACATCTTTGCGCTGTGCGATTACATTACGCCGAACGAGACCGAAGCGGCCGCGCTCACGGGCATCGAGATCGCTTCGCCCGACGACGCGCGCCGCGCCGCGGAGGTGCTCCTTGCCAAAGGCGTGCGCGCGGTGATCGTGACGTTGGGCGAAGCGGGCGCATTGCTGCATTCGCGGGCGCAATCGGAGCTCGTGCCGGCCTATCGGTGCGGGCCGGTGATCGAGACGGCGGGCGCCGGCGACGGCTTCACGGGCGGATTCGCCGCGGCGCTCGCGCGCGGCGAGACACCGCTCGCCGCGGTGCGTTTCGGCTGCGCGCTCGCGGGCATTTCGGTTACACGACCGGGCACGGCGCCGTCGATGCCGCGCTTGAGCGAAGTCAATGCGCTGATCGGCGCGGGCGCTGCCGTCTCTGCTTCCGTGTGACGGCCGCGCAGGCAACCGCCGCAAAGCGCGACGGCAGGAAAGGCTCGCCGCGGGCATAGCTGGGCAGGACCCGGGCACGTGACATTGCAGTAATGAATGACGGCAGCACCGGCCGCGATACGGAGCGTCAAGCGCCCTCGGCTCGGGTATCGCATCACGCATCACGAATAAAGGCATCGCTTATGAAAGGGAAAAGCTCGTTCGTTCTCGCCGGTTGGTTCGGCGACCGGCAGTTGAACTTTCTGCTGGGCGTCAACGTGCTCGTCGTGGTGGTTGCGGTGTGGCTTTCGCACGGTCAATTCGTGTCGATCGACAATCTTCAATCGATGGGTTCGCAACTGCCCGAAGTCGGCCTGCTCGCGCTCGGCATCATGCTGTCGATGCTTTCGGGCAACGGCGGCATCGATCTGTCGGGCGTGGGGCTGGCGAACCTATCGGCCATGATCGCCGCGCTCGTCGTGCCCAAGTGGGTCAGCGGCGACGATTCGCCGGTGCTCTATACGACGCTCTTTTGCGCGATCGTCGTGGCGATGGGTTTGGTCGGCGGCATGATCAACGGTTTGATCATCGCGCGGCTAAAGCTTACGCCGATCCTCGCCACGCTCGGCACCCAGCTGGTTTTCACCGGGTTTGCGGTAGCGCTCAGCAACGGCGCTTCGGTGCATGTCGACTACGTCGAACCGCTCGCGGACATCGGCAACGGCACCGTCTTCGACGTACCGATCTCATTTTGCATCTTCATCGCGGCGGTGCTGATCCTCGGCTGGCTGCTAAAGCGCACGCCGTTCGGGCTGAGACTGTACTTGATGGGCACGAACCAGCGCGCGGCGTTCTATGCCGGCATAGGCCGGGAGCGCATGCTGATCGCCACCTACACGATGTGCGGCGTGCTGGCCTCGCTCGCGGGACTCGTGAGCGTTTCGCACACGCTCAGCGCGAAATGGGACTACGGCAATTCGTATTTGTTGATCGCGATCCTGATCGCGGTGATGGGCGGGGTCAATCCGGCCGGCGGCTACGGCCGCATCGTGTGCGTGTTCTTCGCCGCCACGGTCCTGCAATTGCTTTCGAGCCTGTTCAATCTGCTCAACGTGTCGCAGTTCTTCGGCGATTGCACCTGGGGCTTTCTGTTGCTCGTCTCGCTCGCGTTCGCCGACGGCGGCCAACTGCGGGCGATTTTCGGTCTCGCGCGTGCGGACAAGCCGCACAGCGGAGAGCGCGGTAAAAGCGGATCGGGCGCACGCTGAATCGGGCGTCTCGGTAAGTCGCAATAGCGGGTTCGGTAGTCGGCGGACATCTGGCCTCGGGCGTCCGTCAGCGCAAACAAGGGGCGGGGAAGGAGACATTGCAGATGAAGCTGAAACGAACGAGCCTCGCGCTCGCGGCTTGCGCGCTCGGCGCGGGCGTCGTGTTCGCCGCGCAGGCGGCGACCAATCAAACGATCGTCACGGTCGTGAAGGTGACCGGCATCAGCTGGTTCAATCGAATGGAGGAAGGCGTCAAGGAGTTCGCCAAGGACAACCCCGGCGTCACCACCTACCAGACCGGACCGGGTCAGGCCGATGCGGCGCAGCAATTGAAGATCATCGAAGACTTGATCGCCAAGAAAGTCAGTGCGATCGCCGTCGTCCCGTACGATCCGCCCACGCTCGAGCCTGCGCTGAAGAAAGCGATGGACCGCGGCATCAAGGTCGTGACGCACGAGGCCGACAACGAGAAGAACACGATGGTCGACGTCGAAGCGTTCGACAACAGCGCCTACGGCGCGGCGCTCAACGACCGCCTGGCGAGCTGCATGCATCAGGACGGCAAATGGGCCACGTTCGTCGGCTCGCTCGGCAGCCGCTCGCAAGTGCAGTGGGCCGACGGCGGCATCGACAATGCGAAGAAGAAGTATCCGAAGATGCAGCTCGTCGAAACCAACATCGAGACCAACAACGACGGCGAGCACGCCTACCAGCAGGCGAAGGAAGTGCTGCGCAAGCATCCTGACATCAAGGGCTTCCAGGGCTCGTCTTCGCTCGACGTGCTCGGTATCGGCCGCGCGGTCGAAGAAGCCGGCCTCGTCGGTAAGGTCTGCGTCTATGGCACGGGCCTGCCCACGGAAGCGGGCAAATTCCTGGAAAGCGGCGCGATCAACGGCATCGCCTTCTGGGATCCGAAGCTCGCCGGAGAAGCGATGAACAAGATCGCGAAGATGCTGCTCGACGGCAAGACGGTGCAAAACGGCGCGAACCTCGGCCTGCCCGGCTACGAGAAGGTGACCGTGACGAAGGGTCCCGGCAAGGGTGTGATCGTGCGCGGACAAGGTTGGGTCAGCGTCGATAAGTCGAACTACAAGCAGTACAACTTCTAAACGGCGGCACGCGCGCGGCTTTGCGCCGCGCGCGCCGGGCGGCAGTTGGATTCTATGCGGGCGAACGGCATGACGATGAGCGACGAGAACGGTTCTTCGGATTTTCTGCTGCAAGTGATCGACGTGCACAAGCGCTTCACGGGCGTCTATGCGCTGCGCGGCGTTACGCTTTCGTTCGCGCGCGGGCAGATCTATCACTTGCTGGGCGAAAACGGCTGCGGCAAGAGCACGCTGATCAAGATCATTTCCGGCGCCCAGCCGCCGGATTCGGGGGAACTCGTCATCGAAGGCAAACGCCACGCGCGGCTCACGCCGCTCGAGGCGCTCGCGGCGGGTATCGAAACGGTCTACCAAGACTTATCGCTGCTGCCGAACATGAGCGTCGCGGAAAACGTGGCGCTCACGTCCGAACTGGCTGAACACGACGGGCGCCTCGCTCGCACTTTCGATCGGCGCGCGTTGCAGCAAAGGGCGGGGCGCGCGCTGCAAGCCGTAGGCTTGCCCTCGGACCCGGAATTTCAAGCGGCGCTGATCGAGGCGCTACCCTTGGCGACGCGCCAACTCGTGGCGATTGCGCGCGCCATTGCGAGCGAAGCGAAGTTCGTGATCATGGACGAGCCGACGACCTCGCTCACGCAAAAAGAAGTGGCGAACTTGATCGCCGTGTTGACCTCGTTGCGCTCGCAAGGAGTGACGGTGCTGTTCGTCAGCCACAAGCTCGACGAATGCTATGCGATCGGGGGCGAAGTCATCGTGTTGCGCGATGGGCAGAAGGTGGCGCAAGGACCGATCGCCAATTATACGAAGGCGCAACTGAGCGAGCTCATGACGGGCCGCGAGCTGGCGCATACGCGTTACAGAACACAGCACCAAGAGGCGGCCGATGTCGTGCTGGATGTACGCGCGCTCGGGCGCACACGCTACTTTAGCGACGTCTCGTTCGCGCTGCATCGCGGCGAGATCTTGGGCGTGACGGGCTTGCTCGATTCGGGCCGCAACGAGCTCGCGCGCGCGCTCGCGGGCGTCGCGCCCGCCGACGGCGGGACGATTACGCTCGACGGCGAGCCGATCGCACTCTCCTCGCCGGCCGACGCCAAACGGCACCGCATCGGCTATGTGCCGGAAGACCGCTTGAGCGAGGGGCTCTTTCTCGACAAATCGATCCGCGACAACGTGGTGACGGCGATGATCTCGAGCCTGCGCGACCGCTTCGGCCAGCTCGACGCCAAGCGCTCGCGCGAGCTGGCCGAGCGCACGGTGAAGGAGCTGCAAATCGCCACGCCGGACATCGACAAGCCCGTGCAATCGCTCTCGGGCGGCAATCAGCAGCGCGTGCTGATCGGCCGCTGGCTCGCGATCGATCCGCACGTGCTGATCCTGCATGGGCCGACGGTGGGCGTCGACGTAGGCTCGAAGGACATCATCTATCGCATCATGCAGGGGCTTTCGCAGCGCGGCATCGGCATCGTGCTGATCAGCGACGATCTACCCGAATTGCTGCAGAACTGCGACCGGATACTGATGATGAGCAAGGGCCGCGTGACGGGCGAGTATCGAGCGGCGGAATTGACCGAGGCCGAGCTTTACCGCGCGCTGCTCGCACAGGCGGCTTGAGATGCGCCGCGGCATGGCATCGACATGAACCAAGCGTCACCACTCGCACTATGAACCAGACAATGCGCTCCACCGATACTGCGGAAATGACCGAGCGGCGCCGCACGCCCGATTGGCGCACGAAGCTCGCGCGCCGCCCCGAATGGCTGCCCGCGGGCTTGATCGTGCTCTCGTGCATCGTGGTGGCCGCGATCAACCCGCGCTTTCTGCAATGGGCGACGCTGTTCGACCTGCTGCATTCGGCTACGACGACGACGCTGTTCGCGCTGGGCACGCTCGTCGTGCTTGCGGCGGGCGGCATCGACGTGTCGTTTACAGCCATTGCCGCGCTGACGATGTACTCGCTCACGAAAGCAGTGTTCGCTTGGTGGCCCGCCGCGCCGTTCTGGCTCATTCTGCTCGCGGGCGCGATCGGCGGCGTCGTGCTCGGGGTCGTCAACGGCTTGCTCGTGCATCGCTTGAAGGCGCCGTCGCTGATCGTCACGATCGGCACGCAGTATCTTTACCGCGGTCTCTTGCTCACGTTCGTCGGGACGACGTTTTTCATGAACATCCCGCACAGCATGGATCGTTTCGGCCGCATTCCGTTGTTGGCCTATCGCACCGTGGACGGCCTCGATGCGGTGCTGCCCGTCTCCGTGCTCGCGCTCTTCGCGGCCGCGGCGCTCACCTGGTGGCTGTTGAACCGGACGATGATGGGGCGCGCCGTCTACGCGATGGGCGGCAGCTTGGCGATTGCCGAGCGGCTGGGCTACAACTTGCGGGCGGTGCATGTGTTCGTATTCGGCTATACGGGCATGCTGGCCGGCATCGCGGGAATTTTGCATGTCGCCAATAATCGGCTGGCCAATCCGTTCGATCTCGTCGGCTCCGAGCTCGACGTGATCGCCGCGGTGATTCTGGGCGGCGCGCGCATCACGGGGGGCAGCGGCACCGTGCTCGGCACGTTGCTTGGCGTCGCGCTCGTGACGCTCGTCGACAACACGCTGATTCTCGTCGGCGTGCCCAGCACGTGGCAGAAGGTGATCGTCGGCGCGTTCATTCTCGTGGCGGGCGTGCTCTTCGTGCTGCGCCGGCGCAGCTAACGCTCGCACGCGGCAGGCGCGGCGAGCCGCGGCGCCAGCTGCGTCATGCCCTGCGCTCGCGCGGCTCGAGTCCGTTCTCGGTGATGATCGAATCGAACTCGTCGAGCTGCGAGAAGCGCACGGCCTTGACCACTCCGAATTTGCTCGTATCGGCGACAAGGTAGCGTTCGACGGCGTTCGTCATGGCGGCTTGTTTGATCGCCACTTCGTGGAAATTCCAGCAAGTCACGCCGCGCGCGCTGTCCACGCCGCCCGCGGAAATGAAGGCCTTGTTGATGCCCATTCTCCGCAGCATCTCGAGGCTCTCGTCGCCGGCGAACGAATCCGACGAGGGCACGTATACGCCGCCGAGCAAGATCATCCGCACGTTCGGCATGCGCCGCAGGATCTCGGCGATATTGAGCGAGTAGCAGACGACGGTGACTTGAACCTGCGCTGGAATGAGGCGCGCGAGGGTGGTGAGCGTCGTGCCGCAATCGATGAAGATGGTTTCGTTTTCGACGATCAATTGCGCGGCATGGGCCGACGCTTGCGCCTTGGCTTGCGCGAAGTGGTCTTGTTCCTGCTCGAGCGAATAACCGGCGGCGTTCGGCACGTTCGCGGCACTGACGATATAGCCGCCCAGATAGGTGAAGCGCTCGGGATTGGCGGCGATATCGCGCCGCACCGTCATTTCCGACACGCCGAGCAAAGTGGCCGCGTCGCGCAGACGCATGACGCTGTGCTTGGCAAGCGCATCGGCCAGCGCTCGCAGGCGATCGGGTTTGTTCATGAATGTGCGTTGAAGGCGCCGAAAAATAGGGCTGGATAAAACGACACGTTAGCTTTATAGCGAGCGCGTGATGGGATTATAACAAGCGCGATGCGCCATGACGTGGATTTCTCTTGATCTAAATCAATGCGAATTCGTCTGGCGATGAAGCAGGCTTCTCTTCGGACTATCTGGCATCTTTAGGACAACCGGGAGCCGGCTTCGACGCCAACCGGATTGAGGCGAGCCGCCGCTTCCTCGTTCATTGGTTTTGGTTTGGATTTTTTATCGACGCGCTCGGCTGCCGCGCCACGCGAAATAGCGCCGCGAATATCGGCCCAAGCGCGTGCGATATTCAAGGACAGGTTGGGCGGGGCGCGACCGGTTCAGCCCTATCGGTATGCGTAGTCCCTCTGCTGAAAATAAAAATCGAGGAAGGCGTCCGTCAAGAAATGTTCGGTGCGATTTAACGTTTTCGCTAACGTTTGCGGCGATTGAAAACGTTTTCTCACGTTGGGGTTTATGAGTACTTCAGATCTGTGCATATGGGCCGTTATACCGGACGTGGCTATGAAGGAACCGCCGAAAATGGGATTGCCTGTACTGGTCGTGGACGATTCGACGCTCGCCCGCCGACTGCTGATCAACGCTTTGCCGGAAGCGTGGGACGTCGAGATAACGCAGGCTGCGAACGGGCAAGACGCGCTCGCCGCCTATCGCGCCGGGCAGGCGTCGATCATGTTCTTGGATTTGACGATGCCGGGCATGACCGGGTTCGACGTGCTGGAGACCGTGCGCTCGGAAGGACTCGACAGTTTCGTGATCGTCGTGTCCGCCGACATTCAGCCCGAAGCGAAGGCGCGTGTTAAAGCGCTCGGCGCTGTGGCTTTCATCGACAAGCCGGTGACGAACGCCAAGCTGATGCCTGTCTTGAAAGAGTACGGTTTGTATGAGTGAGCCTATCCTCACCGAAGATCAGCGCGACGCGCTGCAAGAGATCGCGAACATTGGCATGGGCCAAGCGGGCGCGCGTCTTGCCGCGCTGCTCGGGCGCTTCGTGCATCTATCGGTGCCGCGCATTCGCATGGTCGACACCGACACGCTGCCGTCCGCCGTGCGCGACATGCTCGATTTCACGGAACCGGTAACGGCGCTGCGTCAGAGTTTTCGTTGCGATATCGCCGGTGAGGCGATATCCCTGTTCGACAGCCGCAGCGCGCAGCACATGAAGTTCGTGTTCCGCTCGGAGGAGGCGTCCGACGAGGAAGCGAGCGACGAGGACATGTCGGACGCGGAAGTGCTGTCGGACGTGGCGAACCTGATTGCCGGGGCATGCTTGACCGGTCTATTCGAGCAACTCGAGCAGTCTCCTACGTTTACACCGCCGCGCCTGATGGGCGAGCAGTTGGACCTCGAAGAGGTCCTGCATCCGTCGAAGCTGCCGTGGGACCGGGCGTTGTTGCTCGAGGTGAACTTGCAAACCGAAGATGGCGTGTTCGGCTCGCATTTGCTGACGCTCATGACCGCGAAGGCGGTGCAGTCGCTCGTCGGCGCGCTCGACGGTTTTCTGGCGAATCTTTGAACGAATAGAAGTTGCAGATGGACATTCCTGGCACCGCTCGTCTAAGCGAGCTCGCACTCGAGCGAGTCGGCCTCGGCATTTTCGCCGTGGATCGCGACTACCGAATCGTGCTGTGGAACCGCTTCATGGACGAGCATAGCGGCCTGCCCGCAGCGAAGGCCATCGGTTGCAGCTTCTTCGATTGCTTCCCCGATTTGCCGCGCGCTTGGCTCAAGCGCAAATTCGACACGGTGTTTTTGCTACATAGCGGCTCGTTTTCCACTTGGCAGCATCGCCCGTGGCTGCTGCCGTTCGAGCACGATTGCCCGATCACGGGCTCGCTCGATTTGATGCAGCAGGACTGCGCGTTCATGCCGCTGATCGAGAACGGCGAGGTCGTGGCCGTCTGCGTCACGATCGCGGACGTCACCGAACTTGCCGTTGCGTGGAAAGAGCGCGAGGCGGCGCTCGAGGCGTTGCGCGATTCCTCGGAGCGCGACGCATTGACGGGGCTATACAACCGGCGCCACGTCGACCGGCGCTTGCAAGCGGAATACAACAGCTGGACGCGTCACCAGGATGCGTTTGCCGTGCTGCTGTTCGATATCGATCACTTCAAGCGCATCAACGATACGTACGGTCACCCGATGGGCGACGCCGTGCTGCGCAAGATCGCTGCGACGGTGTCGCCTCAGTTGCGCAGCAGCGACGTGGTGGGGCGCTACGGCGGCGAGGAGTTCATCGTCATCCTCCCGCATTGCGACGAAGTGGGCGCGGCGGTGGTGGGCGAGAAGATCCGGGCGGCCATCGAGAACGATGCGCTCGAGGTATCGACGGGGCCGCTGAAGGTGACGGTGAGCGTGGGCGGCAGCGTCGCTTACGAAGGGCTCGCCGGCGTGGCCGCGCTCGTATCCGAGGCGGATCGCGCGCTATACGACGCCAAGCACGGCGGTCGCAATCAGGTGTGCATCGTCCACACGCATCCTGCTTGAGCGCATGGCGGCGGCGGGCGCGCCGCCTGCTGTCTGCCGCCTAACGCTCAACGCTCAACGCCTAGCTCCCAGCCTGGCTTCCCCGTCAATGATGCTCGGCGCGCGCGGCGATCCAGTCCATCGTCGCGAACAGCACGCCCGACACGATGAACGTCAGATGCAGCACCACGAGCCAGCGCAGACGCGGCTCGTCGAGTGAAATGTCCCGCTCGGTCAGGCTCATGAACGCGCGTAGCAGCGAAATAGCCGAAATCGCCACGATGGAGCCGATCAGCTTCATTTTCAAACCCGAGAAATCGAGCGTACCCATCCAACTCGGCCGATCCTCGTTATCGCCGGTGTCGATCTTCGAAATGAAGTTCTCGTAACCGGAGAAGATCACGATGACGACGAGATTGGCCGCGAGCGAAAGATCGATCAAGCCGAGCGTCGCGAGAATGATTTGCTCGGCCGTTGCGTGCATGAGGCCGGTCAGCCCATGCACGAGTTCGTTGACGAATGCGACCAGCAGCATCACCAGAGAAAAAACGAGGCCGACGTAGAACGGTGCGAGCAGCCAACGGGATTTGAACAGCGAGAACTCGAGCAGTTTTTCGAGGGGATGGCGTTGATGCATGGGGGCGTTCCTATTGGGAAGTCGGGCGCCGGCGCACGTGTCGCAGGCGTCGCCGTTTACCGAGCGAAGCCGCAATTTTACAGTTACCTTGTGACACGTCGCACGGACCCGTGGGCACGGGATGAGCGCGCGAAGCATTTCTCGGGCGCCCCCAAACGTGAACACGACGGCGCTACGTGGACGCCCCGCAGCGAGTGGGCGCAGTGGGCGCTGCCTCGGAAGGGCGCTCTGAGCGCGCCCTAACCCAATCCCCATGATCGAGCCCGAGCGCGAGACAGGTCGTGATTTCGCCGGCCGGCACGGGCGTACTGAAGTGAAACCCTTGGAACTCGTGGCATCCCGTCGCCCGCAAGAATTCCACTTGTTCCGGCGTTTCGACGCCTTCCGCGATGACGTGCATCTTCAACCGTTGAGCGAGCGCGATAATCGCGGCGGCAATGGCCCTGTCGTCCGCGTCGTTCGGCAACTCACGCACGAACGAGCGATCGATCTTCAAACGCGCTACCGGAAGATGCTTGAGCACGCTCAGGCTCGAATAACCGGTTCCGAAGTCGTCGATCGCGAGCTTGACGCCCAACTGCTCCAATCGCTCCATCGTCTGGATCGCGTGATCGAGGTCCTGTATCAACAGGCTCTCGGTCAATTCGAGCTCGAGGTATTGCGGCGCCAAGCCGGTGTCGGCGAGTGCGCTCGCTACGGCCTCCACCCAGCCGGCCTGCACGAATTGCCGAGCCGAAACATTCACCGACATGGTGATCGGCGGCAGGCCCTCGTCCTGCCAGCGCCGGTTTTGCAGGCACGCTTCGCGCAGCACCCAATCGCCGATGGGAATGATCAGCCCCGATTCCTCCGCGAGCGGAATGAAGTGCGCGGGCAGCAGCGTGCCATCGATCGGGTGATCCCAACGCAGTAAAGCCTCGACCCCGAATATTCTTCCGCTTTGCGCATCGATCTGCGGCTGATAGGCCAGCCAGAACTCGCCACGCGCCAATGCTTCGCCTAATTGCGCCCGATGGACCAAGCGTTCGTGCACATTGTGGTTCATTTCGGGCGCGTAGAGCTGGTAATTGTTCCGGCCCAGTTCCTTCGCGCGATACATCGCTGCGTCGGCATTGTGCAACAGCGTTTCGGCGGCATCGCCATCGGCCGGATAGATCGCCACGCCCATGCTGCAGGTCACGTGGTAACACTTCCCGGCCAGTTCGACGGGTTGGTGGATCGTTTCGCGCAGCCGCTTGACGGCGGTCTCGATCGCATGCGCATCGTTGCGGTCGCAGTCGATGACGAGCACGAACTCGTCGCCGCCCAGCCGCACCACCGTATCCGTCGAGCGCACGCAGCGCGCCATTCGCGCCGCGGCTTCCTTGAGCAGATCGTCGCCGGCGCTATGCCCGAGGCTATCGTTGATCAGCTTGAAGTTGTCGAGATCGACGAAGACCACCGCCACGCTGCGCTCATAGCGCTGCGCGTGCAGGATCATCCGTTCTAGCCGGTCCGGCAGCAGAGTCCGATTCGGCAGCCCGGTTAGCGCATCGTGCGTCGCCATATGATGAATGCGTTTCTCGGAAGCGCTGCGCTCGATCGCGATGCCGGCCAGGCGAACGGCGAGTTCCGCCGCTTGCGCTTTGCCGTCGATCGGTTCGGCGTCGCCGCCGGTGAACAGCGTGAGCGCGCCCAGCGTGAGCCCATCGTGGCCCACGATAGGCAGCGCACGGCAATGGGTGAACCTCACGGACGAGCCTGCGAGCGCGCGTGCGATGCGCGGGTCGCTCAGGCTCCGATTGACCGACTCGCACGTGTGCAGGGGCAGGGTGGCGGGGCTGGCGTCGGGGCCGATCGGCTCGCCATCGATGAGCGCCGCGAAACCGGGCGGTAGCGTGGGAGCGGCGCCGAGCCGCGCATGCATGCCATCGTCGTCGCGCAGTACGATGGCGCCCGCGCAGCGAGGAATCTGCGATTGGAGCACGCGCACGATCGAATCGAGAATGTCCTCGAGCGGCGCGCTCGCTGCGATCATCTCGAGCACGCGGATCTGCTCGGCGCGTCGCACGTCCGCGTGTTTGCGCGAGGTGACATCGCGCACGATGGCGACGAGGCCGTCGTCTACACGCACCACTCTGCGGTGCAACCAAAGCGGTGCGCCGTTCTCGCGCGTTTGCATCCATTCGTGTTCCTCGAAGGCATCGCTACGATAGACAGAGGCGAATTCTTCACGAATGCGTCGGGCATCGGCGCCCGTGAACAGCGTCTCGGGAGAAGTGCCGAGCGCTTGCTCGCGGCGCTTTCCGATGAGATCGAGCCCACGCCGATTGACCTCGCGAAGCACGAAGCCGAACTCCTCGCAAGCCGCATCGGAGCGCAACCCGTCACGCGGGAGGCGTGCGACGAGGTCCCACACGAAGAACGCATCGAGGCTCGCTTCGGAGGCGACCAGGTAGGTTTGTTGCAACCGCCGCGTGCGGCTGCGGCTCTTCGCTAGCTGTCGGCTCTTCAAATGGAGAATGACGGTCAATACGAGCACGAGCGCGCTAACCGCGCTCAGCGCCCGCAAGTCGTTGCCGCGCTCGCGCCGGTAGCGCTCGAGTTGTTCCGATTGCGCGAGACCGACTATCGCGATGAGCGGGAAGCCGCGCAGCACGCGAACTTCAGTGAAGCGCTTCGCCCCGGCATCCCAGGGCCGAATGGCGAGCGATGCGCTCGAGCGCGCCCCGAGCGCCGATTGCGCAATCGTTTGACCCCAGCTGATCGTCTCGCCATGCTGCAAGACGCGCATGGCGCCATCCTTTCCGAGCAACGCGAGCACCCCGTCCTTGCCGATGCGGGCGAAGTCGTAGCCGCTCGTGAAGTAGGAGGGGTCGACCGCGAGCATCACGATGCCGGAGAAACGACCGGACGCGTCTTCCAGTGGCCGGCTGAAGATGATCTCCGCAGCGCCGGAACGAGGATTGTGTTCGGTGCGGCCGACATACAGCCGGTCGGGATTGCCGTTGCGGCACGCCAGAAAATACGGCTGCGTCGCCACGTTGATGTTCGAGTCTCGCTGGGTGCTTGCGACGATGTTGCCGCGAGCATCGGTCATCGCCATGCGAAAGACGATGGGCGAGGGCAGCATGGCGCGATCTTGTAATTGCAGGAGCGCTGCATTGCCGGACGTGGCATACGCGTAGGCGACGGTCTTCAAGGTCTGATCGATCGCTTCGAGGCTGCGCACGACCTGGGCCTCGTACGCATCCGCCAATCCGCGCGCCTGTTGCAACGCCGTTTGCGTCGCGGCCTCGCGCTCGTCACCGAGCAGATGCAGCGTGCCTACCCATGAGGAACCGATCAGCACGAGCGCGAAGAGCGGAAACAGAAAGTAGTCCTCGGCCAGCCGCCGCCTCATGAACGCCGCAATGCCCGCCAAACGCGAGCGCGGGCGAGCGGGCTGCCGCGCATCGTTGCGCCGGGGGTGAGCTGGGGAATCTTTTTCGCTCATGTTTTCGCGCAATCTCAGTGCAGCAGGAGGACGGCTTTGACGCTGGGATCGAGTTCCTGTTCGTCGATATACCCGAGCGCATTGGGGTGATCGGATACGAATCGTTTGATCGTGGCGACGTCGTTGAAGATGCGAGGCGGTTCCGCGCTGCCGGTGAAGATCAGCTTGGACCAATACGCACGCAACTGAGCGGGCGATTTTCCGGTCACGATCTCATAGAATTTGCTGCGGTTTGCGCCTGCATCCGCTTGATCGAGCGGAATGGCTTCGGCGCCGCCGGGCAGTTGCGCCGTCCGCGCCAGATAGATGTCGGCGACCTCGGCCTTCGTAAGCGCCGTGACCGGGCTGTTCTTCGAAACGATGACGACGAGGTGAGCTTCGCATGGCGGTGCCAAGCTCAATGAGCCCCATAAGCCCACGCAGGCATTGAGCAGTAGGGTTCGAAACCGTCGCATTCCGCGGGCGCGCATGATGTGGCCTCAGAACACGAAATCCAACGTCGCCGTGACGACGTTGGCGCTCGGGCCAAGCTGAAATCCCGGCGCGAAATTCGTGAACCATCCGGTGGAGTTGGCGGGTGCCGATACGTGGTCGTACTGCAGTTTCAAGTCGACGTTGTTGGCGAAGTCCCATCGCATGCCCGCGGACAAATCGCGCTCTCCGAAGTTCAGGTTCATGACGGATGTCGGATGGTCGAGCGAATGCGTTTGCGCGTAGGTGACATAGGGCGTCAGCCGCGCGATGCGCACGCCTGCGCTCGCGTAGCCGCCGATGTAGCCCGGTGAAATGCCTGAGGCGGTTTGACGGGCGATCTCCGCTTGCACGAACCACTTCGACATATCGAGGCTCGCGCCCGTCGTGTACACCGTGGACGACGACTGCGGGGCGAAGGGCAGTTGCAAATGCGCGTGCATGTAGGCAACCCGCCAAGTCAAGGGGCCGCGCTCGATCGTATCGAATAGCCCGAGCGCGCTCGTCACCCGAATGCGGAAGGGACCCGGCGTGTGTAACGTGGTGGTGCCGGCGATAACGCGGACCGTATCGGTTATGCCGCCAAAGTGCATCCGGTACGACGCGTCGATCCCGTCGCTGCTCGTGACCGGTTCGAGGTTGTATAGCCCTCGCGGCACTCTGACCCATGGCAGTGCATAGCCCACTTCGCTGTAGTCTGCCGCCAGAAAATTCGGCACCTCGATGCGGCCGACGCGGACGTTGAAATCGGGGGTGAACGCGTAGTTGATGTAGGCCCAGACGAGCGCGGGCCTGAACCGGGAAGCATAGTCCTCATGGGCAACGACTTGCGCCAATGCCGAGATTTTGTTCGTGAAGTGGGCTTGCACCTGCAAGCCGAGCTTCGAGTCATCCTCGAAATCGACATTGCGGCTGGCGCCTGCGCCGGCGGCCTGAAACTGGCCGGACGCAAAGTCTGCCGTGGTCAGACTCGAATGCGTGGCAGCGAAGGTGCCGAAACCGCTCAGGGCAAACATCGAAGGCTGGTCCTGCGCGTGCGCGTCGAGCGCAGTGCAAGCGGTTGCCGCGACATATATCAGCGATATCGACGCGAATCGAACCCGTGCCAACCTCATGGAGCTTGTCCCACGCCGGAATGTTCACGGGCTCGATGTCGCCGGCTTGCTTGACCTTCTCACCCTCGATACTGGCTGCCCCTTGGCAGTTAGCTTGTTTACGGAACAAAGCGCGCAAACTTAAGCGCTCCGGGTCCGGATCGGCGGCGAGGGTGCGGGCGGACGTGTGGCGGGAAGTCTACGGGCCTACCATCGGGCGTGCCTAAGGCAGCGGCGCGAACACCGCCACGCCATTCGTCGTGCCGACATACACATGTCCATGCGCGATCATAGGTGTGATGAATTTGTTGCCCGGGCCGAACGTATCGCGTGTGCCGGATTGGTTGCTGTTGTATAGCTCATGCGAGAGGTTGCCGGCGTCGAATGCGTGGAGTGCGCCTACGCTGCCGTTTTCTGCGGCCCAAACGATGGCGTTCTGCGTGCCGTTGGCCGAGATGCTCGGCGTTGCGCCGGGGTAGGGGAAGACCCCCGGGCTTTTCGACGTTGGCGCGGCGGCCAAGCGTGCACCCGTGATCGGAAAGGCTTTGAGGGTATCGTCGACGGCGCCGTAGTAGACGACGTTGCCGTAATAGGCCGGCATGCTGAACACGCCGCCGCCGAGCTGTCCGTCGATCTCCTGCCAGATGGCGTTTTTCGTGCTGTCGAATTTGCCCATCGCATTGCGATCGACGACATAGATTTTTGCGTCTTTGCCTGCCCCGACGGCTAGATGCCGTGTCGTGCCGTTCGCATCGACCAGATCGGGGAGTACGAGCGCACCACCGGAGCCGAGGTCCGTGTCTTGGTTCGACTCCGTTACCGTGTTGAACGGCGCGAAATAATCGCTCACCGAGAGCTTCGGCGAGATTGCCAGTTTCAGGAACGTATTGCCGTAGTCCCCCTGCGACGGGAAGCCGTTGCCGTCCAGCGTCGTGTCGAAGCTGCCGTTTGCGTCGAGCAAGTAGAGCGACGTGCCGTCCGAGGCCATACCCGCGCCGCTCATCCAGACGGATCCTTCGCTGCCGTTCGGCGTGACGTTCAAGACGCTCGTCTGCGCGAGCGTGTCGGCGCTGTAGGCCATGATCCAGCCACTGTATGCTCCTTGATCGCAATGCGACGTCCATGCCAGATAGAGATTGCCGTTGACGAGCGTTAGCGCTTGACGCTCGGCGTATTGGCCGGGATCGAATGTCGTGATGCCGTTGGTGCTGTTCGCACCGTTGCCGGGGAA
Organism: Trinickia sp. Z7; assembly: GCF_056498045.1. Classification (NCBI taxonomy): domain Bacteria; kingdom Pseudomonadati; phylum Pseudomonadota; class Betaproteobacteria; order Burkholderiales; family Burkholderiaceae; genus Trinickia; species Trinickia sp. Z7. Next base: position 497,397 of record NZ_JAUEQW010000003.1, read on the forward strand.
CGTTGCGGCGATCTCGATCGGTCCGCCCAGCATCTCCGCGCCCGTGGACAGATCGAGCGCATGAAGCCGTTGATGATAGGCGCCGTTCGCGTCTTTGCTCATGGCGACGGCATAGAGCACGCCATGTGCGCCGCGCGAGCGATCGATGACGGGTGTGGACGTGATGCCGATTTCCGGTGTGATCTGGCTGCAGTTTCGATTGTCGCTCGGGGTTTCACCGCTGCCCAGCGCTGAACGCTGCCAAAGCGTGGCGTTGCTGTCGGCATCGAAGGCGTAGACGCTCCCATGTTCGGTGGCGACGTAGACGACGTTGTGCGTTGCGCCGTTGATCGATACGTTGCCGGCGTACAGCGGCTCGGCATCGACTTTGCCGTCGGCGGAAAGCAATGTCACCTTGCCGAATTGGCGCGCGTTGACGTTGGCGGGTGTCAGCGTCGTTTCGGCCAGATATTGACCGGTGCGGGCGATGTCGTTGTGATAGGTCAGGACATCGGGGGAGGGTGTGGCTGCGCCCGTCCCCGAGCTCGGTCCTGCGCCACCGCCGGTGCCGCCCGCGCTGCCAGCGCCTGGCGCTCCGCCCGACCCGCTTCCACCGCCGCTACAGGATGTGCAGAGCGTGGCAAGCACACTGACTATGGCGCTTCGCAGAACAATGTTGGACGTAGGATGCGCGCGATTGGAGCAGTGCATGACCTTCTCCCGGGTACGGCCACTGGGTAAATGGGAGCATTTTTTGTACCTGAAGAGCAGCGCGGAGGCAGGCGTTGGAGGTTGGGGATGCGCGGATCATCGTGGCGGCGTTCGGCCGGCGGAATAACTGGGCAGGTCTTTCCGTTCTGGCTTTGATGACATCTTGTTTTGCGCTCGCCGGCCGGGTGTCCGTTTGCCGACGCATGCGCGGCATTCGTCGAAGGAGGTGTGCGATGTCCTCGAATCGAGGCTGGAAACTTCTGCCGCTCGTTGGTATGTCGTTCCTGCTTGCGGCGTGTGCGCAAATGGGCGGCGCAACATCTTCGGCGGATGGGGCGGCTATCGCCAAGCCGGCGGGCGGTGCTTGTCAGAGCACGGACGGGCCGGTGGCCGATGGGACGATCGTTGCTAAATGCGCGGTGCCGGGGCAGGGCGTGACGGACTGTCCACGGTACCTATGCCGACGATGCAATGGGGGCACGTGGGGCGGTGAATATACCTGCCGGTTGCGTTGAATGACGCCGTCGTGCGCTGTGGCCATCGTGCCGGCGATGATCTTGCTCGCGTGTTACGAAAGCCGACCCAAAGCAAAACTGCGCGCTCCTTGCGGAAGCGCGCAGCCTTGGTAATGCGTGGTGGCGAATCAGGGACATTTTCGAAAATTTCAAAAATCCCCTAAATTCCAGCATATTCTTGGCTGCTTGGTTATCAATGTAGCAACTCGGTGTATCAGAATCAACATATTTTGGTAGATTTGTTCAGAGTGGATGACGGCTTTGCCTCGGTCGCCTCCCGTCAGCAATGAGGCCCGGTCTGGGATACGGAATAACGGCGACCGCGTGGCCGACCCTACCGGGTTGTGCGAGCCAATAGTGGTAAACGAATCGGCGCGTCACACTAAGACGAACTGCGGGGGTGGCTGCTCGCGGCCACATGGACTGACCATGGAAGTCTGTGTCAATGCGATACATGACGCGGTTGTGCGATGGCGGAGGACTGACTTGGTCCGAAGCAGCGGTGCTAATCTGCTGCGCAAATGCCGTGCCGGTCGTGTCGGCGGCTGCGTGCTTCGGAACCAGCCTGGTGCGGCATGGATAGCCGGCGTAAAGAAGCTTAGAAGGTTATCTTTCACGCAGCGCTGATGGTGGTGGTCGCAGGGCGATTGCCTAAACGCTATAACCCCAGGAGAACGTTCCATGGACGTACAGCAACTCGTTTCCGAATTCCTTGCCTCTGAACAGGGGAGCCAGGCTACCCAAGCCCTGGCTGCTCAAGGCATCAGTACGGGCGATGCGCAGGCGATGCTGAGCCAGGCAGCAGAGACGGCGCACGCCCACGTTGAAGAACAGAATGCTGGCCTGATGGGCGAGCATGGAGGCAGAAGCTTTTTTACAGCGTTCGCCGCAGGCCTCATCCGGGGTGACGGCTTCTTCAAGTCGCTGGTGGAGGGCGGCGAGGGCATTCTGACCGGTCGCGTGGCAGAGTCCCTGGCGGGAAAAATGGGCATTGACCCGTCCATCGCGTCGACCGTGGCCGCCGCCGCTACTCCGTATCTCGTGGCGTTCCTGAAGGAGCGGCTCGCCTGAGAAAAGCCTTTGTCGCTTCCTTACAGCCTAGAGGGTTGTGGCGCGGTTTCAGGCCCGTTCGATGGATTAGAGCAACTTCACGGCGCGGCAATCGCGGGCACTTTGGTGTCGGAGTTGCAAGCGAATAGATGCATGGCGTTCCACTGAGAAGCGACCCCGGTCGGGGTCGCTTAATCATGCATATTCAAGGAGGCGATTCCCGTTTGCCCTTAAGAGCCGAGGCTACACCCAGCGTCCGCATCGCACGAATGATTGTGCTGTAGCTTCCGCGTCCGAGTTCGAGCCGGATGTTCACTGGCCCGACGGGTCGTCCCTGCTTGCGCAAAGCATCGCAGGCGCGTTTGACATCTTCGACTGTAATGCCAGGGCGCCCCCCTCCGTTTTTGCGTTGTGCCATTGATGACCTCAGTGCTTCCGACGCATGTCGGAATCACTGCGTATAGGTACCGACGGCTTCTGCTTTGCCGCTGCCAACGAAATTTCGTCGGCCGGTCGGGTAGCGTCGACAGAGGTTTCGTAATCAAAAATCGTTGCATCTCGTTCCCGTAGGCGTCGACCATTGGTGTCTAGTTTTTGGACGTTCGATGGGAGGACAGATGAACGAAGCAGCAGTGAACTACGTGCCGGCGACCACCCGTGCTGTGCTTGAGCGATTTGGAGGTGAGCTTTCTGTACGGCTGGGTGGGAAGGATGTTGTGCTGCCCGCCCATGAATTGCCGGGCGAAGTTGAATGGCGCGTAGAAATGTTGAACTGGTACGTCATGCGACTCGTATGCAATACGGTCCAGTTGGCTACTCAGCCGCGTCTCGCGATGTTGACGTATGCGCGCTACGCCCTCGTTCAGGAAAGCGGGCTTCATAGTCTGGAGGCGCAGGCTGTAGTGGATATGGCGGGCCGGTTACTCGAGCGCGCAGGCTTTCGAGGAGTATCCGGCCCAATACAAGGCTTTGCGGGTGTTGAGGCGACGCTGCAAGGTGACTGGGACAAACTTCAACGTCGCTACCACCGTATTCTTGCTACCTGCCGGTGATAGTGACGCGGGCGACCGACTGCAGGCAGGAAGCAGCTCGTCCGACATTGTTAATCTTTACCCGCCGGGACGAGCACCATCTGCGAGGAAAGGGCGGCGGCAAAGCGGGCGCCAACTCTGCGCTCCAGTTACTGCCCTCCCTCGCAAAGACTGCCTACTATCGGCGCCAGCACGCGGCCCCATTTGGTGTGGGCCGGTCTTATTGAGGTCAAACCCTGGCCAATTTTGCGAGATGGGCCAGATGAGCACCATGCTGACCAAAGGCCTTGTCGGTGGGCTCGTGGTCGTAGTGCTTCAGCACCGTCTCCAACGTGTCGTGCAGCAGTTGCGCCACACGTCGGAAATTCCCTGGCGACTTGGACAGGAAGTCGGTTGCTACGAGATGCCGAATAGCGTGGGGACCCACGCTATCAATTTGCGGCACATAGCGCTCGGTGATTTTTCGTACCACCTTCTCTAGCGACGCATGCTTCCCGCCAGTCCGGCTATTCGGGAACAGCCACTCGGACGTTGGATTGTTGCGTATCAGCACCGGCCGGTACTCCTCAAGATATTCGTCCAGGCGCTCGCCGAGGCCATCCAGCTCTAACGGGGCGTCGTAGTCCGTCAGTTGGGCACCTTCACAGTTCTTGAAGTGACGTCCCATCAGCCGGATGTGCCATATGCCGTCACGATGCCTGTACAGGTGGCTGCGGTTGTTCGGATGCCAGCGAATCAGACTGATTGTCCGCGCCCGGAGCGGATTGCTGATTAGGAGCATCAAAAGCAGGGCGTCGCGCTTGCATTCGGCCTGCATCACACTGCCCGGCGGCGCGTTGGAGGCGGCTTCATCTAGATGCCGGATTGCCCGGAAGAGAGGGCCGAGCGGCTCATCGAGGTCGAGTAGCGGCTGAATGGGCTCCCCAGGGTCGCGCGATTTCGTTTTGGCTTTGTTGAATTTCCGTTTCCACTCTTGCGCGAGCTTGTACGCTTTCTCGCACATCTGCCGCCAATCGTTCTCCTCCAAAGCCTCGGCGGCCAGCTTGTTTGCAAACTCGGGCTGCTGCCAGAGATACCCGGTTTCCGGCCGCGTCAGGCATGCGACGAGCGTTGCGAATCCGTTATGCCCATTGTGGATAAGCCCGTCTGAACCTTCGGTAATGAAGTGAAGGTACGCATCAACGTACATCGGTACCGCAAGGATTGCCAGTGTCTGTACCTGGCTTAACTGAAGGCCGAGTCCCCTTCGGCGTTTGCGGCGCTTCTGTTCGCGCTGGGCTCGTGCTTCTGGTGTCTCGTTTTCACCGGTCGTTGGGATACAGAGGAACCCCATGAACGAGCGGATACGGGTGAGTTCGATGGACGCTGTAGAACAGGCGAAGCCGTCACGGTGCGTTAGCGTCGTCCTCGGGATGCAGCACTCATCTTCGGGTAACAGCCGCCACCCGCCATTGCGACGAAGCACGGTAGATGAGGCTGTTTTGTACGTGAAGAATGCCTGCCATTCTGCTTGCCAATCAGCGCTCAGGTTCGCGACTGGAACGAAATATGGTGTCCTTAGCATCCGCTCTCGAAACGAGATAGGCGGGGCAGATTGCGGAGGCTCCTCATGCATCGAAGGAAGCAGCTTTTCGAGGTGCCCACGCGCGAGACCCAAGGCGTGTTCAACACGGCGTAGCGAGGGAAGCCCACTCGTATTGGGGAACGCGCCTGCCATCCAGCGCTGAATGGCAGACGTGGATGCGCCCGCATTGCGCGCGAGCGCCTTCGGAGGCAAGTCTTGCATGGCAATGCAGCGACGCAATTCCGTATGGAACGTGGACTCGTGAACGGGTGCAGAAGGTGACTGAGCTGCAAGCACGGTTTGATGCCACGCGCGCAAATGAGACTGGCGGTCGGAGCGACTTTTAGGGTTATGCGCCCACTCAGCAAGATAGGCAGCAGCTTTCTGCTCGAATTGTTCGAGAAATTCTCGGCCTACGCGGTTATCGGCGGTCTTGCCAAGAAAGCTCAGATAGCTGTTTAGGGTCGAGCGTTGATTTCGGAAAGCTTGCGTCTCGATGGCGGAGACCCCATCGGCAACACTATCCCCACAGAGTCGTTTTCGGTGGAGGTCAATAAGTTGTGCATATGTCAAATCCATTTCGTCCGTAGGCTGGACGGCACAAACCAAAGGGAAGTTGATTGCGTTACGCTGATGCGTTATGTCGTAACGAAAAATTTGCAAGCTATTGAAATTAAGAGAGTTATTTCCTTTCATAAGAACCTATGCTTACGAAGCATAGGTACTCGCTTGCGTTATTTCATCCAGGTTTGTGCAGCCACAGTTTGTTAGTTAATCGGACAAAGTGTAGGAATCGGTTTTAGACTGCTCTCTCGATATTGGTCATTGGGGCCTTTGAAAACTATAACGAGCGATACCCGCGTAAGGCATTAAAGTACCGCTCTCCACGGGAGTTCCGGCGAACCGCTGCATCATCAACTTGACGGTGCCCGATTGTCCTGAGTTATAGGGTCAACGCCATCTCCCGCTGGCGCATTTTTTCTCATGTGGTCCAGTCTTGGATTTACCAGGCGATGGGCTGGAGCTTATTTCGCATCCCCTATGCGACAATAGACGCGGGGTTTGGCATTAATAGAGGCCTGCAAACGTGGGAACACCACACGCGTTGCACGGGGGTACAGAAAGAGAAACGACGCTAGTCGCCGCAACCGAGGTTATGTCCAATACGCTTGTTTCAGTTATCAAGATGGCGCGTCCGCGCCGAGCCCTCTTCACGACATTCACGTTCAGTCTGTCTTGGTTCGAGGCCCTCGTCCTGCCGGCCCTGCGGCAGGGCAACTGCGAGCAGATTGACGTGCTGGTTGATGCGCGGCAGGCCTGCAAGTCCACCGATGAAGCCGCCAGCCTGTACGCCGGTAGCGCCTACCGCGTCATCCCGGTCTACATGGAGAAGACCACAGTCTTTCACCCCAAGCTCGCCTATCTGGAAGGCTGGGAAGACCTTGACCATCTCGTGGTGGCCAGCGTCAATCTGACGATGTCCGGACATGGGCGCAACCTCGAAGTCATCGATGCCCTGAGCTCGGACACGGAGCCGGCGGTATTCGGCGAGTTTGGCGACTTCCTTCAGGCACTGACTGCAAAATATTCCTTCTCCGCAGAGAGTCTGGATGTGCTTCACGCCTACCGGCGCCGCGCGGCCACCCAGCTTGCGCGCGCGGGAACAGTTGATGAGGCGGCCCGCCGCACGTGGCTCGTGCACACGCTTGCCACGCCCGCCGACGAACAGTTCTTGGACCATGCAGCACGCATCGACGACGCTCATCGCCTGACGGTGCTCTCGCCCTTTCACGCTCCCAGCGGCGCTCCTGTCCAGAAGCTGGCGCGGGAAATCGGTGTGGACGCCCTGCGTATCGGATTGGACGCCCGCTCGCTTATCGCGCCGTTCACGGACGAAGACGTGTTCGACACGCAGCCCGACTATGTGATTGCCAAGCGGGAGGATGAAGACCCTCGCCCCTTGCACGCCAAGTGCTTCGAACTTGAGGGCAGCAACGGCACGCTCGTCATGACCGGCTCCGTCAACGCGACAGGCCAAAGCCTGAGCTCCACGGACAACGTGGAGGTGTCGCTCATCCGCATGCTGCCCAAGTCACCGTTCAAGTGGGCTAAGGCCACGCCGGTCGAATTCACGCCCTGCGAGTTCAAGGTCGACGCAATGACCGCCCGCAATCCGGCCATCCAGGTCACTTGGACGATAGCCAACCAGCTGGTGGGCCATATCGAGCCTGCCGGGGATACGGAACTGGTGACGCTGTCCATCTGGGATGGCGACGAACGCGCTGCGCTGGTAGACGAGGTCCGGCTAGAGAATGGCAAGTTCTCGGTCAACATGGGGCAGCCCGTCAATGCTCGCGGAGCCTTGCGCCTCATCGTCGAAGGGCTGGACTTGCATGCCGAGGGCTGGATTAACGTCGAACTCGACCTGGCCGGCGATGAAAACCAGCGCAACTTGGCCAAAGCCTCAAGTCGCGTGATGGCCAACGAATTTCGGCTGGAAGACCTGGACACCATCTTCGGCTGGCTCTCGCGGTTGCAAAACCATGTCCAGTCGCAGGAAAAGCGCGAACCGGGCGGCGCGAGCCGCACGTCCCCGTCGACCCGGAGTGGAACGGCGCCAGCCCCTGTCCGCAAGATGAGCTACGACGAGTGGCGCGCGAGCATCGAGGCGCCCCACGTGGCCAAAACCCCGGCGGGCCTCACCCGGAATACGGTCGAAGCCGTACTGCGCTGGCTGAACCGTGACTTAACGGCGCAGTCCCCGACCGCCGCACCGGAGAAAGGGGATACCCCACCTTCGGAGAGTATGCCCACCGGCAGGGCGTCGCCGCCGGTAAAGCGCGCGCTGCTGGCCACGGAGAAATCCGAGTTCACATCGGGAGGTAGCTCGGCAGATGAGGAGCGCCGCCAGCGCACCGAAGCGTTGTATCAGGCACTCCTGGAGGCCATTCCGAAGGGCCTCGCGCTGGAAGCCCGGTCGTCCGTCGCCCCGATGCTGGTCGAACTCTCGGGCTCTGCGCAGCTCAAGCATGCCCTTGTGCAGGGAGCTCGTGGCGGGCATGGAGCCGACCATCTCGCACTGATGCTGCAGGGTTGGCTGACCCGTTTTGCCACCTTCGAGTACGGTGAGGATAACCGTGGAGTTCTGCTGCCCTTCTTCTCAGCCATGGCGTGCTGTGCTGTCGCCGCGCACTCTCAGGTTTCGCTGCCGTCTCTCAAGGAGGCCCTGGAGCTGCTTGCCGGCCGCTCACTGGAGCCTGGCGAGATTGCAGCGGGCGCGCGCCTAGCCCTGCGCACGAACCGGTTCGACCGCATCCTGGAGGATATGAAGCGCGCCGCGCTGGAGGCCGCCGGGGCCATTGAAGCCGAGCAGACCCAGTCCCAGCGGCTGGTGTCCCTGATTGAACAGTTCACGAGTCCCGCCACGAAATCGGCACCGAAGGTCCCGCCCCGGTATCAAAAGGCGTTCGAGGCGCTGTGGCAGCATCGCAAGAGCACGCGCGGTTCTTTCGGGGTCCTGGCGCGAAGCATGGGTCCGATGGCCTGTCCATGCTGCTATGGCCGATTGCAGACGGAGGACGCTTCCCGTTTGCGGGCAGACCAGGTCTGTTTGTGTCTGAACTGCCAGCGCCCCCTCTTCTACGCCCTCGATACCGCCGCCTTGGACCAGAACGGTCTGGCTGGCCGTTACAAGAAGAACTGAATCCCATGCTCCAGCACCTCGACAAGCCATATTTCACCGACTCGCTTACCGACAACTTCGTGCTCGACCCGCTGGGCACAAACGCGGTGGTGGAGTCGCTCTACCGGTCGGTGTTTCCGGGCATCAACAACGTGGTGGCCTTCATTCGGGTGTACTCTGCCATCTGCTGGATGGCGCGCCAAATTGACGAGACGGCCCGGCGCAAGCGCGACCCGGACATTGAGGCGCTCTCCCGAGATGGCCTTGAGAAAATCCAGTTGCTGCTCGGCTGGTACAACGTGCGGCAGAACATCCGGGGGCTCGCTGGCGGCGGGCGCCTCTACCCGGAGGGGCGCACGAAGGTGAAGCTGAGCATGAAGGTCATCGTTGGCGCGCAGGACCAGAAGGCCATGGACCGCGACCCCGACTACGAGCCGAGCTCCGGTGCCAATTTCCTGCAGGCCGTACAGTACGGCCCCAGCATCATCAACGGCATGCCCTGTCTGAAGGTGACGGGTATTCGCGGTGCCTATCTGCTGACGGAGGCGGGCGAGAAGCTGGCTGACGCCTATGAGAAAGCCATTGCAAAGCATCCACGCCGTGACTGGCTTGCCGACATCGGCAAGCAGCACATCTCAGATGAGGAGGTCGCGGAGATGGGCGGCATGCTGGACCTGCTCAAGCCGTCTGCGGGCGAGATTGACGCGTTCATCGAGCAGTATTACCCGGAATTCCCGGATGGACTCACCTTGGGGCCGAACTGGGAGTATCGCCACCAAGGCTTGACCCTCGCGCTGCGCGCCATCTACGCTGAGCAAAAAACCCGCATGTATAAGGACGGCGTTCCCGAGAACGTTATCCGGTTCGCAATGGCACGTGGCCGCACGCACGATGGCAGCTACGAGTTGGCGCTTGATGATTGCGCCCAGGCCCAGAGCTGGTGGGCCAGTTTGCAGTTGCGGCAGTACCTCAGGATTGCCCAGGGCGTTCTCCTGCGGCTGTGCGAGTCGTGGGTACACAGGGCGGTCATGACCAACAAGCCCCGCGAGATTCTCGACTGTGCGCGGGGCCTGGGCGAGAAGCTTCTCACCCTTCTGCCCGAGAACACCCGCCACGACGTGGCAAGCCTGGTCAAGATGATGGAAGACTGGCGCGGCAATGAGCCCACGCTCTACGCGGCCGGGCCCCAGCTAGAATATTCGCAACGTATTGAATCCCTGCTGGATTATCTGCTGGGTGTGCGCTACTTCGTGCACAACTCCGATGAAGAAGGCGAGGCATTGCGCAGCGTCTACATCGCCTTGCTGTACTGTGCGAGCGAGGCGAAGAACTTCCGGACGGACCCGTATTTCGACCAGGCGCTAGAGAATGAGCAACTGACGCTTGGGAAGCTCACCGACGTCATGCTGGCGCACATGCACGATTCGCCAGCAGTGTTCATGACACACATCGTCCAGCACTACGTGTTGCTCCAGCATTTCGGTGTGGTGCAGGAGCGGGCCGCTAGGGACGGCCGTAGCCGCTACGTGTTGCTCAAGGGCGACCAAGGCCTCGAGCGAATGGGGAATGGCGAGGACTTTGTCGGCTTTGACCTGCTGGCGGACCGACTGCGGCATGCCCTGCTCCTCGCCGCGCAGTGCAACCTGCTGGTCCAAAACGAGGAGGCTGGTACGTTCTCGCTCACACCTGAGGGCCTGCGGCGATTGCAGACGGCCGCCGCCTGATGTGTACGATTTGTTCGGCCAACCGCTAGCCCCGCAAATTGACCAGCCTGAACTGGCTACCCTGCCGACGATGGCAATGTCACGTTATCCGCGTGTCCTATAGTTACCGAGCCATGAAGGTCCGTCACGGTGACTGGGATTCTGGCATCCCCTTTGGTCTTTACGGCAATGCGCAGCGACAATATGAGGTGGAAACGCAATGATTACGCGCTACCAGCAGCCGGAATATTCACAGCCCTAAGTCCGAGCAAACGCAGGCTATTTCAGGCATGAAATCTTTAACCAAAGCGTATAGATGATGGCGAGCAGTGCCTCCGGACAAGATTCCCCAAAGCGGTACAGGTCGTGCCCAAAGAGGACTGCTTCGCGGACTTTTAATGCGTCCGGCTGGCTTGGCGAATCCGTTTCGCCCAAGTGACCGCATCATTCGCAGCGCAGGGCAGCGGAGGAAGCTCGTACCGGCGCTCAAACCACCTCAATAGCTTACGGCCCAAACGCTGGTCATCGATTGAACACCGAAGTCTTTCGAGGCCATTCGACAGCGCGGCCTCCGTTCGGATGTCGAGTCCCGGCGATTGAAGCATTGGGGCGGCTGCCTTTTGAAGGTAGCGGAAACCAGCTTCGAAAGCACACGCAATTCGTGTGGCGTCAGACAGCTCGGCGACCTGCGCGTCGCGTAGAAGAACGTCGGCAAGCGCGAGTGGATGGCTGGGTGAACTGTTCATGGCGGGGTACTCCATCATTGGCGAACATTGGCGTGGGCGCAACCTGACTATTTTTGCTCTGGTCCGCGCGGGAGGGAAGAGAATGTACATTGCACAACAACGATGTACATTGCACATCAGTCTTCCATGGCGCAGGAAAAAGCCGTCGGCTTTGCACTGACCTGCATCTGGCCCACCAGGTCGCAATTTCCCGCTGCTCCTGACGCTCGAGCTGTTGAAATTTCAGCAATGAAACTCTGGCTCGCTGGCGAACCGATGGCTGTAAGGTTGATTGTGGCGGCCCATATGGGGTGAGCAATCAGCTTAGCGAAGTGATTCCTGCGAGCCCCCGCACCACCTTTGTACCAACATTGCTCCAGCTAAGCCGGAAGAGGCCGGCAGCGGAATTACGAGGCATTATCACTGAAAAATTTGGGCGTTCCAGCTGCTCCGCCACTTCGGCAAAACTTTTCTTCCACTCGCCCGCGCTTAAAGTTTAGGAAAAAGGTTGGAGCAGTTGGAGCGACCGGCGAATCGGCGGGAAATACATCGCATTTACCTGCTCCAACAGTTCGGAATCAGTTGGAGCAGGGGTTGGAGCAGTCGAAGTGGAATGGCCTCGCGAAAGGGAATCTCGAGGCTGCTTCAGGTCGGCGTCTATGCCAAGCAAGAGCACGTTTAAACCGCCGTTGATACACGCAATTACTAGCAACAATTGCGAAGTATCACTTATGGAAATCATATCAAAAACAGAACTGGCAGAGCTACTGCGCATTTCGCCCCGCACCGTCGACCACTGGGTAAGCATCGGGAAGCTGCCAAGGCCGGGCTACCTCGGTCGCCGTGCCTTTTGGAAGCGCGACGAGATTACCGAAATCATCGCTGTAGCGTTCTCGCGGAGCGGCAATGTCTAATTTCAGGCCGCACGACTACGCTGAGCATCTGAAGCAGACTGGGAACTATGCGAGCGACCGGAGCCTTCTGTACCACTGGAACGGTGTTTTTTGGGCGGCCGTGAGCGAGGAATTCGGCGAAGCGATGGCGTACGAATGGCTAGTGAACACCGACCGGGCCAACGCCTCGCCACGCAATGCCAATGCAGCACATAAAGCCGCAATCCTATGGGTTCCCTTGCTGCCGCCCGTGCCAGATGAATTCGTCATCCCGTGTACGAATGGTTACGTTCGTATCTCGAATGATGGGCCCGTCCTTATTGCGCCGCGTCGCGATTGGGGCGTGCAGTACTCGTTGTCCTGTCCTTATGATGTGGCGGGACCAGAGCCGCGCAGGTTCAAGCAGTTCATCGAAAGAGTGCTGCCAGACGTCGATGTACGTCAACGCGTTCAGGAGTATGCGGGGTACACGCTGACCGCTGACGCGCGGCATCAGCGAGCTCAATTTTGGATTGGTGGCGGAGCGAACGGAAAGGGGGTGCTGGCCAACGTAATCCAGGCTCTGCATGGCTATGTGGCCGCCATCAGTCTCGATGGTCTCGACGGTTTCAAACTCTCGGTGCTTATCGGCGCGAGCCTTATTTATTGCGATGAGGCTCCGCGCAAGAATATCAACGAGCAATTGCTCAAGTCACTCATCGCGGGCGAGCGCGTCTTCGTCGACCGAAAGTACAAGGACCCGCTGAGCCTCTGTGTTATGGGGAAATGGCTTGTCTTAGGCAATCACTTGCCGAGAATCGAGGACCACTCGCATGGTTTTTGGCGACGTTGGGACATTGTTCCGTTCAACGTGACCATTCCCGAGGTCGAGCAGGACCCCCTGCTGGCGGAGTTCATCATCCGCGAGGAGCTGCCGGGCGTGTTGGCTTGGGCCTTGGAGGGGCTTATGCGCCTGCAGAAGCGCGGCTCGTTCGACCCTGTGCTGCCCAAGGCAATGTCGAGCGCCTTGCATAGCGCTCGCATTGAGACGAACAGCGTCAAAGCCTGGTGTGCCGAGGACGAGGTTTCCTGCGAGGGGGTACCGAGATTGCCGAAGAGTGACGTCTACGACTCATATGTGTCGTGGTGCCGGGATAACGGGGCGGCAGCCATCGGCCAAACGCAATTCTGGATTCGAATTCGGGATACGTTTCCACAGTACATCGAGCACAAGATTCGACGGGACGACCGCAGTTTCCGAACCTGCAACCTCTGCGTCGGTCCTGGATAACGAAGCAACGGATTCATCGATGACGTTCGAGTTGTGGGAAATTTCAGATATGAAATTTCGGTCCGGGCGGCCATTATGTCGGTGCCTACATCGTAGCCAGGCAACCTTTGGAGGCTATGAAGGGGGCCGAAACTGGTGCTCTTGCCCCCCCTCAGCACTCACAGTTCGTAGCGGCTATCTGTGGTGCCGTGTTTGACGCCTGTGCGTTGTCAAATGGGTTTCTGGCCCAAAGCAGTTACTGAGACTTGAGGCGGCCGCTCAAATTGTGATGCGTTGCTGGAGCTCTACGCTAATTTGATGCCCAATGTGGCCCCAATTTAGTGGCGGCGCGGCTAAGGTAAGGGCAATGGCTCTGGAGCGGCTTCTTAGCTGATAATGTGAGACGGATTTTTCTAATTCACGGCCTTCAATGCTCCAAGACATCAAGAAAACCCTCTGGGCCGCCGCCGACAAGCTGCGCGCCAATATGGACGCGGCGGAATACAAGCACCTCGTCCTGGGTCTCATCTTCCTCAAGTACATCTCCGACACCTTCGCTGCTCGCCGCGCTGAGCTGACGCGCCGCTTCTCCGACGAGAGCGACGAGTACTTCCTGCATGACTGCGATGACGAACTGCTCGCGGAAGAGCTGGAAGACCGGGACTACTACAAGGAAGTCAACGTCTTCTGGGTGCCCGAGTCGGCCCGCTGGGAGAACCTGCGCAGCGCAGCCAAGCAGACCGACATTGGCAAGCGCATCGACGAGGCGTTGGCGGAAATCGAAGGGGAGAACCCCAAGCTCAAAGGAATTCTGGACAAACGCTATGCCCGAGCGCAGTTGCCCGATGGCAAGCTGGGAGAACTGGTCGACCTCATTTCCACCATCGGCTTCGGCGACGACGCCAGCCAGGCGCGCGACGTCCTCGGCCAAGTCTACGAATACTTCCTCGGCCAGTTCGCCAGCGCCGAGGGCAAGAAGGGTGGGCAGTTCTACACGCCAGCATCTATCGTCAAGACGCTAGTGGCGGTACTCGCACCGCACCATGGCAAGGTCTATGACCCCTGCTGCGGCTCCGGTGGCATGTTTGTCCAGTCGGAGAAGTTCATCGAGGCCCATGGTGGCAAGTTGGGCGATGTGTCCATCTACGGGCAGGAGTCCAATCCCACCACGTGGCGACTGGCGGCGATGAACCTGGCCATCCGGGGTATCGACTACAACCTGGGCCGGGAGCCGGCGGACACGTTTGTGCGGAACCAGCATCCAGACTTGCGTGCTGACTTCATCCTGGCCAATCCGCCGTTCAATGTCAGCGACTGGTGGCACGGCAGCTTGGAGGGAGACCCTCGCTGGCTCTACGGCACGCCGCCGCAGGGTAATGCGAACTATGCCTGGTTGCAGCATATGCTGTATCACCTGAAGCCCACCGGCCGTGCTGGCATCGTGCTGGCCAACGGTTCCATGAGTTCAAGTCAGAACAGTGAAGGCGATATTCGGCGGGCGATGGTGGACGCTGATGTGGTGGAAGTCATGGTGGCTCTGCCGGGACAGCTCTTCTTCAATACCCCGATTCCGGCTTGTCTATGGTTTTTGGCCAAGCAAAAGACCACCCGCAAAGGAGAGGTGCTGTTCATCGATGCACGCAAGCTCGGAACCATGATTAGCCGGGTCCAGGCGAAGTTGACCGATGACACCATCGACCGGATTGCCAATACCGTAGCTACATGGCGGGGCGAGGCTGGCGAAGATGATGGCGAATACCAAGATATTCCCGGCTTCTGCCGCAGCGTGAAGCTGACGGAGATAGATGAGCACGGTCATGTGCTTACCCCCGGGCGCTATGTTGGCTCGGAGGACGTTGAGGATGATGATGAGGCCTTTGCCGAGAAGATGCAGAGGCTCACGGATAAGCTGGGCGAGCAGATGGCTAAGGGCGCGGAGCTTGACCAGTTGATTCGGCAGAAGCTGGGGGTGCTCGGGTATGAGTTCTAATTCCACTTGGCCTCGCATGACTTTGAGAGAGGCGGGAGTAACTCTCATCGATTGCGACCATCGTACGCCGCCGGCACAAGACTCTGGTTATCCCTACATTGCAATACCACAGCTTAAGGATGGCCATATCCGTCTGGATGGTTCTGAGAGGCGCATATCAGCTTCTGACTATGCGGATTGGACGAAGAAGCTTCTGCCACAGCAGCATGATGTGATTGTCGTTCGTCGTTGCAACTCAGGAGACAGCGCCGTAGTGCCCGCAGGCCTTCAATGCGCAATTGGCCAGAATTTGGTGGTGCTACGCGCAGATGGTTCGAAGGTATTCCCTCCTTTCTTGCGTTGGTTGGTTCGAGGTGACGAGTGGTGGGAGCAAGTCAGGAAGTATCTGAACGTTGGGGCGGTATTCGATAGCCTCAAGTGCAAGGAAATACCGCTATTCGAGCTGCCAGTGCCGCCGCTGCATGTGCAGCGCGAGATTGCATTGCTCCTGCAGTCAGTCGACGACCGCATCACCATTTTGCGCGAAACCAACGTCACCCTGGAAGCCATCGCCCAAGCCCTGTTCAAGTCTTGGTTCGTCGATTTTGACCCCGTCCGCGCGAAGCAGGAAGGTCGTGCGCCGGAAGGCATCGACGAAGCCACCGCTGCGCTGTTTCCGGATGCGTTTGAGGAATCGGGGGTGGGGTTGGTGCCGAGAGGATGGAGAGTGGGCAAGCTTGAGGACCTGCTTATTCTTCAACGGGGATTTGACCTTCCAGCATCGGAACGGGTGCCGGGCAACTACCCAATCATCGCCGCGAGTGGTCCGTCCGGAACGCACCACTCGCCAATGGCAAAAGCCCCCGGGGTTGTTACCGGGCGGTCGGGGGTGCTTGGGCGAGTCTTTCTGGAGCTGGAGGATTATTGGCCGCTCAACACGACGCTTTGGGTAAAGGAGTTCCGAGCTGCATCACCTTGTTATGCGTATGAAATCCTGCGGCTTCTGGACTTCGCATCGTTCAATGCAGGGTCTGCGGTTCCGACTTTAAATCGCAACCATATCCATTCTGTCCCGCATCTGATTCCGGCCCGAGAGTGTGTTGATGCGTACGAGGCTATGGCGATGACGCTACATCGGCGAGTTCGTGAGAATCAAAAGCAGACTCACACGCTAGCAGCCTTGCGCGACGCTCTCCTCCCACGCCTGATTTCCGGCCAACTCCGCCTTGTCGAGGCGGAAGAAGCCCTCGCAGCCTGATGCCACCATGACAGAAGACCAACTCGAACAGGAAACGCTCGGCTGGCTCTCCGAAGTCGGCTATGACTGCCTCTTCGGCCCAGACCTCGCTCCCGACGGAGCGAACGCCGAGCGCGCCGACTACCGTCAAGTCCTGTTGGTCGAACGTCTACGCGGCGCCATTGCTCGCCTGAACCCCAACATCCCGCTGGCTGCCCGCGAAGACGCTTTGCGCCAGGTTCGAGACCTGGGCATCCCCGTTCAGCTTTCCGCAAACCGGTGCTTCCATCAAATGCTGGTCGGTGGCGTGCCGGTCGAATACCAGAAGGACGGCGAAACGCGAGGCGATTTCGTACGCCTCATCGACTGGGCCAACCCGGCGGCCAACGAATGGTTGGCCGTCAACCAGTATTCCATCAAGGGACCGCATCACACCCGGCGGCCTGACATCATTCTGTTTGTCAACGGCTTGCCGTTGGTGCTACTGGAGCTCAAGAACCCCGCCGACGAAAACGCCGATATCTGGAAGGCTTACGACCAGATTCAGACCTACAAGGACCAGATTCCCGACGTTTTCCAATACAACGAAGTCCTGGTCATCAGCGACGGGTCGCAAGCCAGAATGGGCTCGCTTTCGGCCAATGCCGAGCGCTACATGCAATGGCGCACCGTCGATGGCGTCGCGCTCGACCCTCTCGGCCAGTTTAATGAGCTCGAAACGCTCGTCCGTGGCGTGCTGGCGCCAGCCTACCTGCTGGACTACCTGCGTTTCTTCGTCTTGTTCGAGGACGACGGCACCCTGGTCAAGAAAATCGCCGGCTATCACCAGTTCCACGCGGTTCGCTCCGCCATTCAGCATGTGGTGTCGGCCTCCCGGCCCGGCGGGAGCCACAAAGGCGGCGTAGTCTGGCATACGCAGGGCAGCGGCAAGAGCATCACCATGACGTGCTTCGCCGCCCGGGTGATGCAGGAAGCGGCGATGGAGAATCCGACCATCGTCGTCATTACCGACCGTAACGACCTCGACGGGCAGCTGTTCGGCGTGTTTTCGCTGGCGCAGGATTTGTTGCGCGAGCAGCCGGTGCAAGCTGGCACGCGGCAGGATTTGCGCGACAAGCTGGCCAATCGGCCTTCCGGCGGCATCGTCTTCGCCACCATCCAGAAGTTCATGCCAGGGGAGGATGAAGATACCTTCCCCGTGCTCTCGGACCGGCACAACATCGTAGTCATCGCCGACGAAGCCCACCGGACCCAGTACGGCTTCGAAGCCAAGCTGAAAACGTTGAGCGCACCAAAAACCGCCGCCAATGACGATTCGGCCTTGCGGGTGGCCGAATCTCGAGCGGTTTATCAGGTGGGCTACGCGCAGCACCTGCGCGATGCACTACCCAACGCCACCTTCGTGGCTTTCACTGGTACTCCAGTATCGAGCGAGGACCGCGACACGCGCGCCGTCTTCGGCGATTACATCCACGTCTACGACATGCAGCAGGCCAAGGAGGATGGCGCCACGGTGGCCATCTACTTCGAGTCCCGCCTGGCCAAGCTGTCGCTCAAAGCCGAGGAGTTGCCCCACGTCGACGCGGAGGTCGATGAACTCGCCGAGGACGAAGAGGAAGGCCAGCAAGCGAAGCTGAAGACCCGCTGGGCCGCCCTGGAAAAGGTGGTCGGCGCGGAGCCTCGCGTGGCGGCCGTCGCCGCCGACCTAGTGGCGCACTTCGAGGAGCGCAACAAGGCACAGAGCGGCAAGGCCATGGTGGTCGCCATGAGCCGCGACATTTGCGTTCACCTGTACAACGAAATCATCGAGCTACGCCCCGAGTGGCACGACCCCGACCCCGAGAAGGGGGTTATCAAAATCGTGATGACGGGTTCGGCCAGCGACAAGGCACTGCTGCGCCCCCACATCTACAGCGGCCAAGTCAAGAAGCGTTTGGAAAAGCGCTTCAAGGACCCAGATGACCCGTTGCGTATCGTCATCGTGCGGGACATGTGGCTCACGGGTTTTGACGCCCCATGTGTCCATACCCTGTACGTGGACAAGCCCATGAAGGGCCACAACCTGATGCAGGCCATCGCCCGCGTCAACCGCGTCTTCAAGGACAAGCAGGGTGGCTTGGTGGTTGATTACATCGGCATTGCCAATGAGCTCAAGAGCGCGCTCAAGGAATACACGGCGAGCAACGGGCGTGGCCGCCCCACCGTCGATGCCGCCGAGGCGTACGCCATCTTGGAGGAGAAGCTCGACATCCTGCGTGGCATGCTCCACGGCTACGACTACAGCGATTTCCTGACGGCGAGCCACAAGCGCCTGGCCGGCGCCGCGAACCATGTGTTGGGTCTCAAGGACGGGAAGAAGCGTTTCGCCGACACGGCGCTTGCCATGAGCAAGGCCTTTACGCTGTGCTGCACGCTGGATGAAGCCAAGGCTGTCCGCGAAGAGGTCGCCTTCATGCAGGCGGTCAAGGTCATCCTGACTAAACGGGAGCTCAGCGAGAAGAAGCGTACCGACGAGGGCCGTGAGTTGGCCATCCGGCAAATCATCGGCTCGGCGGTGGTTTCCGAAGAGGTAGTGGACGTCTTCGAGGCGGTGGGCCTCGACAAGCCCAACATCGGCATCCTCGATGACGCCTTCCTAGCAGAAGTGCGCAACCTGCCGGAACGGAACTTGGCGGTGGAACT
This sequence comes from Trinickia sp. Z7, assembly GCF_056498045.1. Lineage (NCBI taxonomy): Bacteria > Pseudomonadati > Pseudomonadota > Betaproteobacteria > Burkholderiales > Burkholderiaceae > Trinickia > Trinickia sp. Z7. The sequence goes on from NZ_JAUEQW010000003.1 coordinate 516,387, forward strand.
GCTGGAGCGGTTGCTGGAAGGTGAAATCAAGAGCCGCTTCGCGGGTAACGTGGTTCAGGACAAGAAGTTCTCCGAGATGCTTGCCAATGTGGTGAAGCGCTACCAGAACCGGGCGATTGAGACGGCCCAGGTCATTGAAGAGCTCATCGATATGGCCAAGAAGTTTCGAGCTGCTGCCAGCCGTGGCGAGGAGCTGGGGCTCACCGAAGATGAAGTGCGCTTCTATGACGCTCTCGCAAACAACGAGTCTGCTGTCCGCGAGCTGAGTGACGAGACGCTGAAGAAGATTGCGCACGAGCTGACCGAGAACCTGCGACAGAACATCACTGTGGACTGGTCTGCTCGGGAAAGCGTCCGAGCCAAGCTGCGGTTGATGGTAAAACGAATTTTGCGGAAATACAGGTATCCGCCGGACCAGCAGGAGGGGGCGGTGGATTTGGTATTGCAGCAAGCTGAAGCACTGGGCGAGGCTTGGGTGTAACGACTGGTAAGGCGGCGTCGTGGGGGGGGAATGTCAATTATTCAGAAGAAGTACGAAGAGCTCGCGCCTTGTGGTGAGAACCTGGCCGACGTTGTGGTCCTCGCCCAGGCGTGGAAGAAGTCCCACGCATTCATTCGCAGACACAATTGGTATGCAGACGTACTGGAGCTGGACAGTTCCACCATTGACCTTGAACGGCGTCTTAGTGAGTGGTCGGAGGAGATTGCCGACGCAGAATTCTTGCCTGATGCCCTGAGGCTGGTTCCTGCGCCAAAGAAAGCGAAATGGGAATTTGCTCCTCGTCCCGGACCTCTAACGCTCGAGAGCCTGCTAAATAGCAACTTGGACAGTTTGGGCTCTGAACCGGTTTTTGGTGACTGGCATCCCAGTAAAGGCAGTGACGCTTCAGCGCCAGCAAACGAGGACAAGGAAACTCTCCAGCCGCTGCGCCCTCTCGCACATATTGCCATTCGTGACCAGACCATGGCTACGGCTGTGATGATGTGTCTCGCGGAAGCAATTGAATCCGCTCAGGGTGACCCAACGGAGTCGAATGTGATGAAAGCACGCGAACTCGGGGTGGTCAGTTATGGAAATCGGTTGCATTGCCATTGGGTTAGCAACCCCGACAGGAGGACTCAGGCGAAATTCTCGTGGGGCAATAGTCGAACGTATAGACAATATTTTCAGGACTATCGGACGTTCCTTGCACGGCCGCGCCGGGTATGTGCCGAGTTCGCGCCGCCACTACAGCGCGGTCGAGAGTTGTTTGTAGTTTCGCTGGATATCAAGTCGTTTTTTGACCGTGTGGATTGTTCGGCCTTACTAAGGGTGTTGCAGCGCCTCGAAACAGAGCATAGGGGGCGTTTCGGCATTCCAGAACGAATGGCGGCGGACAGTGCTTTTTGGGAGCGGGCAAAACGTATCTTCGACTGGCGATGGCGTGAAGAAGACCATGCTTGCGCGCCGCTCATTCAAGGGGATGGCGCGGCATCGCTGGAGTTGGGACTACCGCAGGGATTAGTCGCGGCTGGCTTCCTGGCTAACGCATACCTTGTGGAGTTCGACCGTGCACTTCATGCTTCTGCGATGGCGAAGCAAGAGATAGCGGCCGGTGTGACGATTCTCGACTATTGCCGATACGTAGATGACATTCGTGTCGTCGTTGAGGCCGGGGGGAGAGGGGAGAAGCTGCAGGAGACTCTACGGCTTCAGGTAATGGAATTTTTCAAGGCACAGCTCGAGGCACATCGGTTTCGCCTAGGCACCTTGGCGCGACTTGAACTCTCAGAGCGGAAATGTACGCTCACGCCCTATCGGTCGATTTCGTCGCAGAGCAACATGTCCGCCTTAATGGATATGTTGAACGCAGAGCTTAGCGGTACGTTCGACCTTGAGTCGCTTGTGCAGGCGGCAGGTGGACTAGACGGTCTCCTATCATTGTCCGTAAGCGCTAGATCCGCCACACGTCGTAAGGGGCCCCGTTACCGGGTAACATGTTTCATATCGACGGTTACCGGGTAACGAGGGAGGTGCGAGATGACGCAAACGACGGCGCAGCGGCAAGCGGCTT